>DASSTE010000066.1:0-8426 GCA_035708085.1 Gammaproteobacteria bacterium | reverse complement strand
TGCGCCGCAGAAATCGGCCGAGGCCCGTGATCCGGGGATCGTCCGTGAGCTTTTGTTTTGTAAGCCACTCCTCGTTCGATTCCGGGTGCTGCGCCAGGTAAACGTGCAGCACCTCGTCTGCATCCTGGATCATCGAGCGGAACTTGAGCATCGCGAAGGTTTTGCCTTTCCTGCCGAGCCGCCGCTGGGTGTAAAAGATCGGCCCCCTGGAATCGATCTTGACAGCCAGCGCGATCACCAGCCCGATCGGCAGCAGGACGATGCTGCCGATGAGCGTGAGGATGAGATCCGAGGCGCGCTTCAATATCTGGTGCGTCGGCACCAGCAGGCGGTGGGTGAGCTGCAGGCCGATGAGGCCGTTCAGCTCGTGCGCACGTACCCACATGCTGTAGTTCTGCACGAAGTAGGGCACGATGGTCCAGTGCTTGAACATGAATTCATAGCGGCGAATCAGTTCGAGGCCCGCCGGGTCGTTGAGCTCGGGCACCGCGATGATGGCGTGGTCGATGCCGCGGAGCTTCGCTTTGATGAGCCCGGCCCAGGTGCCGCGAAGCACCGGCAGCCCGAGGTTCCATTCATCCGTTACCTCGGGGCCGCCCACCAATACCGCGACCGGCTTCAGGGTCAGCCGGGGCTGATCGCGCAACGCATTGAGGACGCGCTTTGCGGTGCGGATATCGTTGGCGAAGATGACGGCTTTGCGGCCCCACCAGTCGCGATGGCCGAAGATCGCGCGAACGGCGGCGCGGCCCAGCGGGATCGCAAACAAGGCGAAGGCCCAGGCAAGGGTGTAGGCGGTAATCGGGAGGCGGCCGCTCGCAAAGTAAGTTACCGATGCGATGATCAGAACCAGGATGGTGGTAATCAGCGTCAGCCGGCGTAGCTCGTCGGGGCCGCTGCGCGCCACGCCGGAATAGGTATCTATGAAGCCATAGCCGAATGTCATGATGGCGCTATAGGCAAGCAGGGTAGGCGAGAAATACAGGACCAGCGGGGCGGATGCCGCGGCGTCCTGCACCAGCATCGCCAGTTCGGCGGCAATCAGCAGGCCGCAGAAGTCGGCCAGCGCGACCAGCATCGTGGGGATACTGTCGCGCAGTCGCTGGATCAGGTAGAGGCCGAGTCGCTCGAATTGCGAGCCGCTGAGGTCGACCGGAAATGCTTCGACTACATTGTCTTGGAAGCGGACGGGCTGCTGCGTCGCAGCCGCAATCCGAGCTTGCAGCTCTTCATTGATCATCCCAAACCCCTTGCCCCAATTCTTGTTGGCGAGCCCAGATTAGCCGCCGGGGAGGTTATGGTACACCTTCCTGTAGGGTTTTCCATAGGGTGAGCAACCGCCGGTCGCCGCGTGTTGTGGTAATCATATTTAATCGTTATGATTTAAATTGAATCAAAGCTGGAGAGGCTAGCCATGTCTTCTGCTGACACAAAAGTGATTACCGCGCACGTTCCGCAAGAATTGGCAGAGAAGGTCGATCAGATTGCGTCCCGCTACGAGCGTTCGCGTGGCTGGATTGTGAAAGAAGCCCTGTCGGATTGGCTGGATCAGGAAGAGCAGCGTGACAGGCTGACACGAGAGGCTCTGGCTGATGTTGATAGCGGTAACGTTATCAGTCATCAGGCTGTGCAGGCATGGGCGGACAGCCTGGATGACGAAAAGCCGCGTTCCGCGGCGGGCTGATGGAACTGAAATGGACGAGCAGGGCACAAACGGATTGGGTGCGGCTTTACGAGTTTTGGCGCCCGTCAACCGGTCGGCGGCGGCAGATGCGGTGCAGTCACTAGTGAAGGCACCGCTTCGCCTTCCTGATAATCCTCGTATCGGCTTGCGCCTGCGTCAGTTCGAGCCGCGAGAGGTGCGTCGTATCGTGGTCGGGCATTATGAGATTCGGTACGAAGTCAGCGGCTCCATAATCTACGTCCTTCGGCTTTGGCACACGCGCGAGGATCGGTGACGTCATGAAATCATTTTCACTCGTCGGAGTCTTTTTCGCTGCGTCGGTTGCCGCCCTGTGGAGCGGCCCTGCGGTCGCCGCGGATAGTGCCGGGCCGTATCCGGGCACGCTCACCGTAAAGGTCGACATGACGCAGGCGGCGCGCAAGCTCTACCTTGTGCATGAGACTGTCCCGGTCAAACCCGGCGCGCTGACGCTGTATTACCCAAAATGGCTGCCGGGCTACCACTCGCCCAGCGGGCCGATCCTGGACGTGGCGGGCCTGGTGTTCAAGGCTGATGGCAAAAGGCTGCCCTGGCGCCGCGATCTCGCGGATATGTACGCGATCCATCTGACGATCCCGGCGGGTGTCAGTACCCTGAATATCGCCTTCGACGTTTTATCGGCCACTCATAATCGCGGGCTCGGCGACGGTGATCTGTCGCAGAGTCCCGACATCTCCGATCTCCAGTGGAACCAGGTCGTCTTTTACCCGGCGGGCTACGCGTCGAAAGCCATCAAGCTCCGGCCGAGCGTCGCGCTGCCGAAAGGTTGGCATTTTGCCTCCGCGCTGGTGCCACATACGGGTACGGGCGGGGGCGAAGCGAAGTGGATTCGGTTTGCGCCGGTCACGCTCAATAACCTCGTCGATTCGCCGGTGGTGTCCGGCCGGTATTTCAGGCAGGTCGATCTGGCGCCGGGCGCCGAGGCTCCCGTCATGCTGGACATGGTTGCGGATGCGCCGGCGGACCTCGCCATCACGCCGAAGCAGATCGAGGATTTCAGACGCTTGGTGACGCAGGAAAACCGGATGTTCGGCGCGCACCACTACGGCAGCTATCACATGTTGCTGACGCTGTCCGATCACATCTCCGGACTGGCTCTGGAACACCACCAGTCTTTCGATATTCGAACGGACGCGGACTTCCTCACCGATCCGCAGGCCTTCCTGACCGGCGCCACGGACGTCCCGCACGAATACACCCACTCGTGGAACGGCAAATACCGCCGCCCCTACGATCTGTGGACGCCGGATTTCAATTCGGTGCCGATGAAGGGTGACCTGTTGTGGGTGTACGAGGGGCTCACGCAGTACTGGGCGACGGTGATGGCGGCGCGCGCCGGCTTCCGGACGCCGGCCGAGTTCCGCCAGGCGCTGGCGATGACGGCGGCGGCGATGGACCACGAGGCGGGGCGCACCTGGCGGTCGCTGCAGGACGTCGCCGACATGGCGTCGATGTTGTATTACGTGCCGTCCGGTTGGCACAACTGGCGGCGCGGCACGGATTTCTATCCGGAAGGCGTGCTGCTGTGGCTGGATGTGGATACGAAGATCCGCGAGCTGAGCCACGACCGGCGCTCGCTCAACGACTTCGCGCGGCTGTTTTACGGCATGGATAACGGCAGTTACATCACCAAGACGTATACCTTCGACGATGTGGTGAACGCATTGAACCAGGTGCAGCCGTACGACTGGGCGGCATTCCTGCACCACGTCCTGAATACGCACCGGTACCATGCGCCGCTCGCCGGCATCGCCCGGGGCGGCTACAAGCTGGTTTACACGGGCACGCCGTCGAAGATGTGGAAGGCGGGCGCCGGGGCGGGTGTCAATGCGATGTATTCGGCCGGATTCAAGGTGAACGGGCAGGGCGAGGTGACGGATGTGTTGTGGAACGGCCCGGCGTTCAAGGCCGGCCTGATACCCGGTATGCAGATTACGGCGGTGGACCGCAAGTCGTTCTCGCCCGACGTGCTGAAGGATGTCATCGGGACAGCGCGGGGGTCGAAGGCGCCGATCACGTTGCTGGTGAAGAACGCCGGGCAGTACGAAACGCTGCAGGTCGATTACCACGGCGGCCTCCGGTATCCGCACCTGGAGCGGGTCAAGGGGATGCCGGATTATCTCGACCGGATCGTCGTGCCGTTGAGGTAGTTTATTAGCGCACGAGCGTATTGAGGAGTGGCAAGTTGCGCTTTATTGACAATAAGTCATCTTCATTGCTAACGTGAGCCGATTAACCGATGAGAATGGTGACGCGCGCATGATGGTCGGCTGTCGCTGGGCAAAGTTCCGGGTTGCCGGTATTGTTTTTTTCGCCGCGCTGCTCGCGGCCTGTGCGACTGCGCCGGTGCAGGAGATGAGCGACGCGCGCCAGGCGATCGTGGCGGCGAAGCAAGCCGGGGCGTCGCAGGAGGCGCCGGCCGAGCTGGCCCAGGCGCAGCACTACCTGCAGAATGCCGAACAAGCCTTGCAGCACCGCGATTTCGGCCGCGCTCGGGCGAGTGCCGAGAAGGCCAAGGAAGCCGCCGCCGGCGCGCTGCGTGTCAGCCGTCGCTTTAACGACGACAAGCCCGCCGACGAGCCCAAATCTCCACCGCAATCTCTTTAGATTTCAAGCGCTTGGCGGAACACTTGCAAGTTGATCCCGCCAATGCTAGTGTGAAATGCCAATAAAAGGAGGGACAACAATGTCTAACCATCCGTACAGACAATTGGCGATCGCGGCGATTGCGGCGGCTGCCTTGGCCGGCTGCGCGAGCAAGCCGAAACCGCCTCCGTCGCCACAACCGAGCGCGGCCACGCAACAGGCCATTCAGGACGCGCAGATGGCGATCAACAACACGCAGCAGCCTTGCACTGATACGGGCAACGCCAACGATCTGCTGCAGCAGGCGCACCAGGCGGCTTCGGCCGGCAATGATGCGCGTGCGCAGGATCTTGCCCATCAGGCGAAGCAGGCGGTCCAGCAGGCCGTCAACAACTGCTATCTCGACCTGGCGCGCGAGCAGCTCGCGCAGGCGCAGCGTTACACCAACCTGAGCAGCGACCAGATGGACCGGCTCAACCAGGGCCAGCAGGCGATTCAGAACGGCGAAGGCCGGCGCGCGTACGAAACTCTGAGCCAGCTCAACTCCGAACTGCAGTCCGCGAACACGACCTACGACGTAAAGCGCGGCGACAGCCTCTGGTCGATCGCCGGTCAGTCCGACGTGTACAACAACCCGTGGGAATGGCCGCTGATCTACAAGGCGAACAGCAACAAGATCAACGACGCGGACCTGATCTTCCCGAACCAGCAGTTCTCGATTCCGACCTATCCGAGCCAGCAGGCAGTCAAGGCGGCGACGCAGCACGCGAAGACTCGCGGTTCCTGGCAGGTCGGCCAGGTCGAGCAGTCGGACAAGCAATATCTGCAGAACGCGGAAAACGGCTCGAATTCCGGCTCCGGTTCGATGTATTGATCCCGAATCGCTTTGATGCATTCAAGGGCTCCTTCGGGAGCCCTTTTTTTAATCCCGTTCGCCCTGAGCCTGTCGAAGGGTTTCTTCAAGCTTCCTTCGTTATTGAAATTCCGTCCGCACTTCGACAAGCTCAGCACGAACGGAATTTAAGCATGACGGGAGAAGTGGAAGTTAGAAATGAGTTGCAGACGATTTAAAGTTTCCGGCCGCGTTCAGGGCGTGTTCTTTCGCGCGAGTACGCGGGCCGAGGCGGAGCGGCTCGGGATCACCGGGTATGCGGCCAATCTCGCCGATGGCTGCGTCGAGGTGCTGGCGTGCGGGGAGGCGGATGCGCTGGATGACCTGGCGGCGTGGCTGCGGCACGGGCCGCCGCGGGCGGAAGTCGATGCGGTACGCGTCGAAGATATCGAGTGTGATGTTCCGGCGGAGTTTTCGACGCGCTGACGCCGACGCGAAGCGGCCCCTTCCACACTCAGTCCTGGCGACTCAGTCCTGGCGACTTATTCCCGATACCACGTGTGGCTTAAAGCCGACAGCACCTTATCTGAATACGCGTACCGATTAACGCTGCCGTTGTAACGCGCCAGCGCTTCGCGCAAATCCCCGTCCGCCTGGTTCAGGTAGTAGTGCAGAATCGTGCAGCCGATGCGAAGGTTCGTGTCCGGCTCGAACAGGTTGGCGTCGGGCTTGCCGATTTCCTTGAGCCAGAACGGCATCACCTGCATGAAACCTTCGGCGCCGGCCGAGGAAATCGCGAAGCGGTGGAAATTGCTTTCTACCTGGATGACGGCGAGCACGAGTTCCGGCGGCACGTCGGCGCGAGTGGCCTCGGCGTGGACGAGGCGCAGGAATTTGAGGCGTTTGGCCGCGTCCGGCATTCGCGGCTTGAGCCGCGTGGACATGTCCATCAGCCAGACTTGCGCCGCGAAGCGGTCGTCGAAGCTGGTGCTCGCGGCGACGGCTTTTTTGACCAGGGCGATGAGTTCCGGCGACGGCTTCGTGGTGGTGCCCGCGAAGGCGGGCGATGCGGCGGCGAGGCCGATCAGGGTCAGAACGAGGAATTTCCTCAACGAAGTCGGCACGTTCAAGAGCCCTTCGCCAAGCTCAGGTTGAACGACTCGAACGCGCGCCTACCTCTTCCATAAGGAAATCCACAATCCGTTCGCGGTCGATGTCGCTGCTGTCCTTGTCTCGCCGGCCTTTGTATTCGACCTTGCCCGCAGCCAGGCTGCGCTCGCTCAGCACCACGCGGTGCGGAATGCCGAGCAGGTCGGCATCGCCGAACATCACGCCGGGGCGCAGATCGCGGTCGTCCAGAATGGTGTCGATGCCTTTGGCCATGAGGGCATCATAAAGTTTGTCGGCCGCGGCCGAGACTTCGGGCGATTTTTTCCGGTTCAGCGGCAAGATGGCGACCGTGAACGGCGCCAGTGCCTGCGGCCAGATGATGCCGCGGTCGTCGTGGTTCTGTTCGATCGCCGCGGCGACGGCGCGGCCGACGCCGATGCCATAGCAGCCCATCAGCAGCGTGCGCTCGCGGCCGTCGGCGTCGAGCACGGTCGCGTGCATCTTTTCGCTGTACTTGGTGCCGAGCTGGAAGATGTGGCCGACTTCGATGCCGCGCGCGATGCCGAGCTTGCCGCGGCCGTCGGGGCTTAAATCGCCCGCGACGACTTCGCGAATGTCTGCCGTTTGCGGTTCGGCGAGGTCCCGGTTCCAGTTGACGCCGACGTAGTGTTGGCCGGGCTCGTTCGCGCCGCAGATGAAATCCGCCAGCGCGAGCGTCTCGCGGTCGGCGACGGTCGGAATGTCGAGACCGACCGGGCCGATGTAGCCGGGCTCGGCGCCCAGTTCGCTGCGCACGCGCTCGGGTTTGGCAAGCGTCAGCGGCTTGGCAACCTGATCGAGCTTTTCCGCCTTGATATGGCTGATGGTGTGGTCGCCACGCAGCAGCAGCGCGACGAGGCCGCCGTCCGCGCCGTCGACGATCAGCGTCTTGACGCACTGTGCCGGTGCGACGTCGAGGTAGCGGCTGACTTCCTCGATCGTGCGGCAGTCGGGCGTATCGACGGCGACCATGGATTGGGTCGCAGCGGGACGCGGACCGGCCGGGGCGAGCGCCTCGGCCATTTCGATATTGGCGGCGTAGTCGCTGCCATCCGAAAACACGATCGCGTCTTCGCCCGAATCCGCCAGCACGTGAAACTCGTGCGAGAAGTTGCCGCCGATGTCGCCGCTGTCGGCGCGCACTGCGCGAAAGTCGAGTCCCATGCGCGTGAAGATACGGGTATAGGCCTCGTGCATGCGGTCGTAGCTCGCCTGCATCCCGGCCTCGTCGAGGTCGAACGAGTACGCGTCCTTCATGATGAATTCGCGTGCGCGCATCACGCCGAAGCGCGGCCGGATCTCGTCGCGGAATTTGGTCTGGATCTGGTAGAGCGTGATCGGCAGTTCCTTGTAGGAGCGCAGTTCCTGACGCACGACGTCGGTGATGACTTCCTCGTGGGTCGGGCCGAAGCAGTACTCGCGCTCGGCGCGGTCGGTGATGCGCAGCAGCAGCGGGCCGTACTTGTCCCAGCGGTCGGACTCGCGCCACAGTTCCGCCGGCTGCACCGCCGGCATCAGCACTTCGAGCGCGCCGGCACGGTTCATCTCCTCGCGCACGATCGCCTCGACCTTGCGCAGCACGCGCAGGCCCCACGGCATCCAGGTGTAAAGGCCGGTGGCGAGACGCCGGATCAGCCCGGCGCGCAGCATCAACTGATGGCTGACGACCTCCGCGTCGGCGGGCGTTTCCTTGAGGGTGAAGACCGGGAATTGGCTGAGGCGCATGGTGGCGTTGTTATTGCTGGGTGAACGGGGCATTTTAACCTAGTCGCTCGTTGCTAGTCGCTAGTCGCTAGTCGCTAGTCGCTAGGACTGAGTCAAGAATTGCGTCTCTTTACTTAGTCCTAGCGACTCAGTCCTGGCGACTTTTGATTTATGCCAGAATACGCAGATGCTCTACAACCCGGACATCGATATAGCCCCGATTCTGGCGCGCAGAGTCGCCATTCTCGGCTACGGCTCGCAGGGGCGGGCGCAGGCGCTGAATTTGCGCGATTCCGGCGTCGACGTGACTGTGGGCCTGCGGCCCGGCTCGTCGAGCCGGGCGCGTGCAGCCGACGACGGCCTTGCCGTGGCCGACATGGCCGACGCGGCGGCGGAAGCCGCCGTGGTCGTCATGCTGACGCCCGACGAGGT
>DASSTE010000065.1:0-10464 GCA_035708085.1 Gammaproteobacteria bacterium | reverse complement strand
ATGGAACATCGCGCGAGCGACGTCAGCGTCGTCAAGCCCGTCGAGCCCATACAGCCGGCGGCCGCTGTCCACGTCCGGTACGGTCTCAATGTCAAACGCGAGCACATTCATGGCGGGCAGTCTACCAAGAGTCGCGCCGATGCGCTTTATCAGCGACCGATCTGCCGGCCCTGGTGTAAATCGATGGACATTACTGCTCGTGAATCGCTACCGCCGGATCGAGTTTGGCGGCGCGCCGTGCGGGTAGAAGGCACGCGCCAACCGTGATGACCGAGAGGATTAACGCCGTGCCGATCAGTGTCAACGGGTCGTACGGCACCACCCCGAACAACTGCGACGACAGCATGAAGCCGAAAATGACCGCCAGTGCCAGGCCTGCGGCCAAGCCTGCACCGAGCAGCTTGAGGCCATTTTTGACGATCATCCATTCGATGTCTCCGGGCAACGCGCCAAGCGCGAGTCTCACCCCGCATTCCTTGACCCGCCTCGCGACGGCAAAGCTCAGGACACCATAGACGCCGATAACCGCCAGCATGAGCGCAAGAATGCCGAAGGCCAGCACCACGAAAAGAAAAGCCTCCCGACCCCGGAGCCGGGCGTCGATCAGGTTTTGCAGGCTGTAACGGTTCGTGATTCCCGGGTAGGCTGCAATCGATGGATTGATTCCGGCAATCAGCCTCTTCAGCGGTTTGACCAGCATGGCGGGATTAATGGTGGTGCGCACCAGCAGCCGCATTCCCGACGCCGGCAACTGCATACCATTTATGAAGATTTCGTACGGCGCAGTAGTATCCAGCTTCTGAAGCTTGATCGGAGGGATGACGCCGACGATTCGCACCCACTGATGATGGCTCACGCCGCCCAGGTTGATTTCCTCACCGACCGGATTCCGGCCGGCGAAGAACCGCTTCGCAAAGCGCGCATCGACAACTGCAACCAATTGGCCATTCATCGTGTCGGACGTATTGAACCCGCGCCCTTTCAGAAGTGGAATGCCAAGTGTCTTGAAAAACTGCGGCGAGACGGCATCGTAGGTAACGCTCGGCCCGGAATCTGAAACCGATTCGCGTCCGCGCAATTTGAACTTTGTCTGTCCAAAGTAATCGTTAAGCGGCGTCCAACCCGCCATCGCGGCTTGCTCGACAGCGGGCATTGCCCGCACGCGCCGCAGAACATCGCGCCGAAACGCGACCCGTTCAGCGTTATCCGGCGGACCTTGGCGCGCGCGGAGCAAGCGCATGTTCAAGACGTTGCCCGCATCGAAACCGGGATCGACGTTTTGAAGATTGATCGTGCTGTGCAGCAGCAAGCCGGCGCCTCCCAATAGCGCGGTCGCCAGGGCTATCTCGCCCATAACCAGCACGTTCGACGTCTTACGTGCACCACGCCCGCCGCCGGCCGTGTGGCCGCCATCCTGCAGCAGGCGCTGCAAGTCGGTCTTCGTCAGATAAAAGATCGGCAGTACGCTGACGAGTGCAGCGGTCACGCCAATCACTGCGGAAATGAACAGCGCGACGCGCCAATCGAACGCGATATTGAAAATACTGACGGGCGGGTTGAGCGGCGAGCCATTAATCAGACGCAAGCAGAACCAGCCGAGTGCCGTGCCGCCCAATCCGCCGGGCAAGGCCAGGCATAATCCTTCCGTGAGCAGCTGACGCGCCAGCACGCGGCGCGTCGCGCCCAGCGTCAGGCGCATCGCCATTTCGTGGCTGCGAGTCAGGGCGCGCGACAACAGCAGGTTCGCGACATTGACGCAGGCGATCAGCAGAACCAGCAACACCGCGACCTGTAGCAGCAAGAGCTTGGTGCCGTCGTTGCCCAGCAGCACTTGATGGTACGGCGTACCGGTCAATTCGAAGCCGTAGTCGCGGTATTTTTTGCGGGTCTCGGGCGACACTGCATTCATTATCCGCGCCTGCAGGTAGTCGAGTTGCGCGTGTAACGCCTGGCGGTCAATGCCGGGCTTCAGACGACCGATCAAGTTGGCGTGGAAATTGAACATGTTCGCGACGCCCTGATTCGCCGCGCTGACCGTTTCCGGCACCCAAACGTCGGTATGTCCATTCGGATAAGAAAAACCTTGCGGCATAACGCCGATGATCCGGTAGGATTCCCCGTCCAGTTTGATCCGTTTCCCGATAGCGGCTGCGTTTCCGCCGAAGCTACTCCGCCATAATCGATAGCTGATGACTGCCACACGACCATGCCCCGGTCTGTTGTTTGCCCGGGTGAGCACATGGCCCAGCACCGGCTTGAGGCCGAGCGTTTGGAACACATCGCCTATGATTCGCTGACCCGCGACATACTGCGCATGGCCCTTTGCCTGCAGATTGAACGCCGCGTAATGGCTTGCGCCCACACTGGAAAAGGCCGGAACGTCGTCCTTTATCGCTTCGTACATCGGTATCGAAACCGAAATGTAACAACATGGGTACAGCTTGGGCAGACGGGTGCGCACGCTGACAAGTTCGTGGCCTTGCGGATAGGGAAGCGGCTTCAGGAAGTAGCCGTTCAGCATACTGAAGACGGTGGTGTTGGCGCCGATGCCGAGTATCAGCGTGAGAATCGCCGCCGCGGCGAAGGCTGGTCTTGCGGCGAGGTGGCGTAATGCAAAACGGAGATCAAGCAAAAAACCAGACATGCGTTCCTCTCATAGCGCCTGCAGCCAGCAACCATGAAGGTATCCTAAATCTTCCCCCCGCCCAACTCTTCGCGCTGGGCAGGCGGCTTTATGCCGCTCGACTCAATACGGCGAAGGCCAGCGCCATGCCCTTTTCATCGCTCAGGCTGACGAAGCCGTCGCCGGCACCGAGGCGGCGGCAGACGGCCAGTGCCCGCGGCGACATTTCCACGCACGGCTTGCCCCATTCGTCCGGATAGAAGCCAACGTCGCGAATCCAGACACCGTGCGCGAAGCCGGTGCCCATCGCCTTGACGATCGCTTCTTTCGCGGCGAAGTGCATGGCCAGAAAGCGCACCTTGCGGCGGGTTTTGTCGAACAGCGCGCGCTCGCGATCCGTCAGCAGGCGATCGACGAAGTGTTCGCCGTAACGCGCGTAGGTGCGCTCGATGCGCGCGATTTCGACCAGATCGGTGCCGACGCCGAAGATCAAGCCGCTGCCCGTGCGACCAGCGATTTCATTTCCCTCACCGCCGCATCAAGGCCGACGAGGAGCGCGCGGGCGACTATCGAGTGGCCGATGTTGAGTTCATGTATCGCCGGCAGCGCCGCGATTCGTTTAACATTGTGATAATGCAGGCCGTGGCCGCCGTTGACGGTCAAGCCTTTCCTGTGCGCGTGTTCGACCGCCCGTCGAACACGTCCGAATTCGGCGTCGCGCTCGGCCGCGGTGACTGCGTCCGCGTAGCGGCCGGTGTGGATTTCGACCGCCGGTGCTTGCAGCTCCGCCGCGGCATCCACTTGAGCTTCGTCGGGGTCGATAAACAGCGAGACGATAATGCCGGCCTTGGCCAGTTTCTCGCAGACGTCGCCGGTGGGATTCAACTGGCCTTTGACATCGAGGCCGCCTTCGGTGGTCAACTCCTGGCGCTTCTCAGGAACGAGGCAGCAATGCTCCGGCGCAACGTCTACTGCGATCGCCAACACTTCATCGGCCACCGCGAGTTCCAGATTCATCGGCGTCGTCAACGTCTGCTTCAGCAGCCGCACATCGCGTTCCTGGATGTGGCGGCGGTCCTCGCGCAGGTGCAGTGTGATGCCGTCCGCGCCGGCGCGCTCGGCGATAAACGCCGCTTCAACCGGGTCGGGATAGCGCGTGCCGCGTGCCTGGCGCAGCGTCGCGATGTGGTCGATGTTGACGCCGAGCAGAGGCACGGTCAGCGCTCGTCGAACGGATGCCGCAATACAATGGTTTCGGCCCGGTCGGCGCCGGTCGAAATGATGTCTACCGGCACGCCGGTCAGCTCTTCCAGCTTCTTCAGATAGCCGCGCGCGTTCTCCGGCAAGTCTTCGTAACGCGTGATGCCGACGGTCGATTCCCGCCAGCCGGGCAACTCGATGTAAACCGGCGACGATTCGGCGATGCCTTCCGCGCCGACCGGCGCAATCGACAACTCGCCTTCGGGCGTTTTGTAACCGACACAAATGCGGATCGTGTCCAGCCCGTCGAGCACGTCGAGCTTGGTGACACAGAGGCCGGACACGCTGTTGTTGATGATCGAGCGGCGCAGCAGCACGACGTCGAACCAGCCGCAGCGGCGCGGCCGGCCGGTGGTTGCGCCGAACTCGTGGCCGCGGCGCGCCAGATGCTCGCCCATCTTGTCGAACAGTTCGGTCGGAAAGGGCCCCGCGCCCACGCGCGTGGTGTAGGCCTTGACGATGCCGAGGACGAAATCGAAGCAGCGCGGTCCGAGGCCGGTGCCGGTCGCCGCGCCACCGGCGGTCGTGTTCGACGAGGTAACAAATGGATACGTGCCGTGATCGACATCGAGCAGCGCACCCTGCGCGCCTTCGAACAGCACGCTTTCGCCGCGATCGTGATAGCCCTTCAGCAGCGCGGTCACGTCGCCGGTCATTGGCGCGATTTCCTCCGCGTAGCGCAGGTAGTCTTCAAGCACCTGCTGGAACGAGACCGGCTCGGTGTGGAAGTAGTGCTGCAAAACGAAGTTGTGATAATCAAGCGCTTCGCCGAGCTTGGCCGCGAGCCGCTCGCGGTGAAACAGATCGGCGATGCGCACCGCGCGCCGCGCGACCTTGTCTTCGTAAGCCGGGCCGATGCCGCGGCCGGTGGTGCCGATCGCGCCGGCGCCGCGCGAGCGTTCCCGCGCCTTGTCGAGTGCCACGTGCGACGGCAGAATCAGCGGGCACGCCGGGCTGATCGACAGCCGCTCGCGCGCCGGCACACCCTTCGCCTCGAGACTCCTCACCTCGTCGAGCAACGCATCCGGGGCGATCACCACGCCGCTGCCGATCAGGCAACGCACGTTGTCGCGCAACACGCCCGACGGCACCAGGTGCAGCACGGTCTTTTCGCCGTTGATGACCAGCGTATGCCCGGCATTGTGGCCGCCCTGAAAACGCGCCACGGCGGCGGCGCGATCGGTCAGCAGGTCGACAACCTTGCCCTTGCCCTCGTCACCCCATTGGGTGCCGATGACGATAACGTTTTTGCCCACGGTTATCCCTTAGCGAACGGGTGGTCTAGCAGCTCTTGCCGCACCCTTTCGGCGTCTCGAGGTACTGGAAGAAACGACTGTCGGGGCTTAACACGAGCACGCTGTTGTCCCCTTTGAGGCTGGCGCGGTACGCGCGCAGGCTGCGGTAAAAGGCGTAGAACGCCGGATCCTTGTTATAGGCCGCCGCGTAAATCGCCGCCGCCTTCGCATCGCCCTGGCCTCGAATCTGCTGTGCCTGCTTCTGCGCGTCGGCAATGATGATCGTGTGTTGCTTGTCGGCCTTGGCACGAATCTGCTCGGCGAGCCGCGCCCCTTCCGCGCGATAACGCTTGGCGACCTGCGCGCGCTCCGAGCGCATGCGGTCGAAGACGGCGCCGCTGACTTCCGTCGGCAAATCAATTCGCTTGATGCGCACGTCGACGATCTTGACGCCGAAGTCGGCCGTCGCCTTGTTGGCCTTCACGCGCAAATTCTGCATCAACTGGGACCGCTCGCCCGTCACTGCCTGCTGCACGGTGCGGGTACCGAAGCCTGCCTTCAACTGACTCTTGATGATTTCGCCCAGGCGTGCACGCGCAGCATCTTCGTTACCACCCGTCGCACGATAGAACTTGACCGGATCGGTGATCTGCCATTTGGCGAAGTAATCAACCATCAGGTATTTCTTGTTGACGGTCGCGAACCGCTCCGGTGGACTGTCGAGCGTCAGCACGCGCTTGTCGAGCCTCACCACCTGGTTGATGAACGGCGCCTTGAAATGGATGCCGGGATCGAACTGCGTCTCGACAATCTTGCCGAAGCGCAGCATCAACGCCCATTGCGCCGGATTGACGGTAAAGATCGCCAGATCGAGCAACAGCAATACGATGGCGGTGGCGACGAGACCTGCAAGCCATTTTGCACTCATTGCGCACCCTCCCCGTTCGCCTGCGCGGTGGATGTCGGCTTCGATTTCGGTTTTGGTTTCGGTTTCGACTTGAACAGTTTATCGAGCGGCATGTACAACAGGCCGCCCTTGACGCTCGGATCAATCACGATCTTGTGCGTGTTCTTCAGCACGTCGGCGACGCCGTCGATATAAAGCCGCTCGCGTGTCACCCGGGGCGCCTTCTTGTATTGCGCGAGAACCGCGTCGAAACGGCTGGTGCGGCCCTGCGCCTCGGCGACGACCTGCGCCTCGTAGGCCTCGGCGCTTTGCACGATATGCGCGGCATCGCCCTGCGCCTTCGGCACCACCGAATTGGCATAGGCCTGCGCCTCGTTCTGCAGACGCTGCTTGTCCTCGCGCGCCTTGTTGACGTCGTCGAACGCGTCCTGCACCTCGCGCGGCGGCTGGTCCTTCTGCAGGTTGACCGACAGCACCTTGAGGCCCGCGTCGTAGCGGTTCAGGATCGACTGCATCTTGGCCTTCGCCGCGGTGGCGATTTCGCTCTGGCCGGTGCCGAGAATGTAATTCATCTTGTACTTGCCGACGACCTGGCGAATCGCGGCCTCGGCCACCTCGCCCAGCGTCCGGTTGGGCTGACGCACGTTGAACAGGTACTTGTACGGGTTGTCGACGATGTACTGCACCGCGATCGCGACCTGGACGATGTTCTCGTCGGCGGTGAGCATTTCATTGGAATACGGGAACGAGCGCACCCGCGCGACATTGACCAGGTCCGCGCGCGCCATCGGCCACGGCAGATGCCAGTGCAGGCCCGGGCCGGTAGTCGTCTGGTAGGCGCCGAAGCGCAGCACAACTGCCTGCTCCGCGGAATCGACGCGATAAAAGCCGGTCGCCAGCCAGATCACGACCAGCACGGGAAGAAGCCAGAGGATGCCGCTGCCGCCCGACTTTTTGCCGCCCGGCTTGTTGCTGAAGAGATCACGGACGCGGTGCTGGATGTTGCGGATCAGCTCATCCAGATCAGCGGGTTTGTGATTATTGCCCCAGGGATCCTTATCGTGACCGGGTTCGTTCCAGCTCATTCGCACTCTCGTCGCGGCGCGGCACAAAGTGCATATCGTAGCATCCCTTAGGTATCAATCGGAAAGGCCGCCCATTCCCTCGCTCGACTGCAACTGCTGGTAATCGCGGCGCGGCAGGCTCACTTTCAAGATCCAGTCGCCGGCGCCGGTCAGATGTTCCTCGCGCACCGCGCCCAAGCCGAACAGCCGCGAGCGCAGCCGCCCCTGATTCGCCGACAGCGTCAGCCAGCCGCCGACGGTGTCGCGCGCGACGATGCGGGCGATTTCCGTGCGCAGCAGATCAAGGCCTGCACCGGTCTCGGCCGATACCCACACACGCCGCGCCAGACCCTCGTCGCCATACTCGCAGCCGGGCTCTCGACCGGCGAGGTCGATCTTGTTGAACACTTCGATTTGCGGCACGTCGGCCGCGCCGATTTCCGCCAGCACCGCGTTGACGGTGCGAATGTGCTCAGCACGATCGTCGTCGGCCGCGTCGATCACGTGCAGCAGGAGATCGGCCTCTTCAGTTTCCTGCAAGGTCGAGTGAAACGCCGCAACCAGATCGTGCGGCAGATCGCGGATGAAGCCGACAGTATCGGCGACGACCGCCACGCCCGCGCTCTCCAGCGGCAACCGCCGGATGGTCGGGTCGAGGGTAGCAAACAGTTGGTCGGCGGAAAAAACATCCGCGCCGGTGAGGTGGTTGAATAACGTAGATTTGCCGGCATTCGTGTAACCGACCAGCGAAATCGATGGCACGTCGCGCCGGCGGCGATTACGCCGACCCTGCGCGCGCTGCTTCTGCACCTTTTCCAGCTTGTGGTTGATCTGCTTGATGCGCCCGCCGATCAGGCGGCGGTCCGTTTCGAGCTGGGTTTCGCCCGGGCCGCGCAGGCCGATGCCGCCCTTTTGCCGCTCGAGGTGCGTCCAACCGCGCACCAGGCGCGTCGACAGATGCTTGAGTTGCGCCAGCTCGACTTGCAGCTTGCCTTCGAACGAGCGCGCACGGCGCGCAAATATATCGAGAATGAGGCCGGTGCGGCCGAGTACGCGACACTTCAGCGCGCGTTCGAGATTGCGTTCCTGGCTGGGCGACAGCGCGTGATTGAACAGCACGACGTCCGCATTATTCGCAACCACCGCGGCACGAATTTCCTCGACCTTGCCGGCGCCGGCGAACGAATGTGGATCCGGCGCATGCCGATGACCGCCGATCGCCGCCACCGGGTCGGCGCCCGCCGAGCGCGCAAGCTCAGCGAACTCCGCCGCGCGATCTGAACCGCGCGCCGGCTCGAGGTCGATATCGAGGTGGACGAGGACCGCCCGCTCGCTATTTTGAGGATCAGCAGCGGCCAATCAGCAGTCCGTGGGAATGGAGCCGCTCAGTCGTGCGACTCCTCGTCGCCTTCATCGGCCAGCGCAATATGGACCGGCCGCCCGGGCACAACGGTCGAAATCGCATGCTTGTAAACCATCTGGCTGACGCTGTTCTTCAACAACACGACGAATTGATCGAAAGATTCGACCTGGCCCTGCAACTTGATGCCGTTGACCAGGTAAATCGAAACCGGAATTCTTTCTTTGCGGAGTGCATTCAGGAACGGTTCCTGAAGAGACTGGCCTTTCGCCATCGCAGTTCTCCTTGGCTTTGCTCTAGTTATGACCTTACTGCTGATGCAGCGCCGGAAAGTGGAATTATACGGGGCTGCCGCCGTTTTATGCTAGTGGGGAATGAACTCACACGCCCTCGATGCAAGCCGATCGATCAGGTCGCCGGCTTCGGCATCAAGATGGCATACGTCCGGCTCCGATCGCAGCCAGGTGATCTGGCGCTTGGCGTAGCGGCGCGTGGCGACGATGCCGTCGGCGATGGCCTGCTCGCGGCTGCAGCGGCCATCGAGATAGGCCCACAGTTGCCGGTAGCCCACGGCACGCATCGACGGGTGCGCTGCTGTCAGGTCAGGGCGCGCCCGCAACGTGGCGACCTCGTCGATGAAGCCGGCCGCGATCATCGCTTCGAAGCGCGCCGCGATCCGCTCGTGCAGCAGAGCACGCGACGCCGGCATGAGCGCGAGGCGCAACAACCGGTACGGCGGCGGCGCGTGCCGAGCGCGCAGGCGCCGGCTCATCGGCTCGCCGGTCAACTGGTGCACTTCGAGCGCACGCTGGATGCGTTGCGCATCGTTCGGGTGGATGCGTGCGGCGGCATCGGGATCGACTTCAGCCAGTCGCGCATGCAGCGCCGGCCAACCCGACCGCGCCGCCTCCTGTTCAATTTCGGCACGATAAGCGGGGTCGGCTTCCGGCAATGGTGCGAGGCCGCGAGTCAGCGCCCTGAAGTACAACAGCGTGCCGCCGACCAGCATGGGCACACGGCCGCGGGCGGTGATGCCGGCCATCGCAGCCAGCGCGTCGCTGCGAAACTGCGCGGCGGAATAGCTTTCCTCCGGATCAAGAATGTCGATGAGATGATGCGGCACGGCCGCCTGCTCGGCCGCCGACGGCTTCGCGGTGCCGATATCCATGCCGCGATATACCATCGCGGAATCAACGCTGACGATCTCGACCGGCAGGCGGTCCGCGAGCGCGAACGCCGCGTCGGATTTGCCGGTCGCGGTGGGGCCCATCAAAAGAATCGCCGGAGGTGAGGCGGCGCCACCGACTGAGGCTCGAGTTGTTTTCATATCAGTGGCTGGGGTAGCCAGGGCTGAGTCAGGAGGAAGAACGGAGCACTCTTCACTCAGTCCTGGCGACTCAGCACTAGCGACTTCTCTATTGTCCACGCAGGAAAAGCCGGTCGAGTTCCGCCAGGCTCAGCCGCGTCCAGGTCGGGCGGCCATGGTTGCATTGATCGGCGCGGTCGGTTTTTTCCATCGCGCGCAGCAACGCGTTCATTTCGGCAAGTGTCAGTTGCCGCCCCGCGCGCACGGCGCGGTGACAGGCGAGCGTCGCCAGCACCCGTTCAATCGACGCGCTCAGCCCCTTGCTGCCGGCTTCGCCGATCAGGTCTGCGGCGATTTCTCGTACCAACGCCGCGGCGTCGGCGCCGCGTAATTCGAGCGGCAGGCTGCGCACGGCAATGCTGGACGGCCCCAGTCGGTCCACCTCGAGCCCCAGCCGCGCCAGGTCGCCAGCCGCCTCAACAAGCTGCTCGACCTCGGCCGCGGTCAGGTCGACCGTCACCGGCACCAGTAACGGCGCGGCGGTAATCCCGCCGTCCGCCAGGGCGCGTTTCATGTGTTCGTACGTGACGCGCTCGTGCGCCGCGTGCATGTCAATCAGCACCAGTCCGTCGCTGCGCTGCGCAAGGATGTAGATGCCGCGGTACTGGCCGATCGCGATGCCGAGCGGCGGCTCGTCATCTGGTTCGGG
>DASSTE010000064.1:0-35490 GCA_035708085.1 Gammaproteobacteria bacterium | reverse complement strand
CCAAGTCGGCTCGGGCTTTTTGCCGGAGATGGACGAGGGCGGTTTCGTACTGGATTTTCGTTCGCCGGCCGGCATGTCCCTGCAGGAGACGCGGCGGCTTCTGAACCAGGTCGGCCGGATACTGGATGCGAATCCGGCGGTGGCAACATACTCAGTGCGCGCCGGTGCGCAGCTCGGCGGCGGTATCACCGAGGCCAATCGCGGCGATTTCTTTATTCGGCTTAAGCCGTTCCCGCGCCCGCCGATCGATGAGGTCATGGACCGCATTCGTCAAGCGGTCGAAGCGCAAGTGCCGAGCCTCAATATCGAGACTTTTCAGCTCATGGAGGACATCATCGGCGATCTTACGGCGGTGCCGGAACCAGTGGACATCAAGCTGTTCGGCAACAATGATCAGCAGCTGCTGGCGCTGGCGCCGAAGGTCGCCGCGGCAATCGGCAACGTCAAAGGCATCGTCGAGGTGCATAACGGTGTTGTCGTTGCCGGTAATTCTGTGAACATTCGAATTGATCGCGCCAAGGCCGCGCTCGAAGGGATGACACCCGACACTGTCAGCAGGCAGGTGCAAGGGTACCTGCAAGGACGCGTTGCGACGCAAGTAAGGCGTGGCATCAAGTTTATCGGCGTGCGCGCGTGGGTGCCGAAGCAGTTCCGTGATACGGTCGATCAGATCGGGCAGTTCCTGATTCGTGCGCCGGACGGGCACGAGTTCCCGTTGCAACGCGTCGCGAAGATCAGAATCATCAAGGGCGAACCGCAAATTACGCGCGAAGATCTCAAGCGCTATGTCGCTGTCACCGCGCGCATCAGCGGCCGTGACCTCGGCTCGACGATTGCCGCGGTCAAACAGGTACTGCAGCAGCCGGGCCTGATCCCCGGAAATGTGTCCTACACGCTGGGCGGCTTGTACAAGCAGCAGCAAATCGCATTTGTCGGCCTGGCCAAGGTATTCGTCAGCGCATTCGCGTTGATCTTCGTGCTGCTGCTGTTTCTCTACGAACGCTTCAGCGTCGTATTCGCGATTATCATCGCGCCGCTGCTCGCGGTGCTGGTGGTGTTTTTCGGGTTGTGGATCACCGGCATCGAGCTCAACATCACGGCGATTATGGGTATGACGATGATCCTCGGCATCGTCACCGAAATCGCCATTTTTTATTTCACTGAACTGTACGAGCTTAAAAACGACCTGCCGTTCGAGGAATCGCTGATTCAGGCAGGCTGGAACCGCATGCGGCCGATTTTTTTAACGACGCTGGCGTTCATCCTCGCCCTGGTGCCGCTGGCGATGAACATCGGCCAGGGCGCGGCCATGCTGCAGCCGCTGGCGGTCGCGATCATCTTCGGCCTGCTCGCGCAAATGGGCCTTGTGCTGGTGGTCATGCCGGTCATTTATTCGCTGTTTCGCGCAACCATTTATGCGGCGGGACGAGCCTAGAACTTTATTTTTGCGGCGACGCCGATCTCTGCCGTCCTCAACTCGCTGTTGTTGCTGCTCCGGTTTTCGTGCTTGTAAACCAGTGCGATGTCGATGTTGTTGCGCACCTGCCAGGCAGCACCGAAGTTGTAGTATTCATCCGTGAGCGAAGGATTAAGGCTTCTGCTCAGGTTGGCGCGATCGTAGCGGCCAAAAATGCTCATGTTCCAGCCGACTGCAAAGCTTGCGAAGATGGAATAGCCGTTGGCGGAATCGGGCTTCACGGTCGTCACATGATTCCAGTTGCTCGCGCGAAAACACTCCGCGCCGACCCGAAATGCCTCTTGCACATAGGCCGCCAGCGCGTCTATACGCGTTGCCGTACGGTTCGCCGGCGCATCGGCGAAATCCATGCCGCGGTGGCCGCTATAGCCCCCTAACGCGAAGATCAGCCCGTCGACCGGTTGCACACTGACCCGCGCGGCGACATCCATGCCGTGGTTGCGCGTCGGATTCTTGTAACCGCCGCCATTGACCAACGCCGTCTGGTAGCTGAGGATGCCGGCGGTCTTGCCACCCAGATGTATGCCCCAGTCGTACGAGTTGCCGAAATTCAGGCGATCGACGATCACTTCATCGACGTAACGATAGCCATAGATATGCTCTGCAAACGGAATCCACGGCATCGCGGCGGAGCCGGCACGAAATATGGCGGCAGGACTGAAGCTCGCCTGAACGTAAGCTTTCTTCACGTAAACCTGCGTTTCGCCGTCCTGCCGCTTGTAGTTGAAATCAGTCGTAATATCGGCCGACCAAGAGTCATCGAAAGCGTGCTCCACGCCCAGGTAGAACCGCTTGACGTCGAGACCGTAACCCGACAGGTTCGTATCCTGCCCGTCCTGCTGCTGGTCCAGCCAGCTGAAGTCGGTGAACATCTCCCCGTGAACAGTCGTGGAATCTGCCAGCGCCGGAGCACTGAAGCCGGCGGCCATGGTCAAAGCTGCCGCCAGGGCAGCCACCTTTTTTTCGATCATTGATCCCCAAAGATGCGTGCAGGTGGAAATCGGCAACTGAAGACAGCGCCGGCGCCTGGCTGGCTCTCGATATCCAGGCGACTATCATGGCGTTCGATCGCGTGTTTGACGATGGCAAGGCCGAGACCGGTACCCCCGGTTGCGCGCGAGCGGGCGACGTCGACGCGGTAAAAGCGTTCTGTCAGGCGGGGGATTTCGTTGGCCGGGATACCCTGGCCGTTGTCGCTGACTTCGAAGACAGCCTCGCGGCCCTGGCAGTGCCAGCGAACGTCGATGCGCGTGCCCGGCGGCGTATGTTGCACCGCGTTGAATACGAGGTTCGAAAAGGCGTTTTCGAGTTCAGCCGCCTGTCCCCGCAGCTCCAACCCCTCTTGCACATGAAATTGCAGCACGTGATTGTCTTGCGCCATCGACTTCGCCTGCCGCATGATCTTGTCGAGCATAGCGGGGACGTCGACGCGCTCATCGCTGCGCGGCGAGCCTTCCACTTCAAGTCGCGCAAGGGTCAACATGTCGCCGATAATTCGCTCCATGCGCTCCGCCTGCTGCCCCATGTTTTCGAGCGGCTCGCGCCAGGGTTCAAGCGCACCGCCGGCAACGGCTTCTTCGTTCATCATGTCGAGATAGCCGCGCAATACGGTCAGCGGCGTGCGCAGTTCGTGCGAGGCGTTGGCGACGAAGTCGCGCCGAATCTGGTCGATGCGTTCGAGATCGCCGCCAGTTCGCTTATCACTCATGGTGAGAAAACCGATAGCCGCTGCCGCGCACAGTTTGTATCAGGCGGTCGTAGTCGTAAGGCGCGAGCGCCTTTCGCAACCGCCGGATATGCACATCGACGGTGCGCTCGTCGATATAAACGTTACGCCCCCAGACCCGGTCCAGCAGTTGTTCGCGGCTGTAGACGCGCTCCGGGTGACCGGCCAGGAATGTCAGCAACCGGTATTCTGTCGGCCCGAGCGCAATCGGCTGCCCATCGGCGCTGACGCGCTGGCCGGCGCCGTCTATAGTCAGGCCGCCGAGCTCGATGCGCTGCTCGGCGCCGCCCGGCGATGTTCGCCGCAGCACCGCACGAATGCGGGCCACGAGTTCCGACGGTGAAAATGGCTTGGTAACGTAGTCGTCGCAGCCGAGGTCGAGGCCGCGGACCCGATCTTCTTCCTCGACACGCGCCGTCACCATGATGATGGGAAGGTCGCGGGTTCCCGCGTCCGCACGCAGTTCGCGCGCCAGCTCAAGGCCGCTCACACCCGGCAACATCCAGTCGAGCAGGACAAGGTCGGGACTTGCTTCGGCGATCGCAAGACGCGCCGCCGCTGCATCGGCCGCATCGCTGACTCGAAATTTCGCCCGCTCCAGACTGAACCGGATCATCCGCCGAATCGGTTCCTCGTCCTCGACTACCAGTATGTGCTTGTCTTGCATATGGCTCTTGTTTATCCGTGTGCGGGGCGCAAGTCTATTGCCGCGATGTGACAATCGTATGACGGTTCACCACGCCATTTCCGCGTGAGAGTAGCGGCTAGCGGCCAATGTTGCCAGAAGATTACGCAATGGTAAGTTGATCGGGCGAAGGCGCGTCTTTAGTCTCAACGAGTCCCCGACGTGTAGCCGCCCTTGCAAATCCGCGATTTAAGTCCGCCGCAGCCCCATACAAGAACCCGCATTGGCGTCTGGTATGAATTGCACGCGTGGAGTGCAGAGCATCCCCTCGCTGTCCTGCTGGCCGCGGTCGGCACAATTTTTGCCTTCGCACTGTTCAATCATGCGCCGGTACCGTCGATGGAGCCGCGCTTCGCCGAAGTCATTCGCGAGATGACGACGCAGGGGCAGTACCTGATTCCGATCAAGAACGGCGTGCCGTATATCGAGTACCCGCCGTTGTATTTCTGGCTGGGGCTTGTCGGACACCTGGCGGGGCTGCCGATACCCGCTGCCATCCGCCTGCCGGGCTACCTCGCGCTGCTGCTGTGGATCGGCTGGCTGCCGAGGCTGCAACGCCGGCTGTTCCCCGACTGGCCGGTGATTCTGCTCCCGCTGAGCGCGGCCGCGCTGCCGGGGATCCTCTACGGCTTCTTTACGGCCCAGTCCGACAGCGTGCTGATTCTCGGCACGCTGATCGCGTTCAGCGGCTACGTCGGCGGCCGCCGGGGCTTCAATTGGGAGCTGTGGGGCGGGGTGGCGCTCGCGACACTCGCGAAGGGGCCGGTGGGCCTGGCGATTACGCTGCCGGTCTTCGGCCTCGACATGCTGGTTGCCAATGGCCTCGAGCATGGCGGAATCGCCGGTCTCTGGCGGCGCATTGCGTCAATCAAGCCGTTCCGGGGTCTCGGACTTGTGCTGCTGGTCAACGCACCATGGTATGTGGCCGCCGGCTTCGCTGTCGGCTGGGACTTCGTACGTGCGGTAGTGATGTATCAAAACGTCGTCCGCTTTCTCGTCGGCTTCGATCACCTGCAGCCCTGGTGGTATTACTGCAAGACGATCTTCTACGACCTGTTCCCGCTCGCGTTCCTGTTCCCGATCGGCATCGTGTTCGCGCTCAGGCGCGTGCGGCGCGCGGAATGGCGGCTGCCGCTGATATGGGCGCTGTGGACGCTGCTGTTCTTTTCGCTGTCGCAGTCCAAGCAGGGCAAATATATTCTTCCAGCCGCGCCCGCAATTGCGATGCTGGCGCTGGCCGTACCCGGCTGCGTTTCGCGCCGCATCAGCACTGAACGAATTCATGCTTGGCTGCGGCGCTGCGCGATGGCCATTCTGGCGGTATTCGCGGCGCTGGTAATTGTCGTGCTGCCAATTGCCGGGCCGCGTTTGCTGGACATGACGGCCTACGGAAAGCTGCAAGCGACCGTCAACGCGCATCCCGCGAAGCTGATCACGTATCAATGGCCGCGCTCGATGGAGCTGTATGAACTCGGCGCGCCGTTGCCGTACGTAAGATCCGCGCGCGCCCTCTATCGGTCCGTGCACGCCGGTCGCATCAAACCCGGCGATTACGTGCTGGTGAATCGCGAATATCTGCCCGGCGGTCATAGCGACAACGCCAATCGGCGGCTTTCGCCGGCACCGGCGCCGCCTTATTTTGAGAGGGTCAAGACGTTCAAGGCGGAGGGCGGGCTGACGCTGTTTCGCGTCATGCCGGGCGCGAACCGTTTACCGATTCCGCCGACGCCTGAGCCGCCGGCGCATCATTGGTGGGACCAATTCGACACGGACTAGGACCATGAAACAGAGCAACAAGCTATCAGCCATATGCCGGCTTTCGGCGCCGCTATTTCTTTGCATCCTCGGCCTGACGATCGGGGGCGTCGCCGATGCACATCAAGGCGCGCGGCCGGCCAGCGCCGCCATCGCAATACCTGGCGGTGCGCACGGCATCGGCTTTGACGACCTTGGCTTTTCTCCCCGGCTCCATCGTGTTCTGGTGCCGGCCGGCGCCACCGGCGACCTCGACCTGGTCAATCCAGCGACGCTATCGGTCGTAAAAATAGGGCCGCTGACCGGCGGATCCCGGTATCGCGGAGGACACGGCGAGGGTGTTACGTCGGTCGCCGAGGACGGCAACCTGCTGTTCATTACCGATCGCACCAATCAGCAAACCATTGTCGTCAACGCCGCCGACCAGAAGGTTTTGCTGCGCCAACCGCTGCAGTCCGGACCCGACTATGTCCGCTATCTCGCCGCCGGGCATGAAGTGTGGGTGACGGAGCCGGACAAGAAGCAGATTGAAGTGTTCGATCTGACCTCGCGCAACGGCAAGCCGGTATTGCGGCACAGCACAGACATCGCAATTCCCGGCGGCCCCGAAGCGCTGGTGTTTGATCATGCGCGGCAGCGCGCCTACACCAATCTGTGGCACGGCACGACGGTAGCCATCAACACGCACACCAAAAAAGTGGTGGCACGATGGCACAACACCTGCCAGGGTTCGCGCGGCCTCGCGCTCGCCGGCCATCACCACCTGCTGGTCGCGTGCACCGAAGGCAAGGTCGCTGAACTGTCGACCGCAACCGGCAAGGTTGTTGCAACTATCAAGGCGCCTGCCGGTATCGACATCATCGCGTACAGTACTCGGCTTCATCATCTGTACGTGCCGGGCGCAAAGCAGGGGAGGCTGGCGATCGTCGCTGTATCCGCGAACGGGAAATTGCACCGCGTTGGCTTGTGGCGCACTGCCAGGGGTGCTCATTGCGTCACGACAAGCGGTACGAAGGCTTTTGTTTGCGACCCGGAACATGGGCAAATTCTGGTGATCGACGACCGCCAATAGAACCGAAGCGCAACGTTAAGGAACGGTAATTCTGCAGCATTGCTGGCGGTGGTAGCTTCGTCAGGAACCACTCGGTCACGGCAATGGATTTGCCAGGTGTGCATGATGCTTCGCGCAGGTCACCCTCATCGATTCAGTTTAGCGTTTATTGCTTTAGTGGCAGCGTCGCTTGCATCGGCGTCCGCGCAAGCGGAGACGGCGTGGCGCGTGCGGCTGTCCGTGCAGCGCGGCACGCCGAGCGGCCGTATTCGGGTCCGGGAACAGGACCGACACGGTACGCCGCTGAACCTGTCGAAAGATCTCGGGATTGATCGGCTGCAAACGGTAACGCTTACGGCGGCGCGGCAGCTTGGCGACGACGCCGCGGTGCACGTCGCCATCAGCAGCATGAGCTTGAGCGGCAGCACCGTACTGCCGCACGCAATCGAATTTAACGGGACGCGAATTGCGCCGGGCGAAATCTCCACCGTTACAACTTTCCCCAATTTCCTGCGCCTGGAAGCGAGCTACCGGCGCCGGATCGTGAGCTTCGGGGACGGCGCAAGCTTGTGGGGCGGAATCGGGCTGACCTATGTACTGCTGAATTTCAAATTAAATGCGACGGTGGCAGCCGACAGCCTCGGCCACGAAACGAAGGAAGATTTTCTGACGCAGGAACTGCCGGTGCCGATGTTGTCGCTGCACATGGTATACCCGGTTGCGCGCCATCTTGATCTGTTTGCAAATCTGGATGGCGGCCACCTGCCGTGGATAAACAGCCTGAGGAAGGAGGGCGGCGAAGTGCGGCTGACCCAGACCAACACCGACGCCAGTGTCGGCCTGACCTACCGATTCGCACGACGATGGAGCCTGGCGATATTTGGATACAGCCGTTACTTCATGCAGGGCGAGCGCAGCCATGAAGACGGCAATTTCATCCATCTGCACGATGACGGGATCGGGCTGGGTATTAGCTATCTGTTTCAATGATTGGCCTCCCGGGTTACGGCACTGTAACCTCGGGTGCCGGCGCGCTGTGATAGCGTCGCCCCATGGAAAAACCGTTTCCAAAGAGCTGGAAAAAGAACACGGCGGCAGCGGCCTCGAAGTCGCTGTCGACGCGCGAACCGGAAAGGTAGTGGAGAATTCTGTTGAAGAAGACGAAAACAAATCCGGCGGCTGCTCGGGCGCTAACCGGATGATTTCTAACAAGCGCGGATTTGTGCGGGTTTTGGCCTGCGTCCTGTGTCTTTGCGTGTTGGCGACGCCGGCGGCATGGGCGGCCGGCGGTCCTCTCGGTATCGATCATCGCGTGAATTATGACAATAGCGGGATCTGGCAGCGCAATATCCAACTCGATGTCGTACGTGGTGTGCTCGCAGCGGAAATCGCCGGAGCACTCTGGGAAGGCGGCGAAAGCCGTATCGGCAAAACGTTCTGGCAGTCGATCGACGCCTCCGTCATCGCAGGCGGTTCAACGTTTGTCCTGAAGCGCGTTTTTCAGCGGGCGCGACCCGAACAGATCAACGATCCAGACAAGTTCTTTCAGGGCTGTTGCAATTATCTCAGCTTTCCCAGCGGCGAAGTCTCTGCGATTACCGCATCGATCACACCGTTTGTGCTGGAATACGGCCATGACAATCCATGGGTTTACGCGCTGGAGATACTGCCGGCTTACGACATGGTGGCGCGGGTAAAAACCTGGGGCCATTGGCAGACGGATGTGTTGGCGGGCTACGCAGTCGGATTCCTGGCGGGCTGGTACGCGCACCAGCTCAAAGTACCGCTGGTGCTGAGCGTCATGCCGCATGGAATCTATGTCGGTTTGAAGATGGATTTCTGACCTATCTCCATTATATAACATAATATACATTATGCGAACTGGTGGTAAACTACCGGAAGTGTCTTTCAGAACCTCAGTTTGTATGGCAGGGGTAGCTGCGGCGCGAATCGCACCTACCTGTCTCAGACGGGATACTGTTTCGGCAATAACACCCGGAATACAGCCCCAAGCTCGCGCTCGGATTCAACCTCTACCACCGCGTCGAGCAACTCGCACAAGTGATGAACAATGGCCAAGCCGATACCTTCGCCGCGGCCTTCCACCTCGTCAACGCCCTCGGTCGCAGGAATCCCGCGTTCAGGCGGCGCCGGAAGATCGCACAGGTGCGGGGCGACGCCGGGAGGAACGCCATCCCCGCACTTTTCCGCCTCCTCCAGACTGTCTGCTAATCGGGCCGCTGTGGACTTCGGCAATCCGCCGGTATCGCGCACGTAAAAAAGCCAACGGTGCGCAGCCGCCGACTCCCAGCCTACCTGGACCTCGCCCTGGGGTGTGTGCTTCAACGCGTTGAGAATGAGAGTTTGCGCAATTCGCCGCACCTTTGCTGCATCGCCGCTGACAGCCAACGGGCGCGCACCCTGCGTCACCAGGACAAGCCCCTCAGCCTCCGCCAGCGGGCGCAGAGTCTTGCACAGGTCGTCGAGCAGCATGGCCGCGTCGAATGATTCGACGCGACGATTCTCCCGGCCGGCCTCCAGCCGCGCGAGATCGCGCAAATCATGCAGCAGTTGAGTGAGATTATCGGTGGCATGACCGACGGCCGCGACGACTTCATCATCGCGCCGCCCCGCCTTGAGCGACTCGTACGACGTCTGCAGCACCTTGAGGCTGCCGCGCAAGTCGTGCGAGACACCGTGCAAATGCTGGCCGACGCGAGCTCCTTGATATCGCCGGTCAAGCGCAGCTTCGAGGTCACGCAAGCGCGCCTCGGCTTCCACGCGCTGGCGCGCATGGAATTCCTCCAGGCTGGCCGTGATAGCCTGATGAATCTCGTCCGCGAGCAGGCGATATGCCGCGCCCCGCACCTTCGCCACATCGACGCCCGGCTCCGGATCCACCGCCGCAATATGATCCATCAGTACCCTGTGCAGCACGCCCCATTCCTGCGTCACAACCTGAATATTGGCGCCGTGTTGCCAGCGATGCGCACCGTGCTTGGCAGCCAGCCTCACGGGCGCTGCCGGATCCGCGCCGAGGAACACCCCGGACAAGCGATCGAGAAAATCGGGAATGTGGTCGCAGAATTCGGCCAATGACAGTTTGGCAAGTTCGGATGCTTGTTTGCGCGCCTCCACGCGCGCTTGCCATTGCGCAAGAATCTCCGCCTGGTCGCGAAGCAGCCGATAGGCCAAGGTGCTGAACCAGAGCGTATCGGGGTGTTCAGGCAAGTTCATATCGCTGCCTCGCAATCGTCGATGCGGAAGTGCTTGAGGAACCAGGGCCGGTTTGACTGGATGCCTCGCCGGCTCCCTTGAGGTAGAGGTCCTTGGGGTAGAGGAAGGTGTATAAGGGAAAACAGCACGTTTGCCAAGTGGACCGAACATATCTGCGTCAGGTCACTATTGTTGGTTGCCCGGAACGAAGGTAAACGGGGGCGCTAGATGTTCGACTGCTCGCTATCGAGCGCATTCATCGGCGTGCCGTGACCGACGAAAATGGCGGGCGCTCCTTAATGGGCCGCCTCCTCCCGCGCTTCGCGACCGCATACTAGGCGCCCTCCGGGCTCGAGGTCGAGCTTGGCCGCGCGCCCTGCCGCGATCTCGAGCGCGGCGGCGTAAGGTTGGTTCGGACGATACAGCTTTTGACCGGGTACCATGCGCAGCACCGCGAGCACGCGCCCGTCCGCGTTCATAAAGGCGATATCCAGCGGCGCGAGCATGTGCCGCATGTTGAAATACCAGTCGACGCTCGCCGACGGCGGATGATTCACCCCGCCCCCGAACGAAAATGTCGACTGTGAAACGGGCACACCTTTCGGCGGATAGACGAACAGGATTGCCGTGTGTTGAATGAGAGCTGGCGGCGCCTCGCCGAAGCCCTTGGCACGCTCGGCGACGGTGTCGGCGATGTGGACAGGAAACGAATGGCCATCTACAGCACAGGTCGTTTCGCCGGCAGGCAAATGATACGGCGCCGCGTGTGCCGTGGCTGCTGCTAAAACGCCCGCGACGAGCCATCTGGCACGCATCACATCAACCTCTGTCCTGTTCCCCTTCGCTCGTAAGCAGCACGATCTTGCCGTGGCGGTTCGATTCCATTACCGCCCGGTGCGCCTCGGCGGCATCGGCCAGTGCAAAGCGCCGTCCGACCAGCGGCGAAAGGCTGCCGTTCGCGAGGCCCGCGCCGATGCCGGCATGAATGCTACGGGTTTCCTTTTCGCTGGCGTTGAACAGCGTTATGCCGAGGATCGCGGTTTCCTTCTGCATCGTCCGGCGCGGATCGATCTCGATTCGTCCGCGGCTGCCGATCACGACGACGCGGCCACGCGGTGCGAGCACCTCAAGATCGCGATCGAGATTGACGTTGGCGAGCATTTCCAGCACGAGATCGACACCACCGCTGCGAGCCCGGATACGGTCGAGATAATCGTCGGCGTGATGGTTAAAGACTTCGTGGGCGCCCTGCTCCAGCACCAGTTCGCGGCCTTCCTCGCTGCCGCCGGTGGCGAAGATGCGTAGACCGGCTGCCGCGGCGAGTTGTACCGCGGCCAGCCCGACGCCGCCGGTGGCGCCGTGCACCAGCAGGGTTTCACCGGCAACCGCGCGGCCGCGCTGGAACAATGCGCGCCAGGCCGTCGCGTACGGCGTACCTAGCGCCGCGCCCTGGATGAACTCGGTACGAACCGGCAAGCGGAACACCTGCCGGTCGTTGCAGATTGTGTAGTCGGCGTAACTGCCTGACACTGTGCCCGACGTGTAGACACGATCGCCGACGGCAAGGCCTTCGACGTCGCGGCCGAGGGCCGCGACGATGCCGGCGGCATCCGAGCCGGGAGTGTATGGGAGATCAGGTGTGCGGGCGTAGGTACCGGTACGGATGTACGTATCGACCGGATTGACACCCGCGGCATGTACTTGCACAAGCACCTGCCGCGGTTCCGGCGACGGAATGGGCACGTCTTCGCAGCACAACACTTCGGGCCCGCCGAACTGGCGGACCCGGATCGCTTGCATCATGCGCTCGGCCATGATTACTCACGCCGCCTGTTGTTCATGCCGATTTCCGTATCGTTCCATTGGCGGATCCTTCCGTGTCGCGCCTACCAGATGCTCGGAGTCCAGTGCTGTTCCGAGCCATCCTTGAGCTGGCCGACCATGATTTCCTTGTCGTTGATGAAATAGTACGGCGGCACCGGCAGGTTGAGCGGCGCCGGAGAGCCATCGAACACCCGGCCGGCCAGGTCGTAGCGCGAACCGTGGCAGGGGCAATGGTAACCACCCAGCCAGCGGGGCGTAATCGAGCCAGGCTTCGGCTTGTAATCCGGAATGCAGCCCAAGTGGGTGCAGATGCCGACCAGGACCAGGAGTTCCGGCCGCAGCGAGCGCGTCGGATTCGCATATTGAGGCAACTGCTGCGCCGACGTCGACTTCGGATCCTTGAGCTGGTTGTCGCGCTTTTGCAGCGTCGCGAGCTGCTCCTTGGTGCGATGCAGCACCCAGACGGGCTTGTGCTGCCACATCACCTGAATCTGCCGGCCCGGCTCGATTTTGCTGATGTCGATCTTCACCGGCTGCGCTTCGGCGACCGCCTTGCGGCTGGGAAACATCGTCTCGACGAACGGATAAACCACGCCGGCAAATCCGGCGGCCCCGACGACCGAAGTCGCACTGATCAGAAACTTGCGGCGGTTGGCGTCGATTTGTTCGGCCGACGGAGCGGTCTCTTTGCGCATTCGTGACTCCTGAATCTGCAAACTGACAAAACCCTGCCCGAACAGAGCCGCCCTGCCCGCCGCGCAGAATATTTAATACTTAGGAAAAAGGCCGTCTAAAGCCGAACGATTATACTATAGCCAGCGCCGGCCCAGCCACCCGACGAATTCGGTGACGCGATCCGGCAGGCCGCGCCGCACCCAATGGTCGAGCCGGACCTCCTCCGCTTCCCGGATATCCTCCAGAAACTGATGTTCGAGGACTGAGGCCATCCGCGGGTCCGCCGTCACAAGATTCATCTCGTAATTGAGAAAAAAACTGCGATAGTCGAGGTTCGCGGTTCCGACGGTACTCCAGTAGCCGTCGACAACGGCGGTTTTTGCATGCAGCACACGCGGCAGATATTCGTAAATCCGCACCCCTTTACGCAGCAGCGCGTCGTAGGCCGCGTGCGCTGCCCACTGCGCCAGCCGGCTGTCGCTGTGACGCGGCACGAGCAGGCGCACGTCCACGCCGCGCTGTGCGGCAGCCATCATTCCGTGCTGGGTGCGCAGGTCCGGCACCAAATATGGCGTGGTAAGATAAATGGTGCTTTTTGCGGCCGCGAAGGCGTTACCATAAAGCCGCCTGAGCAGGTGCTTCCAGCGCCGTGGGCGGTTCGTGATCAGAGCCGTGTCGTGCAGGGTAATATCCTCGCACGGCGGCTCGCGGCGGTGTTCCCAGAGCGCGTCGAACAGATCTATCGCCTGGCGCACCAGTGACCCCCGTAGCGCAAGATGGGTGTCCCGCCAGCGGCTCGGGCCGAACACGCTGAGCGAGTTTTCACGATGCAGGTTCATGCCGCCGAGGTACAGAACGGTGTCGTCGACAATCAGCATTTTCCGGTGGTTGCGGCGGTTGTAACGCACCGGGCTCCAGCCGATGCGGTGGTACCACTGGACGCGGACGCCGTGTGCCTGCAGGTGCCGCGGCAGGTGCCGCGACAGCCAGAATAGCGAGCCCGCCGCGTCGATGTGTACGCGTACATCCACGCCGCGGTCGGCCTGCTTCGCCAGCGCTTCGGCGAAGCGCCAGCCGATTTCATCGTCGGCCAGGATGTAGGCTTCCAGGCGGATCGACCGGCGCGCGCCCGTGATGGCGGCCAACATCGCCTCGTAGGCGGTATCGCCTTCGATAAAGCAATCAAAATCGAGAGCTTCGCTTGCCGCGATGGTGGGTTGTTCAGCGGTCATGGGAGCTATGATATACAAAGCGGTGTGCTGACGAAGCGAATGCGATTTCTGCTCTACAACATGCGCTATGCCACGGGATCCGGCCTTGCGTTTAACTGGCCGCTGCCGGGTATCGGCTATATCAAGGATACCGCCCGTAATCTGCGCAGAATTACCAAATTCATCGTCGAAACGCAGCCGGATATCGCCGGGCTGATCGAGGTCGATACCGGCTCGCTGCGCTCCCGGACCGTCAACCAGGCCGACGCGATTGCGGCCGCCCTCGGCCACGCCAGTTCATACCAGACCAAGTACGGCGTCAAGTCGTTCGGCAACCATTTGCCGATCATGCGCAAGCAGGGCAACGCGTTCATCACCGGCAGCCGCATCAGCAGCGAGCACATCCACTATTTCGACGCCGGCATCAAGCGGCTGATCCTCGAACTCGAACTCGACAACCTGAGCGTGTTCCTGGTGCATTTGTCGCTGAAATACCGTCACCGCCACTATCAGCTGCGGCATTTGCACACGCTTGTCCAGGCCACCGACAAGCCGCTGATCGTCGCCGGCGACTTCAATACCCTGCGCGGCGACTACGAAATCGAGCTGTTCATGGCCGCCACCGGTCTGAAGAGCGCCAACCGGCTGGCCGAGCCGTCGTATCCCAGCCACTCGCCCCGCAAGCAGCTCGACTTCATCCTGTACGGTAAGGGCATTCACGTGACCGACTTTCATATTCCGAAAGTCCCCTACTCTGACCATTTGCCGCTGGTGTGCGACTTTGAAATCGAAGCCGATGCGGCGCCACGCCTCGTCCAGTCGACCGGCACGGAGCGGCGGTGAACGGCGTCCCCGTCTCGGCCATGATCATTTCGATGGTGATCGGAGCGATGGCCGGCGGCGCCGTCTTCGCCGCATTATTTTTGACCTTGCGCGCCTCGATGCGGCGGCGTCTGAAGCCGGCGCCGACGCCGGATTCCGCGGCGCTCTGCATCGACGATATCTGGCAGGCCTGGCGCCAGGGGGTGCTCGCACCGGCCGCCGCGTTTGCCGACGAGGCGCCGGCAACGACGCTCGACGATGCGGCGCTCTCAGCCGTGCGCAACGAACTGCTCGAGACCGAGAGCCGCGTCCTGGAGCAGCCGCAACCGCTGACGGCGTTGCGCGAGGAAATCATGGGGGCCATCGACCGTCGGATGCTGCTCCTGGAGGGCCTGGCAGCACACAGCGAGACCGGCGAGAAGCCGGCGGCGGACGCGATTCACCAAGATCTGGCCGCGAACACGCTGCGCACGCGGCTGTTACGCTATTATGGCGCCGCGAAATTCGGCGATCGCGCCGAGCACGACTGGTATGATGTTTATCGGCAGGCCGCACAGCTCAAGCGGAAAAGCTTTCGCAATTTCATAGCGCAGCCCGCCGCGGATCCCGGCAACGGCCGCTACCGCACCGCGGTCATCGTCGGCGAGCATATCCGCCAGCAACTGCTCGCTACGCCGCCGGGCACAAGCTTTATCGACCGCCCCGCAGAAACGGAGAATAACCATGGCTGACAGCGATCGACAACCACCCGTGCACAACGCAGACCGGCACTGGCGTCTGGAAGACGGCGGCCATGGCCTCGTCTGGCTATGCTTCGACAAGGCCGGTTCCGGCACCAACGTGCTGGCCGCCGACGTGATTGCCGAGCTGAACGACAAACTGGCGCAGATCGAGGTGACGAACCCGAAAGCGGTCGTCATCTATTCGTCCAAAAAGAACGGCTTTATCGCCGGGGCGGACATCAAGGAATTCACCGCGCTGCGAAACCCGGAGCAGGCGTTCGAGCACATCCGCCACGGCCAGAAGGTCTTCGCGCGACTGGAGGCCCTACCCTGCACCACCGTCGCGATGATCCACGGCTTCGCGCTCGGCGGCGGTCTGGAGCTGGCGCTCGCCTGCGACTACCGGGTTGCAGCCGACGATCCGCGCACCGTGCTCGGCTTCCCGGAGGTGCAACTGGGCATTCATCCCGGCTTCGGCGGCACCGTGCGCTCGGTCGCCGTCAGCGGCGTGTTCGCCGCGATGGACCTGATGCTGACCGGCCGCAATGTGCATGCGCGCAAGGCGAAAGAGATTGGCCTGGTCGACCAGCTCGCCGGGCCCGATCAACTCAAGAACGTTAGCACGCAACTGGCGCTGAATCCGCCACCGAAGACACAGCCGTCGCCGTGGCTCAAATTGCTCCAGTTTGCGCCGTTCCGGTCGATCGTCGCCGGCGGCCTGCGCAAGCGCGTCGCGGCGCGGGTGAAGCGGGAGCATTACCCGGCGCCGTACGCGATCATCGACCTCTGGCAGCACCATGCCGGCACGTCCGAACAAAGCTACATCGCCGAAGCGCGCTCGATCGCCGAGCTGATGTGCGGCGAAACAGCGCGCAACCTGGTGCGCGTGTTTCTGCTGCGCGACCGGCTGAAGTCGCTCGGCAAGCAATCCGATGCGACGTTCAACCACGTCCATGTCATCGGTGCCGGCACCATGGGCGGCGACATCGCATCCTGGTGCGCGCTGCAGGGACTCGATGTGACCCTGCAGGATCGCGAGCAGCGTTACATCGACCCGGCGCTGGAACGCGGCCGCAAACTGTTCGAAAAGAAGCTGAAAAGCGACGCCAAGGTTCGGGAGGCGCAGCAGCGCCTGCAGTCCGATCTGGAAGGCCACGGCATCAGCAAGGCGGACGTCGTCGTCGAGGCAATCATCGAAGACGCGGACGCCAAGGAAAGCCTGTACCGCGAGGTCGAGCCGAAGATGGGTGCGCAGGCGCTGCTGGCGACCAACACGTCGAGCATCCGCCTGGAAACGCTGGAAACCGCTCTGCAGCATCCGGACCGATTCGCCGGGCTGCATTTCTTCAACCCGGTCGCCAAGATGCAGCTCGTCGAAGTCATTCACGCAGATTCCACGACTCAGACCGCCACCGACAAGGCGCTCGCGTTTGCGCGCCGTATCAACCGGCTGCCGGTGCCGGTGAAAAGCTCGCCCGGCTTTCTCGTCAACCGCATCCTGATGCCCTACCTGATGGAAGCGCTGGAAGCGGTCGGCGCAGGCATCGCGCCGGAGGCGGTCGACAAGGCTGCAACCGATTTCGGCATGCCGATGGGGCCGGTGGAACTGGCCGATACCGTGGGACTCGATATTTGCCTTTCGGTCGGCAAAATTCTCGCCCAAGCCTACAACAAGCCGGTACCGCGACAACTGGAAGAGAAGGTCAAGGCGAAGCAACTCGGCCGCAAGACCGGTGAGGGCTTTTACCGCTACCCGGACGGCAAGCCGAACAAGGACAAGAGCAAGGCGCGCAACCGCCCCGACGACCTGACCGACCGACTGATTCTGCCGATGGTCAACGAAGCCGTCGCCTGCCTGCGCGAAGGCATCGTCGCCGACGGCGACCTGATCGACGCAGGCGTCATTTTCGGCACCGGCTTTGCGCCGTTCCGCGGCGGACCGATCCAGTACGCGCGCCGCGCCGGCGCAGCAACGCTGCGTAAACGGCTGCAGCAACTCGCATCGCACTACGGCGAACGGTTCGCGCCGGACGCCGGCTGGGACACCTTCAAGTAACGGGGACCAACATGTATTTCGATCATCCGCCTGTCGATCAGGAGGCGATGGTTCGCACCCTCGCCATGCCCAAGGACACCAACAGCCTCGGCGACATCTTCGGCGGCTGGCTGATGGCGCACGCCGACATGGCGGCCGCCATCCCCGCCTTCCGGCGCGCCGGCGGCCGCGTCGTCACCGTGTCGGTGAACGAGTTCCAGTTTCTGAACCCGGTGTACGTCGGTGACGTGGTCAGCTTCTACGCCAACGTCAGCCGCATCGGTAATACATCGCTGACGGTCGATGTGACTGTCTTTGCCAGCCAGACCGGCGAAGCGGAACGTAGCCGCAGAGTGGCGACGGCGCAGTTGACCTATGTGCATGTCGGCGAGGACCGGCGCCCCTGCTCGATCGAAAAAAGGCAGACTGATGAGTCATGACGGGATCTGCCAATCCAGACGAACTCGCGGAGCGGATTAAGGCGCACGGGCGTGCGCTGGGCTTCCAGCAGATCGGCATTGCCGATGTCGATCTCGAAGCCGACGAGGCGCGGCTGGTAAATTGGCTACGCGCCCAGCGCCATGGCTCGATGCACTACATGGCGCGCCACGGCCGCCGCCGTACGCATCCGACCGAACTGGTCCCCGGCACATTGCGCGTCATTTCGGCGCGCATGGATTACTGGCCGGCGAATGCCGCGGACGCCGACGAGAATCTGGCCGACGGCCGCCGTGCCTATATTTCCCGCTATGCGCTCGGCCGCGACTACCATAAACTGCTGCGCAAACGCCTGCAGCAACTCGCCGACATGGTCAGGGAAGACAGCGGCGCGTTCGGCTATCGCGCGTTCACCGACAGCGCGCCGGTCATGGAAAAGCCGCTCGCGCGCAACGCCGGCCTCGGCTGGATCGGCAAGCACACCAATCTGATCAACCGCCGCGCCGGCTCGTGGTTTTTCCTCGGCGAAATCTATACGGATCTGCCGCTGCCCATCGATGCACCCGAGCAGGATCACTGTGGCTCCTGCCACGCCTGCATTGACGTCTGCCCGACGCAGGCCATCACCGCGCCGTATCAACTGGACGCCCGCCGCTGCATTTCCTACCTGACGATTGAAAACCGCGACGCGATTCCGATCGAATTCCGCGAGGCGATCGGCAACCGCATCTACGGCTGCGACGACTGCCAGTTGGTCTGCCCGTGGAATAAGTTCGCACATCCCACGGCAGAAGCCGATTTCGCCCCGCGGCACGGCCTCGACAATGCGACGCTGGTAGAGCTATTCAACTGGAACGAAGCGACTTTCCTGAAGAATACCGAAGGCAGCGCGATCCGCCGCATCGGCTACGAAGGCTGGTTGCGGAATTGCGCGGTCGCACTTGGAAATGCGCCGTCAGACCCCGAAGTGATCGCCGCCCTGGAGGGGCGCCGAGCCCATCCGTCGGCGCTGGTGCGCGAACACGTCGAGTGGGCGCTGGCCCAGCATTAGGACGCCTTGTTCTCGGCCTCCACTTCCCGCACCGAGTTCGACTTTCGCCAGCTGCTCAAGCACAATCGCAATTCGCGCGCCATCGCAGCGCCGCTCTGGTAACGCTCGCCGGGCGCTTTCTGCAGTGCCTTGTCGATGATGCGCGCGAGGCAAGCCGGAACATCGCTGCGCACCGAACGCACCGGTGGATGCGGTTCGGTCGCGATGCGGTACATCAGTGTCGCGATCGGCTGACCGTTGAACGGGAGTTCGCCGGTCGCCAGTTGAAACAGGGTTACACCGAGCGAGAAGATGTCTGAGCGCCCGTCGAGCGGCTTGCCCTGTACCTGTTCCGGTGACATGTACGACGGGCTGCCGAGCACGGCTGCCGAGCGCGTGGCATTGCCGTCGGCGAGGAATGCTACACCGAAATCGGTAACTTTGACGCGGCCGGTTTCGGCTTCGTAGACGATGTTGCCGGGCTTGATGTCGCGGTGTACGACCTGGTTGGCGTGCGCGTAGTCAAGTGCATCCGCCACGCGCGAACCGATCTTCATGATCTCGTCGAAATCCAGCAGGTTGTTCGGCTGGCAACGACTCTTCAGATCGTCGCCGCACAGGTAGTCCATGGCGATGTACGCGACACCCTGGTCTTCGCCGACGTCGTAAATCGTGACGATGTTGGGATGACTCAGGCGGCCCGCGGCCTTGGCCTCCTGAAAGAAGCGCCGGCTGACTTCGCGCGGATCGGACTCGTCGTCGCGCGCCAGCGTCAGGGTTTTGATCGCGACCGTCCGGCCGATGCGCGGGTCTTTGCCGAGATAGACGATGCCCATCGAGCCGCGGCCGATCTGCTCTTCGATCGAGTAGCGCCCCAGCATCGGCTTGCTGATGCCTTCCGAATCGATAATCAGGCCTTCGACCGGCTGCGTCGCCGTGCCGCCCAGCACCATGCGGTTTTCGATATCGTTGAGCCGTTCCAGGCGCCGTTCGACGTCGAGATAATTCGGATCGATCTTGAGCACGGCGCGGAAGCTGGTGGCGGCCTTCGCGAACTGGCGCTTGCTCTCGTAGCTCAGGCCCAGGTCGTAATAGTCGGCCGCCAGCCGCGGCGACGGCAGACAGTGCTGGTAACGCGCCAGCGCCAGATCGAGCTGCCCCTGCTCCTGGTAACTCTGCCCCAACAGCCGATTAGTCTCCGACAGGTCGGACTGGAAGCGGACGATGCGCATGTCGAGGAAACGCTTGAAGCCGAGCACGATGTGCGTCAGCACCAGCGCGATGATCGGCGCCGCGAACGGCAGCCACAGCGCCTTCCCGATGATCAGCAGCAGTTCGGCATTGAGCAGCACCAGCGCGAACACGACGCTGATGGCAACCGCCGTCGGATACCGCAGGCGCGGCACGATAAAGACGAAATACAGCGCGATCAGGAACAGGAGCCCGCCACTCAGCCCGACGCCCCAGGCCGGCACTGAATACAACTCGCCCCTCAGAATGCTGGAGATGACGTTGGCCTGGAAAATCACCGGCGTCATCGCGTTGCCCTGCGGCGTCGCCTGCCCCGTCACGGCCGCCGGCGCGGTGACCCCCACCAGCACGATCTTGTTGCGGAACGTGTCCTGCGGCAGCGAGCCCGCGATAACCGTATCGGCCTGATAGACCGGGAAGGACGCCAGCCCCCCGCCATAGAAATACGGGTACAGCCGAAAGCGCGAGTCGGTGGGCAGCACGCGCTCACCGAAGTCGATCGCGCGGCCATTGCCGCGAATGATGTCGAGGTTGTTCAGATTGAGCGCGCGCGCGGCCACTTCGACCGCAAAGTCGGGCATGATCGCGTCACCTGTGCGCAGCACCGCCGGCTCAGCCCCGGTCAGCGCGGATGAATCGGTGAGCACGCCGACCCCCACCGCGGCCGACGCCAGCGGTGCGGGAGGTACGTTGAGCTGAACGCGCAGTGCGCGCACCGGCATGAAGCGCGACAGCAGATCGTTCCTGGGTTGCGGATTGCCGAAGCGCGGCAGCGCGTTGAGCGCGACGCTGTCCGGCAACTCGGTCGCCCCGGCCGTCGCCAAATCGTCGTCCGCGGCACCCGCGACAGTGGCGGCCAGCACGACGTTATGCGCGGCAGCAATGCTGGCAAGGAAAGTTGCCTGGTCATCATCGGGCGGGTTCAGGGAAGCGGTTGAGCCTTTGGCGGATGTCGCGGACAAAGTACCGGCAGGATCGCCGAAATCGCCGGCAGCCGCGAGCTGGTCCGGCGGCAGTACAAAACCGATCACGCCGGCACCGGCGGCGTCCAGCTTTGCGGTAACGCTGGTCAGCGTCTGGTTCAGCTTGTCCGATGACGCGGCGACGGCAGGATCGACACTGACTACCGCGACTCGATCGGTGGGTTCGCGGGCAGCAGAGAAGCTCATGCCCCAGGCATAAACGTGGTTGTCGAATACGGCAAGATTACCGGTCGCACCGGCTGCCGCGATAACACCGACCACCAGCAGAGCCAACCACCAGTCCGACCTGGGCCAAAACCATCTCACTGTCTGTTCAGACTCCGCTTACTCGTGCCGGACGGCTCAGGCCGTCGTATGTGTCGGTGCGCTCCTTGTTTTTTTGGATTATGCGGGTTACGGAAATTAACGCGCCTTGGGACGTAACAGGATCCATCCAGTCGCATCGGCACTCTCCTTGTGATTCCGGTAACTATGTCACAACGTCACCAGGCGGACTCAGGTATTGTAGCGCGTTTCAGTATGACTGAAACCTCATTTCACTTATCAGCCGTGGGCCTGCATGCGAGGCCAGGCTGCGCGCAGATAGGCAGTCATCGACCACAGCGTCAAAAGGGCAGCGAGGAACACCAGCACGAGCCCGAGCAGGTAGACGGGGAAGCCGCCGAGCGACCACCGGAACAACATCAACGTGATGGCGACCATCTGCGTCGCCGTCTTGACCTTCCCCAGCAGCGACACGGCCACGATACCGCGCTCGCCCATCTCGGCCATCCATTCGCGTAGTGCCGACACGGTGATTTCCCGGCCGATGATAACGGCGGCGGCGATCGCGACGTACCAGTGCGGGTGCGCGAGCACCAGCAGCACCAGCGCGACGGCAACCATCAGCTTGTCGGCGACGGGGTCGAGGAACGCGCCGAACGGCGAACTCTGCTGCAGCCGGCGCGCCAGGTAACCGTCGAACCAGTCGGTGATGGCCGCCAGCGCAAAGATGCCCGCGCTCGCGGGCGCCGTCCAGTGACCCGGCATGAAGAACACGATAACGAACACCGGAATCAGCGCGATGCGGAACAGCGTCAGCGTGTTGGGGATATTGAGCATACGAGCGGTTCGCGATTTGCCGAAAGCGGTGCTATCCATTTTTAGATGCCGCCATGAAATCCGTCGTAAATGCGCTGCGCCAGCGCTCGGCTGATGCCGGGTGCGCGCTGCAAATCACCGACGCCGGCACGACGAATGCCCTGCAGGCCGCCGAACTGCTTCAATAGCTGCTGGCGCCGCTTCGGCCCCAGTCCCGGTATCTCTTCCAGCACCGATTCGGTCCGACGCTTGGCGCGACGCGCGCGGTGACCGACGATCGCGAAACGATGCGCTTCATCACGGATCCGCTGAATCAAATGCAGGGCAAGCGACTCCGCCGGCAGTATAAGCGGCTGCCGGCGCCCGGACAACCACAGCTTTTCCAGCCCCGGCTTGCGTGTCGGCCCTTTCGAAACCCCGACCACGCACAGCCCCTCGATCTGCAGGTCCTCCAGCACACTGCACGCTTCCGCCAACTGGCCGCGGCCGCCGTCGATAAAGAGCACGTCGGGCATCGGCGCCTCGCCCTTCTTGATGCGCTGATAACGGCGCCGGACCGCCTGATGGATGGCGCCGTAATCGTCACCGGCCGCGACGCCTTCGATGTTGTAGCGGCGGTAGTCCGACTTGAGCGGCCCGCGGCTGTCGAACACGACGCAGGAGGCGACGGTTGACTCGCCGCCGGTATGGCTGATGTCGAAACATTCCAGCCGCGCCGGCAGTTGTTCAAGCCCCAACGCCTCCTGCAACTGTTCGAGCCGTGCGGCCATGTCGGCGTCTATCGCGAGCCGTGTCGTGAGTGCCTGCTTGAGATTCGTCTCGGCCATTTCCAGCCAGCGGCGGCGCTCGCCGCGCACCTGGTGACCGATCACGACCCGGTGGCCGGTCTGCTCGGTCAACGTCGCTTCCAGCACCTCGCGCTCATCCACCGGCAGATTGCAGACGATGCGGTGCGGCGCATCGCGGCCGAGATAGTATTGCGGCAGGAACGCCTGCAGGATTTCCATCGGCTCCGCTTCGCCGTGCGTGCGAGGGAAAAACGTCTTGCTGCCCAGGTTGCGCCCGCCGCGGATCGCCACCAACGTGACGCAACCGAGCCGCCCGGAACTACCTGCGGCGATGACGTCGACATCGCCGTTGCCGCGCGCGGCGCTCACGTATTGATGCTCCTGCGCCTGTTGTAACCGCGAGATCTGATCCCGCAGGCGCGCCGCCTGCTCGAAATCGAGCGCCTGCGAAGCCGCCTCCATCCGCGTAACCAGGCGCGTGATCACCTGCTGGTTCTTGCCCCCCAGGAACAGCACCGCGTTTTCGACATCGCGCCGGTACGTCGCCTCGTCGATAAAACCGACGCACGGCGCCGAGCAGCGCTTGATCTGGTATTGCAGGCACGGCCGGCTGCGGTTCTTGAAGAAGGTATCGTTGCAGCTCCGCAGCAGAAACAACTTCTGCAGATGATGCAGCGTCTCGCGCACTGCACCCGCACTCGGGTACGGACCGAAAAACCGGTCCTTCTCGCGCCGTCGGCCGCGATAAAAGCTCAACCGCGGGAACAGGTGTCCCTCCTCCAGCCGGATGTAGGGATAGCTTTTGTCGTCGCGCAGCAGCACGTTGTAGCGCGGCCGATAGCGCTTGATCAGGTTGTTTTCCAGCAGCAGCGCCTCGGTCTCGGTGTGCGTCACCGTGACCTCGACCGAGTGCATTTGCTTCATCATCGCCGCGGTTTTCGGCGGCAGGCCGCTGTGGAAGTAGCTGCCGACGCGGTTACGCAGGTTCGACGCCTTGCCGACGTAGATAATCGTCCCCTCCTCGTCCAGCATCCGGTAGACGCCCGGCGCGCTTGTAAGGCTTTTGAGGAATCGACGGGAATCGAATTGCGCGGCCGCAGGCTGGCTCATGCCGATATTATACGGCGGATAAAAAACGGGCCGCATAAGCGGCCCGTGAAGTGGCTTGTGATAGATCGGCAGTTTAATGCGCGTGCGAGGGTTCCGCCGATAACGCCGCGGCCAATTGAGCGACATTCGGGGTACCTACACCTGTTGCCGGATCGTAGCCGGGGACACCCTGCCAGAACCAGTTGTTGCCGTGCATCATGTCATTGAACGGCGACTTCGGGCCGTAGCCATACTTGTCCAGCAACTGGTAAAGTTGGGCGTTGAGCAGGCCGATGCGGCTGCCGGCTTTCTGGCCGATCAGCGCAGTGATGCCGTTCAACTGCGGCGCGACGAAGCTGGTGCCGCCATAAAACGCAATCAAGCCGCCGTCCGGGGTCGAATATACCAGGTAGCCGGTTTCCGGATCCGCATTCATCGAAATGTCCGGCACGTTCCGCCCGACAAAACCGGCCGGCAGCGCCATCATCATGTCCGGCGGGCTGACCGTGTAATCCATCATCTTCTGGTCGGGCATACTGTTTTGCATGCCGGCCATGCCCTTCTGGTACCACGGCCGCGGCCAGTAAATGCTGACGCCGCCGCCGTCGCCGACGGAAAATACCGCCCCGAGCGCAACGGCTGGTGGATAGCCACATGCCGTTTGCAGGTAGTCGGCCAGATAGTCCCAGCTCCACGCCCGCTCCGTCGCAATAGTGAGTACTTGATCGGCAGTCCTGCAAACCAGGCCGAACGAATCAGGTACCGTGGTACCGCCTGCAGCCGTCATGTATGGCGACGAGGCCGGCGCATCGACTGTCAGCGGCGCGGAGAAATAGGGAGGCGGTAACGACCGCGTAGTGTCGTAGGCGCCCGCATCGCCGGAAGCGGCGAACAGCGAGATTCCCTGTACCGCGGCCTCCATAAACGCCTGATTCATCGACTGCAGGGTGCTCGTGAAATCCACGCCGCCATTCATTTCCGGCATGTAAAACATCTCAGGCAGGCCCCAGCTGTAGGACAGGGAATCGACCCTGTTGTCCGACACGATCTGGTAAAACATGTCGACGCCGGCACTCGACGTGTTCGGCGCGTCGTAAACGACGACATCCGCGAAAGGCGCGAGGCCGCCGGACTGTTCGACATCAAGTGATGTTTCGCCAGTGCCTGCGCGGGCGCCGTACGCACCGCCGCCATCGACGTGGATCTGCGTAATGCGATCGGGCTTGTAGTTGAGGCCGATCATATTCCAGTAGGCATAGGCGTCGTCCGGCGAGAAAGCCGCAAAGGTTGCGACGCCGACCGTCATGCCTTTGCCGTCCACTCCTTGCTCGTACAACGGCGTGATGTTGTACAACTCGGCGACATCGCCAACCGTGTATTCGCCCGGGTACTGCGTTGCCAACGTATTATCGGTCGGCAACCTGATCTGGTCGGAGCCGACCTGTTTCAGGCTTGTCGAGACCAGTGACATCGGCTTGAACTGGTACTCGTTGCTCAAGCCGACAACCGCCAGCACGCCATTGTCCTGCAACAGCTTCGGCAGATGCGGCTGGCTCTTCGGCCGATAAAAATGTGCCCGCCGGTGCGGGTGCACAGCCGGTTCCGTTTCCTGATAATTCGCCAGTTCGGTGTTGAACACCTGGTTGAATGCGCTGACAGGACCGCTGACTGTCATAGCCAGATGATCGGCATAGATTTTGTCAACTTTGATGCCGAAGCTTTCGAGGTAGCTCGCGGTTTTCTGTAGCTGCCCGTGGTGTGGGGCATAGTGAACGACGAACTCCTGTACCGACAGGAAATCGCGATAGTGCGGGCTTCCCGGCGTTACGGTCTCACGAATGTAGCGCGCCAACTCTTTAGGGTGCGTTACGTTGAAAACGATGGTTGTAGTAATGGTCTCGTCGGCCGGCGTCGCGCCCGTCGGCTGCACGTCAGCCATTGCGGACGTGGCGCCCAGGGTGAGCGCAACGCCCGAAACGAGCGAGCAGATAAGCGAAAGGGACTTTCTTGTCGACATTTGGTCCTCCGAATCCGGATTCCTGTCCGGGAAATTGCAATGATTGGCGTTGTGCCGCCTCTTCTCCGAGCGGGGAGGCGAAATCAGTCGCAAGCCTTTGTTTTTATTCAGGATGGTCAAGCTCTCCTTGCTTATATTTTTTTAATGTAGGCCGTACCCTGTCAGGAACGACCTGTACAAGGTATAGGTTAATTCCCAAGCCTGTGTCAAGAAGTAGCTGTCTGCGCTTCATCCCGCCGGCGTCGTCGGCGGCAACTCCAACTGCCTGTCGCGCATGTGGTGCACCCAGGTGCGGATGATCGCGTGCACCAGCGTTGCCAGCGGAATGGCGAAAAAGACGCCCCAGAAGCCCCAGATGCCGCCAAAGAACAGCACCGCAATCATGATCGCGACCGGGTGAACGTTGACCACTTCCGAATACAGGATCGGAATCAGCACGTTGCCGTCGATGATATGGATAGCCGAATAGAACGCGATCAGCCACCAGAAATGCACGCTCAGGCCGAACTGGAAATAGGCGACAGCGACGACCGGGATGCTGACGGCGATCGCGCCGACGTATGGCACCACGACCGACAGGCCGACCAGCAGGCTCAGCAGCACGCTGAAATTAAGCCCCATGATGGAGAACAGGATCCACGCGGCGACCCAGACGATCACGATTTCCCAGACTTTGCCGCGAATGAAGTTGGCGATCTGGGCGTTGACGTCCTCCCAGACGGCCGTTACCAGGTCGCGGTTGCGCGGCAGGTAGCTCGCGAGCCAGGCGAGAATCTCGTCCTTGTCCTTGAGGAAAAAGAACACCAGCAAGGGCATCAGGATCAGGTAGATCAGGAAGGTGATCGCGCTGATCAGCGACGCGAGCGAGTGCGACAGGACGGTTTTGCCCATCGACGTCAGCTCGTTCTGAATGTTGTCGTTGATCGCCTGCGCCTGCAGCGGCGTGATGAGGTCCGGGTAGCGCTCGGGCAGGTGCGAGATGAACGCCTGAAAATGCGCGAGCATGTCCGGCAGGCCCTGGAAGAACTGCGTCGCCTGGTGCGACAGGACCGGCACCAGCCCGAACAGCGCGCCGATGAGCGCGCACATGAAGATCACGAACAGGATGACGACCGCCGCGAGCCGCGGCACGCCCCAGCGCGACAGCAGCCGGACGCCCGCTTCCAGCAGATACGCAATCACGATACTGGCAAGCACCGGCGCAAGAATCTGGCCGACCCAGACGATCACCGCCACGCCCACGAAGATGAACACGAGCAGGATGACGATCTGCGGGTCGGAGAAATAGCGCCGCAGCCAGTTTGTCAGCACATTCATGCGCTCGAACTGCCCTTGTCGTTGGTTTACCGCCGCCCTTTATAACATGCGCGCACTGGCGGCGGCGATGCGCCGGAATGGCCGGAGATTACAATTTGGCCTTGGCTATGCTTCAATAGGGCGGGCAGTGGACCATTAACCACAAGCGGGGATCACCATGAATCATAAAGCGGGTATCAAACTGGCTGTTTCCCTGGCCACGGCGGCGGCCGTCGTGCTTCCGGGACTCGCCCACGCGGGCGGTTTTGCGCTGCTGGAACAAAGCGCGCGCAGCCTAGGTCGTGCCCATTCGGGCGGCGCGGCTCTGGTGAACGACGCCAGCTCGATCTTCTATAACCCTGCCGGGCTGACGGAACTGACGCAGCCGCAGGTCATGGGTAGCCTCACCTGGATCGATCTGCAGGCGGATTTCACCAAGGAGATCGCGGTCGATGCAGCGGGCCGCCCGCTGTCGGGTCCTGAAGATGGTGGCGCGAACAAACCCGGCTACGTGCCGTCGCTGTTCTTCGGCACGCCGCTCAACAACGGCTGGGCCTTCGGCGTCGGTCTCTACGCCCCTTACGGCCTGAATACGGATTACCCGCCGGATTCAATTGCCCGCTATCAAGCGATTTACAGCGGCGTCGCGGGTGTCAACCTGACACCGACCGTTGCCTGGCAAATCAATGACATCTGGTCGATTGGCCTCGGCGTGGATATCCAGTACTTCACCGCCAAACTCACCAGCGACATCGACTATGGCGCTGCCTGCTTCGGGGCGCTCGATCCGGTGACGTGCTCCAGTCTCGGACTCTCGCCGCAGAGCCACGACGGCTATTTCGGCCTCAGCGGCAACGATACCGGCTACGGCTGGAATGTCGGCGTGTTGGCCAATTTCGGCAAGACCAAGGTCGGCTTCACCTATCGCAGCAGCATCAATCACGACATCGACGGCAAGGTGCGTTTCGAAGCGGTACCGGCGTTGTTCGCCGCGCAGGGCCTGTTCCAGGACGGGAGCGCCAGCACCAGCATCAAGACGCCGGCACAGGCCAGCCTGAGCTTCGCGCACGAACTCAACGACCGCTGGACGATCAGCGCCGACGTCACGTGGATGGGCTGGAACAGCTTCGACGCGATCAACATCGATTTCCAGAATCCCAAGCAGCCGGACACGACCCAGCCCGAAAACTGGCAGAACAGCTGGCGCTACAGCGTCGGCGTCGACTGGCACTACAACGATGCCTGGACCTTCCGTGGCGGACTCGCCTATGACCAGACCCCGATACAGGACCAATACCGGACGCCGCGACTGCCGGGCGACACCCGTAAGTGGATCGCGCTCGGGGCAACCTGGCATTTGAGCAATGCCCTGGACCTCGATATCGGCTACGCGCACCTGTTCGTCGGCGACAATATCCCGATCGACCAGATTGGCCAGAGCGGCGATCACCTGGTCGGTACTTACGACGTCGCCACAGATATCGTGTCGATTGGATTCCGCTACGGTTTTTAGTGGTCCTTCGAAGCGATATTGCGCTTTGAACGACCACCACTGCGCTATAATGCGGACATGAAACGCTTGGCCTGGACTTTGCTGGCGTTGATGGTCGGGCTGGCGCCCTGCGCCGGCTTTGCGGCCAACGCCGACGCTGTGCCCGGCAGATACGACCTGCCCCGGTTGGGCGACCCGGGCGGCGGTGCCATCAGCCCCGCCGAGCTGGATGAAATCGGCCGCCAGGAACTGGTTCAGTTGCGCCGCTACGACCTCATCCTGCAGGATCCGCTGGTTACGAATTACATTCGGGACGTCGGCCATCGCATTGCAGCGCAAAGCGATTCGCCGGGGATGAATATCCACTATTACGTCATCGCCACGCCGGTCATGAATTCGTTTGCCTTTCCGGGCCGGAATGTCGCCATTTTCACGGGGCTGTTCACCGCAACCGATAATGAAAATGAGCTGGCTGGCGTTATCGCGCATGAAACCGCGCATGTGACCCAGCATCATATGGCGCGCCAGGTGGCCGACATGCAAGGCATGGGCTGGAAGGAGCTGGCGGGCTTGCTGGGCGGCATTATCCTCGGCGCCGCGACGGGTAATCCGCAGGTCGGCATGGCGACGATCATGGGAACGCAGGCGGCCATCATTCAGCACCAGATCAACTTCACCCGTCATGACGAAGAGGAAGCCGATCGCGTCGGTATCGGCTTCATGGCGCGCGCCGGCTACAACCCCGACGGCATGGCGCAGATGTTCCAGAAATTCGAGATCATGTCGCGCGGCGAACTGAAGCCGCCCGCCTTCCTGATCGACCATCCGATGGACACCGTCCGCATCAGTGACGCCAGCGAACGCGCTCACCAGATGCCGAAGATCACGCACAAGGACAGTCGCAGCTATTTGCTGATGCGTGCGCGAGCGCGGGTGCTGGTCGCCGACCGTGTCGAAGACGCGTTGGCCTATTTCAATGGCATCGATACGAGCAAGCTGTCGGAAACCGGCAAGAACGCGATCGCCTACGGCCGCGCCCTCTGTCTGATCCGCATGAATCGTCCCGGCAAGGCGCTCGCGATCCTGACTCCACTACTCGACAAGCACCCGGACGTGGTGGCTTACCATCTCGGTGTTGGAAATGCCGAACTTAAAAACGGCGAGACCGATAAGGCACTTGCGACGTTCGAGCATACCGCAAAAATATTCCCTGACAGCCTCGCGGTCCAGGTAGATCAGGCGCAGGCTCTGCTGGCGGCCAATCGTGCCGGCGATGCCAAAACGGTGCTGCAAAATGCGGCCATGGACAATGGTAACAATCCGCTGGTACTGCACCTGCTGGCGGAAGCCTCGAGTCAGGCAGGCAACCTCGGCGAGGCGCGCTATTACCTGTCGCAGTACTACGAGTTGAACGGCAAGCTAGACGCGGCCATTACGCAAATCCGACTGGCGCTGGACGATGCCCATCCCGATTCCTATGAAAAGGCACGCTACCGGGCACGGCTCGAAGATCTGCAGAAGGCGCGCAAGATGCACAAGAAGGATGCGCGCAACCAGATGAGCTGGCACTTCGGCGTTCAGCGTGTGCCGGAGCCTTATGGGCCGGGCTTCCTGCCACCACCGCCCCCGAGAGAGCAATAACAACGTGATCGAGCGATCCACCGCCCTGACCGGCGGACGACTGCTTGCGGCCGCCGCCACCCTGCTTCTGGCCGGCTGCGCCACCGCGCCGTCGCAGTCTGGTGCGCTGGCGCCGGATCCGCTGCAGCGCCTGAACCGGATTACCGCGACGATGAACAGCGTCATGGACGATATCGTCGTCCGGCCGGTGACGAAGACGTATGTTGACGTCACGCCCATGCCGGTTCAGACGAGCGTTCACAACTTCTTTTTGAATCTGGAAGAGCCGATCGTGATCGTCAACGATCTGCTGCAGGGCAAGTTCGAGCAGACTGGCGCGGATACAGGCCGCTTCCTGGCGAATTCCACTTTCGGCGTGCTGGGGCTGTTCGATGTGGCGACGCCGATGGGGCTGGAACAGCACGACGAGGATCTGGGCCAGACGCTTGCGGTCTGGGGCGTGCCCAGCGGCCCATACCTGGTGCTGCCGCTTCTCGGGCCGAGTACGTTCCGCGATGCGTTCGGCCGCTACGCCGACGGCGTCTACAATCCGGCCAGCATTTACGAAATCAATGACGCCGGCACCCGCGACGCCACGATCATTTTCTACGGGATCGACCAGCGCGCCCAGTTGCTCGACCTTCAGGGCCAGGTGGAGAATGCGTTCGACCCGTACGTCTTCATCCGCGATGCGTTCCTGCAGCACCGCCAGTTCCTGATCTACGACGGCAATCCGCCGCCGCCGCAATATCCCGATCTGCCGCCGGACGATTCCGGTTCGGACTAGGCTTCCGCCTCCTCCTCGACTATCGGCAGCAGGCTTTCGACCTCGCTGATCACGGCAAGCGCTTCGAGCTGCCGCGGCACATGCCGCAAGCGGATTTCCTTGCCGTCGCGACCGGCACGGCTAACCCATTCGATTAATACAGCGAGCCCGGCACTGTCGCTTTCGTCGACATGCGCCAGGTCGAGGTCGAGTTCCTGGAAATGTTCGAACAGGCGCTGACTTTCGGCGAGCGCCATATTCGCGGTCGCGAAAGTCAACGCGCCGCTGACCAGGAAGCGGCCGTTGCCGAGGCTTTCCAGCTCAATCCCTTGCCCCACTACGAACGGGCCTTGCTGGTGGTTTCCTTCGCCTTGGTCTTCTGTTGCAACCGCTTGATCAGCGCGTCGAGGCTCGTCTGGTTGATTTCGTTGTCGAAGGTATTGCGATAGCTCATCACGTACGAAATACCTTCGGCGCGAACGTCAAAGGCCTTCCAGCCATCGTCGGTGCGATGCATTGCATAGTCGACCTGGATCGGCTTGCCGTTTTCCGGAACGACCGTAGTGCGGATATTGGCGCGCTCATCGCTCGCCGAGCCGCGAAACGGCTCCACTTTTACCTTCGCACCAGCCTGCTTCACCAGTTCGTCGGCATAGCTGTTGACGAGATAGTGTTCGAACGCCTCGATGAAGGCTTTGCGTTGCTGCTCGCTGGCATCGCGCCAGTGCCGACCGAGGACCAGTCGGGCCGCGTAATCGAAGTCGAAATGCGGCGCCATATCCTTCTGGACGAGCTCGTACACGGCGTGCGGATTGTGGCTGAACTTCTTCTGGTTGTTGCGGATGGTGCTGAGCACGTCGGTCGCCGTCTGCTCGACAACCTTGTCCGGCGGAGTGATGTTGCTGTTGCTCGAAGTGGCGGCAAAGGCCGGCGACAGCGCCAGCAGTCCTGCGATCAGCGCGAACGGCAAAAATAGCTTGTACATCATTGTCATTTCTCCGATGAACTCGATGAACCCATACCGGCGATGAACTGGCCGATCAGATGCTCGAGGATGATAGCCGATTGGGTAAACTGAATCCGGTCGCCGTTCTGCAAATATTCGCTCGAGGCGCCGGGGCTCAGGCCAATATACTGCTCGCCCAGCAGGCCGGCCGTCAGAATGCTCGCCGCGGTATCCTTGGGCAGCTTGTCATACTTCTGGTCGATGCTGATCGTCACGACCGCTTCGAGGCGTTGCGGATCGAGATCGATCGCGGTAACCCGGCCGATCTTGACGCCCGCCATGCTGACGGGCGCGCGCACCTTCAGGCCGCCGATGTTCTGGAACACTGCGGTCACCTGGTAGGCGTTGCCGGATACGTACTGAAAATTGGTGGTCTGCGTCGCGAGGAAAAATAACGCCAGAATGCCGAACAGGATAAAAAGCCCCGTTCCAAACTCCACCGCTCGTGTCTGTTTCATTCGTAACCCCTGCACATATTTCTAAATGCCCCTGTACATGAACGCGGTGAGGATATAGTCGAGCGCGAAGATCGTGATCGAGCTGATCACCACCGTGCGCGTGGTGGCGCGGCCGACGCCCTCGGCCGTCGGCCAGGCGTTATAGCCTTCGAACAGCGCGATCATCGTCACCACGCCGCCGAAGATGATGGCCTTGAAAAAGCCGTTGAGGATGTCGTTGACCAGCGCGACGTTGGCACGCATCTGGCCCCAGAACGCGCCGGGGTCGACGCCCAGGTACAGCACCACCAGAATGTAACCCCCGAGAATGCCGATCGCGCTGAAAATCATTGCCAGCAGCGGCAATGAAATGGCGCCGGCAAGAAATCGCGGCACGATAATGCGGCGAATCGGATCGACCGCCATCATCTGCATACCGGAGAGTTGGTCGGTGGCACGCATCAGGCCGATCTCGGACGCGAGTTGGGTGCCGGAGCGGCCGACGAACAGCAGCGCCGTAATCACCGGCCCAAGTTCGCGGAACAGCGCCAGCGCGAGCAGCGTCCCGACCTCGCCGGTGGCACCGAACTTGGACAGCGACTGGTAGCTTTGCAGCGCCATCACCAGGCCGACGAAGAAGCCCGAAAAGGCGATCAGGACAACCGCGCCGGCGCCCACCGAATAGATCTGGTGAATCACCAGCCGCGGGCGGACCAGGGTGCGCGGCGAATACGCCAGCAGGCGCGCCAGGAACAGCTGCGATGCACCGAAGGTTTCGATGAAGTCCTGGATCGAATAACGCAAGTACCGCAAGACCGCCATCAGACCTCCTCGCCGAACAGCTGCTCGCGATAATCCGGCCCCGGATAATGAAACGGCACCGGCCCGTCGGCCAAGCCCTTCATGAACTGGCGCACCTGCGCCGAAGGACTGTGCTCCAGTTCCTCCGGCGTGCCGCGCGCCTGCACCCGGCCGCCGGCGATCAGGTAGCTCTGATCGGCGACGGTCGCGATCTCGGCGACATCGTGCGAGACGATGATGCTGGTGAGATTCAGCGTGTCGTTGAGCATCTTGATCAGGCGTACGATGACGCCCATCGAGATCGGATCGAGGCCGGTGAACGGCTCGTCGTAGAAAATCATCTGCGGATCCATGATGATCGCGCGCGCCAGCGCCACACGCCGTGCCATGCCGCCCGAGAGGTCACCCGGCATCATGTTCCAGGTGCCGCGCAGGCCGACCGCCTGAAGCTTCATCAGCACCAGGTGACGGATCAGGCTTTCGGGCAGATCGGTATGCTCGCGCAGCGGAAACGCGACGTTCTCGAATACCGTCAGATCGGTGAGTAACGCGCCGTTCTGGAACAGCATGCCCATCCGGTGACGCAGCTTGTACAGGTCTTTCGTCCTCAGCCGCGGCACATCCTCGCCGTCGACGAGGATCTGGCCGCGATCGGGCAGCAACTGGCCCGTGATCAGCCTGAGCAGCGTCGTCTTGCCGGTGCCGCTCGGACCCATGATCGCGGTGATCTTGCCGCGCTCGATGTCGATATCGAGATTGTCGAAGATGACGTGCTCGCCGCGCATGTAGCGCAGCCCGCGGATCTCGATAATCTGATTGCTCGCCGTCATCGGCTCCCCAGGGTAATTGGATTGAAGTGCGCCGATTGCGGGCGCGGCCATGCCGCGCCAGCCGAAGACAGCGTCAGGCTGCCGCCTGCTTCTCCATGGTCGCGGAGTAGTCGCCGCGGGTCGCGGCGGAATTGCACTCGGCGCGATGGCGGAATGCCCGCTTCGCAGCCGCGACGTTGCTCTCCTTGCCGCGCCACTGCTCGAGTGCCGGCGCCTGTAGCGCCCGCCCGTAGGAAAAGCTGAGCGCCCACGGATGCGGGCCCAGCTTGTGCATGGCGTTCAGATGCTCGGTCGCAAGCTCCGCGCTCTGGCCGCCGGACAGGAAGACGATGCCCGGCACTGCTGCAGGCACAAAACGGCGCAGGCAGCGTACGGTCGCCGCGGCAACTTCGTCCACACTCGCCTGCTTCGGGCAGTCCTCGCCCGAAATCACCATGTTCGGCTTGAGTAGCATGCCCTCGAGGCGGACGCCCTGCTCCACCAGTGCATCGAACACGGCTTTCAGCGTTGCACCGGTGACGGCTTCGCAACGCGCGATGTCGTGCGCACCATCCATCAGCACTTCCGGTTCGACGATCGGCACAATCCCGGCTTCCTGGCACAGCGTCGCGTAACGCGCCAGCGCGTGGGCGTTGGCCGCGATGCAGGCGTGGCTCGGAATCCCGTCACCGATCGTGATGACGCCGCGCCATTTGGCGAACTTCGCGCCCAGATCCGCGTATTCCTTCAGCCGGTCGCGCAGGCCGTCCAGCCCTTCCGTGACCTTCTCGTCAGGATGTCCGGCCAGCGGCTTCGCGCCCTTGTCGACCTTGATACCAGGAATGACGCCGAGGCCTGCCAGATGCTTGGGAAAGGGGGTGCCGTCGGCGGTGCTTTGGCGGATCGTCTCGTCATAGAGGATCACGCCGCTGATGAACCGCTCCATGTCCGGCGTCGTGAACAGCAAATCGCGATACGCGCGACGGGTTTCTTCGGTCGACTCGACGTTGATCACGTCAAAGCGCTTCTTGATGGTTCCGGTGCTTTCGTCCGCCGCGAGAATCCCCTTGCCTTCCGTGACCAGCGCTCGCGCCGTTTTATTCAGTCCTTCAAAATCCATGATCTGCCTCCGGCCCGCCGCAATCGACGAGCGACTTTTGATTGGTTCGAAAAGCGGGATTTTACCAGAGACTTGAGGCGGGGAAATGGTCGGGGCGAGAGGATTTGAACCTCCGACCACCTGCACCCCATATACAGGCGCAACCACGCCTAACCCGTTGATTATAAAGATTAATAGCGGTTTTTGTCACTACTCAAAAACGTTGAATTCGCTACTTTCCGCATCAATAAAATCAACAGGTTAGGCAAGTTTTTTCCGTGGCCAGTAT
>DASSTE010000063.1:0-31385 GCA_035708085.1 Gammaproteobacteria bacterium | reverse complement strand
AACGCGTTGCCGGTTCATCCCCGCGGACGCGGGGAACGCACTGCTACTCCGTCCGCGGTCGGCATTGAAAACGGTTCATCCCCGCGTACGCGGGGAACGCTTCGAGACCTTGCCTTTTAGCACGTCCGCGTCCGGTTCATCCCCGCGTACGCGGGGAACGCGATCGAGGATGCAATCCGAGCCGAAGGGTATAACGGTTCATCCCCGCGTACGCGGGGAACGCAGTATTGCGGCCACCCCTAATAAAAACAGGGACGGTTCATCCCCGCGTACGCGGGGAACGCTACTTGGGACGCGAGATCATCATCCCGCCGGGCGGTTCATCCCCGCGTACGCGGGGAACGCTCGAGGATGCAATCCGAGCCGAAGGGTACAATCGGTTCATCCCCGCGTACGCGGGGAACGCGCCGCGCCGCTGATGCCAGACTGGCCCTGATTCGGTTCATCCCCGCGTACGCGGGGAACGCGGTGAGCCTGTGCCGGAGCAGGCGAGAAGAAACGGTTCATCCCCGCGTACGCGGGGAACGCTTTGGCGACGGCCTTGGGTTGCACGAATTCGACGGTTCATCCCCGCGTACGCGGGGAACGCTCCGCGCCTCGCGCTTGCGTTCGGCTTTCACCTGGTTCATCCCCGCGTACGCGGGGAACGCCAGGTATGCACCGCGCCGGCCCTGTCCTTCGCCGGTTCATCCCCGCGTACGCGGGGAACGCTCATAGCGGTTTACTCAAGTTTAAGGTTGAAACGGTTCATCCCCGCGTACGCGGGGAACGCTGCTTCCCGCAGCTTGTAAAACAGCTTGATCACGGTTCATCCCCGCGTACGCGGGGAACGCGATCAATGACCGCCGCCGCGTAGCGCGGCAACCGGTTCATCCCCGCGTACGCGGGGAACGCAACAGATTCACCATCCTGCCCCACTATATGATCGGTTCATCCCCGCGTACGCGGGGAACGCGGCGCATCTGCATGGGCTGACCATTGATGAGGCGGTTCATCCCCGCGTACGCGGGGAACGCCTGTAGCGGCGACCGGCCGTTGTTGCGGTTCTCGGTTCATCCCCGCGTACGCGGGGAACGCGCCAGATGCTCGGTGAAGTCGCCGCGGTTGAGCGGTTCATCCCCGCGTACGCGGGGAACGCGAGTTTCAAGCGGATGATGCTCGACAATCCGGAGGTTCATCCCCGCGTACGCGGGGAACGCCTAGCGACTCGGCGGGCGGAGACCAGGCCGGACGGTTCATCCCCGCGTACGCGGGGAACGCGCGACCGCCAGCGGCGTCAACACCAGCACGGACGGTTCATCCCCGCGTACGCGGGGAACGCATTCGCCGGGTTCGCGACCGAGCGTATCCACGCGGTTCATCCCCGCGTACGCGGGGAACGCTCACACGCACGCATAAATTGGCTGGCAAATGGCGGTTCATCCCCGCGTACGCGGGGAACGCATCCTCGAATATAACCACGCCCGATTTCTTGACGGTTCATCCCCGCGTACGCGGGGAACGCCATTGCAGCTGCATCAATCATTTTCCCGCCAGCGGTTCATCCCCGCGTACGCGGGGAACGCTTGCGGTTGGCGATGGAACTCAAGTTCCTCGACGGTTCATCCCCGCGTACGCGGGGAACGCTTTGTAACCGACGCCCGCCGCCATCAGAGCACCGGTTCATCCCCGCGTACGCGGGGAACGCCCGGTCGCGCCTTGTCCTGTGCCGGACAACGGCGGTTCATCCCCGCGTACGCGGGGAACGCAACAGCCCGATTGGTGGCAAGCCGAGCAGATACGGTTCATCCCCGCGTACGCGGGGAACGCGACCGTGTCCATGTAGGGTTTGAGTCGTAGCCCGGTTCATCCCCGCGTACGCGGGGAACGCGACCAAAAGCGGCAGCGTCATGTATCGGGTCGTCGGTTGATCCCCGCGTACGCGGGGAACGCTTCGGCCGGCACGTTGAGCACGTCCGCCATGTACGGTTCATCCCCGCGTACGCGGGGAACGCATGATCGGCTCCCGCGTGAGACATGGCGGCTGCGGTTCATCCCCGCGTACGCGGGGAACGCCCGGTCAGCGTGCCGGCGACGTTGTTAATTTACGGTTCATCCCCGCGTACGCGGGGAACGCTCGGCTGGAATCAAGCCGAGGCGGCGCGCCAACGGTTCATCCCCGCGTACGCGGGGAACGCGTTATCGTCACGGATTCGGACCTGGTTATCTGCAGGTTCATCCCCGCGTACGCGGGGAACGCCTTTGCGATGTTACCCAGCGGACCATAATAATCGGTTCATCCCCGCGCGGGGAACGCATGTATAACTGCGGGATTAAAGGATTTTACGGCGGTTCATCCCCGCGTACGCGGGGAACGCATCGTTTTGTGGTTGAGACTGGCGCGCTTTTTCGGTTCATCCCCGCGTACGCGGGGAACGCGCTTTGAAGAGTTTGGCAAGGTATTTGGAAACCGGTTCATCCCCGCGTACGCGGGGAACGCAACTATCGACCAGTATATAACAGGGTTTGACCCGGTTCATCCCCGCGTACGCGGGGAACGCATGATCGTGACATGCTGGACGCTGAAGACGAACGGTTCATCCCCGCGTACGCGGGGAACGCTCACCGACCTCAAGCTGTCGAACTTCGGCCGGCGGTTCATCCCCGCGTACGCGGGGAACGCATCCGACCGGGACCGCCCAACCATGGGAACGTCGGTTCATCCCCGCGTACGCGGGGAACGCGCTATTCAACGGCCTGGCCGGGCTCGCCAAAGTCGGTTCATCCCCGCGTACGCGGGGAACGCGTTTTCCTAGCATCTCTTTCAACGGCTGATTAGCGGTTCATCCCCGCGTACGCGGGGAACGCTGGGTTGCAATAAGGCAGCTGTCCGCGTCCTTCGGTTCATCCCCGCGTACGCGGGGAACGCGCCGGTAGCGGCGCGGCGGATGAATACGTTCGCGGTTCATCCCCGCGTACGCGGGGAACGCTTTACCAGCACCTGCCTTTCGCAGCCGGTCTACGGTTCATCCCCGCGTACGCGGGGAACGCCGAGAGAGGAACCGGGTTCCCTTCATCGTTTGCGGTTCATCCCCGCGTACGCGGGGAACGCAATGCCGTTAGGCTCATTTGCTACTCGGGCGACGGTTCATCCCCGCGTACGCGGGGAACGCGATTAAAAACGGCGTGAAGTCTGCTGTAACCTCGGTTCATCCCGCGTACGCGGGGAACGCGCGCAGGCCGCCGGTGCGGCCGCCGGCATGTCCGGTTCATCCCCGCGTACGCGGGGAACGCGCCGTGGTTTGTCCGCGTACGATCTGCGGAACCGATTCATCCCCGCGTACGCGGGGAACGCGTCGGGTAACGCCAATATCGTCTTTGCGCCCGTCGGTTCATCCCCGCGTACGCGGGGAACGCACTGCCAAAGGGTTCCTGGTGCCGGCTCGCTACGGTTCATCCCCGCGTACGCGGGGAACGCTGGACAATGTGGATTTTCAACAGGTCGGCAAACGGTTCATCCCCGCGTACGCGGGGAACGCACGCGGTCGAACTTAACTCCGTGTTCCGACATCGGTTCATCCCCGCGTACGCGGGGAACGCGCGTGCTAGATGTACAGGAACATTACGGAACCGGGTTCATCCCCGCGTACGCGGGGAACGCATTACTGCGCGCGTACGCTGGCAGCTAATGAACGGTTCATCCCCGCGTACGCGGGGAACGCCCCGGCGTCGCATAAGCAATCTGGCCTAGTTCCGGTTCATCCCCGCGTACGCGGGGAACGCGCGCCAGGCGAGGCCACCGGTACGGAAGCTCTCGGTTCATCCCCGCGTACGCGGGGAACGCGACAATTTTCGGAACTCATTTTCGACTACCAGCTGGTTCATCCCCGCGTACGCGGGGAACGCGCGGCGGTGCCCGAACCGTAATCGTGGGAATGCGGTTCATCCCCGCGTACGCGGGGAACGCTGCGGGCCATGCATTACGAGCGCCGTTTTCATCGGTTCATCCCCGCGTACGCGGGGAACGCGTATCGAGGTACGGAAGAGCGCGGCGCAGCAACGGTTCATCCCCGCGTACGCGGGGAACGCTTTGCGCAAATCGACGCCGCGTATGCTATTACCGGTTCATCCCCGCGTACGCGGGGAACGCCACCAGCAGCGCGGCAGCCTATCCGGCTCGCCCGGTTCATCCCCGCGTACGCGGGGAACGCGACATGGCGACCGGAGAAGTAGAGAAAAAGCGCCGGTTCATCCCCGCGTACGCGGGGAACGCATGAGGGTGCCAGCCATTCTGGCCGTAAGTGACGGTTCATCCCCGCGTACGCGGGGAACGCGAAGGCCGCGTGAAGGGCAAGAACACGCTCGGCGGTTCATCCCCGCGTACGCGGGGAACGCCTGGCTCGCGCAATACGTCACCAAGCGCCTTGCCGGTTCATCCCCGCGTACGCGGGGAACGCGCTTTACGACGCACAAGGTAACCGTCTGGTTACGGTTCATCCCCGCGTACGCGGGGAACGCGGCCGCGCCGGAGGCCTGCGCAGGTGCATCACCGGTTCATCCCCGCGTACGCGGGGAACGCAGTGACGCGCGCGCCTTTAACTTGGCGTTCGTCGGTTCATCCCCGCGTACGCGGGGAACGCTCTTAGTGTAACTTATTGTGCTACGGGCATTTTTTCTGCACACCTGAACCTACCGGTTCAGATGGCGAAAAAAGCCCGCCTGCGATCCAAGTTGTTAAAGAGCATTTCTAGGGATCTTGCGCCGGCTGAAATGAAACGAGCCGAATGCCGTCCCAATCCACAGGCTCACGGCGGTTACTTCCCAGTGTCTGAAACTCAAAACCCGATTCATTGGACGCCGCCCACGCCATAACCGCGTTTCCTTCCTCAACGCCGTCTTCCAGGTTTTGCCAGATCATTTCTCGGGTGCGCTTGGAGACATTCCCCAAATATACGCCTGCCCGAACTTCTATGAGCCACACTGCCAATCTGCCGCGAAGGCGTGGGGGAACGTTCTCAGTCACTACCGTAAGGAAGCTCATCCCTGGACGCGATGCCCGCTTTCACCAATTCCTTCCGGCACGGGTATTGCCGGCGGCACGGATTCCGGCGGTGGCGGTGGAGGTTGAATTTCGCCTGCGGCTAACACCTCTTCGATCGCGGGAATGATGCGGCCGAGAATGCGCGTTTCGCGAAACATGTCGCGACAGGCCAAGCGTACTTGCCGCACCGCGTCACGCGGCGCCTTGGCCGCAATACGAAATGCCGCGGGAACGACAGTATCGAACTTGAACAGGTCGGCGATGTCGTAAACGAACGAAAGGGGCTTGCCCGTATGGACGAATCCGATTGCGGGCGCGTAACCCGCTGCCAGGACGGCGGCCTCCGTTATTCCATAAAGACAGGAAGTTGCCGCAGAAAGGCACTTGTTCGGCACGTCGGCTGAATCCCAATTGTCAGGATCATACTTGCGCGCGTTCCACTTCAATCCCACGCGCTGCGCCAAACGCTTGTATGTCTCCCTGACGCGAACGCCTTCTATACCCCTCAATTGTTCAACGCTGCGTCGCGCAGGCGCTCTTTCGCCGAACCGCACCTCGTACATTTTGCGCACGACCTTGAGCCGCAGAGAATCCTCGAGCGCCAGCTTCGCCTGATATAAGAGCTTGTCGGATCGGGCTCCACCAGGTTGGCCGCTGCTGTACAAGCGGACGCCTGCTTCGCCCACCCAAACCAGCAGCGTGCCCACTCGCGATGCCAGCGCGGCTGCGGCATGAGACACTCTTGTACCCGGCTCAAGCATCAGGCATGCCACCGAGCCAACAGGGATGTGAGTACGCACGCCATTCTGGTCGACAACGACGAAGGCTCCATCGATTACATCGATTTGCCCGTATTGCACGAACATCATCGAAACCCGGTCTTTCATGGGCAATGGTTTGAACGGCGGTAACATCCGCATGCACCTGGTGTTGCCGCGGTCAGCATCCTCCGAGCCGCCGCACGAGCAGAAGACCGCAACCGAACCCTTTCGCTGATCCGATGCCATTTATCAATGCGTTGGTAAAGGTTGCGGGATCGGACACCGTCAATACGCCGGCAAAGTCGAGCGTGCTCAACCGCACTGGCCGCGACTGGGTGCGCTTGAACCAGCGATGTTGCCGGTAGCCATCTACTCGCAGCTCGCTGGCGGCCACTTCGAACCCATGCTTCTCGGATCGCTTCGCCAGCCATTCTGCACCAGCGGCTTGCACGATCACCATGAGATTCAGGTTTTCATCCCCACTATTGCGGCGTTTGGCGTCCATCACAACGTCGTGCCGATGCAGCTTGCCCGAATCGTCGCGGCGACTGATAACCGGATTCGCGCGCAGTCGGAATTCGAGCCGCTCCCCTGCTTTCAGTTGGGGCTGATAATCCTTTGTTTCCACGACGAGCACGGGGTGGTCTGCCCGTGGGGCTTCGTTCGAAACTACAAGAAAGCTCGTCCCGCCCCGCTCAATGTCCGACCGATACAAGAATGGGCGCGAGCCGCTTGTTTGTGCGGAAAAAAGGCTCCACAAGAGTTTGTGCTCAGCATAGCCATCAGCGGTGAATAGGCTCTGGAGGGATCTGTGATCCGGCCTGATCCGTACGCGGCTGAAATACATCATTCACCCCCCTTCACACCAGCCAAGCCATGCTCCCGGCGCTGCTCGAATTGCCAGCGGCCACGATCAAGGGATTGATCCCGTCGAAAATGGACCATTCCCGTCGACATGCCAGCAAAGCTGTCGTCGCATTCATCCCAATAGAATTCGTCGCCAGTTTCTGCAGCAAGCGACGCAAATCCCGCGGCCATCGCATCCGGCCATTGCGAGTCTATTGCGGGGAAAGCATCAAAGGCCGATTTCAGGCTAGCCGCCTGGACAATGCGGGGCGCCAACGGCATCGCCAGCGGGCATGACTTCCGGCCCAGATAAAGTGTCAACTCAGGTTCACGCAAGGCTGCCGCCAAGGTAGCCAGCGACTCCGGCGGCTTCTCGGCGAGCCACAAAGCAATCGTCCAGGCCGCCTCAACACGATAATCGCGCTGCGATACAAGCGTATATGGGTCGTTCCAGGTCAGCTCGTCGCGGCGAGTGTAGTAGCGTTGGTTGCGACGGTTCGGCGGCGTTTGTACCGTGTGGTAATCGCGAAGCAGCTCGCCGGCTGCGTCAACGCGCACGGCTACGCCATATCCTGCGGATAATGCAGATAAGGCATCGGACCGCGATCGTCTGATTCCCAGCGCCGCGGCGATTAGACCCAGGATAGCTGACTTTCCCGGATGCCTCGCCGTCGGGCGATATTCGCCAACTGCCTCCTCGCCCCAGGATGCCATCGGCCCGTAGAGACGAAACAGGAGGAAATCAGTCATCACCAAGCTCCGACGCGCAGGCAATGACTTCCTTCAGGCTTCCTGTTCCGGCAGCGACGTTAATCTTTGCCGTCGCACTCGCCCCGTCGCCATACGCCTGGTCAAAAGCCTTGACCAGTTTCTCAAGACTTTCGACCGCATCGCTAAACTGATCCTGCCCCTCCACCGGTTTCAAAAACGCGCTGACCAACGACCGTGGTTGCGCATCGCCGGTTTCGCAAAACACGTAACTTGCGCGAGCGCGGGAGCCGAAACTCGCCTGCTTGCCGGTTGGCGCGACGGTCGCTGCTGCTTCCACCAACGCAGCGATCGCCTGGCTGGCGAGATCCTTGTCCCCTTTCAGATTTTCGACAAGCAATGCACGGTCGATGCAAATATAAAGATAGAACAGTCCGGCGCCAAATTCGGTAATACCCATGTGACCCGCCCCAAGGTCTTCGTCACGAGGATTCAGGTCGTCCACGGCGGTAAAGAAATCGTCTTCGACGGCCACCTTGTGAACCGTTACGGCATGTGCAACCTGGGCGGCGGCTTCTACGTTAAAAGATGGCGCCGCCGCGAGCATTCGGCCAAATAGTGCTATATCAGCCGACTGATGATTCTTTCGCAAGATCTCCAGTTCGGCTTCAGTCGGCGCTCGCTTCTCCTCCGCCAGCTTCGCTACCAATGCATCCACCGCCGCAATTTCAACAGGTGAGAAATGCGCGAGCTGTTCAATCTCAAGATCATTTAGCGGCTTGTCCTTCTTTGACGCCTTCAACTTACCGAAGGTAGCGGCGATCAACTTTGTCCACTCGCGCGCCTTCTTTGCATCCACACCGGATTCTGTGAAGCGCTCATATATGCCAATACCAAGTTCTTTCGTCCGCTTTCCGACATGCCCGGCTAGCGCTTCCTGGAAAACAGCCGACGTTCGCCAGGCGCGCTTCAAGCTTTGAGAAGACACGCGCAAACGTTCCGCGCCGCCCATTCGGGCCGTCTTCGGGCGGCCCAGGTCGTCCCGGTTCAGATTGGCCGGCGGATATGCCGTAAGCAGGTGTATCTGTGCAAAACGATTCATCTGTATCTCCTTTATCGATTTTCACTGTACGGAAAGTAGTCAAAAGCCCAACGCTTGCGGACGTTGTCTCCCCAGTAGTAGACCGCATCGGCCAAATCGTAGACGTTCGCCTCGCCGTGAAGCGCGCGTATGATACGCAGCATAGGCCGGTAAAGATCATCGCGTTCGTATTGCAATAAACGCCTGAAACGCAGTTCACTGATACGCGGGCCGCCGCTTTGCCCCGGCCGGCTCGACGCCATTTGGCGAGCCATGCTGTCTCCCGTCCCCAGCACGCACGGCTTATTCCCGTCCAGGTGGGACGCCAGACCGAATATGCCGGCGAGCCGCATCGCCCCGGCTTGCGGACCAAAAAGCGGCCGCAGATCAGATATGAAAAAGCGTACAAAGGCCGGTTGAAAGGCGACTGCGCCTGCATCGCGGCATCTGCGGATAGATGCTCGGTCTCCGTGGTTCTTATCCAATCGTTCCAGCCACGCCCGCAGCGCCTCTCCGGCTGGATTTTCGGCTTTGAATCTAATGCTCATGCTACCTCCCGCGCATCACCAAGGTTGAGTTCTTCTCGCAGCGATTTACCATTTAAATAACGATTCAGACGCGCGTGCGCGACCGCTACTCGCTTCGGATTTCCATAGCTGAATGAATCGCTGGCCGCTTGTGCGTCAAAGATTGCCAGCGCGGCTTTTTGAATAACCTTCAGCCATCGAAGTCGCAACTCGACGCCCGCCGGATCTTCTCCAGCCAGCGACTGAAGCAGCCGGTAAAAATCCGACTCCGTTCGTTCATAAAACATCTCCGGAATGAATGACATGTCGCCTCGAACTTCGCTCCCCGCATCGAACCATGCATCGCGTATGCACATCCTCAACGTTTGTGCAACCTTGTTGCCAGCAGCCACCATGCAGTCAACGTCAGCGATGAACGCCTGTTGCCTGTTGGCCGGGAGCAGATACAAGGGCATAACGGCTTCATACCAGCACCTTGCTTTCATATTTGCCATGTCATAGCCGAACGACCAAAGGCGTAACTGCTCGCCTGTCAGCAGGCGATTTTCTCGGAGACAGGTCTTTACGTTTTGCGCTCTGAGGGTGCCACCCGGGCCGGAATCTTCGAGGTACCCGAGAGTCAGCCAGTGCCGGTACGAGATGCCGCCTGGCTGGGCATGAAGCGGTAGTATTTGACCATTCGTATCAACGTAGTACGGCGAAAGAGGATGCTGCCATGCGCCGAAATAATTGACGCCATAGTTTTTTGTGCGGTAGGTGGTGATCAATTCTTCAGATGCCCTACCGCAAACGCCACAGGCGCCTGATTCCAGATCGGTCGTTTGCAGCCGAATCCTGCGCGGCATGCTCCAGTACATTTGATGCGGGTGTGTGTCTTCCGGCGTCGTCTCCCAGCCGCTGCCCTTCTCGCTAGTTCGGGTTTCGCCAAGCCAGGGAAAAATGTCTGCCTGATCAGCTTTGCCAACATTCCCCGTCAGCCGCTCGCCGCTTGGCAAAACGTTGAGCCACAGGTCGTGCCATAGTGTTGTATCGAGTCCGCCCGGACTGTTCGGATCGGCCAATAAAAGGGTTGTAAGCGGACCGCCGCCACGCAGCCCCGTGCGGTGGCCGACTCCGCCGCTCGGGGCGTTGATCTGCAAAGTAAAGAGCGCCGAAGCAGCGCAGGACGGGCATAGACCGGTAACGCCGCCTCGTTTGACGAAATGATCCGCGTTGTTCTTGAGCGTGTTGCCGCCAGGCATCTCAATCAACAATGATGCGATCTCGACCTCGGGCGCGTCCGGCAGCGAATTTATGTCCTGCATGAAACGAGGACCATCGGCCGTTAACTCAAAAGCACTCGCATAAGGCGCAAACGCCTCACGTAGTCGGTCCGGACCGGGCGGTGCCTCGAACAGTTCTTCCCAATGCTCACTGCTCGTCGGCGCGAAAGCCGTTTGCAGCAGACCAATCCAGAATTGAGCCAAAGCGCCGTTAAAATCGGCGCGAGGCGCTGCCAGGGCTACCGGCGGATCGTCGGGCTCGGTTAGCTGCCAAGGCGCCACATAGTCGGTTCGACCCGATCGGCGGCGGATCGGCAGCCAAGGTTCGTGCAATAAATTGAAGCTATCCAACGGTCTATTCCTCCCTGCCACCCCTTGGTGGCGGATTCTTCGGGCGCAAGCGGTCTCTATCGACCGATAATCCAGTCTCCGCGGTGTACTGAACGGTTCGAATCGTGTCGTCGGCGCTCTTGACACGACCAGCCCAGCCATCATTTTGGCGTGACAACACCACGGGAATGCACCACCGTCCCTGTGCGGGCAATTCATTCAACCAGTCTTGCCACGCCTGGTCAGACACATCGGCCGGCTGGACCGGCTCTCGGGCATATTTCGCGAGTATTTGAAGGCTGCTTAGCGCCCAGTTCCCAGTTTCAACCCAGAATGCAATACGACCGCCGTCACGCCGGCCCAGCACGATTGTCACGCTGGGTTCGCCCAAACGGGTGGGCGTAACGATGTCTTCGGTCCATACGCCTTCGGAGATATAGCCCCCTTCAATGTGGATGCTGTTCAAACTGCCGACGCTGGCATCGGCCAGATTTTCGCCCTGCCAAGCCTGCCATGCCGGTTGCAGCCCCTCGGGAACCATCTCGTTCGCATCGTCGCCATACACGCCCTCCACCATACGACGGACGTCGCCCGGTGTCTGGAATCCACCGTGCTCGCGTAACAACATCTGCGTAAGCCAGAGGTGGGCATCCATACCTCTGTAGACGGCAGCAGTCCCCGGAAGATCGGCCTGAAGCCAATCCCTTCCCGGCCGATCCTTCCATGCTGGCGCATAGACATGAAGAACCGGCTCTCCGCGCTGATCACATGCATCTATCCGTGAGCCGTCGATGGCACGGGCATGCCGGTGCAGACGGCCAGCGCGTTGAATCAGCCGATCAATCGGAGCCAAATCGCTGGCCAGCACGTCAAAATCGACGTCGAGAGACTGTTCGACAACCTGGGTGGCAATGAGTATTTGTCCCGCACGTTGTTCCGGGCCGCTTAAAGCTCCGAACCTTTCCAAGGCGCACCGCTCAATTTCCAGCCTGTCTCTTAAGCAGTAGCGCGCGTGAAATAGATGGACCGTCACGTCTGGATACCGGCTTCGCAGCGTTTCGGAGGCCTCCCGGGCGTCATCGACGGTGTTGCGTATCCAGCATGCGCAGCCCCCTTTGGTGGCTGCTTCCGCCAGCGTCCGATACACGCTATCGATATCATCAGTACAGTGTGCAGCTACTGTACGTCGACTGTCGGGAGCAGCATCTACAGGCTGGGATCCACAAACGGTATCCGAACAGTGGCTGAGAGCGGGGTAGCTTGCGTCGGCCGCCAGCAGACCGGCAGCACCGCGCCCTTCTCTAAAGGCTGTCATCAATTTTTCCCGCTGATTTACCGCGAGGGTCGCGGACAGCAAAATGGCGCTCCCGCCAGAGCGCGCATGTGCGCGCAGCAGCGATTCAAGCAAACGCAGCATGTAGGCATCGCACGCGTGGACTTCATCGACGATCAGCAGCTTGTCGAGGAGACCGAGCAACCGCAAAGACTGGTGTTTCGCATGCAGCACCGCCAGCATAGCCTGATCAATCGTCCCCACGCCCACGTTGGCAAGCAATGCCTTCTTACGGTTGTCCGCGAGCCACGCCGTGCAAGCAGCCGTCGCCGACAAAGTCTTGTCTCCGTACTCGCCGGTTTCTTCGCCGGCGATTGGCAAGACGCTATCGCGGAATCTGCTCATTTGCCCGGCTTGGCCGTGCGCAAGCACCAGGCTCGCACGGCCGTCTTCGGCAAACATGCGGCCATAGACGCCTCCGATTCGGTCGTACATTGCATTCGCGGTGGCCATCGTCGGAAGTGCAAAATAGAGACTGGAAGCCAGTCCTTGCCGCATCATGCGATGTGCCAGCACCAGCGCAGCTTCAGTCTTGCCGGCTCCCGTTACGTCCTCGAGAATGAAAAGCTGTGGACCCTTGCCCAGTGTGCAGCTGGCCGCCACAGCTTGGAGCGGCGTTGGCTCAAGGTCGGCCGGACAAGTCGCAAAACAATCTCTGAGCGACAAGTCATTGCTCAATGCGACCTGTTTAAGTCCACACTCAGCCACGGCCGCCGCTGCAACGCACTTTGCCCCATGCCAGTAAGTCGACAACGGGATAGGCTCTTGGTGGTACGCAAAGTATCGGCGATTTGATCCCACCCAGTCGCACAAGACAGTAAAGCCCGCTAACCACCAGGATGCGGTTTTAAGGTGTTCGGAACTGGACGACGGCCACTCGCAATCCGGCGGCAGCAGAAGGTTGGCAGCGTCTTTAACAAATGCTTGTGCTGCTCCCATATCCGACTCATCAAACCACTCCGGCCGCAAATACTTTTGCGCGGCTTCTTTAGGCGGTTTTCCATGATGGCCGGTAACCGCACGCATTAGATAACTGATCGCAGCCGGCGAACGCCGTGCAGGCGGAGGAAGCGACGGTACCGATTCTTGATCGAATAGCGACTTGTGGAGTGCGAATTCCCAGAGCATGAATCCCAACGTATCGTGCCTTACCGGGCATTCACGCACTTGCAATTCATGCTTCAGAAAACGTGCAATGTCAGGCCGCAGACTCTGAAATGGTGACGCGAACTTGCCCAGGTCGTGCAATGCGATGAGGAACGGAAGCCAGTTCTCAACTTCGTCGACAGGCCAGCGCAGCAACGAGGCCATATAGCTTCGCCAATCGCCCCGCTCCGCCAAAAGCACATGAGCGACGGCAGCCACATCCAGAGAATGGAACGGTAGCAGGTGGAAGTCGTCCTCCTTACCTGCTTTCCCCCAATATGAAAAGTAGCTCCTATCGGTCACAGTCATTCGCGAATTTTTATCCAATGGTTTCTACGAATAAATTTCGCAGTCTTTCGTTGAACCGACACACACTGACGACCACCTTCGATACATCGGAGTCACAAGTCCGGCAGACAAATCCGGAGGGACTGGTCGAATCGCGCCGTCTCACCGGCTCCGGTTGCCAGCATTCCGGCGGCCGCAATCGTCTTACGCGATTTCCTTCCGTATTCAGGCTAAGGGGTGAGGGGCTCAATCCATGAGCCTGTCGGTAAATTCAGCGTACATCGCGCCCATCCGCATGACGCGCTCCGCCACTTCCCGGCGCAGGCCCTCCGGTCCAAGCACTTCGACTTCCGGCCCGTATTTCAATATCTGCATAATGAGCTCGCGCGGGTCGGCGTACGGGACGCGTAGTTCGTAGCTGCCATCGGGCAGGACTCGACCTTGTTGATCCGGATGCCAGTGCTCGTCTGCCACCCAGCGGGCCTGGCTGGGACTGAAATGGAGCACGGCCATGTGTTTTCCGGGGCCGGCAAATATGCCGTAGCCGCTTTTGAAGTGGGCGTCGAGCTGTTCTGTGCTGCAGTCGTAGGTCTTTTCCTGCAGCAGTTCGACGGGTTGGAGGCGGTCGAGCGAGAATGTCCGCAATCCGTCGCTCGCGTGGCACCAGGCGTCGAGGTACCAGTTGTCGCGGTAATAGACGAGGCGCTGCGGGGAGATCACGCGTTCCGTCGTCTCGTCGCGCTCGCGGCCGTGGTAGAGGATGCGCAGTTTATGGCGGGTGCCGAGGGCTTCGGCGACGCGATGAAAGCTGTCGAGATCGACGCTGCGGGTTTCGGTCTGGAAGATGCGGATGCGCTTGAGCAGTTCGCCATCTCCCGACTGGCGGCGTTCAAGCAGGCGCGCCAGCCTTTCGCGCAGCGGTTCGATAATTGGCGCAAGGACGCCCGGCTCTACTTCCGCGAGCAGGTGTTCGCTGGCAATCAACGCCATCAGTTCGGAGGGGTTGAGCCACAGGCCCGGAAGTTCGTAAACGGCTGTGCCGGTGTAGCGGTAGCCGTTCAGTTCACGGTCGTATTCCAGCGGTGCGCCGAGGTCGTCGCGCAGCGTCTGAATCGCGCGATTGGCGGTCGCTCGGGAGCATTCCAATTTCGCCATGATCTCGTCGAGCGGAATCGGAACGCGACAACCGTCGAGCAGGCGATGCAACAACGTGAGGCGGTCAAATCGGTCCACGCGTCCCGTTGTAGCGGAATCGGGAGCTCAAGTAAAGGGTTTACCCCAGCTCGGCAGACGGAGCCCTACTTGATCATGGGCAGATCGACGCCCCGTTCTTTGGCGACCTTGATCGCCTTGTCGTAACCTGCATCGGCGTGGCGCATGACGCCGGTGCCGGGGTCGTTGGTGAGGACGCGCTTGAGCGCGCGCTCCGCGCGGTCGCTGCCGTCGGCGACGATGACGACGCCGGCGTGCAACGCGTAGCCCATGCCGACGCCGCCGCCGTGGTGGAAGCTGACCCAGCTGGCGCCGCTCGCCGTGTTGAGCAGCGCGTTGAGGATGGGCCAGTCGGCGACGGCGTCGGAGCCGTCTTTCATGGCTTCGGTTTCGCGATTGGGCGAGGCGACCGAACCGGAGTCGAGGTGGTCGCGGCCGATGACGATCGGCGCTTTCAGCTCGCCGCTCCTGACCATCTCGTTGAACGCGAGACCCAGCTTGTCGCGCTCGCGGTAGCCGAGCCAGCAAATCCGGCATGGCAGGCCCTGGAAGTGGATGCGCTCGCGCGCCTTGTCGAGCCAGTTGTGCAGGCGCTTGTTGTCCGGGAACAGCTCGCGCGCCTTGGCGTCCGTCTTGTAAATGTCTTCCGGATCGCCCGACAGCGCCGCCCAACGGAACGGGCCGATGCCCTCGCAGAACATCGGCCGCACGTACAGCGGCACGAAGCCTTTGAAGTCGAACGCGTTCTCGCAGCCGCCGTCCTTCGCCATCGCGCGGATGTTGTTGCCGTAGTCGAACGTTGGAATGCCGCGCTTGTGAAAAGCCAGCATCGCGCGTACCTGCATCGCCATCGATGCCTTGGATCGCTCGACGTAGGTGTCCGGATCGTGGTCGCGCAGCACCTGCGCGTCGTGCAGTGAATAGCCGGCGGGGATATAACCGTTCAGCGGGTCATGCGCGGATGTCTGGTCGGTGACGAGGTGCGGCTGCATGTCGCCGGCCTGGATTTCCGGGAAGATTTCGGCCGCGTTGCCCAGCAGCCCGACCGACACCGGCTTGCCCGTCTCCAGCGACTCGCGAATCATCGCCAGCGCTTCGTCGAGCGATTCCGCCTTCTTGTCGAGATAGCCCGTTTCGAGGCGCTTTTCGATGCGCGCCGGATCGACCTCCACCGCGAGACACGACAGGCCGGCGAAGACCGCCGCCAGTGGCTGCGCGCCACCCATGCCGCCGAGGCCGCCGGTCAGCAGCCATTTGCCCTTCGGGTCGCCGTCGTAGTGCTGACGCACCGCTTCGGCAAACGTCTCGTAGGTGCCCTGAACGATGCCTTGCGAGCCGATGTAAATCCACGAGCCGGCCGTCATCTGGCCGAACATCATCAGGCCTTTCCTGTCGAGTTCGAAGAAGTGATCCCAGTTGGCCCAGTTGCCGACGAGATTGGAGTTGGCGATCAGCACCCGCGGCGCATCTTCGTGCGTGGTGAAAACGCCGACCGGCTTGCCGGACTGGATCAGCAGCGTTTCATCGTTTTTGAGGCGCTTCAGCGTGGCGACAATGGCGTCGTAGCACTCCCAGTTGCGCGCCGCGCGGCCGATGCCGCCGTAAACGACCAGTTCCTTCGGTTTTTCGGCCACGCGCGGGTCGAGGTTGTTCATCAGCATGCGCAGCGCCGCTTCCTGCTGCCAGCCCTGGCAGCTCATTTCCTGCCCCGTCGGGGCGTGGATTTCGGTATCTCTGTAGCGGCTCGGCACGGTTCGACTCCATTTTTCGCAAAGGGAAAAGTGTACCCGATATACGAAAACCTATGGAAATTACTACGAAGCGCAGCGTGAACGATCGGTCTATACTCGGGATATGGTTAAGGCTCCCACAACCAAACGACGCCCGACGCCGGCCGAACTTGCGTTGCTGCAGGCGCTTTGGCGGCGCGGCCCGAGCACGGTGCGCGAACTGCACGATTCGTTGCCTGAAGACAAGCAGACCGGCTACACGACCGTACTGAAACTGATGCAGATCATGTACGACAAAGGCTTGGTGACGCGCGACGAAAGCCGGCGCGCGCACGTTTATTCGGCGGCGAAAAGCAAACGGGAAACGCAGCGGCAACTGCTGGGCGATTTCATTGACCGGGTTTACGAAGGCGCGGCGACGACACTCGCGGTTCAGGCGCTGAGCCAGTCCGATTCGATCAACGACGACGACGTGGCGCGCCTGCGGCGATCGCTGGACGAGCTGGAAAACCGGGTTTAATCAGCCCACCCACTTCCTTGCATTGCGGAAAAGCCGCAGCCACGGCCCGTCCTCGTGCCAGTTCGCCGGCTGCCATGAATGCTGCACGGCGCGAAACACGCGCTCGGGATGCGGCATCGTGATAGTAAAGCGTCCGTCCGGCGTCGTGACGCCGGCAATGCCGCCCGGCGAACCGTTCGGATTGGCAGGATACGTTTCCGCCACGCCGCCGCGGTTGTTCACGTAGCGCAACGCCACCAGCTCGTCGTTTTCCAGTCGATCGCGATTGCCGCCGAGGCCGAACTCGGCGCGGCCTTCGCCGTGCGCGACCACGATCGGCATGATGGATCCCGCCATGCCGGCGAACAGCAACGACGGAGAATCCGGCACCTCGACGAGGCTCAGGCGCGCTTCGTACTGCTCGGAGCGATTGCGCACGAAGTGCGGCCAGTGCTCGCTGCCCGGAATCAGCTCGCGCAGTGCGGACATCATCTGGCAGCCGTTGCAGGCGCCGAAGCCGAAGCTGTCGTCGCGCTTGAAGAACGCTTTGAACTCGTCGCGCGCGCGGCTGTTGAACAGGATCGATTTCGCCCAGCCGCCGCCGGCGCCGAGTACGTCGCCGTACGAGAAGCCGCCGCAGGCGGCGATTCCTTTGAAATCCGCAAGGCTCACGCGGCCTTCGAGGATGTCGCTCATGTGAACGTCCACGGCCTCGAAGCCGGCGCGGTCGAATGCCGCCGCCATTTCGATCTGGCCGTTGACGCCCTGCTCGCGCAACACGGCAACGCGCGGTCGCGCGCCCACATTCACGAACGGCGCGGCGATATCGTCGTTTACGTCGAACGTCAGCGCCGCATGCAGACCGGGATCGTCGTCGGCGAGCTTGGCTTCGAATTCCTCGCGCGCGCAATCCGGATCGTCGCGCAATGCCTGCATCCGATAGCTGGTTTCCGACCAGGCGCGCTGCAATTCGAGACGCGTCGCCGACAGCAGTTCGCGCTCGCCGCAGATGAACAGCAGCTTGTCGTCTGCGCGCGGTGCGCCGATTGCCCGCACGCAATCGCCCAGGCCGGCGTCTTCGAATACCTTGGTGACCGCAGCCTTGTCGGCATCGCGAACCTGTACCACCGCCCCCGGTTCTTCGCTGAACAAGCCCGCCACGCCATCCGCCTGAACTTCGACGCCGCAATGTCCGGCAAAGGCCATTTCCGCGACGCAGACGAACAGGCCGCCGTCGGAGCGGTCGTGGTAAGCGAGCAGCTTGTCCTCGGCAATCAATGCCTGGATCGCCTTGAAGAAACCGTGCATGCGTTCGGCATCGTCGCAATCGGGCGTCACGCTGCCGATGTACGAATGCACCTGCGCGAAGCACGAGCCGCCGAGCCGGTTGCGGCCGCGGCCAAGATCGATCAGCAGCAGCTCGGTCTCGCCCTTGATGTCGCGCAGCATCGGCGTGACGGTCTTGCGCACATCGCCGACCGGCGCAAATGCGGAAACGACCAGCGACACCGGCGAGACGACGCTGCGGCTTTCGCCGCCGACTTCCCAGGTCGCCGCCATCGACAGCGAATCCTTGCCGACGGGAATCGCGATGCCCAGCTCAACGCACTGCTTGGAAATGGCCTGTACCGTATCGAACAGCGCGGCGTCTTCGCCTGCGTGACCCGCTGCCGCCATCCAGTTCGCGGACAGGCGCACTTTCTTCAATTCGCCAACCGGCGCGGCGGCGATATTGGTCAGCGCTTCGGCCACGGCCATGCGACCGGACGCCGGTGCATCCAGCACCGCAAGCGGCGTGCGTTCGCCCATTGCCATGGCTTCGCCCGCATAACCTTTGAAATCGGTCAGCGTCACCGCCACATCGCTGACCGGCACCTGCCACGGCCCGACCATCTGGTCACGGTGCGACAAGCCGCCGACGGTGCGATCGCCGATCGTGATCAAAAAGCCCTTGTCGGCAACGGCCGGATGGCGCAGCACACGCAATGCGGCCTCGTGCACGTCGACGGCTTCCGGGTCGAACTCGTCGCCCGCGCGCGTGACATGCTGCACGTCGCGCAGCATCTTCGGCGGCTTGCCGAACAGCGTCTCCATCGACAGGTCGACCGGCCGGTTGGCGAACAGCTCGTCCGCGACTACCAGTTGCTCATCGCCGGTCGCCTCGCCCAGGACCGCAAACGGGCAGCGCTCGCGTTCGGCCAGCGCACTGAATTCATCCAGCCGCTCCGGACTCACTGCAAGCACGTAGCGCTCCTGTGACTCGTTGCACCACAGCTCCATCGGCGACAGGCTGTCGTCGTCGGCCGGAATCGCGCGCAAATCGATGCGCCCGCCGCGACCGGCCGCTTCCAGCAGCTCCGGCACCGCATTGGCCAAGCCGCCGGCGCCGACGTCGTGAATCGACAGGATCGGGTTGCCTTCACCGCGCTCCCAGCAGCGGTCGATCAGCTCCTGCGCGCGGCGCTGCATTTCCGGGTTGCCGCGCTGCACCGAGGCGAAGTCGATCGTCTCGCCGGCTTCGCCACTCGCGAGTGAGGAGGCCGCCCCGCCGCCGAGGCCGATCAGCATCGCCGGTCCGCCGATGACGATCACTTTCGCGCCGGCCGGAATCGGCTGCTTGTCGACGTGCGGCCCGCGAATGTTGCCCATGCCGCCGGCCAGCATGATCGGCTTGTGGTAGCCGCGAATCGTGTCGCCGACGCGCAGCTCGAACGTGCGGAAATAACCGGCGAGGTTCGGCCGGCCGAACTCGTTGTTGAATGCCGCCGCACCGATCGGGCCGGCCAGCATGATGTCGAGTGCCGACGCCATGCGCGCCGGCTTGCCGTGGTCTTCTTCCCACGGCTGCACGAAATCGGGAATTTTCAGATTCGAAACGGAGAAGCCGACGAGCCCCGCCTTCGGTTTGGCGCCGCGGCCGGTCGCGCCCTCGTCGCGAATCTCGCCGCCGGCGCCGGTCGCCGCACCCGGAAACGGGGAAATGGCCGTCGGATGATTGTGCGTTTCCACCTTCATCAGCAGATGGACGTCTTCGTCGCTGTAGCGGTAGCCGCCGTCCGCGCCGCCGGGGAAAAAGCGGCTGGCCCGATGGCCTTCGACCACGGAAGCGTTATCGCGATATGCCGACAACACGCCTGCCGGATTCGCCGCATGCGTCGCGCGAATCATGCCGAACAGGGTTTCATCGCGCGGCTCGCCATCGATGATCCAGCGGCCGTTGAAAATCTTGTGGCGGCAATGCTCGGAATTCGCCTGCGCGAACATCATCAGTTCGCAATCGGTCGGGTTACGGCCGCGGCGGGTAAAGGCGTCGACGAGATAATCGACCTCGTCGGCCGACAGCGCCAGGCCGAACTCGGCGTCGGCCGCGAGCAGCGCTTCGCGCCCCTGGCCGAGCACATCGACCGTCAGCAGCGGCTTCGGCTCCAGCGATTCGAACAGGTGGCCCGCTTCGTCAACATTGGTGACGACCATTTCGGTCATCGGATCGTGCAGTTCGCCCGCCAGCAGCCCCAGCGTGGCGCGATCGACGGGTTGGGAGAATTCGAGGTAGTACGCAGTGCCGCGCTCGATGCGGCGAATGCCGGCCAGCCCGCAGTTGTGCGCGATGTCGGTCGCCTTGCTGGCCCAGGGCGAAATCGTGCCGAAGCGTGGGATCGCGAGCAGCAGCTCGCCGCGCCGCTCGACTGTGTGCGCCGGGGGACCGTACGTCAGCAGGCGTTTCAGAACCGCCTCGTCGCCGGCGTGCAACTCGCCGTGAACCAGGTGCAGATATTCGCTGTGGATGTTCGTCAGCGACGGCGCGATGGCCTGCAGCCGGGGATACAACTTGTCGATGCGAAAAGCGGATAGCGCCCGGGCGCCGCGGAAATGGAATATCACGTCGAGCCTTTTGAGAGACGGGCTTGGTAGACGCGCTATTTTCTCATATGACGGGCGGTATTACTTCCCCTCACCCTGCCCTCTCTCTCCTTCCTCAAGCGACATCCCGCCAATCGAGCCCCGCCTCCTGATCCGCCACCGCAATCCAATCTTCCTCGCAACCGACCGCATCCGCCAAAGCCGCCCGCGCATGTTCCGGCGTGTTGTTGTGCTCGCTCAAATGCGCGGCAACGAGGTGCTGCAGCCGCGACACGTCCAGCCCGTCCAGCAGCCCGGCCGCCTGCGCATTGCTGAGGTGACCGAGCAGCCCGCCGACGCGCTGCTTGAGCCGCGGCGGATACGGTCCGCCGACAAGCATCGCTTCATCGTGGTTGCACTCGAGAATCAACGCGTCGCAAACGCTGAGCGTGCGCGTGATATGGGCGGTGATGTGACCGGCGTCGGTCAACAGCCCGAGGCGGCGCGCACCGTCGCTGAACAGGAACTGCGTCGGCTCGCGCGCGTCGTGCGGCACGGCGATCGGTGTAATCTCGAGCCCGCCGATCGCAAAGCCTTCGTGCGCGTTGAACGGCTCGGCAACCTCGATCCGGTAGCGCCCGCATGCCGCGAGCGTGCCGGCGGTCGCCCGCACCGGAATGTTGAAACGCGCCGCGAAGCGCGCGACGCCACGAACGTGGTCGGCATGCTCGTGAGTGATCAGGATGGCGTCGATGTCTTCGGGACGGCGCTGGAGCCGCGCCAGCCGGCGCTCGGTTTCAGCGATCGAGAAGCCGCAATCGACCAGCAGACAGGTGCCGTCCGCCTCGATCAGCGTCCCGTTGCCGCGGCTGCCGCTCCCCAGCGACGCAAATCTCACGACTTCGACGGGCCCGGCTTGTTGGGCGTGTAAGCCGGGTACGGAAACGGTGTGACGTTGCTGCCGCCCTCGACTTCCGACACCTTCGCCACTCCCTCTTTCGCGACCTCGTCGATGCGCACGATCGAATGCAGCGGAATGTATGTCCGCCGCACGTCCTGGAACTCGGTCTTCAACCGCTCCTCGCCCGGATCGACCACCACCGACGTTCGTTCGCCGAAGACCAGCTTTTCGACTTCGATGAAGCCGAACAGCGCTCCCTGCGACACGCTGCGCGCATAAATTTCATAAACCTTGCCCTGGTTCAAAAAAACGATCTTGTAGATGTGTTTCACTGCCATTCAAGGGTTTCCGGAGGACGTGGATCGAGGCTGGGGAAGGATACCATGGCAGCAGGAATATTTCCCCGGAAAAACATAGGGTTGATCCTCGTTTGCTAGGGGGTTGGCCCGGATTCAGGAAGCCGTATTCATGCGTTACGCTTGGGTCAGTTATATGTGGAATCGTGGGCGGTTCTCGCTCCCTGATACCAGCATGGACAAGAACAAATTGCCGGCCTTCGGAGAGGGGCAGTCCCCAGATTTGCCGAGGGTTCGACCGGATATTCGCGACGCTCGCGTTGACATAGGCTGAAAGTCCGCGCGCAACGCTAAAGAAACGGAGGCTCGATAACAATGACTTGGTACAAGGTAAAACTGGATCAACAGGAATTGGCCCGCTACCCCAGCCAGAATCTGATTCGCAGATTGCGCGCGTTGATGCGTGCGACCGGGTTGTCCGGTGCGCGCGTGTTTGCCACCCGCCAGCGCAGTGGCGAGGTGTGCCTCTACATTTCGCCGCGCGCGGTCAACCGCCGCAAGAACGAGACCCGCTCCGGCACCGCGCAGCTCTGCCTGTTCCCGGGCAAGGCCAAGCGGCGCGCAGCGTCGTCCTCGCTGCTTCGTTCTTTCCCGAACGCCTTCACGACGAGAGAAAACCGGTAAATGCAGATGTCCCGCAACATGGAAGCCGCGAACCTGGGGAACACGCGGACCGCGTTGCCCCTGCCCGCCAAGCTGCCGCCCGCCGGGCGGATGGCCGGCGCGGCGCAGCCGGCTCTGTCCGTCACGCCTGCGGTCAATCCCGAGTTGCGCACTTTGGCACTTGCGCGCGAAGCGCTGGATGCGACCTACACCGGCGTGATGTGGCTGGATGCGGACGATAACGTGCACCGCCAGGTGGTCGGGCCGGACGCTCCCGAGCCGGCGTTCGAAAATGCCCTCTTCACCCATACCTGCCGCGCCGACGATGTGGCCGTGGTTCTCGATATGCGGGAAGATACGCACCTGCGCGAAAGCCGCCTGGTACGCGAGTTCGGTATGCGTTTTTTCGCCACATACCCGATTCAGCGCCAGGGCGAGGAAAAGATCGGCGTGTTGTATGCCTGCGGTCCGCGCGCCACGCGCACCGAAGACGAATACATCCCGCTGCTCGCCCACGCAGCCTCCTGCCTCGCGGTCGAGCTGCGCAGCCTGACACTGGAAAAGAGCAACCGCACATTGTCGCGGCAGCTCGCCGAAGCCGAGCGCCGCGCACTGGTCGATCCGCTGACGTCCGTCTGGAACCATTCCGGCATCGTCGACCTCCTCCACCGGCGGCTGGAACAGGCCGAGCGCGAGAACGACAGCCTGACGCTGCTGTTCATCGATATCGACCAGTTCAAGCAGATCAACGACACCCTCGGCCACCAGCCGGGCAACCAGGTGCTGCAGACCGTCTGCCGGCGCATCGAAAGCGCGCTGCGGCCGTACGACGAGGTAGGCCGCTACGGCGGTGACGAACTGGTCGCGATAGTCACCGGCCGCTCCGAGCCGATGCTGCAGGAACTTGCCGAGCGGGTGCGCAGTGCAATCGCCGACACCCCCGTCGAGACCCGCGCCGGGCCGGTCAACGTCACCATCAGCATCGGTATCGCGTCGACCGGCGCCGACAACCTGGGCACGCTCGAAGACCTGATGCTGCGTGCGGACGCAGCGCTCTACCAGGCCAAGCGGCTCGGCCGCAACCGGGTGCACCTGTCGCGGCCGCATTAATAAGTCGCTAGGACTGAGTCGCTAGGACTGAGTCGCTAGGACTGAGTCGCTAGGACTGAGTCACTAGGACTGAGTCACTAGGACTGAGTCGCTGGGACTGAGTCGCTAGGACTGAGTCGCTAGGACTGAGTCGCTAGGACTGAGTGGAAGAATTCTTCGTTCTTGCTTAGTCCTGGCGATTAGCGACCTTCTTACGCCTTCTCGATCAGAAAAACGAGTTTTCGCAGGTGCCCGTACCTTCGTGCAGGCGCCCGTCCTCGATCGGCAATTCGACGTGGAAGCAGACACCGAACGGCGTGATCCGCTCGACGTGCAGCCGGCCGCCGAACGCCTCGATGACCGAGCGGCTGACCGCCAGCCCCATGCCGATACTCCCCCGGCGCGTCGAGAAAAACGGGTCGAATATCTTTCCCAGTACCTCGTCCGGTATCCCTTCGCCCTTGTCGCACACCGTGACGCGGATGTGGCCGTCGTCCAGCCTGTTCGAGGTCAGCGTGATAATGCGATCGCGGCCTTCGATCTTCTCCATCGCCTCGACCGCGTTCATCAGCAGGCCGATAAACACCTGCTCCATCTGCATCGGGTCGACGTAAACCGGCGGCAGCGTCGTATCCAGATTTTCCTCGACCGAAATACTCGCGCTGCGGGCTGCCGGCTGCACCAGCGCCAGCGCGTTGCCCAACGGCTCATGGATGTCCAGCGCACGCGGCGCCGGCTGCTGGCGGCGCGCGTAGCCGCGCATGTGCTCGATGTAGCCGGCGGCGCGCTGCGCCTGTTCGCCGATGCTCTCGCAGACCTTCAGTATCCGGTCGTTGTCCGGGCGCTCGCCCTGCAGCAGTCGGCGCGCCGCCGACGTGTAGTTGAGAATCGCCGTCAGCGGCTGGTTCAACTGGTGCGCGATGCTGCCCGCCATCTCGCCGATCACGGCCAGCCGTGTCATTTGCGCGAGGCCGCGCTGCTGGCGAAGCGTGCGGAATTCGAGTTGCTGGCGCTCGACGATGTAGCCGAGCTCGCTGCCGATCTGGTCGATCAGCGCCAGCACCGGCTCGCGCCGGGCGGCGCCGGAAGGCGAATAAAATTCCACCGCGGCGACAATCTGCCGATTGGCGCGCACCGGCATGATCAACGCCAGCGGCGGGTTGAAATCGGCCGCCGCGACCCCGCGCCGCGCGAGGCCCGGCAAGCCGGCCACGTCGATCCACGACGGGCTGTCCGGCACGTCGATATCGCCCAGCAGCCCTTCGCCGCTGCGCGGCGGCCGGCTGCGCCACGCAGCGACCACGTCCGTATACCGTTCACGCGCCCCGCGCGACCATACGTCCAGATCGCCGAAGCGGCCTTCGTCGGCCGGCGGCATCGCGTAACCGTGGCCGATCGGCCAGCCGAGATACTCGCAAACCGCGTCGATGACCTCCTGGAACGCGACCTCCACCGAGCGCGCGCTGTTGACGGTCGCCGCCACCCGCTGCAGCAGCTCCAGCGTGCGCACGCGCTCGCGCACGCGGCTTTCCAGCGTCGCGTTGAGGATCTGCTGGCGGGTGACGTCGGTAAACGTCACCACGGCTCCGTCCGTCTGCCCGTGCGCCAGGTACGGCGAAATGCGCCGCCGGTACCAGCAGCCGTCGTTGCCCTTGATCTCCTTCTCGCGCGGCTCGCCGTCCTCGATCGCCGCCGCGATATCCGCGCCCATGCCGTTGACCGGCAACTCGTTCATAATCTCGCTGACCGGCCGGCCGACGTCATCTTCTGTCAACTTGAACAAACGGGCCGCGCCGGGGGTGAAACGCCGCAACCGCTGGTTCGCGTCGAGGAACAGGACGGCCGCCGTAACGTTGCCGGACAGGTTGTCCAGATCGTTCTGCAGCGCCTCGATCTGGGTTTCGAGGTGGTTTTTTTCGTGATCCGAATCAAGATTCATGGTTCATCCTTGAAAAAGGTGGGTTTGACCATTGCATGATTGCCCGGAAAACATAACAATGGGATTTCTGCGGCGTAAAGAAGAAAAATGCTCTGGCGCCCATGGAGGGACTTTAAACGCCAATTCAGGCTTCAAGTGTAGGACAGTACGATGATTGAGCATAATGATGCAGAGCAGGTGACGGTATATGTGGTCGACGACGACGAGGCGGTCCGCGCGTCGCTCGACATGCTGTTGTCGTCGGTGTCGCTGAACGTCGAGACATATGCCTCGGGTCAGGACTTTCTCGCCAACTGGAAGCCCGAACGGCCGGGCGTCCTGCTGGTCGATTTGCGAATGCCGGGCATGAGCGGCCTCGAGCTTCAGCAGAAGCTGGTCGCGGCCGGCCACCGGATTCCCATTATTTTCATTTCCGCGCACGGCGACGTCTCCTCGGCAGTGCGTGCGATGCGCACCGGCGCAGATGAGTTCCTCACCAAGCCGTTCGGCGAGGAAGTCCTGCTCGACCGAATCCAGAAAGCGATCCGCGCCGAACTGTCGCAACGCGAGTCCGAGCGCAAGCATTCCAAGGTACGCGCCCACTACGATACCCTGACGCCGCGCCAGCGGGAAGTGCTGGAATGTGTCGTAGCCGGCAAATCCAACAAGGAAATCGCCCGCGAGCTCGATATCAGCGTCAAAACCGTCGAATTGCACCGGGGCCAGATGATGTCGCGGATGGCCGCTCAGTCGATCGCCGACCTGGTCAAGATGCACATGGAACTGCGCCAGGCCGAGCAACCGCCGGCGCGCGCCCGCAAGATCGCCTCCGAGCAACAGCCGTCTCTCTAGTTAATCAAGACCAAAAAGGCAGACATGGCGGATATCGATAGCGCCGACCTGAGTATGGATCCCGCGGCACTGTACCGCGAGGAAATTTTCACCGATCGGAGCGTGGGGACGATCCAGAAACTGACGCCGGTGACGGGCGACGGCGAGATCGACGCCGCGCGCGACACCCTGTACGTCGGCCAGACCCAGCTGATGACGCCGATGGGGGCGTTGCCGGTGAGCTTCGAGATCGAGGCCGACTCGCTCGAAGAGGCCGCGCGCGGCTTCGCCGAACACGCCAAAGACGCCGTCCAGGACACGATGGACCGGCTCAACGACCTGCGCCGCGAAGCGGCCTCGTCGATCGTCACCCCGGGGCAGGGTGGGATGGGCGGCCTCGGTGGAGCTGGTGGGCTTGGCGGGGGCACCGGGAATATTCGGATTCCTTGAAAAGTCGCTAGTCGCTAGGACTAAGTAAGACGAAGCATTCTTCCACTCAGTCCTAGCGACTCAGTCCTAGCGACTTTTGACAGCCGCCCCCGGACTAGCGTTAACCATAAACGCAACGATGCGCCAATCCCCGCCGTTCTTCTCCCACACGGCCAGAAACTTCCCGTAGCCGACCCGCCGGCTGCCGTTGGCGCCGGTGCTGGCGATATAGGTTCCCCACGTGCTGCCGAAGTCGCCGGATGCGTCGATACGCGCCTCGTCGCCGACCCAGTGCACCTGCAGATGATCCTGCTGCGCCACCGCCGCGGCAATCGCATCCCTGCCCTGCACGATCGCGCTGCCGTTGGGCAGAAAAACGGCCTGTTCGCCGGCGTACTGCTTGAATGCGGCCGCGAGACCGTGCGCCGCGGCCGCCTGCTCGAATGCCGACTGGGCCGCCAGCATCGCCTGCCGGTTCGCGTGCGGCGAGGACCCGCACGCGGACAGCAGCAAGCCCAGCACGGCAGCCATGGCCATGCGCGTTGGTATTTTCATCAGGTCGGCCTCGATGTGGTTGTTGTGGTGTAATAGGCAGTGGTCGCCACTAGTATTTCAACAAGGACCGGCATGGCAATCAATCCATTGCGCGAAAAAAGCGCGTCGGCAAGTGCACAACTGGAACAGCTGGTGGCGAGCGCCGCCGGCGTCGTGCTCGGCAAGGAGCGGCAAATCCGCCTCGCGATCGCCTGCCTTCTCGCCGGCGGTAACCTGCTGATCGAGGATATTCCGGGCGTCGGCAAAACCACGCTCGCGCAGACGCTGGCGCGCGCGCTGGGCCTGTCGTTCCAGCGCATCCAGTTCACCAGCGACCTGCTGCCCGCCGACATCATCGGCGCCTCGGTCTACGACCGTGCCAGCGGCGAGTTCCACTTCCGCGCCGGCCCCCTGTTCGCCGAACTGGTGCTGGCCGACGAGGTGAACCGCGCAACGCCGAAAACGCAAAGCGCCCTGCTCGAAGCGATGGAAGAACGTCAGGTCACCGTGGACGGCTTCAGCCGGCCGCTGCCGCAGCCGTTCTTCGTCATCGCCACCCAGAACCCGCAAACCCAGATCGGCACGTTCCCGCTGCCCGAATCGCAGCTCGACCGCTTCCCGATGTGCATCACGCTCGGCTATCCCGACAGCGACGCCGAACGCGCCCTGCTCGACGGCGAAGATCCGCGCGGCCGGCTGGCCACACTCGAGGCGGTGCTGACGCCCGAATCGATTGTCGATCTGCAGGCAGCCGTGCGCCAGGTGCACGTCGCGCCGGCCTGGCTCGACTACGCGCAGGACGTGGTGCGCTTCACCCGCGCCAGCGGACGCTACATCAACGGCCTGTCGCCGCGTGCGGCGCTGCATCTCAAGTGGACCGCCCAGGCCTGGGCGCTGATGGCGGGCCGCAGCGCGACGGTGCCGGAGGACCTGCAGGCCGTGCTGCCGGGCGTCGTGAGCCACCGCCTCATCCGCCGCCCCGGCGCCAGCGAAGGCGCGGTCCCGGAGCCGGCCCGGGAAATCCTGGAGTCGGTGCCGATTCCATAAACTCCTGAGGAAGAGGGTTCAAAGGCAAGGAGATCGCAGTTGTCCAGACTCGCGGCAACTCAACGCTGGCTAAGAGGACGGGCCATCGCCTGGGCCACGCGCCGCCAGGGCGTCGATCCGGTGCCGGTGACACTGCACCGCCGCCGCATTTACATCCTGCCGACCGGCCAGGGGATGCTTTACGGCCTCAGCGTGCTTGCGATGCTGCTCGCCTCGCTCAACTACAACAACAACCTCGGCCTGCTGCTGACGTTCCTGCTCGCCGGCATCGGCGTCGCCGCGATGTACCGCTGCCAGCACAACCTCGCCGGCCTGGTCGTTCACGCGCAGCCCGCCCCGCCCGTATTCGCGGGGGAGACGCTGCAGTTCCCCGTTTTGCTGCACCACGAAGGCGGCCAGTACCGCTTTGCCATCAGCGGCGCGGCCGCGCCGGTCGATGTGCCGGTGGGCCGCGGCACGATCGTGCGCATCGCCCAGCCGACGCACCGCCGCGGCCGCCAGCCGCTCAAGCGGTTTTCGCTGTCGACCACCTTCCCGCTCGGCCTGTTCCGCGCCTGGGTCTGGATCGAAACCGACGTCGCAGGCCTCGCCTGGCCCCGCCCGGCCGCGGTGCCCGCCGCCAGCGCGCCCGCGCCCGCACAAGGCGCCGCCGCAGGCGCCAATGTGGCCGGCGACGATGACTTCGCCGGCTTGCGCGCCTGGCGCGAAGGCGATTCCATCCGCCACGTCGACTGGCACGCGGTGGCCCGCGGACGCGGCCTGTTGACCAAGCAGTTCTCCGCCGGTCCGCCGTCGCTGGAGTTCTACGACCTCGCCGCGCTGGGCGGCCTGCCGATCGAACAGGCGCTGTCGCGGCTCGCGCGCAGCGTCCTCGACGCCCACGCCGCCGGCTCGACCTACGGCCTGCGCCTCGGCGACCGGACCTTCGGCCCCGACAGCGGCACGGCGCACCGCGAGCGCTGCCTGAGCGCGATGGCGCTATTTCAGGCATGAACGCGACAGCCAAAGCCGCAGTGGCCCAAGAGGTCGTGACGCCGGCCGTCGCGCGCCAGCGCCTGCTGTGGTCGCTGGCCGCGCTGCTCGCCATGCTGATGCCGGCCCTCAGCCACACGCGGCCGTGGGCAATGGCGCTCATCGCCGTGCTGATTTTCTGGCGTCTCGGCTACGCCTATTTCCGCCTGCCGCTGCCGGGGCGGCTGCCGCGCGGCGTGCTGACGCTGGCCGCGCTGGTCGCGATCTGGCTGACCTACGGCACCCTGCTCGGCGTCGTCGCCGGCAGCGCGCTGCTGATCGTCATGGCCGGGCTCAAGCTGATCGAAAGCCACACCCGCCGCGACTATTTCCTGCTGCTGGTGATCACGCTGTTCATCGGCCTCGCCGACTTCCTCTACGCGCCGCGCGTCGGCCTCGCAGCCTACATGCTGCCGGCGCTGTGGCTGACGCTCACCGCCCTCGTCATCGTCGGCCACGGCGAACGCGGCATGGCCGCCCGCCAGGCCGGCCGTATCGCCGCCAGCCTGCTGTTGCCGGCCGTGCCGGTCGCGGCGCTGCTGTTTTTCATCTTCCCACGCATCGCCGGCCCCGTCTGGCGGCTGCCCTCCACCGGCAGCGCCGCCACCGGCATCGGCGACTCGATGGCGCCGGGCAGCATCAGCAAGCTCGCCGTCTCCAGCCGCGTCGCCTTCCGCGTCCACTTCGACGGTCCGCCGCCGGCGCATCGCTACTGGCGCGGCCCCGTGCTGCATCACTTCTCCCACGGCGTCTGGACGCGCGGCGACACCGCCATCACCTCGCTGCCGCAGGTGCAGCTTCATGGCGCGCCGGTGCAGTACACGATCACGCTGGAACCGGACAACCACCGCTGGCTGTACGCGCTCGCGGCGCCGGCAGCGTGGCCGGACAGCGCCGTCCTCGCCGACGACTACACGCTGTACACGGCAAAGCCGATTCGCGAGCGGCGCCAGTACACCGTCATCTCCTACCCGAAGGCGCACTACGGCCTCAACCTCACACCGGCCAGCCTGCAACGCGACCTGCAACTGCCGCCCGGCGGCAACCCGCGCACCCGCCTGCTCGCCGCGCGCTGGCAGCACAACCTGAGCACCCCGCAGGAGATCGTCCGCAAAGCCCTCGACCTCTTCCGCGACGGCGACTTCTACTACACCCTCAAGCCGCCGCCGCTCGGCAAAAACGGCATCGACCGCTTCCTGTTCGAAACCCGTCGCGGCTTCTGCGGCCACTATGCCAGCGCCTTCGCATTTTTGATGCGCGCCGCCGGCATACCCGCGCACGTCGTTACCGGCTACGCCGGCGGCGACCTCAACCCGATCGACGACTACTGGACCGTCCGCGACGCCCGCGCCCACGCCTGGGACGAAGTCTGGCTCAAAGGCCAGGGCTGGGTCCGGATCGATCCCACCGCCGTCCTGCCGCCCAGCCAAATCGCCCCCGACGCCGCTGCCGCAATCCGCGCCGCAAGCGCCGGCACCGCCGGCAACAGCCATTGGCTGCGCCAGCTCAACTACGCCTGGGAAGCCGCCAACACCTTCTGGAATCGCTGGGTCATGAGCTACGGCCCCAGCCTGCAAAAGGCCGCCTTCGCGCGCCTCGGCGTCGACTACGGCAGCTGGATGAGCATAGCGATGACGATGCTAGCGGCCTTCGTCCTGATCTTCGCGACGGTAGGCGCCTGGTTCGCCTGGCGCGCCTGGTTCAATCGCGGCGAGCCGGTCGTCAGGCTCTACGCGCAATTCTGCCGCAAGCTATCGAGAGTGGGATTACATCGAGATCACACCGAAGGTCCGCTGGATTTCGCCGCCCGCATCATCCGGGACCGCCCCGACTGCGCCGCCACGGTCAACGCAATCACGCAACATTACGTATCGCTACGCTACGAACGGAATCCGTCGCGGGACGCGCTCAGGAAGCTTGCGACGGCGATTGCCAACTTTCAGCCGGAGCGGAGGATATGAGAAAGTCGCTAGGACTGAGTCGCTAGGACTGAGTCGCTAGGACTGAGTCGCTAGGACTGAGTCGCTAGGACTGAGTCGCTAGGACTGAGTCGCTAGGACTGAGTCGCTAGGACTGAGTCGAA
>DASSTE010000062.1:0-28641 GCA_035708085.1 Gammaproteobacteria bacterium | reverse complement strand
CACATCGACGGAGGAGTTTGGCACCTCGATGTCGGCTCATCACATCCTGGGGCTGTAGCAGGTCCCAAGGGTATGGCTGTTCGCCATTTAAAGTGGTACGCGAGCTGGGTTTAGAACGTCGTGAGACAGTTCGGTCCCTATCTGCCATGGGCGTTGGAGATTTGAGGGGAGCTGCTCCTAGTACGAGAGGACCGGAGTGGACGTATCTCTGGTGTTCCGGTTGTCACGCCAGTGGCATTGCCGGGTAGCTATATACGGACGGGATAACCGCTGAAAGCATCTAAGCGGGAAGCCCACCCCAAGATTAGATCTCCCTGGACCCTTGAGGTCCCTAAAGGCCCGTCGAAGACTACGACGTTGATAGGCTGGGTGTGGAAGCGCAGTAATGTGTGAAGCTAACCAGTACTAATTGGCCGTGAGGCTTGACCATATAACCCCAAGCGGTTTGCAACCGCGGTGGGAATTGACAGAGACAATACCGTCGCCGTTGTCAGGCGGCATGCGATCGAAGCCAACAACATTCTGAATTTTTGTTGCGGGACAGAAAGCTCCTGCAACGCCGGTTTGCCTGGCGGCAATAGCGAGTGGGAACCACCCGATCCCATCCCGAACTCGGAAGTGAAACTGCTCAGCGCCGATGATAGTGTGGGGTCTCCCCATGTGAAAGTAGGACACTGCCAGGCATTTAAATCGAAGCCTCTCACGCTAAATCGCGTGAGAGGCTTTTTTATTGGGCGGCAATTTGCGGAGCCGATCCGAACCTGGAAATAATCTGTCCGGCGGCGTCGGCCATATCTTCCGCGACGATGATGGGCGGCTCGTATGCAGGAAGCCACAGTTTTCCGGGCCTCTTCAGAAATGCAGCCCGACAGCCGGCGTGGGTCGCGCCTTTCAAGTCCCAGTCATGCGCCGTGACCAGCAATAAATCTCCGATTTCCATCCCCAGTTCCCGTGCGGCCATCTGATAGGGTTCGGGCGCAGGCTTATAGTGCCGCGCTTGCTCCACCGACAATACGCACTCGAATAGCGGGGTGAGCCCGGCGTGGGCGTTGTCGCGCCGTGGCCATTCCGAAGAGGTCGCCGAACAGGTCGTCCAGAACACTCAGGTCGAGCAGCGTCCCGTTGGAATCGAAAATGAGGGCGGGCTGTACAGGCATTACGATTATCCGTTGTTGCGCACTCCCGTCAATATTCTCCGCCCTTGCGGTATGGCCGCAACCGGGGCGATTGCGTAAACTATCCGCCCAGCCCTTGTCGAATCTCCGATGCAAGAAACACAGACGACCAACACGGTGTTGATGATCCGGCCTGCCCGATTCCGGTCCAATCCGGAGACAGCGGCGAGCAACGCTTTTCAACAGGCCGATCCCGGCCACGATATTGCTGGAGTGCAGTTGCTTGCGGAGCAGGAGTTCGAAGCCCTGGCCGCGGCTTTGAAGGAAGCCGGTGTCAATGTGCTCATCTACGCCGACACCCCGTCTCCCGACAAGCCGGATGCTGTGTTTCCCAATAATTGGCTGAGCACGCACGCCGACGGTACGGTGGTGCTTTATCCGATGCAGGCGACGAATCGGCGTGTTGAGCGTCGGCCGGAAATCTTGGCGGGCCTGGCGGCGGAGAATGGCTTTGCCGTGGGTAGCACGATCGATCTTTCGGGTGCCGAACAGCGAGGCCAATTCCTGGAGGGTACCGGCAGCATGGTGCTGGACCGGGTCCACCGTATCGTTTACGCGTGCATTTCGCCGCGCACTCATCCCGATGTCCTCAAAGGCTGGTGCGCCCGGTTCGACTACGAGCCGGTCACGTTTTCCGCGATCAGCAATGGTCAGCCGATCTATCACACCAATGTCATGATGAGCATCGGGTCGCGAATTGCCGTCATTTGTCTCGCCGCCATCGAATCGGCGGACGAGCGCGAGATGGTACGTTCGCGCCTGGAATCGACAGGGCATCGGATCATCGACATTACACCGGCCCAAATGAACGCCTTCGCCGGAAACATCCTTGAACTCGCCGGCGCGGACGGCGGATCTGTGTTCGTCATGAGCCAACGGGCATACGATTCGCTGGACGATGCGCAGCGGGCGCAAATCGGCAGTCACTCAAAAATAGTCAGTGTGCCGATTACCACCATAGAAGATCATGCCGGCGGCGGCGTGCGCTGTATGCTGGCCGAAATTTTTCTGCCGCGAGGTTAACCATGGAAAAATCACTGCAGGAAACCTACGCACCCCACAATGCCTGCTTCGGCTGTGGACCGGCCAATTCAAAGGGCCTGCGGATTCGCAGCTTTCCGGAAGGCGACCAAGTGGTCGCCGATTGGAAGCCCGAACCGTATCACGAAGCCTTCCCGGGCGTGCTGAACGGCGGCATCATCGGCTCGCTGCTCGACTGCCACTCGAACTGGACCGCGGCATGGCACCTGATGCAGCGCGCAGGCGTCGACCATCCGCCGTGCACCGTCACAGCGGACTACGCGATCAAGCTGCGCCGGCCCACGCCGACCGATGAGGTGTTGCACCTGCGCGCGTGGGTAGTGGATTCGACCGATGACCGTGCGACGATCGATGCCGAGCTCAGCGCCGACGGCAAGATTTGCGCGACCTGCCACGGCACATTCATGGCGGTCAAACCGGGTCACCCGGCGTATCACCGCTGGTAGCCAGACCATCCGCCGATGAGTCTCGATGCAGCGATCAGGGATGCGATCCTGCAGGCCGGCATCGCCGCACCGTCGGCCGATAATTCCCAGCCGTGGTGTTTTCATTGGGAAGGCGACGCTCTGGATGTGCGTATCGACGCCACCCGCTCTGGCGGACCATCCGATGCGCGCTACGTGCTGAGTGACCTGGCAGTCGGCGCCTGCATGGAAAACATGCTCGTTCGCGGCTGTTCGCTCGGCTACGACGCCGATACTGTACTTTTCCCCGATGAGGATGAGCCTCTGTGGCCGGTTCGCCTCAATTGGCGTGCCGAGGCAATAACCGACGCTCCGCTTGCCGATGCCATTGAGCGCCGTCATACGGATCGCCGGTTCCCGTGGCGTGGCCCGATAGCGGGCGGCGAGCGGCAGCGCCTCGAAGATCAGGCCGACCGCCGCGGCGCCCACCTGCATTGGTTCGACGAACCAGCCAGGCGCCGGCGCGCCCTGCGCATCCTGCACCAGGCGGAGACGCTGCGCTTCAAGAGCCCGCGACTGCATGCCGAGCTGTTCGGTACGGTCCGCTTCGACGCCGGCTGGCAGGCAACCTGCCCCGAAGGATTGCCTCCTGCCGCGTTGGCGGTCGAGCGGCCGATCAGACCGCTGTTTCAGGCGCTTCGCAAGCCCGTTCTGATGGCCCTGCTCAACCGCCTGGGCGCCGCGCCGCTACTCGGATTCCGTTCAGCGGCACTGCCGGCCCGCCTCTCCCCCGCGCTGTGTCTGCTCTCGGTCAAGGACACAACGCGTTCCGGCATCGTCGCCGCCGGCCGCGCGCTGGAACGGGTCTGGCTCGAAGCGACTCTCGCAGGCCTGGTCGTGCAGCCGTTTGCCGCGCCGGGTGTGCTGGGGCTTGGCTTTATCAATGTAGAACACGCGTTGCGGCCACACGTGGCCAGGCTGCAGACAGAAATGCGCGAGCTATGCCCGGAGGGGCACGGGATTATCTTCCTGCGCCTGGGCCGCATAGGAAGCGCGTCGCGATGGCGCACCGGTCGACGACCCCAGACGGAATTCCCCGATGGCGTCCACGGGGACAACCTGTAGTCGATTTACTTTACACAGCACGGGTTTCCGCCGTAGAAAAGACATCGTAAGTCATTGATTTTCAGAGGCGCCCTGCCGGTGCAATCACCGCTGCACCGTTACTTGGCCGTTCCGTTCGCAATAGCGTCGGACTTCTTTACAAATTCCTCGGAGGCTGGCGGCATCCATCGCAAACGGGGGGCGTCTGCATCGCCCATAGTTGCTAAAGATGACGCAAAATCAGGGACTTACGGATTCCGCCCGGAGGTTGGCACGCATCTTGCTTGGTATACAGGCGCAAGGACTAACACGCATTCAAAAGGAGAATGACATGCGACACTTAAAGACAGCAGCAATCTTGGCCGGCGCCATTGGCGGCGCGCTGCTCATGTCGAGCCAAGCGATGGCAAACCCGGTGACGGTTGATGGAGTTACCTTCAGCACGGGCGCCTATTTCCAGTCGAATCAGCTATTTGAAAATGTGGTGCATAACGTCGGTGACGAATTGCACGGCTATGGTCAGGTTACCGCAATCAACGGCGGCGTCGACTTCTGCTCCAACTGCGACCTGACGTTCACCTTCAGCGGGTACACAGCTACCACTATCAATGACCAGAACGCAGACTTTTCCGGTGGCACGGTGAAATTCTGGGTTGTTCCCGACGGCAGCTTTGATTCTTCCGATCCTGCCTCGGCCATGGGCAGCACGTTGTTCCTCGAGACGACCGGCCACACCTTTGCCGGCCAGAACAGCTACAACGGCCGGAGCGGTACCCTTTTGTCGACGGGTAGCGCGTTGAATACGCCTGCGGCTGCCGGCACGGGTATCGGCCAGCTGGACGCGACGGGTGGTGACGCGATGACGTATTTCGACACCAACACCATCCCGGACTTCAACGGCGGTTTCGCCGACTTCGTGTTCACGACCGACTTCGGCACCGCGGGTTGCGCCGGTGCGAACAGCCCCCTGCCAATCTGCGGCTCAGCGAGCTTGCAGGGCAACGCGGCAGCTGTTCCGGAGCCGGGTGCGCTTGGCATGATGGGTCTGGGTCTGCTGGGCATCGGCCTGGGCTTCGCGGTTCGCCGCCGCCGGAGCTAAAGCTCTCACGTCAGACCGCAAAACGGAAAACGCCGCCTTCGGGCGGCGTTTTTTTTTGGTTCTGTCGGAAATTTTTACAGGCAATCGCCCGGGAAGCGTGATTCAGTTAACGCACTATTTTTAACTTTTCGCATTCCGGGTGTAGCGACGGTAGGGGATTCTTCGCGCCCGCCAAGGGTCTTCTGGAGTGATTGCCGGCGCCTCGTCGGCATTTTTTACAGCCGGGCATATTTCGCCTCGGGAGATGGCTGCATTTACGGCGAGAAATATGAAAACCTAATATATATCAATTAAATCAAGGCGTTACCGCAACTAGCTGCTGTTGGGATCTACTTGGCACGCGGTTTGCATGGTATGCACGTGCGAGGACAAGCAACCTAACGAAGGAGTTAATGAAATGCGATATCTAAAAGCAGCAGCAGTGTTGACCGGCGCTCTGGCTGGCGCAGCATTGATGGCGGGTCAGGCCGCGATGGCCAACCCCGTTACCGTCGATGGCGTGACGTTCAATTCCGGATCCTACTTCCAATCCAACCAGATCTTCGAAAATTCGGTGAGCAAGGTTGGTGACGAGCTGAGCGGCTATGGGCAAGTCACCGCAATCAACGGCGGGACGACGTTCTGTTCCAATTGCGACCTGGCCTTCACCTTCAGCGGATACACGGCGACCACCGTTAATGGCCAAAGCGCCGACTTTTCCGGCGGTATGGTCAACTTCTACGTCATCCCCGATGGCAGCTTCGACGCGTCCGATCCGGGATCGGCGATGAGCGGAACGCTGTTCCTGCAAACGACGGGCCATTCGTTCGCCGGTCAGAACAACTACAGCGGCCGAACCGGCACTTTGCTTTCGACCGGGAACGCGCTGGATACCCCCGCGGCAGCCGGGACGGGCATCGGCCAGCTCGACGCTACGGGTGGCGATGCGATGGCATACTTCGACACCAATACCATACCGGACTTCCAAGGCGGTTTTGCCGACTTTGTTTTTACAACCGACTTCGGTACCGCCGGTTGTGCAAGCAGCGGCAGCCCATTACCGATCTGCGGTTCCGCAAGTCTGCAAGGCAAGGTCGGCATGCCCGGCACATCGGTTCCGGAACCGAGCGCGCTGGGGCTGATGGGTCTTGGCCTGATTGGCTTGGGTTTCGCGTTCCGGCGTCGGTATGGCCGTAACAAGAAAAGCTAAACGTCGTTACATCGACAACCCGACAAAACCCCGGATTCTCCGGGGTTTTGTTTATTCGGCTCATGTCGAGACCCAAAAAAAAAGCCCTGGCCATAATGGAGCCAGGGCTTTCGACACCGGAAGAGCAATTAGCCTAATAACTGCCGGCGCTTGAGCATTGTCATCGCCGCGACCAAACCGAGCAGCGCCAATCCCAATGGACCTCCGGCACCACCACCGCCGCTGGAGTCGCCGCCACCGTTGCTGCCAGTGGATTTGACCGTTATCGAAACTGTGGCCGGCTGGGAGTGCAGCTTTCCGTCACTGGCCCGGTAGGTGAAGCTGTCGTCGCCGGAATAGCCGCTATCCGGGGTATAGGTGAAGCTGTCGCCGTTGGCGGTGACTTTGCCGTGGGCGGGCTGATCGACAATTTCATAGCTCAAACTATCGCCGTTCGCGTCAGACCCCTTGAAGGTGCCCTTGACGCTTTTCCCTTCGTCCACGCTGAGGCTCAAATCCTTAACCGTCGGCGCTACATTGGATTTGCCTGCGGCCTGAGGGATCACCGTGGCGGAGTTGCCGCCGCCGTCGGCAACCACAAAGTCGATTTCGCCATCGCCATTAATGTCTGCCGCCGCAACATCCAGCGGATTGGCGCCGGTCAGGTACTCCTGGGGAGCAGCAAAGCTCCCGTCACCTTTGCCAGCGAGCAGACTGATGGTACTTCCGGCCAGGTTTGCCGTAGCCACATCCGCATGACCGTCGCCGTTGAAGTCGGTGAGGGTGACGGCGACAGGCTCACCGCCGGCGTCATAGCTTTTTGGATCCTGGAAGGTGCCGTCACCATTGCCGAGAAATACAACAACATTGTTAGAAAAGCTGTCGGCAACCACGATATCGGCTTTGCCGTCGCCGTTCACATCGCCAGCGGCGATGGCCTGTGGCTGCGCTCCTTTACCGGCGGCGTAATCGTGGTGGGTTGCGAAACTGCCATCGCCATTGTTGAGCAGGACGCTCACATTGGCGTCGGCAAAATTGGCGGTCGCCACGTCGAGATGTCCGTCGCCGTTAAAATCTGCGATTGCGACCCCGACGGGTTTCGAACCGGTGGCGTAATCCTTTTTCGCGTTGAAGGTGCCGTCACCCTTGCCGGTGAGCACGCTGACGGCGCCAGAGTCCGAATCGTCGGCAACGACGACGTCGGCAACATCATCGCCGTTAATATCGCCTATTGCGACTGCGATGGGTTTGTCGCCGGTCGCGTACGAAACGGCTTTCGCAAAAGCCCCTCCGCTGTTCAGCAGAACGCTTATGCTGCTGCTCCCGAAGTTTGGCACTATGACGTCCGGCTTGCCATCCCCGTTGGCGTCGACAATACCGACCGCCCGGGGGTTCGTCCCGGTCGCATAGGCGACCTTATTGGCGAAAGCGCCGTTGCCCGTGCCGAGAAAGACATCAATATTCGCTGCGCTACGGTCGGCGGTGACGATGTCGGCTTTACCGTCGCCGTTGACGTCCGCGACACCGATTCCGGCAGGGACGGCATCCGCTGCGAGCATGCTATGTGCCTGGAACGTGCCGTCGCCATGCCCGCTCAACATTGTCACGTTGCTGCTGTTGAAACCCACAACAGCCAAGTCCGTCTTGCCATCGCCGTCGAAATCGGCGGTCGCAATGGAAGATGGGGCCGCACCGACGGCGTAATCGACGGGTTTTGCAAACGCACCCTTGCCTGTCGCGAGCAGCGCGCTGACTGTGGTGCCGTTGGAGTTGGCTGCAATTATGTCGGCCAGTCCATCACCATTCACATCGTTAATCGTAACCGCAGCACTTGGTGCGGTGGTAAGAAGCGGTAACGGAGCGGCAAAGGTGCCACCACCTGCCCCGATCAACACGCTGACGCCGCTCCCGGTGGCGACTGCCAAATCCGGCTTCTTGTCGCCGTTGATGTCGCCGATCGCGAGCGCTGCCGGCGCGCCGCCGACGTCATAGGATGTGGCGGGGTCGAATTGGCCCGTCCCGTCGCCAAGCAAGACGCTGACGGAGTTCGCCAGGCCATCGCCGGCTACTATATCCACATGACCGTCGCCGTTGACGTCTGCCAACGCGACCGAGTCCGGGCCGGAGCCTACGGCAAAATTCTGCGATGGTTGTAAGCTGCCGTCGCCATTGCCAAGGAACACGCTGACGTTATTGGCGGTGTTGTCGGCGGTGACCACATCGGCCTTGCCGTCACCATTGACGTCGGCTACGGCAATGGCGCGCATGCTGGTATTGGCAACGGTAGTCCGGGCGGCCGCGAAAGTGCCGTCGCCCTTGTTGATTAGGATGCTGATTGTGTTGTTGCCGTTGACGGTCGCTATATCGATATTACCGTCGCCATTGAAGTCGCCGATCGCCATTGCAAGCGGGGCCACGGTAGTGTCGGCGGCCACGTGGTAACCTGCTGGCGCCTTGAAAGTGCCCTTGCCGGTGCCGATCAGAATGCTGACCGTGCCGGCATCCACGTTGGCTACCGCCAGATCAGGAATCTTGTCGTTGTTGAAATCCGCGCTCACACCGGATACGGGGTGCGAGCCTGCCGCAAAAACCGGCTGTGGATAAAGTGTATCCGCGTAGGACGCAGTGCCGATCAGGCACACGCCACATAGCGACGAAAAGATCAGATACAGGGAAGTCCGGACGCGCGCCCGGACGTGAGACGTTTCATACATCTTGCCACCCTTCCTTGGTAATGTTGTCCTGTCATCGCACGATACTTCAAACCGGGGGGTGTAGCCATTCGGGTTCACCCTACCGCTCGGCGTCCCTGCCGACCGCTGGTCATTTCTCTTAAAGGGAGAATCCTCAAAGCGCGAACGGGGTCACAGAAACCCCCCCCGCGACAGCAGTACCTTGGGGGTGTAGTAATAACCCTTAGTGGACGACCTAGTGACGCAAGCCGCAACAGCGCAACCCCAAATCCTCGACAGCTTTGATTATGCCACGGCGTTTTCGCGCACGATCGGCTGGCTGACTCACGATGAGCAAGCCGCGATCCGCGGCAAACGCGTCGCCATTGCCGGGCTTGGCGGTGTCGGCGGCAGCCACTTGCTGACTTTGACCCGCCTCGGGGTCCAATCGTTCCACGTTGCCGATTTTGACAATTTCGATGTCGCGAATCTGAACCGCCAGGCCGGCGCGTTCCAATCCACTCTGGGCCAGCCGAAAGTGGACGTCATGACGGATATGGCGAGGGATATCAATCCCGCACTGTCCGTGAAGCGATTCCCGAAGGGCGTCACCAAAGAGAATCTCGACGAGTTCCTCGACGGTGTCGATCTTTACATCGACGGCCTCGACTTTTTTGTGCTCGACTTGCGCGCCGCGTTATTCGCGCGCTGCACGGAACTCGGCATTCCCGCGATCACCGCCGCGCCGCTTGGCATGGGCAGCGCGTTCCTCGCCTTCCTGCCGGGAAAGATGAGCTTTGAACAATATTTTCGCCTGGAGGGGCAGAGCCCGTCCGAGCGGCAGTTGCGCTTTCTTGTCGGGCTTGCGCCGGCGGCGCTGCATCAATCCTATCTCGTCGATCCGACCGCGGTGGATCTCGCCAACCAGCGTGGTCCGTCGACGCCGATGGCCTGCCAGATGTGCGCCGGCATCGCCGGCACGCAAGCTCTCAAGATTCTGCTCGGGCGCGGCAACATCGTTGCTGCTCCATTCGGCCTTCATTTTGATGCCTACCGGAACAAGCTGGTTCGTACCTGGCGTCCGGGTGGCAACAACAATCCGCTGCAACGGCTGATTCTGGCGATCGTACGTCGCCGGTTTATGCGTTAGCGCATGGATGCGGCCGCCCGGTTCGCCTTTGGGCGTGCTTCGGCGGTGTCGTTTACGGATCTTCGCCTGCGTCCGCAGGCCGGTCCGGGAGAATTCAAATGCGCTCGGCATGATGCCGCAGCATCTCGGTCAACATCGGAGACGGCCGCCACAACCCGTTTTTAGGGAGGACTCCTCATGGAGACCCGTAACAACCTTCGCCATGCCTCTTTCGCCACAGATTCGCGCGTGGATGGCAAAGCCGTTTTCGGCGCAGCGAACTCGCTTGCACACGTCGAATCGGCGTGGAATCTGGTGTACGAACGCTATCTCGCAGCCGGCTTCATTGCGCCTAACGATTATCGGATTCACACCAGCGTCCACGCGCTGCACCCGGCAACCTGCGTCGTCTCCGGCAGCCACGGAGATCGTGTCGCGGCGACGATGACGATGCTCGCCGACGGCAACGAAGGCCTGTGCCTGGACAGCGTCTATCGCCGCGAGCTGGATGTCCTGCGCACCAACGGCCGCCGCCTGCTGGAAGTCGGCCTGCTGGTCGCCGACTCAAGTGCCAACGTCGGCAGCGACATGAACACACTGTTCGAGTTGATGAAGTGGGGGGTCTATTACGCGCTCGATCTGGACGTGACCGACATCGTCGTCGGCGTTCACCCGCATCATGCGCGCTTCTACACTCGCTGCTTCGCCTTCGAGCAGTTCGGCGCGGAGACGGTGTATCCGCTGGTCCGCAACAAGCCGGTCGTCGCACTGCGACTCCGTGTCAACGAGCAGCTTGCCTTGCAGATGTTGCCTCGCGGGCTGCGTCACGTACGTGAAAATCCGGTCGGTCCGGATGCGTTCGCGGATCGTTTTGTTTTATCCGAAGCAACGCTGACGGGCTCGCGCATCGAGCGTTTTCTGGCGGCGCAGCATGCTCCGCACGCAGCGGAGCCAGCCGCACCACGCCTCCGGCGGCGTCCGCCTTTCCGCCTCGCTGCGGTCCCGATGCCGGCCTAAGCTGTTCTGTTAGAATGGCGGGCCATGAAGATCCTCATGTGCCCGCCTGATCACTTCCGTATTGGCTACGCCATCAATCCATGGATGGAAGGCAACGTCAGCCAGGTTTCCCGCTCCGAAGCGCGCGCCCAATGGACGGCTTTGCATGACGCGATCGCCGCGCGTGCCGAGGTGGCGCTGATCGAGCCCGCCGAAGATTTTCCCGACATGGTGTTCACCGCCGACGCCGGCACGGTTGCCGACGGCGTGGCGGCGGCCTCGCGCTTTGCACATGAGGAGCGCCAGGGCGAGGCGCGGCTGTTCCAGCAATGGTTCCGCTCGCAGGGGCTGGAGGTGCGCGAGGTGCCGGCGGGGCTGTCCTACGAGGGCGGCGACGCGTGGCTCGACCCGCTCGAGCCTTGGCTGTGGGCAGGCTGCGGCTTTCGCAGCGATGCCGAGGCGCATCGTCTCGTCGGCGAGTGGCTGGATCGCGAGGTATTGTCGCTCAAGCTGATCGATGAACGTTTCTATCACCTCGACACGTGCTGCTCGGTGCTCAACCGCGGTTACGTCATGTACTATCCGCCCGCGTTCGACGATGCTTCGCGCGCGCTGCTCGAAGCACGCGTGCCTGCCGCCAGGCGGATTGTCGTCGAGACCGAAGACGTGATGCAGTTTGCCTGCAACGCGGTCAACATCGACGACACTATCATCTTCAACGGCGCATCCGACGGGCTCAAGGCGAAGCTCGCCGCCGCCGGCTTTGAGACGATCGTCGTGCCGCTCGGCGAATTTGCCAAAGCCGGTGGTTCGGCCCGCTGTCTGACGCTGAAGGTTTAAATATTTGTCGTCCCTGCGAAGGCAGGAACGCGGTCAAAATTAGCGCGGCCGCGGGGCGCCGCCGATTAGACTGGATGCCTGCCTTCGCAGGCATGACAGAGAAGGCTCTTGCGGTGCATTCGCATTAGGCGTCGGGGAGTTCTTTCAGCAAGTCCCGCACCGCCTCCGGCAGTGGCATGCTTCGCCCGCTCCTCGCGTCGATCCAGACCATCACCGCGTCGCCGGTGGCAGCCAGTTCGCCGGCCGCCGTGCGAATTTCGTAGAACGTCGGGATGCTCGAGTTGCCGAGCGGCCCCGCGTACAGGCCGACTTCGACCGTCTCCGGATAGCCGATGGCCTTTTTGAAGTGGCAACTCGCGGTAACGACCACCGGGTTGCCCGCTACGGCCTTGCCGCCCCAGCCGGTCTGTTCGAGCCACTCAACCCGCGCCTGCTCAAAAAACGTGAAAAAGCGGCTGTTGTTGACGTGGCCGAGTGCGTCGAGGTCGCTCCAGCGCACCTTGATCGGAAATCGGCCGGCGAATTTTCTGGGCTCCGCGGAGCTATCGGACTTAGTCATTGCGTTAAAATTATCTATTAATAAGGAGAAGGAGTGACTCATGACACACGGTTTCAGCGCGCTTGAATTGGCGCCGGTCCAGCCGGGCACGCGGCTCGTTACCCCGACGCAGAGCTTACCGGAGAAAGTCACGCTGCGCAGCCCGGCCATCGACGTGATGACCGATCTGGCGCGTGTGGCGGCCGTCACCATCAGCCCGAATCGCGCGATGGACGACGCTTTGTCGCGTATGAAGAACAACAAGGTGCGCCTGCTGCTGGTGCTGAACGTCGAAGGCGAAACGCTGGGCCTGATCACCGCGCGCGACATCCAGGGCGAGCGGCCGGTGCGCTTCATGCGCGAGGTGGGCGTAGCGCGCAAGGATGTGCTGGTGCGCGATATCATGACGCCGCGCGAGAAGCTCGAAGCGATGTGGATGCGCGATGTGCAGGTCGCATCCGTCGGCGACATCATCGAAACGCTCAAACTCACCGGACGCCAGCACGCGATGGTGGTCGAGCGCACTGTCGACGGCACGAAAATCCGCGGCCTGTTTTCGTCGGTGCAAATCGGCCGTCAGCTTGGCATGCAGATCGATAGCGGCGTCGCCGGGACGTTCTCGGAACTGGAAGCAGCGCTGGCGCATTAGCCATTCATTTTTCCTCGGCACCCAGCCCGCATGATCCAACTCATCGCCGGCGCCGTCATGATCAGCTTTTCGGCGGTGTTCGTGAAGTGGACGACGGTCGGGCCGGACACGGCGGCATTTTATCGGACGGCGCTCGGCGGCGGCATGTTACTGGCCCTCGCGCTGGTTCGCCGCGAGCGGCTGTGGCCGGGTCGGCGCGCCGCGCTGATGATTCTGCTGGCCGCATTGTTTTTCGCCCTCGACCTGCTGTTCTGGCATCGCAGCGTACGTCGCATCGGGCCCGGTATCGCCACGCTGATCCCGAATTTCGAAGTGTTTGCGCTCGCCGGCGCAGGCCTCCTGTTTTTCGGCGAGCGCTGGCGCTGGCAACTCGGCGTGGCCCTGCCGGTGGCGATACTCGGCCTGTTCCTGTTGGTCGGCGCCGACTGGACGCAGATGTCGGCCGATTATCATGTCGGCATCTGGCTGGGGCTGCTGACATCGATCTGCTACGCCAGCTACATCCTTGCGCTGCGGGCCTCACGGGTGCGGTGCGCGGCCGGCTATTCCGATATCGCCGGCATCGCAGTGGTGTCGCTCGGTGCGGCCGTGCTGTTAGCCGGCGCGGTGCTGGGCGGGGGCGAATCGTTCGCCATCCCGAGCTGGCGCGACGGCGGCGTGCTGTTGGCCTACGGCTTCTGCGCCCAGGTCGCAGGCTGGGTGCTGATTTCGAAAAGTCTGCTGCGCCTCAAGGCGTCGCAGGTCGGGCTGATCCTGCTGCTGCAGCCGGTGCTGGCGTTCGTCTGGGATGTATTATTTTTCCACGGCCGCTTCGATGCCGTCCAGGTCGCCGGCGCTGTCATCGCGCTCGTAGCCATCTGGCTCGGCCAGCAGACGGGGAAGCGGCCAGGACTGAGTCGCCAGGACTGAGTCGCCAGGACTGAGTCGAAGAATGCTGCTTCTTCACTCAGTCCTAGCCACTAGCCACTAGCGACTTTCTTTTTAGCTGCGTAAAAAGCCGGCAATCGGCTCTAGCGGCTCGATCCCCTCGCAGATCAGCGTGATGCACGCGAGCACCGGCACCGAGATGAAGGCGCCGACGACACCCCACATCCACGCGCCGATAATCAGCGCGACGAAAATCATCACCGGGTTCAGTTCCATGCGCTGGCCCAGGATTTGCGGCGTGACGTATTGACCTTCGGCGGTCGTCAGCACGACCACCACCGCCATCGCGAGCACCGCGTTGCTGAATGCCGGCAGGCTGATCACGGCGACGACGCTGATGACGGTCGCGCTCGCTACGGCACCGATGTAGGGAATGTAATTGAATATCGCGACCATCGCGCCCCACAGCACCGGGTCCGGCATGCCCAGGCCCCATAGCGCCAGCGCGACCAGCGTGCCCAGTGCGAAGTTGATTACGGTGATCGTGAACAGGTAGCGCGAAATCAGGTGCTGCAGGTCGAACGCGAGCTCCACCGCGCGTTCCTTCTCGTCGATACGCGGCAGCGCGCGCACGATGCCGCCCAGCAGGTTGCGCCCGGTGGCCAGCAGGAAATAGAGCAGCGCGATCGTGACGCTGACGCCGTAGATGAAGGTCGTCGTCCACGTGAGCAGCTTGCTCGTCAGATTGAGCTGCAGGCCGGACTGGCCGCCGCCGTTGCTCTGCGTGCCGAGCAGCTTCTCTGCGCTCTTTTGCAGATGCTGGATCTCGTGCAGCGGTTTTTGAATCCAGCCGAGATGCTGCTCAACCCGTTGAATACCCTGCGGTGCGCGCGACACCCATTCCTGCAACGGCTTGGCGAGGCCGTAAACGCTCGCGAACGAAATGCCGACCAGCAGCACGACGATAATCACGCCGCCGCCCGCCGGCGGGATGTGCCATTTCTCCAGCCACTCGATCACGCCGGTGAACGCTACCGCGAGCAGCAGCGCCATGGCGATCGGGATCAGCACCGCCGATGCATAGTACAGCACCGCAAGCGTCACCAGCACGCCGATCCACAGTACGCCGCCGCGCAGCGAAATCAGCCGCGCCGGCCCCGACACCCGCGTTTCCGATACGATCACATTGTTGTTATCCGCATCGGGTTGATCTCCCATCCCGGCTCCCACGCTTCCTTGCTATGCGGCCATAATGCGCGGAGCGCACGGTGCTATGCAAGGGAGGGCGCGTTTTTTTGGAGTCAGCAGCAATTCTGGAGTGAGCGGGAATTGCTCTTCTCGGAGATGGTGTTCAATTGCGTCGCGTGTTCAGCACTGGCACAACAACCGAGGGGACTCATTTATGAGTAAGCGTTCAATTTTCAAGGCTTCAGCGTTGCCGCTAATGACGGTGGCGCTCGCTTTACTGTCGGCGGCCGCTTTCGCGGCCGCGCCGCCGTCATTGTATCCGGGGCAGATTTTGCCGCGATCCAGCGACACCCAGGGTCCGTACGGCCTCGCTCCGTACGGCATCGCGCAGATGGTCGCCGCCGATTTCAATGGCGACGGCATGACCGATCTCGCGCAGACCGACTGGTGGTCTGTCGTCGCCGATAACGACGGCGATCCGATAGCCGGCGGCGTCTGGGTATATCTGCGCAACGCCGAGGGCGGTTACGGAACGCCCGTCTTCTATGCAACCGCCCCGCAACCTTATGGCCTCGCGGCGGCGGACTTGAATGGCGACGGCAAACTGGATCTGGTGACCGGCAGCAACGCTTCTACTAGTACGGCCCAGCTCAGCGTGCTCATCGGTAACGGCGACGGCAGCTTTCAGGCGCACCAGGATTATACGGTCGACGGCTCAACTTCGTTCCGGACCGGCCTGGTCGCAGTGGGTGACGTAACGGGCGATGGCGCCCTGGACGTGGTCGCCGTAACGGGCACCGCCAACATCTACGTGGTGCCGGTAAATACCGACGGCTCGCTGGATACCGCCAGCGTGCAGACGCTGACGCAGGGCTCCGCGGCTAACAACCTATACAATCTGGCGTTGACCGATATCAATGGCGACGGCACGCTCGACATCGTGACGGACGACGCCAGCCATGTGAATGTCTTCTACGGGCAGGCGACGCTGGCCGCGACGCCGGATCAGCAGGTCTCTGTCGCTTCGCCGTCCCCGAACATCGCCGCTGGTGACTTCAACGAAGACGGCTACGCCGACATCGTGGAGTCGGATGTTGGACGCCGATACCTGCAATTGCTGTTGAACCAGGGCGGCAAGCTGACTGATCCGGTTCCGACACATTTGTTTCCAGTCGATGTCGGTGCGTGGGGAACGATCAGCGTGGCCGATGTCGACGGCGACGGCCATCTCGACCTGTTCGTCGACGACGACTATTGCCACGGCGATAGCAGCTACATTCTCTACGGTAGCGGCGACGGTACTTTCACGGATCCCGCGCCGGTGCCCGCCGGCGTGTGCGGCTACACGACAGCCACCGTGGCCGCCGGCACTGGCCTGCGCAATCTGTTGACCGGTTCGTGGTGGTGGGACGCCGTTGTCACCGAGGCCCGCAACCTCGGCGACCGCAAGTTCTATACCTACGCCAGGTATCCCTATGCCACCGCGGATGCGGACGGAACAGTGCACGGTTTTAGTGCTTCCGACATGGCCGTCGCCGATTTCGACGGGAATGGCCGTCCGGATCTCGTAACCGCCGACGCGGGCGACCACAGCTTCAGCCTGCTGCTCAGCGGCGGCGAGGGCGGCTTCAAGGCGCCCGTCGTGCAGGCGCTGTCATCCCTGGATGGCATTGCCTCGATTGCGGCGGCGGACATCGACGGCGACGGCAATGCCGACGTTATTGTCCCCAGTGACAACGGCGTGCTGTATGTCTGGCGTGGCGACGGCGCCGGCGGTTTCGCATCTCCCGAGACAAACACCTCGGCATCGGGCACGGTCCAGGATATCGCTATTGGGGATATCAATGGTGATGGCAAGCCGGATGCCGTGCTCGCAGCTTGGGGTGCCGGCCAGGCGCAGATTTGCATGGGAGATGGAACCGGCAAGTTCAATTGCAGCGGTTCGGAAACTGTGACCCAACCTTTCGGCGTGGCGCTAGCCGACCTGAACGGCGACGGCAATGCCGATCTGGTAGTCAGCAGCAACTACAATCCGGGTTCGGGCTACTCGACCTACGTTTACACAGGCGACGGCACCGGCAAATTTACGTCTGCCGCGACGCTGGCGACGACCACCGTGATGAGCGACGGCACGCCACGCTATGATGCGCCTCGTGGCATCGCCATTGGCGACGTCAACGGCGACGGCAAGCCCGATCTCATAGTCGGAACCAGTGGCGCCGCTGCATATCTCTTCGAAGGCAAAGGCGACGGCACCTTCGGCGCCGGGGCTGCGATCACCACGGACCTGTCGAGCTCTGGCAACCCTGAAGCCGTGGCGCTAGATGACGTCAATGGCGACGGTATGCTCGACGTCATTGCCGGCAATAATAAAGAGAGCACCGTCGCCGTCGTGCTTGGCTACGGCGATGGCACCTTCAACACGCCGCTCGTTTACGCTTCAGGTACCAGTAACGCCGGTGTGGCCGTGGTCGATGTGGACGGCGACGATCAGCCGGATATTGTGGCGCTGAATCGGGCGGCGAACGATGTCGTCAGCAGCACCGTCAGCGTTTACCTGCACAACCACGCCCCGGCGGTGAAGAGCCTGAATCTCAAAACCACCCAGGATACGGCTGTCACCGGTACGCTCGAGGTTGCCGACCCTGAGCTTAACCGCTACACGCTGGCGATTGCCGCGAAGCCTGTGCATGGCACCGTCAGCGGCCTGCACGCCGACAGCGGCGCATTCACCTACACGCCGGCGGTCGGCTACAGCGGCACGGACAGCTTCACCGTTACTGCTTCGGACGGCTTGAACACGTCCGCCGCGACGGCGGTGAACGTCACCATTCAGGCTGCCACCCCGCCCGACGACGGTTCGGGCGACAGCACGGGCGACGGTTCAGATAGCGGCTCGGGCAACAGCATGCCGGCGCCGGGCGGCAGCGGCGGTGGCGGCGCGTTCGGCTTCCTGACCTTGTTCGCGCTCGGTCTGCCGTTGCTGAGAAAATGGCGCCGTAGCTGAGTTTTCCGGAGATGCCGGCGGCGCTGCCGCCGGCATCTCCGGCCTTTTGTCGCAGTTTATCCCCTTCCTCCGCCGGCTGATCCAGCCGCCATTCCACTCAAAATTACGCGCATGAGCGGCTTCAAATGGCGCATGGACGGCGTTTGCGCCACGGCACGAATCTGGTAACGTCCCGCCAAGGCAGCGGGCGACCATGATTCATGAAGATAGTTCTTGATACCAGTATCGTGGCCCCGGCCAACCGCCAGGAGTTCTGGATAGAGGAAGTCATCCGTAGCCTCGATGCCCACTGGCAGGTGGATGCGAGGCATGGAGGCGCCGAGAGATTCTTCGGCCGCCTCGAAGCCGTCCGTGGCGGCAACGGCGTCAGCTTCAACCGCTTTCACTCGGATGCGATCCGGCTGTTCCGCCCGTTCTCATTGCAGACGGAGGCCGACGACCGGCTCATTCTGGCATCGCCGGCGCAGTTCGGCGGCATCGTCCACGTCAACGGCCAGGCGTGCGCGTGCCCGACCGGGCGCTGGATACTGGTCGACAAGCGCTTTCCCCTGAGCGTCGCGAGCAGCCAATGGCGCCGTCATACCACCTACACCGTCGACGTTCCGCGGCAGGCGCTTCAGGAAATCATGGGCGGCGAGGTGGAAATGCCCTATCCCTGGCTGTTGCCGAACACGCTGGGCACGCCGGCCGGTTTGTTGTGCGACACGCTCAATGCCGGCTTTCGGCAGATGCTGCACATGAGCGATCCCGGGCGGGTCAGCGCGCTGGTTTCCGAATCCGTCTGTAACCTGCTGAGTCTGACGCTTACAGATACGCCCAGGGACAATCTGCTTGGCAGCGTGCACGTCGCCGAAGCGTTGCGTTACATGCGGAACCACTATGCCGAGCAGACACTCGGGCCGGCGCAGGTGTCGGGCGCCCTGGGTATATCCGAATCGCTGCTGTATGCCCGTTTCGCGGAGCGCGGTCTGCGTTTTTCCGCCGAATTGCGCCGCATTCGCTGCGAACAGGCGGCACAACTCTTGCACGACAGCCAGCACCTGCATTGGAGCGTCGAAGCCATTGCCCAGGCCACCGGCTTCCGCCGCAGCGCAGCGTTGATTCGCGCTTTCCGCGGCCAGTACGCCACCACCCCCGCCCGCTATAGAAGCCAGTACTGCTGAGCTGCGGCCAGGGCGATCACACTGTCAGAAATTCGGCAATCGGATTCAGTACTTCGATTTCCTCGCACAGCAGCTTGAAGCTCGCCAGCATCGGCACCGCGATAATTGCGCCGACGACGCCCCACATCCAGCCCCACACGACAAGCGTGATAAAAATCGCCACCGGGCTCAACGCGAGTCGCCGGCCGACGACGTGCGGCGTAATGAACTGGCCTTCGAGGATCGCCATGCCGAAGATCGCCGCCGGCACCAGCAGGATTGTGCCGATGTGGCTGAAGGTTACCAGGGCGACCAGCGCCAGGATGATGATCGCCGCGGCGGCGCCTACGTACGGCACGTAGTTGAACAGCGCGATCAGCGCCCCCCACAATACCGGGCTGGGCATGCCGATGGCCCACAGGATCAGGCCGTCGATGAAACCCAGACACAGGTTGATCAGCGTGACCGTGATCAGATAGCGAGAGATATGCTGCTGCACGCCGCGGGCGATCTCGACGGCCACCTTCTTGTCGCGCCACTGCGGAATCACGTGCGCGAGGCTGCGCAGGAAGCTGTCGCCCGACGCGAGCAGAAAGTAGAGCAGCACGATCGTGATGCCCGCACCTGACAATACGCCCGGCGTCGTCGTCAGTGCCTGGTTGACGATGTTCGGCCGCTGAACGACCTGGACCTTTTGCGGCTGGGCTGCAGTCGGCGCAACATTGCCGGCCTCGTTATTGGTGAGATTCTCGATTTCCTTTTTGGTTTTTTTGAGTTCGTCCAGCGGCCCGTGCTGCGACTGAAATGTCTGCTCGAGCTTGTGCAGCGCAACCGGCGCCTTTTTGATCCAGTGCATCGCCGGTTGCGCGAGGCCATAGACACCGGCGGTAAACCCGCCGAGCATCACCACGAGCACCAGTGCCGCGCCCAGCGGCGGGCGCACGTGCCAGCGTTCCAGCCAGCCGATCACCGAGGATAGGATCAGCGCGAGCAACAGCGCCATCGTGATCGGAATGAGAATCGGGGCGGCGAAGTAGATCGTGTAGAGCACCATCAGAATGAAGATGCCCATGACTGCCCCGGAGCGCAGGTTGAAGCGGCGCCCGACCGTCTTTACCGTGCGCGCCGAGTCGTCCGTATCGGCATTCAATAATGTTCCCTCACCACCACTAGCTCCTTTGCCACAAATGATGCGCGGCCCGCTCGGATGCTGCAAGAGGGCGCATCTTGACGAATACTTAGAAAACTGGCTAAGTATCTAAGTATGAAGCAGCAAGCGATTTTCAAGGCACTGGCCGATCCGAGCCGGCGGCGGATACTGAAGCTGCTGCGCAATGGTTCGAAAACCGCCGGCGAGCTGGCCGAAGCTTTCGATTTCAGCGCCGCCTCGCTCTCACACCATTTTGCGGTGCTGAAAGCCGCCGAACTGGTGCGCACCGAGCGCCGCGGTCAGTACATTGTCTATTCGCTGAACATGTCCGTTTTCGAGGACGTGTCGGGACTGGTACTGGAATTGTTCGCGGTGCGGGAGGATAAACGATGACCTACAAGCGCTCACTGACTGCAGGATTCGTGCCGGTGGTTGCCGCCTTTGCGGTGGCGGCTTGGCTTTACCCAAGCCTGCCCAATCCGGTGCCGAGCCACTGGAATGCGGCCGGCGAGGTTGACGACTATATGGCCAAGCCCTGGGGGGCGTTTATCACCCCACTCTTTATGCTGGGTACATGGATCGTGTTGGCGGCGCTGCCGAAGATTTCGCCCCGCGGTTATCGGCTGGACCAGTTTATCGGCGTCTACGGGATTGTGATGCTCTCCATCCTGGTCACGATGCTGATCGTTGCTATCGTCACGCTGCTGACCGCAGCAGGCGCGCAACTCGACCTGACGCGTATCGTGTTCATCGTGATCGGGGCGTTGTTGGTCGTGCTCGGGAATTACATGGGCAAGATGCGCAAGAACTTCTTCATCGGCATTCGCACGCCGTGGACGCTCGCCAACGACGAAGTGTGGGTGCGCACCCATCGCGTCGGCGGATGGCTGTTTGTGCTCGCGGGCTTCGCCCTCATCGGCATCGGTATTTTCAAGCTGGCGCCCTGGACCTTGATGGCGGCAATCGGCTGCGCGGCGGTGATTCCCGCCATTTATTCCTATTTCGCGTATCGTCAGGTTGAGCAGCGGAGGTAGAAATGCAATACGCAATTTGGGTATTCGCCGTCCTGGCCAGCTGTTGGATCCTGCCGGCCGCCCACGCCGGCGAACCCCGGCAAACGTCTGTGCAATTGAAGACGCCGACAGGCGTGCTGTACGGCACACTTGAACTGCCGGCGGGAAAGGGTCCGTGGCCGGTCGCGCTGATCGTCGCCGGTTCCGGTCCGACCGACCGCAACGGCAATAGTCCGATTGGCCTTAGTACCGACGCCTACAAACTGCTCGCATCACCGCTGGCCAGCCGCGGCATCGCGACACTGCGCTATGACAAGCGCGGCATTGCGCAGAGCGCGCCCGCCGGGCCGTTGGAAAGCGAGCTGCGATTCACGACCTACGTCGACGACGCAGTCGCGTGGGGCAAACAACTTGCCGCCGATTCGCGGTTCTCGACATTAACCATTCTCGGCCACAGCGAAGGATCGCTCATCGGCATGCTGGCCGCACCCCGGATTCCGGCGGATGCCTTCGTGTCCATCTCCGGCGCAGGCGAACCGGCGGGATCTCTTTTGTTGGCGCAGTTGAAGCCGAAGCTTCCAGAGAAACTCTACAGAAAGGCCGAGCACATCGTTGCGCAACTGAACGAGGGCAAGACAGTCGCGGATGTGCCGTCCAACATGGCGATGTTGTTCCACCCCAGCGTACAGCCGTACCTGATATCGTGGTTCCGCTACGATCCGGCGAAAGCGATCGCCAAGCTGCGGATGCCGGTATTGATCGTGCAGGGCGAGCGCGACATTCAGGTCCCGGTCTCGGCGGCAAAAAAACTCGCCAAGGCCGACCCGGCCGCAAGGCTTGTCCTGATCCCGAAAATGAACCACGTGCTCAAGGACGTCGGGCCGACGCGTGAGGACAACCTGGCGGCCTATCAAAATCCGAAGCTACCCATTGACACCGTCCTGGTGAAGTCAATCGGCCAATTTATCAAGCGCGTGCAACAGGCTGGAGGGCACGATGAGTTTCGATGAGAATGACATCAGCGATCAAACGCCCGACGACTGTTGGAAGTGGGCCATATTCTATGTCAATCGCGACGACCCGCGGATATTGGTCCCCAAGCTCTCCGGGCTTGGTTTTACGCTTAACTTCGGACGCAAAATCTCGTATTTGGTCGTCGCTGCGCTTGTCGCGCTTGTAGCTTTTCCACTCGTCAGCTCGTTCATCGGCTGATTAGCAGCCATGACAACTGTCACGACTTTTCGCTGACGAATACAACTGCCGCGCCGTCGATGCAGGGCGCATAGTGACTGCACCAGGCTCCATTCAACGAGTCGCACCGGGAGAAACATGATGAAAATGTTCTTCGCATTCATCGCGGCAGCCTTCCTTGCAGTGCCCGCGGCCATGGCGGCACAAACGGCCGCCGCGCCCAGCCAGATGGCAAAGCTCAACTTCCTCGTCGGTATGTGGCAGGGCCACGGCTGGATCATGACCGGCCCAGGCCAGCGACATACGTTCAAGGAAACCGAGACCGTCACACCCAAGCTTGATGGCGATGCGTTGCTGATTGAAGGGCTCGGCAAAAGTACCGATGCCGACAACGCCGGCAAAACAATCCACCGCGCGCTGGCGATCGCATCCTACGACGCCCGCACGAAGGCTTTTCGTTGGTACGCATTACAGGCCGGCGGCAGTCCTGTCGACACGCAGGCAAGGGTTGCGCACAACACCCTGATCTGGCACATGACGATACCCAACGGCAAGCTGCGGTTTACCATCAAACTCAACGACAAAAAGCAGTGGCACGAAGTCGGGCAATTTTCGCGTGACGGCAAGACGTGGTATCCGTTCTTCGAGATGATGCTGAGCCCGTTGAACCCGGCCGGGACGAAGTAAGATGTCCGGAAATGGAGGATTCAGAAATGGTTAAAACAACGTTATCCGCTTTCGCCGTCGCGCTTCTTTTGTTCAACGTTTCCGCTTTCGCGGCCGGCGCGGCACCGGCGCAGCAGAAACTCGTCCAGCAGGCGGAGGCCCTCGTCCATCAAATGGCGCACGGTCGGTACAAGGCCGCCGAGATCGACTTCAACGGCAAAATGAAGCAGGCGCTTCCGCCGGAGAAACTGAAAAAGGTGTGGCACCAGTTGACCACTACGCTGGGTCCGTTCCAGAAAACCGGCACAACGAAAACGGCCGAATACAACGGCGACACAATCGTGCTGGTCCAGACGCAGTTCAAGAAAAGGACGCTGTGGGCGCGGGTCGCGTTCGACAAGTCGACAAAGATTGCGGGGCTGTACTTTTAGCCCGCCCCGGGCTGGCGCCAGTAAAACCAGTAGTACACGGCCGCGGCGATGACGGTTGCGGCCACGCACACGGCCGCGATGACCGCCGCGCGCTTCTGGCGCCGGTCCAGGTGCTCGGCGTATTCCTTCGCGTCCATCCCGCGCGTCAGCGCAAAGTCGAGGATGCGTTGCGCCCAGGTGAACTCGAACGACAGCATCGCGAGGCCGGCCGGGATGAACACGATCGCGGGACCGGGTACGACGATCATGACAATGCCGGCGATCGTGATGAGAAAGGCGAGAATCGTCCAGCCGATGCGAAAGGCGAGGCTGCGATGGGAGTAGCGTGCGCGTCGCGCTTCGAGCTTCCAGACGATGTCGGGCACGTCGTCGCGTTGGCGCCAGTCGTCCTGCCCAGTTTGCTTTTTGTCGTCGTCCATGACGCGATTGCCTCTCGGCAGCTACGGCCGATCCCAGGCCGGTGCGATCTCCGGATCGATCTGGCGGTCGTCGCCCAGCAACTGATCGATACGGTGCATCTCGGCGTCGTTGAGCGTGAAGTCGAATAGCTCGAAGTTGGCGCGGGCGTGGGCTTCGTTCTTCGTCCGCGGGATGGCGATGACGCCCTCCTGCTGCAGCAGCCAGCGCAACGCGACCTGCGCTTCGCTTTTGCCGTGTTGATCGCCGATCGCGCGCAGCGTCTCGTTGCCCATCACCTTGCCCTGCGCGAGCGGGCAGTAAGCCGTCACCAGCATGCCGAACTGGCGCGCCTGCGCGAGAATCTTCTGCTGGCTAAGGAAGGCGTGATACTCGACCTGGTTCGTGACCAGCTCTTCGGCGCCGACGATTTCCACCGCTTGCTGAACCAGCGACGTCGAGAAATTGCTGATGCCGATGTGTTTCGCCTTGCCGGATTGCTTGACCCGCATCAGCGCTTCCAGCGTTTCTTCGAGCGGTACGTCCGCATTCGGCCAGTGCAGCAGCAGCAGATCGATGTAGTCGGTGTCGAGGCGCTCGAGGCTCTCGTCGGCGGACGCCTCAAGGTCTCCGGCGTGGAAGCGGTCGATCCAGACCTTGGTGGTCAGGAAGATATCGGCGCGATCGACGCCGGAGGCCGCTATCGCGGCGCCGGTGTCGGTTTCATTGCGGTAAAGCTGCGCGGTGTCGATGTGGCGATAGCCGATTTCCAGCGCCGCTTCGACCATACGCCGCGCGTCGGCCGGCTTGAGCATGAACGTGCCGAAGCCGAGCGCGGGAATACGCGCGCCGTGTGCTTCCTTGTAATCCATTTTTATCTCCTTCGAATTCAGGCGGGGACGAATAACTGCCGGCCGTTGACCTGCGTTATCTCCACCGCTACATGATACAGGCGCGACAGGTTTTCGCTCGTGAGCACGTTTGCGGTCGGGCCGCACAAGCTCTCGCCGCCGCCGAACAGCAGCAACACGCGGTCGGCGAAGCGCGCCGCGAGATTAACGTCATGCATGGTCAGCATCACCGCCTTGCCCGCTTCGTCGACGAGTCGGCGGAAGTGGCGCAGCAGATCGATCTGGAAGTGCAGGTCCAGTTCGTTCGCCGGCTCGTCGAGCAGGTACAGCCCCGGTTGCTGCGCGAGCACCGTCGCGATCGCGAGCCGCCGCCGCTCGCCACCGGACAGCGTGGCGACGGCGCGATCTTCGAGACCGCCGAGCGCGCAGTCGGCCAGCGCCGCCTCTGCAATGGAAATATCCTCGCGTGATTCCCAGCGCCAGAACGCGATATGCGGGTGACGGCCGACCAGCACCGTTTCGCGCACCGTTGCGGGGAATGCGTCGTCGTCGTGCTGCATCAGCAGCGCCAGCCGGCGCGCGATGGCTCGGCGCGGGAGCCTGGCGAGCGGGCGGCCGTCGAGGTGCACTTCGCCGCCGGCCGGTTCGCGCAGCCCGGCGAGCGTGTGCAGCAAGGTCGTCTTGCCGACGCCATTGCCGCCCAATACCGCCATGCACTCGCCGCCGGCGAGAGCGAAGTCGAGGCCGCGGCAAACTTGCTTGCCGCCGATTTCGACGTCGAGTGCATGCGTCGAGATCATCTTGAGCGGTTGAGCAGATATAAAAACAGTGGGACGCCGATCGCGGCGGTGACGACGCCGACCGGCAACTGCCGCGGCGCGAGCACGGTGCGCGCGAGCGTGTCGGCGAGCACCAGCAGCGAGCCGCCGGCAAGCGCGGCGCCCGGCAGGATCAGCCGATGGTCGGAGCCGCCGGCGAGGCGCAGCATGTGCGGAATCACCAGTCCGACGAAGCCGATCGCGCCGGCTTCGGTGACGGCGACGGCGGTCAGCAGTGAGGCGACGACGTAAATGCCGATCGTCAGCATGCCGACCGGCACGCCCAGCGCCTGCGCCTGCATTTCGCCGCGCGCGAGCACGTTCAGGTGGCGCGCGAACGGTAACGAGATCACCAGCCCGAACCCGGCAAGCACGAGCGGGCCCCAGCCGCCGTGCTGGTACGACAGGTCGCCCATCAGCCAGAACAGCATGCTGCGCAGGCTCGTGTCGTTGCTCATCGCGAGCAGGAGGCCGATTGCCGCGCCCCAGCCGGCGGCGACGACCACACCGGTGAGCAGCAGGCGCATCGATGTCCAGCCGCCGCGGCCATGGGCGAGCGCGAACACGATCAGTGTCGACGCCAGCGCGCCGGCGAATGCCGCGCCTTCGAGCCAGAACACGCCGAGGCCCAGCAGCAGCGTGATCAGCGCGCCGACCGCGGCGCCGCCGGAGACGCCGAGAATGTACGGATCGGCGAGCGGGTTGCGCAGCAATACCTGCATCAGTGTACCGGCGAGCGCGAGCAGCGCGCCGGTCGCGAACGCCAGCGCAACCCGCGGCAGGCGCAGATCGAGCACCAGCGTCGTCGCCAGCGCGTCGCCGTGGCCCGACAGCACCGCCCAGACGCGACCCGGCGACAGGTCGACGCTGCCGACGAACAGGCCGATCGCGACCGCCGCCACTGCCATGAGCGCCAGCAATGCGAGGATCGAGGCCAGTCGCGTACGCGAGCGCACACCGCTGGTTGCGCGCCGCGCCGGGGCTGCTTGACCCCGCCCGTTTGCCGAAATGGCATATTTCATAGACAATCAGACCTAGCAGGTGTACTAGCATTGGTCAACGACGCAGTACACACAGTATCAGGCGGCGGATTCTCCGCAAGGACGGCGGAGGCCGACCGCACCGAACCACCTGGCAGGCTGCTGCGTTCCTTATGTCAGCGCCGCCAAGCAAGTTCTGAAGACAACGTGATTGATCAGGATGGCTTTCGGGCCAATGTCGGCATTATATTGTGCAACGACCAGCGGCGCTTGCTTTGGGCGCGCCGCCTCAGTCGCTCGGGCTGGCAGTTCCCGCAGGGCGGCATCGACGAGTCGGAATCGCCGCAGGAAGCGCTGTTTCGCGAACTGCGTGAGGAAGTGGGCCTGCGGCCGGAGCACATCGAGATCGTCGGCCACACGCGCGGCTGGCTGCGCTACCGGCTGCCGCCGCGGTTTATCCGGCGCCACAGCTATCCGCTGTGCATCGGGCAGAAGCAAATTTACTTTTTGCTGCGCTTTACCGGCACCGAGTATGACTTCCAGCTCGATACCACCGACAGCCCGGAGTTCGATCGCTGGCGCTGGGTCGATTACTGGCAGCCGGTAACCGACGTGATCTACTTCAAACGTGCCGTTTACGACCGGGCGCTGACCGAACTTGCGCCGCTGCTGTTTCCGGACGGCGCGCCTGCGCGGCCGCCACGGCGGCGGGCGCGCACGCTCAGGAGCCGACGGAGGGGGTGAGCCGATGATGCATCATTTGCTGCGAGCGGGGGCCGCCGGCGTCGCCGCCTGCCTGATGACAGCCTGCGCGGCCGCGCCCGGCGACAGTGCAGCGAACCCGTCGGTGCCGTTCGAGGTTGTACTGAGCGGCCGCCACAGCGGCGTTTACAAACAGTACTTCACTGTCATCCGCGACAGCGAGACCTTCGCGAGCGTCTGGCGGCGCGCGACCGCGCGCCAGTATCCGCAGCCGGCGCCGCCGGCGATCGACTTTTCCCGTTCGATGGTCATCGCCGTGTTCCTCGGCGAGCGGCGTAGCGGCGGCTACCAAATTGGGGTCGGCGCGCTGACGCCCACCTCGAACGGCCTGCAAGTGACGGTTCGCGAAACCCGTCCCGGCGCCGGTTGCAACACCACGCAGGCGCTGACCGAACCGTTTGAAATCATCAAGACCGCTGCCGATGCGGCGCCGGTGCATTTTCGGAAGCTCATCGTAACGACAAGTTGCGACTGATGCGCGGCGCACTGCTCGACCACGACACCCTGAGCCGCGGGGACATCGACCCGACGCCGCTCCAAGCCGAACTTGAGGAACTGGATGTCTTTGCGGCGAGTGCTCCGGCCGAGGTGCCGGTGCGCCTGGCGGGTGCGGATGTCGCGATTGCCAACAAGGTGCGCTTCGACGCCGCGCTGCTTCAACGGCTCGACAGCGTCCGGCTGATCTGCCTCGCGGCGACCGGCACCGATAATGTCGATCTCGCCGCGGCGCAAAAGCGCGGCATCGCGGTCGCCAATGTTCGCGGTTACTGCACGGGTGCCGTCGTGCAGCATGTGTTCGGCCTCGCACTGCATTTGACGCTGCACCTGCACGACTACCGCCGGCTGGTCGCCGACGGCGCATGGCAGCGCAGCGGCCGCCCCAACCTGCTGGACTTCCCGGTGCGCGAACTGGCCGGCAAGACCTTCGGCGTTATTGGTTACGGCGCGCTGGGGCAGGCGGCGGGCGACGTCGCGCGGGCGTTCGGCATGCGCGTAATCGTTGCCGAGCGGCGCGGTGCGGCGGCGCGTCCCGGCCGCACCGCCTTCGAGACGGTGCTGGCCGAAGCCGATATTCTGAGTCTGCACTGTCCGCTGACCGGTGCGACGCGGGGCCTGATTGGCGCCGCGGAACTCGCACGCATGAAGCCCGATGCTCTCTTGATCAACACGGCCCGCGGCGCATTAATCGATACCGCCGCGTTGGCCGATGCGCTGACCGCCGGCCGCTTGGGCGGCGCCGGTCTCGACGTACTACCGAAGGAACCGCCGGACGACGACGAACCACTGCTGCGGCGGACTCTGCCCAACCTGATCGTCACCCCGCACGTCGCGTGGGCGGCGCGCGAGGCGCGTCAGCGTGTCAT
>DASSTE010000061.1:0-14284 GCA_035708085.1 Gammaproteobacteria bacterium | reverse complement strand
TTGCTTTCACTCTCCGAGTGAAAAGTCGCTAGTGCTGAGTCGCTAGGACTAAGTCCGGAAATGGACTCTTCCTCTTCCACTCAGTCCTAGCGACTCAGTCCTAGCTACTATATGTGACCTATGACAATCAGCATCTTCGATATCTTCAAAGTCGGCATCGGCCCGTCGAGTTCCCATACGGTCGGCCCGATGCGCGCGGCACGCCGGTTCCTGCTCGATCTCGACGAACGCGGCCTGCTGGGCGAGGTCGCTCGCGTACAGACGCAGCTTTACGGCTCGCTCGCGCTGACCGGCAAGGGCCACGGCACCGACCGCGCGATCCTGCTCGGGCTGTGGGGCGAAACGCCCGACGGCGTCGATCCTGACGCGATCGAAGCCACGCTGGCGCAAATCCGGGCGAGCAAGCGTATCCGGCTGCTCGGCAAGCGGGAGATCGATTTCGACGAAGCGGCCGACGTGTTGCTGCACCGCGACCAGGTGCTGCCGAAGCATTCCAACGGCATGCACTTCACCGCCCGTGATGACGGCGGTCAGGTGCTGCTCGCCGAGGAGTTCTATTCCATCGGCGGCGGTTTCATCATCCGTGGCGATGCCGAAGCCGGCGACGCGGCCGACGGCGACGACGTGGCCGTGCCTTACCCATTCGACTCGGCCGCGGAGTTGATGGCGCATGCGAAGCAAAATGGTCTGGCGATTCACGAGTTGATGCTCGCCAATGAAACGGCCTGGCGGCCGGAGGAAGAAACGCGGGCGCATTTGTTCGAAATCTGGCAGGTCATGCAGGACTGTGTCAGCCGCGGGATGCGCGAGGACGGCCTGCTGCCCGGTGGGCTCAGTGTCCGCCGTCGCGCACCGAAGTTGTACCGTGACCTTAAATCGCAGGAAAAAGCGGGCGATCTGGACGTCATGGACTGGGTCAACCTGTTTGCAATGGCCGTTAATGAAGAAAATGCTGCCGGTGGTCGGGTTGTGACTGCCCCGACGAACGGCGCCGCCGGTATTATTCCGGCTGTATTGCATTATTACGTACGCTTCGTGGACGGGGCGGACGAGGGCGGTGTGCTACGCTTTCTACTCACCGCCGGCGCGATATGCATCCTTTACAAGAAGAACGCGTCGATATCGGGCGCGGAAATGGGTTGCCAGGGTGAAGTCGGCGTGGCCTGTTCAATGGCCGCCGGAGGCTTGGTCGCGGCGCTCAATGGGAGTAACGAACGGGTGGAAAACGCTGCCGAGATCGGCATGGAACATAATCTGGGGCTGACCTGCGATCCAGTGGGCGGCCTGGTGCAGATTCCGTGCATCGAACGCAATGCGATGGGCTCGTGGAAGGCAATTAATGCCGCGCGCCTGGCGATCCGTGGCGACGGTGAGCATCGTGTATCGCTGGACCAGGTCATCAACACGATGCGGCAGACCGGCCGCGACATGCAGAGCATTTACAAGGAAACTTCTCAGGGAGGATTGGCCGTCAACGTGACCGAGTGCTGACGACGTGGCCGCGTCCGGCCGCAGCCGATTGCCGCGCTGGATAGCGCATCCCATCGCGATTAACTATGGCTTGAGCCTGCTTGCGCTGGTCCTCGGCCTGTTGCTGACGGCGTGGGCATGGCGGCTGGCGGTGCACAGCCAGTCGGCGACCAACCAGGCGCAGTTCCGGCATGTTGCGCAACAGGCGGCCAATACGATTCGCGATCGCTTTACGGGCTACGCGACGCTCGTCAGGAGCGGCCAGGCGCTGTTCGCGTCTGCGCATCAGATCGAAGCGCGGCGCTGGCGCGATTTTGTGCACCACCTTTCCCTCAAACGGAATTATCCGGCCGTTATCGCATTCGACTACGTCGCTCATGTGCGGGACGACCAGTTACTGGCCTTCCAGCAGCGCATGCTCGACCAGCGGCACGGCTTCAAACTGCACGACCTGGCTTCCGGATCGTTGCATTGCATCGTGCAATACGAGGCGCCGTTGCGGCCGGACTCCCCGGGGCCCGGCGGCGACATGTGCGGATGGCCGAATCTGCGGGCGATGATCAACGAGACTCTCGTCACCGGCGCCATCGTCGTCAGCCGGCGGATTTCTCTCAATACCCGTCCTCCTCCGGATCGCATCGGCGTCGTCATGACCGGCCCGGTTTATCACCGCACGGCCGGCGACGCGCCGCACTTGACCGGTTGGGTCAGCGCCGTGCTGTCCATTAACCGGATTCTTGCTGGCGTTCTGGCGAGCAATTCCAATATCGAATTAACCGTGACTGACGCGAGCGGTGCCGTCGTTCGCGGTAGCCCGGAGATAACCTGCCGCGATTCCGCCTTGACGACGCCGTGTCTGAGCGAACGGATTCCACTGACATTGCCGGGGCGGGACTGGACGCTGGTGTTCCGCCAACCGGGTATGGTGGCCTTTAGCGCATGGAAGGTGGCCGCGGCAGGTCTCGTCATCAGCCTGCTGCTTGCGCTGACACTGCTGCAATGGGGGCGCGTGCGTACGCGAGCACTGGCGCTGGCCAACGAAATGACCGAGGCGCTTCGCGACAGCGAAAATCTGCTGCTGTCGGTCACCAACAATATCTTTGAAGGTATCTATCGCGGCCTGCCCGACTCGGGTCTGCAATACATCAACAAGTCGCTCGCGACGATGTTCGGCTACAAGAACGTCGAGGAGATGCGCGCGGCGGGCGCGATTCTGTACGCCGACCCGCGCCGCCGCGACGAATTGCGAAACCTGCTGGAGCGCAACGGTTATTACCGCGGCGAGGAAGTGGAATACGTGCGCCGCGATGGTAGTCACTTTGTCGGCGTCAACAACGCTGTCGCCGTTTACGACGACAAGGGGAAGATGCTTTATTTTGACGGCGCGATCAGCGACGTTACGGCGCGCAAGACCGCCGAGGCGCGGCTCTGGAACCTGGCGCGCTACGACTCGCTCACCGGCCTTGCCAATCGCGCGAGTTTCCGAGACAAGGTGCGCCAGGAGATCAACCGGGCGTCGCGCGCGCACGGTCGGCTTGCGGTGTTGTTTCTGGACATCGACCGCTTCAAAACCGTCAACGACTTTCTCGGCCACAGCGCTGGGGACAAGCTGCTGAAGGCGGTAGCAGAGCGCATTCACGTTTGCCTCGATCCGGAAGACATCGCCGGTCGCGAGGGCGGCGACGAATTCCTGATTCTGCTCACGGACGTTCCCAGCCCGGACGCGGCGCTCAGGCGCGCCGAAGATATGCTGCAGACGGTCGCCGGCAGCTACACGATCGACGGTCACGACATTGCGGTCACACCGAGCATCGGCGTGAGCCTGTATCCGACGCACGGCGACACGGTCGACGTGCTGATCCGCGACGCCGATGCTGCGATGTACCACGCCAAATCGCGCGGCCGCTACAACGTTCAGTTGTTCACCCCGGATCTGGACGTCGATCGGCAGGCGCGGGTGGAGCTTGAGAACGATTTGCGCGACGCGTTGAAGAACGGCAGCTTCACGCTGCATTACCAGCCGCAAGTGGAGATTGGGACCGGCCGTATTGTGGCCGCGGAGGCGCTGCTGCGCTGGCATCATACGCAGAAGGGGGAGATTCCACCCAACGATTTCATCCCGGTGGCAGAGCAGTGCGGCCTGATCGTGCCGATCGGCGAGTGGGTGTTACGCGAGGCTTGCCGCCAGAATCGGGCCTGGCAGCTGGCCGGGTTGCCGATTGTGCCCGTCGCCGTCAATATTTCGGCAGTGCAGTTTTTGCGCCGCACGCTGCATCACACCATCTTCGATGCTTTGCGCGCTGCCGAACTGGCACCGCAGTTCCTCGAGCTGGAGCTGACCGAGACGGTCGTGATGCAGGATATCGAGCGCACTTCGGAAGTGCTGGACAAGCTGCAACGCACCGGCATCCGCTTTGCGATCGACGATTTCGGCACCGGCTATTCCAGCCTGAGCTACCTGCGCTGGTTCAAGATCGGCAAACTCAAGATCGACCAGTCCTTCGTGCGTGATATCACGACCAGTGCGGATCACGTCGCGATTATTGAAGCCATTATCGGCCTCGCGAAGAACTTCCGTCTGCGCGTAGTGGCCGAAGGGGTCGAAACGCGCGAGCAGCTTGAATTTCTGCGCGAGCAGGGCTGCGAAGATGTGCAAGGTTATTATTTCAGCAAGCCTGTCGTGGCGGATGAGTTTGCGCGCCATCTGCGCGCCGGAGTTCTCGCTCCCGATTCTGAAGCTGATAGCATGGCGGGATAATCATCACCCGTAGCCGCCAAGGAGAGGGCAATGTCGATCAGAATCAAGCGTATTTACGACGCACCGTCCCGCGGCGACGGCCGACGTGTGCTGGTCGACCGTGTCTGGCCGCGCGGAATCAAAAAGGACGAGGCGAAGCTCGACGATTGGCTGAAAGATGTCGCCCCGAGCACGCCGCTGCGCAAATGGTTCGGCCACGATCCGGACAAGTGGCCGGAATTCCAGACGCGTTACCGCAAGGAGCTCGACACTCGTTCCGAGGCTGTCGGTCAACTTGCCGGCTACGCCCGCAAGGGCACGTTGACCTTGCTTTACGGCGCCCGCGATGTGCAGCACAACCAGGCGGTAGTGTTGCGCGATTACTTGCAAAAGAAGACAGCATGACTGAAACCGCACCGCCATCCACGGCATTGTTCACTGACCTCTACGAGCTGACGATGGCGCAGGCCTTTCATGATGAAGGCATGGCGGGTGCGGCGGTATTCGAACTGTTTTTTCGCGAGTTGCCGCCGGAGCGCAACTATATTCTGGCCTGTGGGCTCGACGACGCGCTGGCGTACCTTGAAAACTTTGCTTTCCGGAGCGACGAGATTGACTGGCTTGCCGGCACCGGGTTGTTCTCCGACGCCTTCCTGAATAAGCTGGCGACGCTGCGTTTCGAGGGCGATGTCTTCGCCGTGCCGGAAGGTACACCGGTTTTCGCCCACGAACCGGTGATGCAGGTCGTAGCTCCGCTGCCGCAGGCCCAGCTGGTCGAAACGTGGCTGCTCAACCAGATTCATTACCAGTCGCTCGTGGCGACCAAGGCGGCGCGCGTGGTCGCCGCGGCGAACGGCCGGCCGGTAATCGATTTCGGGGCGCGCCGCGCGCATGGCAGCGATGCGGCGAACAAGGCCGCGCGCGCCGGCTACATCGGCGGGCTGGCCGGCACATCCAACGTCTTCGCCGGCCGGCAGTATGATATTCCGCTGCATGGCACAATGGCGCACAGCTACGTGCAGGCGCATGACGACGAGGCGGCGGCGCTGGCGGCATTTGTCGCTCATTACCCGGAGACGACGGTGCTCGTCGATACGTACGACACGATGGCGGGCATCGACACCGTCATTCGCCTCGCGACCGAGCGCGGAGCGGCGTTTCCGGTCGGCGGTATTCGCATCGATTCCGGCGATCTTGTCGAGTTGAGCCGCCGTGCCCGTAAAAAGCTTGATGCGGCGGGGCTGCAGCAGGTCAAAATCGTGCTGTCGGGCGGCCTCGACGAAGGCAACGTGGCGCAGCTGGTGCACGAGGCACCGGTGGATGCCTTCGGCGTCGGTACCGCCATGGTGGTGTCGGCGGATCGGCCATCGCTTGATTGCGCCTACAAGCTGGTCGAGTACGACGGTCGACCCCGTCTCAAGGCGTCCGCGTCCAAGCTGCTGCTGCCGGGCCGCAAGCAGATATTCCGCCGTCGCGACGGCGATGTATTCAGCGGCGACACACTTGCGTCGCAGGATGAAAGGCCGGCGGGGGAGCCGCTGCTCGCGCCGGTCATGCGGGCGGGACAACGGGTTGGAGGCATCGCCAGAACGGCGCGTGACAGCCGGGCGTTCTGTCGCGACCAGATAGAAATGCTGCCGGAGCGGCTGCGCCGGCTGGACAAGGCCGAAGTCGGTTATCCGGTGGCGGTCAGCGATTCATTGCGCCGTTTGCAGAAACAGGAACTGGCGCGTCTGGGGCTGGAAGGATAAAGCTCCGACGCATTCAGCCGTTCGCCCTGAGCTTGTCGAAGGGCTCTTTGAGTCGCCGCCCCGTTACTGAAATTCCGCCCGCACTTCGACAAGCTCAGCACGAACGGAATTTGTCAGCGCTCCCCAGACCCCTTGAAGCCGGGTTCGCCCGGCCCCGGCTGATGCTTCGTGGGCCCGAACAGCAGTTGCTGCGGGTTGCGCTGGAGGCTGCGACTCAGGTCTTCCAGCGCGTGCGCGGTGTTCTGCAGATCCGTCATGGTGGCGCCGAGCTTGGGTAAAGTCTGATGAGCGAGTTCCTTGGCGGCAACCGTTCCCGACTGCGCAAACGACTGCATCCTGTCGCTCAGTTTATGCAGTGAATTGGTCAGATCTGCCAGATGTGCCGCCAGCTTGTCGGCGCGGTGCAGCGTTTGGCGGGCATCCTGTGTCAGCCCGGGAAGCCCCGAAAGGCTTTCGTCCAGATGCTTTTCAAGGCGCGCGAGCCGCGCCGTGAGCGTTTCGGTATTGCGCAGGATCGCGTCAATGCGCTGGCGGTTGGACGGGCTGACAATGCTTTGCAGCGCGTCGGCCAGCCCGTTCAGCTTCTTGATCAGCGCATGTCCCGACGAGGTCAGGCTGCCGAGGCCGGCACCATTAAGTGGAATTTTCGCCGGGTGGTCATCCGACGTCGGCAGCCTCTTTGCGTTGGCGCCCGTATCGTTGAGCTCCAGCGTCGACAGCCCGGTAACGCCCTGAGCGTTGAGTGTGGCGTAGGTGCTCGCCGTAATCGGAATTTTATCGGCGATGCTGATCCGGATATAGGTTTTGCGCACATCGTGCGGCGCCAGGCGAATCGCCGTGACGTTACCGACCGGCACGCCGCGGTAGTAGACCGTCGATTGGCCGTGCAGCCCCATGATCGATTGATTGGCAACGACGATGTAGGGTGCTTCGACCGCGTGCGAGCCGCCGAACCAGTAAAGCGAGAACGCAATCGCAGCGCCGAGCACGAGTACAAAGATGCCGGTGACGAGAGCATAGGCGCGCGCGGTCATTCGGGCGTCTCGCTCTGCAGAATCCGGCGCGCATATTCACCGTGGAAAAAGCGGCGTGCGAATGAGTGGTTGCATTGCACGACTTCGGCGACGGTGCCGAGCGCGACGACATGCCGGTCCGCGAGCACCGCAACGCGGTGGCAGAGGTCCTTGACTGTGTTCAGATCGTGCGTAATCAGCACCACGGTAAATCGCAGCTCCCTATGCAGGCTGGCGACCAGCCGCGTAAACCCTTCGCTGGCGATCGGGTCGAGGCCCGATGTCGGCTCGTCGAGAAACAGCAGCTCCGGTTCGAGCGCCAGCGCGCGCGCCAATGCGACGCGCTTGACCATACCGCCGGACAACGCGGCGGGCAGCAGATTGGCGGTATGGGCGTCGAGTCCGACCATCGACAGTTTCATGCACACCAACTCGTGGATCAGATCTTCGCTGAGCAACTGCAGCTCGCGCAGCGGCAGGGCGATATTGTCGTATACCGTCAGGGCGGTAAACAAGGCGCCGCTCTGAAACAGCACGCCGTAGCGGTCGCGCAGCCGCGTACCCGGGCGGATCGGTTCGCCGAACAGCGTGATGCGGCCCTCGGTCGGCGTCTCCAGGCCGATCATCTCGCGCATCAGCGTAGTCTTGCCGCTGCCCGAGCCGCCGACGATGCCGAGGATCTCGCCCTGGCGAACGGTCAGGTTGATGTCCTGGTGTACGATGCGGTCGCCGAAGCGCGTGCCGACGTGCTCCATGGTGATGACGTTGGGGACTGTCTCGGGTACGGCGTTCACGTCAGCATCCCCGCGCCCTGGAAAATGATCGCAAATACCGCGTCGGCGAGGATGACGACGGTGATTGACGTCACCACGGATTCGGTGGTTTCGTGGCCGAGGCTGTCGGTATTGGGTTCGACACGCAGGCCGAAATGGCAGGCGGTGATCGCGATCAGCACGCCGAACACGAAGGCCTTGCCGAGCCCCAGCCACAGGTTGACGATCGACACCGTGAGCGGCAGTTGCACCAGGAACTGCTGAAAGCCTATGTGCAGCGACAGGCTGGCCGAGAAGATACCGCCGGCGAGTGCCATCGCGTCGGTCCAGACGGTCAGCAGCGGCATCGCGATGCCGAGCGCGACCAGCTTCGGCCAGATCAGCCGGATGCTGGGCGAAATGCCCAGCGTCGCCAGCGCGTCGAGTTCCTGTGTCACGCGCATGACGCCGAACTGCGCCGTCATCGCCGAGCCGGACCGGCCGGCCACCAGGATCGCCGCGAGCAGCGGACCGAGTTCGCGGATCACGCCGACGCCGAGGATCGGCACGATAAACGACTGCGCGCCGAAGCCGCGCAGTTGCACGGCCGACAGGTAGCTGATGACGACACCGATCAGGATGCCGACGATGGCGGTGATCGGCAGCGCGCGTGTGCCGGCTTCGTGAATCGTCGCCGAGATCTCGCGCCAGGGGATTTTGCCCGGGTGGCGAATGAGCCACAGCGTGTCGAGCGCCGCCTGGCCGATCAGGATCAGAAGTTCGCGGGGGTGGATGACGAGCGCATCGTGCCAGTGTTCGAAGAAGCGGATGATCGGACCGAGGAATGTGCGCCGCGGCGGACGGACGTCGACCACCGTGCGGCCGCTCCAGCGTTCGAACAGGCTGCGGTGCTCGTCGCGCAACTGAAGCGCCGCCGGCCGCTTTTCGCCCCACGTCTCCCAGAGCGCAAACGCGCCGACGCTGTCGAGTGCCTCGATGCCGGTCAAATCCCACTCCATCGGCCCCGCCTGCGACAGCTCTTTCAGTTGCCGGCGCAGCGGGCCCGCGCGCAACGAAAAGCCGCGCAGATTCCAGTTGCCGGTGGGAATTACCGTCGGCAGACCGGAATCGGGATGGCGGACTTCAAGCTCGGGCGGGGCGAGTTCGGTCGCGGCGAGATTGACCATAACGAAAGGTTAATCGGGCGGTGGCGGAAAGGCAATTCAAAAGGTGGTCCGGCATGCGTGGGGTGCGCCGAGGGGCGTATAATGGTTCGTTTTTATTCCCCCGGACCGCCGCTTTGATCGAGAATCTTCGCAATATCGCCATTATCGCGCACGTCGACCATGGCAAGACCACGCTGGTGGACCAGCTTTTGCGCCAGTCCGGCACGTTCGACGTGCGTGCGGCCGTACCCGACCGGGTGATGGATTCGAACGATCTCGAGCGCGAGCGCGGCATCACGATCCTGTCGAAGAACACTGCGATCCGCTGGCAGGACTACCGGATCAACATCGTCGACACGCCCGGCCATGCCGACTTTGGCGGCGAGGTCGAGCGGGTGCTGTCGATGGTCGATTCGGTGCTGCTGCTGGTCGACGCCGTGGACGGGCCGATGCCGCAGACGCGGTTCGTCACCCAGAAGGCGTTCCAGCACGGCCTGAAGCCGATCGTGGTGATCAACAAGATCGACCGCGATGGCGCGCGGCCGAGCTGGGTACTCGACCAGACGTTCGACCTCTTCGATCGGCTCGGCGCCACCGAAGAACAGCTCGATTTTCCCGTGGTGTACGCCTCCGCGCTGCTGGGTCACGCGAGTCTAGATGCGGCGTCGCCCGGTTCGGACATGACGCCGCTGTTCGAGACGGTCATCGCGCAGTGCCCGCCGCCGTCGGTCGATCTCGACGGCCCGCTGCAGTTGCAGGTCAGCTCGCTCGACTACTCGAGCTACGTCGGCGCGATCGGCATCGGCCGCATCACCCGCGGTCATCTCGGCCGCAACCAGGCGGTAACGGTCATCGACCGGCACGGCAAGACGCGCAACGAGCGCGTGAACCAGGTGTTCGGCTTCCTGGGTCTTGACCGCGTCGAGGTCGACGAGGCCCGGGCCGGCGACATCGTAGCGTTTACCGGCATCGAGCGGCCGCTGATTTCCGACACGCTGTGCGATCCCGAGCACGTCGAGGCGCTGCCGGCGCTGACGGTCGACGAGCCCACCATCAGCATGCAGTTCGAGATCAACAACTCGCCGTTCGCGGGCAAGGACGGCAAATTCCTGACCAGCCGGCAGGTGAAGGAGCGTCTCGACCGCGAGGTGCTCAGCAACGTCGCGCTGCGCGTCGAGCCGACCGAGGATCCGGAAAAATTCCGCGTTTCCGGCCGTGGTGAACTGCATCTCGCGATCCTGCTCGAGACGATGCGCCGGGAAGGGTATGAACTGGCAGTTTCGCGGCCGCAGGTGATCGTGCGCGAGCGCGACGGCAGGCTCGAGGAGCCGTTCGAGACGCTGACGGTCGATGTCGAGGAGGCGCATCAGGGTGCGGTCATGGAGGCGCTCGGCGCCCGCGGCGGTGATCTGACCGACATGGTCCCGGACGGGCACGGCCGGGTGCGGCTCGACTACACGATTCCGGCCCGCGGTCTGATCGGCTTCCAGACGACGTTCCGGACGCTGACCTCGGGGACCGGGCTGCTGTACCACATCTTCGACCACTACGGCCCGGCCAAGGGCTCGGCACAGGTGCGACGCAACAACGGCGCAATGATTTCCAACGCCGAGGGCAAGGCGGTCGGCTACGCGCTGTTCAACCTGCAGGAGCGCGGCCGCATGCTGGTCGCGCCGGGCGAGCCGGTTTACGCAGGCCAGATCGTCGGCATTCACGCGCGCGACAACGACCTGACCGTCAATCCGCTCAAGGCGAAGCAACTCACCAACATTCGTGCCGCCGGCAAGGACGACAACGTCCTGCTGACGCCGCCGACGCGATTCACGCTGGAGCAGGCGATGGAATTCATCGAAGAGGACGAGCTGATGGAAGTCACCCCGCACCACATCCGCCTGCGCAAGCGTCATCTGACCGAGCAGGATCGCAAGCGGGCGGGAAGGAAAGTCGCTAGTAGCTAGTCGCTGGGACTGAGTGAAGAATGGCGCCTCTTACACTAGCGACTAGCGACTCAGCACTAGCGACTTAATTTATGAACGAAATCTACAAAGAAGCAGTCGGCCGGTTCTCGGAATGGTTCGCACTGGCGCGGGAGCAGTCGGTTAACGAGCCGACCGCGATGACGCTGGCGACGGTCGATGCCGATGGCCGGCCGGCCGCACGCACGGTGCTGCTCAAGCAGTTCGACGAGCGCGGTTTCGTTTTCTATACCAATACCCGCAGCCGCAAGGGCATGCATGTCGACGCTAACCCGTACGCGGCGCTGTGCTTTTTCTGGCAGGGGCTGATGCGGCAGGTGCTGGTCGAAGGCGAGGTGCGGCGGGTGTCGGACGCCGAGGCGGACGCCTATTGGGCGACGCGGCCGCGTTTGAGCCAGGTCGGCGCATGGGCGTCGAAGCAGTCGAGCCTGCTCGACGCGCGCGAAACGATGGAACGGCGGCTGGCGGAGTATTCCGAGCAGTACGCGGATGCAACCGTGCCGCGTCCGTCGCACTGGACCGGCTACCGTATTGCGCCGACGATGATCGAGTTCTGGCAGAGCCGTCCGGGGCGCCTGCACGAACGCGAGCGCTACTGGCATGACGGCGAAAGCTGGAAGAAGAGTCTGATTTATCCCTAAATTGCAGGAGCGGCGGGTGCCGCTCCTGCAAGCTTGTCGGCAATTACTTGCTTGACGCCGCCGGTGGCTGCGAACCGCTTGCCGGCTGCGGCGCAGTGGTCGCCGGACCGGTCGACGATGCGGGCGCCGGCGCAGCCGCCTGCTGCTTGTTGATGTTCACCTTTGCCTGGCTGCGCAGCTTGTCGACGTACGCCTGCACTTCCTGCGAGCGCAACTGCTGCTCGATCGACGCCTTCACGTCGGACAACTTCGGCTTCGGCATCTTGCGCACGTCCTGTAGGAGGATCACGTGCCAGCCGAAGCGGGTTTTCACCGGCTGCCTGGTGTATTCGCCTTTCTTCAGGTTCTCGACCGCCTCCGCGAACGGCTTCACCATGTCGGACGGGCTGAACCAGCCCAGTTCGCCGCCGTTCTTCGCCGACGGCCCGGTCGACATCTTTTTCGCCAGCTTGGCGAAGTCGGCGCCGTGGTTCAGTTTGTCGATAGCCTTCTCGGCCGTCTTCTTGTCGTTGACCAGGATGTGGCGCGCCTTGTATTCCTTCTGATCCATCGACTGGACCTGCTTTTGGTATGCCTGCTGGACGTCCTGATCGGAGATCGGGTTTTGCTGGATGTGTTGCTGAACCAGCGCCTTCGCCAGCAGCGAGTCGCTCTGCAGCCGCATTTCCGTCTGGATCTCGGGCTTCCTGGCGAGGCCCTGCTGGCGCGCCTGCTGCGCGAGAACCTTGAGGTCGATCAGGCGGTCAAGCAGTTCGTGGCGGATCTGCGGTGACGGCTGAATGCCGTGGCCGCGTTCCTTGATGATGTTGTCGATCGTGTCCTGGTGGATGGCTTCGCCATTCACCGTGGCGAGCACCGGCGAGTTGTCTTTGTTGGCGCTGGTGCTCGAGTGGGTGTTTCCGCTGTCGGCGACGGGATTCGAATTGGCGCTGCCGTTATTGTTGCCGGAGCCGTTGCAGGCGGCGAGGGCAAGACTGGCGGCGATAATCGCGCACACGGAAAGGAGTTTGAACTTCATGAAATGCTCGCTTTCGGGTTAAGAGTGGCTTTCTGGAACTTGTGCTTCAAGACTCAAAGCGTGAATGTCTGTCTTCATCATATCACCCAGCGCCGCGTAAACGAGCCGGTGGCGTTCCAGCGGCGCCACGCCGCGAAAACGCTCGGCCACGATGTGGACATGAAAATGTCCCAGGCCGGACTGCGCGCCCGCATGGCCGACGTGCAGGTGGCTGTCGTCGCGAACCTCGAGCGCCGTCGGCGAGAAGGCCGCTTCAAGCCGCTCGCGGATGGCGTCGACGCGACTCATGGCAGGGTCTGCTTGAACGGCTTCACGGTGACATTGCCATACACGCCGGCGGCGATATACGGATCGGCCGCGGCCCAGCTTTCGGCGTCGGTGAGGGTGTCGAACTCAGCGATGATCAGGCTGCCGCTGTAGCCGGCCGCGCCGGGATCGGGCGAATCGACGGCCGGAAACGGACCGGCGAGCAACAGTCGTCCGGCCTGCTGCAGCACCTGCAGCCGGTCGACGTGCGCGGCGCGTGCGCCGGCACGCTTGTCGAGACTGTCCGGGACGTCTTCGCCTACGATTGCGTAGTACATCAGCCTTCCTTTTCGGTATCCATTTCGACGTGCCGGCTCAGGTAGATCGCCTGGCCGATCACGAACAGCAGGGTTGCACCGAGCACGCCGTAAAACTTGAAATCCACCCACTGTTCGGTGGTCAGATTGTAAATCACCCAGGTGTTGATGCCGCCGAGCAGCAGGAAGAACAGCGCCCAGCTCAGGTTGAGCCGTTTCCAGATCGGCGCCGGCAGGTTGATGTCGGAATTCATCGCCCGCATGCCGCGTTCGATAAGCGTCTTCTTGCCGATGAACTGGCCGCCGATCAGCACGATCGCGAACAGCCAGTAGACGATCGAGAACTTCCACTTGATGAACGCCGGATCGTGCAGCGCAATGGTGATACCGCCCAGCACCACCGCCAATACGGTGACGGCCACCGGCATCGTCCGGAAGCGGTGCTCGCGCCAGCGGCTTACGGCAAGCTGGATCACGCTGGTGCCGATCAGCACGCCGGTCGCGACATAAATCCCCGCGAGCTTGAACACGATGAAAAACAGGACGATGGGGAGGAGTTCGAACAGGGCGGCCATGATTCCGTGGCTTGGGTTGGCGAATGTCGCGGGACGACTATGATAGCCTACATTGGACGATCAATTGGAGGCCGCGGGTCGCTGGAATATGAGCCAATTTTTCGAGATACATCCTGAGACTCCCCAGCTTCGCCTGATTCGTCGCGCCGCGGAAATCCTGCGCGACGGCGGCGTAATGGCGTATCCCACCGATTCGACCTACGCATTTGGCTGCAAGGTGGGCGAGAAGAGCGCCGCAGACGGGATTCGCCGATTGCGCGGCGACAACGCCGAGCACAAGCTCACGCTTGTCGTCCGCGACCTGTCCGAGCTGGCGATTTACGCGCGGGTCGAAAAACCGGCATTTCGCCTGCTGAAGGCGCTGATGCCGGGACCCTATACGTTCATTCTGCCGGCGACGCGCGAGGTCCCGCGGCGGCTGGTCCATCCCAGGCGCAAAACGATCGGCATCCGGGCACCGGCGCATCCGATCGTGCAGGCGCTGCTCGAGGAACTGGGTGGGCCGCTGATGAGCGCCAGCCTGATTCTCCCCGGCAGCGAGCTGCCGGAGACCGATCCGAAGTTGATGCGGCCGCGTATCGAGCACGGCGTCGACCTGATCATCGACGGCGGGCCGTGCGGC
>DASSTE010000060.1:0-32443 GCA_035708085.1 Gammaproteobacteria bacterium | reverse complement strand
AGCGCCGCGCCGCAGGCGCCGCCATCCCTGCCGAGCCGGCCTCAGGCGGCTTCGAGGACCGCGTCGCCCTTCTGCCAGTTGCAGGGGCACAGCTCGTCGGTCTGCAGCGCGTCGAGCACCCGCAGCACTTCAGCCGGATTGCGGCCGACGCTGCCTTCGGTGACATAGACGAAGCGGATAATGCCTTCCGGATCGACCAGGAACGCAGCCCGACGGGCGACGCCTTCCTCATCGAGTATGCCCAGCGCATTGGTCAGGTCTTTGCGAATATCCGCCAGCATCGGGAAGGGCAGGTTGCGCAGGTCGTCGTGGCTGCGCCGCCACGCGAGGTGCACGTGTTCGCTGTCCGTGCTCGCGGCGAGGATCTGGCAGTCTCGGTCCTGGAACTGGTCGTTCAGGTCCGCAAAGCCCTTGATCTCGGTCGGGCAGACGAAGGTGAAATCCTTCGGGTAAAAGAACACGCAGGTCCACTGGCCCTTGTATGTGCCATTGCTGACTTCGGTAAAGGCATTATCGAGCTTGTCGATCGCCACCGTTGCCTGCAGCCTGAATTCAGGAAATTTGTCTCCGACGGTTAACATGAATGTCCTCCGGGTTGATGAAATTTGATCGCTTTCGCGTCCGTGCAAACAAAGATAAGGCCGGCCTCTTGATTATTCAAATGAATTGTATTTATTGTATCTATAGGCTAACCCTATGAACTTGAGAGACCTTCAATACCTCGCGGCGCTGGCGGAGCACGGCCATTTCGGCCGCGCGGCCGAGGCCTGTTTTGTGAGTCAGCCGACCTTGTCCACCCAGATCAAAAAACTGGAGGACGAGCTTGGCGTGACGCTGGTGGAACGCGGTTCGCGCCAGACATTACTGACGGAAGCCGGGAAGGCGGTCCTGGAACGCGCTCGCACGGCACTGGCGGACGTCGATGAGATCCGGCGTATCGCAAAGCGGATGCGCGACCCTGAATCGCAGACGGTGCGGCTCGGCATTTTCCCTACCCTGGGGCCGTATCTGCTGCCTCATGTACTGCCCGCCGTACACGAGCGGTTTCCGCAGCTGGAACTGCTGCTGGTCGAAGAGAAGACCGAGGCCATTATGACCCGTCTGCGTGAGGGTCGTCTTGACGCGGTTGTGGTTGCGTTGCCGATTCCGGACGAAGGACTGCGGACGACGTTCCTATTTGAAGAACCGTTCGTGCTGGCGGTGCCGGCATGTCACCCGCTTGCGGACAATGCATCGGTGGTGGTCGAGGATCTGATTGGTCGCAACCTCCTGCTGCTCGAAGAAGGCCACTGCCTGCGCGACCAGGCGCTGGAAGTCTGTCATCTCGCCGGCGCGAGCGAACGCGGCGGCTTTCGGGCGACCAGCCTGGAGACACTGCGCTACATGGTCGCCGGCGGCGCGGGCATTACGCTGCTGCCGGTACTGGCGACCCGGCCGCCGACGGCGCCGGTGGAAGGTTTGCGCTTGGTTCCATTCCGCCGCGAAGCGCCACGCCGTCGTATCGCGATGTTGTGGCGCGACAGTTCTCCGATCAGCCAATTGCTCGGTCAGTTGGCCGAGTTATTCCAGTCGCTGCCCCCGGAGTTGCTTGAAAGCCAACACGGACCGGCGATGCCCAACCCACAGGACGATAGCCAGGCCGAGAAAAAGTAGCGGAAGCGAAGCGGGTTCCGGAACCGGCACGGCCGGAATCGTCGATCGGTCCAGCACCCAACGGCCGGTGGCGCCGCTGCAAAACGGGTGCTCAATATCCATCCAACATCCTTCGTCGGTGACCCATGTGCCGACCTCCCATTGGCCGGGCGTTCCGCCGATGTCCACACGGCCGGTGAAATCCTCACCATACAGATTACCGCTCAAAAGCCCGCCGCTGGTGATGTCGAGATCGGCATTCAGCTTGGAAAAATCGTCGGGCGCGGGCGTGCCATGCACTGGTGTCATGCCGTTAATTCCGAACTCGAAGGTCAGGATGGGGCTGTCGGCCAGCGAAGGTGAGCATCCACCCAAAAAGTAAGCGCATGTCTGAGTCAGCTCAATATGCCCGCTCAGCCACGCCTGATCCGAGATTTCGAGTATCCCGGACGACGACGAAATCGTTGGCGAAGTGGTGAGCTGTTGCCAATGATAGATGACGCCGGCGGAGGCGGAAACGCTCAGGGCGCCGGCCGCGGCGATAAAAATTGCCAATAAAATCCGTTTTTTCACAATGATCCCTTTGCAGACACCGTGCCTGCGGTTCCCGGTTATGTTCAAGGCGATGCAAGAACGGTGCCAGACGCAAAAGGCGAGTTATTTCAGTGGGTTTCGTATACGCGCTCCTCAACCTGCGGATATTTCGTTAAATATATCGACAATAATATGTAGCCTGTTACCAGCCGGACATTGAGTACGGCCTGCTCCGCGGCGCTACCGCCCACGTCTTGTTCGGCCGCGCCTGCATGTGAAATTCCAGCGTGCCGCCGCTGGTGATTTCGTCCTGGCGGATAAAAGTGCGATCGAGTGGCTTGCCGTTCAGCGTCACGCTGCCGATGTAGGGATGATTGGCATCCAGATTGTCGGCAATGACTGTAAAGTCCTTGCCGTTCGGCAGGTGCAGCGTCGCGCGCTTCACGAACGGCCGGCCGATGATGTATTGGTTGCTGGCTGGCGTGACCGGATAAAAACCAAGTGCGGTAAAGACCAGCCACGCCGACATCTGGCCGCAGTCGTCGTTGCCGGGCAGGCCTTGCGGACCGGCGTGATATTGCGTGGTGACGATTTGCGTGAGGCGCTTTTGCGTCATCCACGGCTGGCCGGCGTAGTCGTATAAATAGGCGATGTGCTGGCTCGGCTCGTTGCCTTGCGCGTAATAGCCGATCAGGCCGGAGATGTCTTCGACGTTGGCGAACTCCTTCGGGTCGACCTTGGCGTCGAACACGTGATTCAGCTTCGCGACCAGCTTCTGCTCGCCGCCCAGCGCGTGCATCAGACCGGCGATATCCTGCGGCTCGTACCAGGAATATTCCCACGCGTTGCCTTCGGTGTAATCGGTGTTGTAGCCGGCCCTGGCGGGGTCGAACGGCGTGCGGAAATCGCCATCGCTTTTGCGCGCGCGCACGAAACCGGTCTTCGGATCGAACACATTGCGCCAGTTGCCGGCGCGCTTGTAGAACCGGGCCGCGATCTTCTTACGCCCCATCGCTTCGGCCATGCGCGCGATGGTCCAGTCATCGAACGCATACTCCAGCGTTTTCGACGCGCCTTCCACTTCCTTGTCGATCGGCACGTAGCCGAGTTTCATGTAGTCCTTGAGGTCGTCGTACGGACCGTAGGTCGCGCTCGTGACCATTGCCTTCAAGGCCTTGTCGGCCGAAAAGCCGCGAATACCTTTCATGTAGGCGTCGGCAATCACGGCGACAGCGTGGTAGCCGATCATGCACCAGGTTTCCTGGCCGTCGAACTGCCAGATCGGCAGCAAGCCGTACGGGCTTTCCTGCTGCGAGGCGAGGAACGAATTGATGAAATCGTCAGTCCGCTTCGGCGGCTGGATCAGCATCAGCAGCGGATGCTCGGCGCGGTAGGTGTCCCACAGCGAATAAGTCGAGTAGAACGTAAAATTCTTCGCCCGGTGCACCTGGTTGTCCGGCCCGCGATAGCGGCCGTCGACGTCCATCGACAGGTTCGGCGCGATCATGGCGTGGTAGAGCGCCGTGTAGAACATTTGCTCCATCGCCGGCGACGCGTCGACATCGATCGCCGACAGCGCCTTGGTCCAGGCGGTGCGCGCGGCAGTGCGGGTCTCATCGAAATTCCAGCCGGGCAGCGTGTCGAGATTGCGAATCGCGTTTGCTTCGCTGACCGGCGAGATCGCGACCTTGACCAGCAGCGTCCGGTTTTTCAGCTTGCCGAAATCGAACACGCCGATGGTGCCGCGGCCGGCGATTTGCGCGCGCGCTGCCGGGTCGTGATTGGCCGGCGGCGGAAAGCCGTTGTAGGCGACCTTGCCTTCGCGGTCGTACAGTTCGTGTCCGGTCAGCGGCTGCGAGAAGCGCATCGCGAAATAGAGCTTTCTGTCCGGCGCCCAGCCGCGCGTTGCGCGGTAGCCGGTGACCGTGCCGTCCTTGTGAATGCGGATGCGCGACCACAGCACCTTGCCCGGATAGTTATAGATGCTGGAGCGCAGATCGACGAGCACGTGCGCCGGCCTGCCCTTGGGAAATTGGTAGCGCTGCAGGCCGACGCGCTGCGTCGCGGTCAACTCGACGCGAATGCCATAGTCCGACAACGTGACCGCATAATAGCCCGGTTCCGCCTGCTCGCTTTTATGGCTGAAGCGCGAGCGATAGCCGCTGCCGGGATCCTGGGGCGTGCCGGGATCGAGCTTCACCTTGCCCGCGATCGGCATCACCAGCACGTCGCCGAGGTCGGAATGGCCGGTGCCGGAGAAGTGCGTTTGCGAGAAGCCGCGAATGGTCGTGTCGTCGTAGCGGTAGCCGGCGGCCCAGTCGTAGCTCTGATGGAAATTGCGGATCTGCGTGTCGGGGCTCAACTGGATCATGCCGAACGGCACGGTCGCGCCCGGAAAGGTGTGGCCGTCGCCGCCGGTGCCGAGGAAGGGGTTGACGGCCGCGTAGGCTTTGGCCGGGGCTGCGCCGGCCGGTGGCACGGCGACCGTGGCGGCAAGCGCCAGACCGGTAACGAGAAGGGCACGATTCAGGACAGACATATTCGCTCCGAAAGGTTTTGACAGCAGCGGCCGATCTGGCTACCGTTCATCGGCCGCACAACCTTAATACATGGTCCGCCACTTGTCATCGAAAGCCCCGGCGGCGCCGGCCGCCGCACCAAAGCCGAGCACCCACACCGCCGCAATGGCGGTGATGACGGTGATCTTTTTCATGTGGGGCTTTCTCACCAGCCTGAACGACGTGCTGATCCCGCACCTGAAGGCGGTATTCGCGCTCAACTACGCGGAAATCATGCTGGTGCAGTTCACATTCTTCGGGGCGTATTTCGTGATGTCGCTGCCGTCGGGCAAGGTCGTGTCGTGGGTCGGCTACAAGCACAGCATCGTCATCGGCCTGGTGGTCGCCGGTCTCGGCGCCGCCTTGTTTTATCCGGCCGCCGCGCTGCCGTCGTACGGCCTGTTTCTCGGCGCGTTCTTTATCCTGGCGAGCGGTATTACGCTGCTGCAGGTGGCCGCCAATCCGTATGTCAGCCTGCTGGGGCCGGCGCGCACCGCGTCCAGCCGGCTCAACCTGTCGCAGGCGCTCAATTCGCTTGGCACGACGCTGGCACCGAAGTTCGGCGGCATGCTCATCCTGTCCGCCACGGTGCTCGGCGCAGCGGAGCTGGCGAAGCTGTCTCCCGCCAGACAGGCGGCCTATCACGCGGCGCAGGCACAGGCGGTGCAGGGGCCGTACCTCGGGCTGGCGGTGGTATTGCTGATCCTCGCGGTGGGCGTATTCCTGTTCCGTCTGCCGACGCCGGCCATCGAGCAGGCGAAGGGAAGTCATGTCAGGCATACGTTTCGCGATGCACTGAAGCACAAACACCTGCTGTTCGGCGTCGTCGGTATTTTCGTCTATGTCGGCGCCGAAGTGTCGATAGGCAGTTTCCTGATCAACTACATTTCGCTGCCCGCGATCGGCAACGTGCCGCAAAGCCGGGCGGCCGACTTTGTCGCACTGTATTGGGGCGGCGCGATGATCGGCCGCTTTGTCGGTGCGGCGCTGCTGCAGAAGGCCGACCCGCGCAAGCTGCTCGGCATCTTCGCCGGCATCGCCGCGCTGCTGGTGGCGACGACGATGATCACGACCGGCTTTGCCGCCGTCTGGACGATCGTCGCGATCGGCCTGTTCAATTCGATCATGTTCCCGAACATTTTCACGCTCGGCATCGACCGGATGGGCGAGCTGACGGATCGCGCGTCGAGCCTGCTGATAATGGCCATCGTCGGCGGCGCCGTCATTCCGGAACTGCAAGGCGTACTCGCGGACGCGGTCGGGCTGCACCACGCTTTCGTGCTGCCGCTTTTGTGCTATCTGTACATTATCTTTTACGGCTTCAAGGGCTCTCGCATTGATGCCTGACATCGTCTGTTTCGGCGAAGCGCTGATCGACTTCCACGCGGAGGCGCCGCTTGAGCCCGGCGCACCGGTTCATTTCGTCCAGTATGCCGGCGGCGCGCCCGCCAATGTCGCGGTCGCCGTGGCGAAGCTCGGCGGTCCCGCAGCGTATGTCGGCATGCTGGGACGCGACCTGTTTGCGGACTTCCTGCTGCAAAGCTTCGATGAAGCCGGTGTCGAGACCCGCTATATCGCCCGCACCGACGAGGCCAACACCGGTTTGGCTTTCGTGTCGCTCGACGACGACGGCGAGCGCCGGTTCAGTTTCTATCGTCCGCCCGCGGCCGATCTGCTGTTTCGGCCGACGCACTTTCGCGGTGACTGCTTCAACGCCGCGAAGATCTTCCACGCGTGTTCCAACAGCCTGACCGAAGCCGCGATTGCGGAAACCACGCTGGAAGGCATGCGTCGCGCCCGCGCGGCAGGTGCACTGGTGAGCTTCGACCTCAACCTGCGCCCGGCGCTGTGGCCCGCGGCGGTCGATCCGCGCCCGCGCATTGCGGCAGCGCTCGCCGAGGCCGATGTCGTGAAGCTGTGCGGCGCGGAACTGGCGTTTCTGGCAAAATCGGCCGGCAGCGAAGCGGCCGTGCTCGATGAACTATGGCGCGGTCGCGCGGAGCTGGTGCTGATTACCGACGGCGCGGCGCCGATTCGCTACTTTACCCGCAACGGAAACGGCGAGACGCCGACAATCGCGATACAAGCCATCAATACGAATGCGGCGGGCGACGCGTTTATCGGCGGTTTCCTGTATTGCCTCGAAAAGCGCAACATTGACCGGGCGGCACTACCGTCATTTGCCGCAGGTGGCGAGCTGGAAACCATGCTGCGCTTTGCCGCCGCCTGCGGTGCGTTTGCCGTCACGCGTCACGGCGCATTTACCGCCATGCCGACGCTCGACCAGGTCCAGTCGCTGCTGGAGGCACACGCATGAGCGACGCGCCAGACTTCAATTCGCCGACCTTTTTGCGCGACCATATCGGGCAAACAATGCGCTTTTATCATCCGCGTGCAGTTGATCCGGCCGGCGGTTTTTTTCATTACTTCAAGGACGACGGCACGATCTACGACCGTCAGCATCGCCATCTCGTCAGCAGCACGCGCTTCGTATTCGACTACGCGATGGCAGCGCGCGAATTTGGCGACCCGGCCTATCTCGACGCGGCGCGTCATGGGCTGCGGTACCTGCGCGAAGTGCATCGCGACGCGAACACCGGCGGCTATGTCTGGACGCTACGCGACGGCCGACCCGAGGACCGCACCAATCACTGTTACGGTGCGGCGTTCGTGCTACTGGCGTACGCGAAGGCACTGCAGGCGGGCATCGCCGAGGCCGGCGAGTGGCTCGGCGAAACGTGGCAACTGCTCGAAACGCGCTACTGGGATGCCGCCGCCGGACTGTATCGCGACGAGGCCGACGCCCATTGGCGCTTTTCGCCGTACCGTGGCCAGAACGCGAACATGCACCTGTGCGAGGCGGCGCTCGCCGCGTACGATGCGACCGACGAAAAGCGTTACCTGGAGCGCGCGTACCTGCTGGCCGACCACATGACGCGGCGCCAGGCCGGCAAAGCCGGCGGTTTTATCTGGGAGCACTACGACAGCAACTGGGAAATCGACTGGGACTACAACCGCGACAATCCACGTCACCTGTTCCGTCCGTGGGGCTTTCAGGCCGGTCACCAGACCGAGTGGGCGAAGCTGTTGCTGACGCTCGACCGGCATGTCGATGAGGCCTGGCTTTTGCCGCGGGCTCAGGAGCTGTTCGATGGGACGCTGGAACGCGCGTGGGACGCCGAATTCGGCGGCATCGTGTACGGCTTTGGGCCGGACGACGGCATTTGCGACGCGGACAAGTATTATTGGGTGCAGGCCGAGTCTCTGGTGGCAGCGGCGCGACTGGCGAAGCGCACCGGCGAAGCGCGTTATCAGGATTGGTACACGCGGCTGTGGACGTATGCGTGGCGGCATTTCGTCGATCATGAACACGGCGCCTGGTATCGCATCCTCGACCGCGAAAATCACAAATACAGTGACGAGAAAAGCCCCGCCGGCAAGACCGATTACCATACGATGGGCGCATGCTACGAGTTGCTGGAACTGGCGAAATGAAAAAACTCATCCTGATCATTGCCGCCCTGGCGCCGTTCGCCACCACGGCCGCGCCGAAGCCGGTCGACGCCACGGCGCTCGCCGCACGGGTCAAGGCACAGTTTCTGCATGCCTGGCACAATTACGAACGCTACGCCTGGGGTCACGACGCGCTGCGCCCGCTCAGCAAAAAGCCGTACGACTGGTACGGCCAGTCGCTGATGATGACGCCGGTCGACGCACTCGACACGCTGGTGCTGATGGGGCTCAAACACGAGGCCGACAAGGACCGCAAGCTGATCGACAGCAAGCTGTCGTTCGACAAGGACATTTACGTCAAGAACTTCGAGGTGACGATCCGGCTGCTGGGCGGCCTGCTGTCCGGTTACGAGTTGACCGGCGACAAGCACCTGCTGGCGCTTGCCGACGATCTCGGCACACGGCTGCTGCCGGTGTTCGACTCGCCGACCGGGCTGCCGTATCGCTACGTCAATCTGCGCACCGGCAAGGTGCGCGGCGCCGACACCAATCCGGCTGAAACGGGTACGCTGCTGCTCGAGTTCGGCACGCTCAGCAAGTTGACCGGCAATCCGGTTTTCTACAAGAAAGCCAAGCGGGCGCTGGTCGAAACGTACAAGCGCCGCTCGTCGATCGGCCTGGTCGGCAGCAGCATCAATGTCGAAACCGGCCAATGGACCGATACCGACTCGCACATCGGCGGCGGCATCGATTCATACTACGAGTACCTGTGGAAGTGCTGGAAGCTGTTCGGGGACAAAGACTGCCTCGCGATGTGGCGGACCAGCATCAAGGCGATCAACAAATACCTGGCCGACAATGTGCACGGCCGGCTCTGGTACGGCCATGCCGACATGAACACCGGCAAGCGTACCGCGACGACTTACGGTGCGCTCACCGCGTTCTTTCCGGCGGTGCTCGCGTTCTCGGGCGATCTCCGGCGGGCCGAGCGGCTGCAGGATTCGTCATTCCGGATGTGGAACCTGTACGGCATCGAACCGGAAGTGATCGACTACAAGACAATGCAGGTCAAATACCCGGCCTACCACCTGCGCCCCGAGATCGTCGAATCGACCTGGTATCTCTATCACTTCACGCACGACCCGAAGTATTTGCAGATGGGTCGGAAGCTGTTTCGCGACTTCGTCAAATACTGCCGCGCGCCGCACGGCTACGCATCGCTCGGCAGCGTGATCACGAAAAAGCAGATCGACGAAATGCCGAGCTTCGTGTTCGCCGAAACCTTCAAGTATTTCTACCTGCTGTTCGCGCAGCCCAAATCACTCGACTTCAACGCGGTGGTGTTCAATACCGAAGCGCACCCGTTGCGGCGGATGAGCAAAACCGCTAACGCTGTCAGGCCGCTTTCGCCAGCACCCAGCCTTTCGGATCGACGACTACCTTTGCGCCGTGCGGCACGGTGAACGACGCGCCGCCGTTCGGCATCGCGATGCGGCGCGTCTTGCCATCCACTGCCACCGGCAGCGGCAGCTTGAAATCCGGGTGGCGCCAGCGCAGGGTGATCGTGTCAGTCTGGTCGCCCGCCTTGCGCGTCAGCGTATATTCCGGCTCCGCCGCCTTGTACAGGTAGCGCTGCCAGAACCAATCGAGATCTTTGCCGGCCATATGGTTTACGAGGTCGGTGAAATCCTTCGTCGACACCAGCTTGTAAGCAAAGCGCGGATCGTTCTGGAACTGGTATAGCGCCTTGAAGAACAACTTGTCGCCGAGCATCCAGCGCAGCGTGTGCAACACGCAGGCGCCCTTGGTGTAGATATCGCCGATGTAAGCCTGATCGCCGGTCAGGTTTTTGCCCTGCACAATCGGCTTCTTGTTTTTGACGTGGCTGCAGTCGCGGTGCATGTACTCGAGGTACTTGGTCACGCCCAGGGTATCGTTGACGTAGATCGCCTCGGAATAGGCCGCGAAGCCTTCGTGCAGCCAGAAGTCCGACCAGTCGCGCGCGGTCAGTTTGTTGCCCCACCACTCGTGCGCGGTTTCGTGCAGCAGCAGGAAGTCGAAGCCGAACTTGTTGTCCTTGAAATGGGAGCCGTACGCGATCAACGTCTGGTGTTCCATGCCTTCATAAGGCGCCTCGGCGACCCAGTACTTGTCGCGCAGGAACGGGTACTCGCCGAAGCGACGGCCGAGCACGGTGAGAATCTTCGCGCCTTCGCGCAACCACATCTTGCGGGCCTTTTTCACATCCTGCGGCAGCGCCCAGAAGATAATCGTCTTGTCGAGATTGCCGTGAATGCCGTGGTAGGCGGCCTTGATCGGCACGTACGGCGCGACATTGATTGTTACGTCGTAATTGTTGATCGGGTAGCTCACGCGCCAGTGCGTCGTGATCGTGCCGTTGGCATTGTGCGTCTCGCCCAACTTGCGGCCGTTCGACAGACCGACGAGGCTGTCCGGCACGGTCAGCGCGATCGTCATACCTTCGTCCGGCTCGTCGGACGGCGCGTCCTTGCACGGCCACCAGATATCGCCGCCGCTGCCTTCGCTGGTGACACCGATCCACGGCGCACCCGAGGGCGTGTGTGCCCAGACGAAGCCATCCATCCACGGCGGGTTGACCGCCACATAGGGCGCGCCGCCGTAACTCACGGTGACGGCATGCCGGCTGCCGGTCTGCCATGGCTGCGTGAGCGGCACCCGAATCATGCCGTCGCTGTGGCTGAATGCCGCCGGCTGTCCGTCGACGCTCACCTTGTAGACGCTGAGGTGCCCGTCGAGCTGGACCTCGAACACTTTAAGTGGCTTCAGCACCGCGACGGTGATCTTGTTGCGCCCGTCGATCGTCTGGTTCTTCGGATGCACCGCGACGGCGAGATCGTAGCGACGCACGTCGTACGCGGCCTGCGCAGGCAGCAGCGGTCCGCCCGTGACGGCGACCTGCTCCCATTCGTGGCGCTGCCATGCAGACCAGCCGTAACGGACGGCGAAACCCAGGCCAATGAGGATGGCAATCGCCACCGTAATCGTGATCAGTCTGCGCATGGTTCAGCTCTTCGGATTATGAGAAGATGGCCAGCCGATTTTCCAATATCTTATAGGGGTTTTGCTAATGAGACCGCTATTGCCCGCTTTTGTTCTGGCCGCGGCGCTGGTGGCGGCCGGACTCGCGCCGGCGCGCGCCGACACGCACCCGTTCAACGCGAAGGACCTGGTGATGATGAGCCGGGTGTCGGATCCGCAGTTGTCGCCCGACGGCCATCTCGCCGCATTCACCGTGCGGGCCACCGATTTTGCCGCAAACAAGGGCGTCACCAGCATCTGGACGCTGGCGCTCGACAAACCCGGCGCGTCGCCGCACAAGCTCGCCGCCGGCAACAGTCCGCGCTTCTCCCCGAACGGCAAAACGATTTACTTCCTCGCGCCGCATGACGGCCGCACGCAGTTGTGGCGTATCGCCGCCGATGGCGGCAAGGCGCACCTGGCCGGCACGCTGCCGGTGGGCATCAATAACTACAAGCTGTCGCCGGACGGCAGCCACGTGCTGCTGTCGATCGATGTCTTCATCGATTGCAAAGACCTCGCCTGCACCCGCGCCCGCCTTGACGCACGCAAGGCCGATCCGGCGACGGGTAAACTCTACCATCGCGTGTTCGTGCGCCACTGGGATACGTGGATGGACGGGCGCCGCTCGCAATTGTTCATCGCGCCGCTCGACGGCGGCAAGCTGGGGACGCCGGTCTGGCTGACGCAGGGCATCGATGGCGACGTACCGTCCAAGCCGTTCGGCGGCGACGCCGAATACACGTTCTCGCCGGATGGGAAAACCGTGTATTTCGACGTGCGCATCGCCGGAAAGACGGAGCCGTGGTCGACCAACTTTGACATTTACGCCGTGCCGGCGGATGGCTCGGCTGCGCCGCGCGATCTGACCGCCGCGAACAAGGCTTGGGACGCTTGGCCACTGGTATCGCACGACGGCAAGACGCTGTATTACCTCGCGCAGAAGACGCCGGGATTCGAGTCGGACCGCTTCGCGATCATGGCGATGAACCTCGCCACCGGCGCGATCCGCGAGGTCGATCCGACCTGGGATCGCTCGGCCGGGGCGCTGACGCTGTCGGCCGATGGCAAAACGCTTTACACGACGGCCGGCGACTGGGCCAACCACGCGCTGTTCGGCGTTGACGTCGCGAGCGGCAAGGTAGCGCGGCTGGTGACAAACGGCACGGTCAAGGGCTTCGCCGTCGCCGGCGAGCGGCTGCTGGTCGCGCGGCAGGACTTCAAGCATCCGACCGACCTGTACGTGCTCAACGCCAACAGCGGCAGCTTTCAGCAGGTCACGCATTTCAATGCCGAGCGCCTGAGCCATATCCGCTTCGGCGACTACCGCTTCTTCACCTTCAAGGGCTGGAACGGCGACACGGTGCAAGGTTACGTGATGCGCCCGGCCGACTACGCGCCCGGCCAAAGCTATCCGGTCGCCTTCCTGGTACACGGCGGACCGCAGGGCGCGTGGCTCGACGATTTCCACTATCGCTGGAATCCGGAAGTGTATGCCGGCCACGGCTACGCGGTGGTCGCGATTAACTTTCACGGCTCGACCGGCTACGGCCAGGCGTTCACCAACGCGATATCGCAGCACTGGGGCGACCGACCGCTGATCGATCTCAAGAAAGGCTGGGCCGCAGCGCTGATGAAGTTTTCGTTTCTGGACCGCGACCGCGCCTGCGCGCTGGGCGCGAGTTACGGCGGCTACATGGTCTACTGGATGGCCGGCGTCTGGAATCAGCCGTGGAAATGCTTCGTCGATCACGACGGCGTATTCGATACGCGCATGATGTATTACGCGACCGATGAGTTGTGGTTCGAGGAGCATGAGAACGGCGGCCCGGAGTACCTGCACCCGCAGAATTACCAGAAATTCAATCCGCTCAACCACGTCAAGGACTGGCGCGTGCCGATGCTGGTCGTGCACAGCTCGCACGACTACCGGATTCCGCTTTCGCAGGGCATCGGCGCGTTCAACGCGCTGCAGCGGCAGGGCATTCCGAGCGAGTTTCTGACCTTTCCGGACGAAAGCCATTTTGTCTCGAAGCCGCACAACAGCCTCGAGTGGCATCACGTCGTGCTGCACTGGCTCGATCGCTGGACGAAGGCTAAAGCCTCGAACTGAGATCGTGCAGGGCGAATCCACTCGGCTGCCTGTCGAGGCCGCGGCCGAGCAGGATCGCCTTGAAGCGCTCACCCATGTCGGCGGGCGAGGTCAGCGTCTGGACCTCGCGCGTCAGTTCGAGGTGCGCGCGCGTGTCGGCGGGGTCCGACCCGGCGAGCATTGATTCCAGGCCGCCCCCGAGCAGGAAAAATGCCTGGGTCGTGTAACCGTCCAGATCGAGGCCGGCGTTGGCGCCGGCTTCGGCCACCGCAGTAAAATCGACGTGCGCGGTAATGTCCTGCAGGCCCGGATAGACAAACGGGTCGGCGTGCGCGCGATGGCGGTAATGACACATCAGCGTGCCGGCGGCGCGCTCGGCCAGGTAAAACGCTGCCCGCGGCAAGCCGTAATCGATAAACAGGAGGCTACCGCGTTCGACGCAGTCGGCCAGGCCGCGGATAAACGCCGGCAGATTCAGGTTGATCTCCGACACGTAGCCGGACGGGAAGGCTTCGCCGCGCTCGCGCTCGATCGTCGTAACGGCGTCGCGCAATGCGTCCCGCGGCGGCAGGTCGCGCCATTCAAACTCGTCTCCGTGGCGCGCGACGCCCTGTTCGCGCAGCCCCTCGGCCGTCGCCGCAAAGCGCGCAACCGGCAGCGCGTCAAGCACTTCGTTACCGAAAATCACGCCGCGAAACGTGGCCGCCGGCAGCGAGTCGAGCCATTCGACCCGCGCGAGCGTCTCGGCCGGCAATGACTGTTCGAGCCGCGCGCGTTGGCGAGCGCGCAAATCGGCGCTGGTTTCGAGAATCCAGTAATGCGCCGGCAGGGCATGGTCTTGCGCGAGCTCAGCCAGTGCGGCGGCTGCGAGCGCGCCGGAGCCGGCGCCCAGTTCGAGGATGGTCTCGCCGTCGCTCGCGGCGAGAATTTCGGCGCATTGGCGCGCGACTACCCGGGAAAATAACGGCGAGACTTCCGGCGCAGTGATGAAGTCGCCTGCTTCGCCGAACTTCTGCGTACCGGCACTGTAGTAGCCGAGACCGGGGGCATAAAGTGCCAGTTGCATGTAGCGTTCGAACGGAATCGCACCGCCGGCGGCGTCGATGGCATCGAGGATATGCGCGCGCAGGCGATCGCTGTGGGCGCGGGCGTCGGCAGCGGGCAGAGGCAAGTCGGAAGCGGATAGATTCATTGCACTTAAAAGAATACGCCGCCCGGAGGCGGCGCATTCGCAGGGACATACAAGCCTACTGCTGACTGAAGAACTTCTCGGCCGACGGGCTTTGCGCCTTGCGCCGTGCCGCGCACAGGTGCGCGGCCTCCATCGCCTGGCGCATGGCCCGGTGAGTGGCCGGATACTTTGCCAGCCGCGGCGCCAGAAAGCTTTTCACCTCTTCCGCCTTCTTATCGCTGCAGAAAGCCTCGGCGATCATCGGCAGCCGGCCCATGTGGTCGGCCGACACGCGCGCGACGGCCCGTTTGAAGTTCTTCTTGAACCACTGCCAGGTCGCCTCGCGCGTCTCCGGCTGGCTGATCTGGTCGCGCCAGATAAGCAGCACTTCATTCTGCCGGACCACGTTCGGATCGAGCGACATGGCACGTACCCTGGCGGCCAGTTGCGGATCGGTGGCGCTGGCCATCGCGCCCAACGCCACGCCGCGGACCATCGGATTTTGCGCATTCCGATAAACCTGGTCGAGCGCGTCGAACACCGGTTTGCCCTCGTCCTGCACCGCCACGGTCAGGGCGACCGGCACGAAGTCCGACGCCACCGCGGTCAAGTCCGGTTTGCCGTTATTGCCGAGACCGAGTAGTCGCGCTGCGGCATCGTCGGCCGCCTGGCGCACCTGCCGGTCGCGGGCGGTGTCGGCGAGGAATTTCGCGACTTCGGCCTCGAACTCGCGCTGGTTCGCGTCGTCCGGCGCGCCGCCCTTCTTGAAGTCGCCGGCCACCTTGTACTGGCCATAAAGCTTTCGGGCATAGGCTTCGAGCGCATCCTTATCCTTGCCGGTCACCAGCCATTCATGCGCGAACTTGAGCAGGCTCATCGGCTCCTCGGCGACCGGCTCGTTCTTCGAATGCGCGAGCGGCGCCAGCGCTTTCATCGCCTGAATGGTGTCGATCTTGCCGGCGTCGAACGCCGCCTCGATGCTGCCGGCGAGCGACATCTGACCGACCGGCGTGAGCTGGTCGAGCGACTTGGTCAGCTCGGCATAACCGGTGTTGCCCAGCGACCACTGGTAGTAGCCGACACCCTCGGTGTTGGGCATGAACCACGCCGGCAGCTTGTCGCCGTTCAGCGTCACGTCGGCGCTGTGCTGGGTGAGCATGTAACACTGCTGCGTCGCGTGGCCGTCGACGGGATAGCGCATGCAGACCGGGATGTCCCAATGCTCGCCCTCGCGGTTGCCGGACGAGCCCACCGGCAGATAGCGCGACTGCACCAGATGCACGGTCGGCTTGCCGTTGTCCATCTTGAGCGTCGCCTCGACCATCGGCAGGCCCGGCTGATTGAGGAACGTCTTGAACGCCGGTCCGATGTTCTTGCCGGCGGCTTTCGAAATCGCGTTCAGGAAGTCGTCGAGGTTGGCGCTGCCGTAAGCGTTTTCCTCGAGGTAGTTGTGCATGCCGGCGCGGAACTTGTCGGCGCCGACGTAGTTCTCAAACATGCTGATGACAGCCGCACCCTTGGAATAGGTGATGCCGTCGAACGCGTTCTTGATGTCGCCGGTGTTCTTGATCGGCTGGCGGATGGCCCGCGCCGAGACCAGCGAATCCGCGTGCATCGCGCCTTGCCGGGTATTGAGGATATCCATCTTCGGATTCCAGTCCGGGTGCAGCTCGACCATGATCTTCTGTTCCATCCAGGTCGCGAACGCCTCGTTCAGCCAGATGTCGTTCCACCACGGCACGGTCACGAGATCGCCGGTCCACATGTGGCCCAGTTCGTGCGCGGCAACGCTCCAGTAGGCGCGCTTCTGCCAGGTCGGAGCGGTTTTTGGATCCATCAGCAGCAGCACGTCGCGGAACGTAATCGCGCCGGCATTCTCCATCGCGCCGGCGCTGAAGTCCGGCACCGCGATCAGCGACAGCTTCTTCCACGGATAACCGATCCCGTAATACTTCTCCTCGGCCTGCACGATTTCGCCGGCGTGGTCGATCGCGTACTGAATCTGGTCGCCCTTGCCCTTGACGGTGACGCCGTAGACGGGCACCGGATGATCGCGCAGGTCATTGGCCGGGATCGACGGCCCCTGGACGATATCGAGCGGCCCGACCGCCCACGCGACAAGATACGTCGGCAAGGGCTTGGTGGTCATGAACTGCCACTTGATCATGCCGTTGCCGGCGTCAGTCTTGGATTCGACCGGCGTATTGGCGACGACCTTGTCGTCCTTCGGCACGGTAAAGCTGTAGGTGTAGGGCGTCTTGAACGCCGGCTCGTCGAAGCTCGGGAACGCGCGCCGCGCGGCGATCGCCTCGAACTGCGTGAAGATGTAATTGTTGCCGTCGTCCTTCACCTTGTACGCGCCCAGCAGGCCCGGCGAGTACGGGTTCTTGAAGTCGATAACGATGCGCGCCTTCTGCGGCTGCACGGTCTTCGGCAGGCTGAGCTTGGCGACGCCGTCGTCGTTGACCTGCCTGAACCGAAGGTTCAGGGTCTTGCCGTTCGCGAGCGCCAGCTTGATGCTCTTGATATCGATGTTCTGGCTGTGAAACCAGATCGTGTCCGTCGGCTGCTTGAGATCGACCGTCAACACCTCGTGCGCGGTGAAATACGCCTTGTCCGGGTCCATCGTGAAGTCGATGTTGTAGGCAAGCGGCTGCACATCGGTCGGCAGACGGCCGGTCGGCACGCCCTGCTGGCTGGTGTTCGTCGCCGACGGCGGATCCGCCTGGGCCGTCTGCTGTTGCGAAGAAGCGTTCTGAGTGCCGCAGGCGGCGAGCGCGCCGCAGGCAGCCAGCAACAATACGATTCGGGGTAGGCGCATGATCCGTCCCTTATTTGTGAACAGGCTTCGTATTTAACGGCTTTGGCGGCGGCCTGTCCAGCCGCCGCCAGTCGTAATGCCCTTGACACAAGGACGTGCCAACCGAAAAAGTCGGGATGACTTTATTCAGCTTCCATTAAAGCGGCTGAAGAACTTGTCGGCGGATGCGCTCTGTTGCTGGCGTTGCGCCGCACACAGGTGCACTGCTTCCAGCGACTCGGCCAGCGTGCGCCGGCTCGCCGGATACTTCTTCATGCGGCCCTGGAAGAATGACTTCACCTCGGCCGCCTTGTCGTTGCTGCAGAACACCCGGCCGACCGCGGCGAGCCGCGAGACGTAGTTGTCCGGCAGCACCTTGACGAGCTGGTCGAAGTTCGATTGCAGCCACTGCCAGGACGCCGCCCGCGTTTCGGGCTGCTCGAACTGGCTGAACACGACACGCGGGATCTCGTTCTGCCGCAGCAGGCCGGGCTTCAATGCCATCGCGCGAATGCGCTGAGCGAGCTTGGGCTCGGTGGCGTTGGCCATCGCGGCGAGACTCGTGTTGCGCGCGAATGGGGTCGACGCGTGCTCGAACACCTTGTCCAGCGCATCGAACACCGGCTTACCGTCGGTACGTACCGCGGCCGTCAGCGCGGCCGGCGCGAAGTCGGCATCGATCGCGGTCAGGTCCACCTTGCCATGGTCGTCCAGCCCCAGCAGGCGCTCGCCGGCGGCGGCCGCGGCCTTCTGCACCTTCCGATCGTGACCGGTGTCGATCAGGAACTCGGCAACCTGCGCCTCGAACGCGCTCTGGTTGGCGTCCTGCGGTGCCCCGTTCGGCTTGAAGTCGCCGGCAACATCGTATTGGCTGTACAGCTTGCGCGCGAATGCTTCGGCGCCCTGCTTCGCCTTGCCGGACAACAGCCGGTCGTGAGCAAAGCTGATCAGGCCCATCGGCTCCTCGGCCACCGGCTCATACCTGGAGTGAGCGAGCGGCGCGAGCGCCTGCATTGCCTGCGCGGTGTCGATCTCGCCGGCGTGGAACGCCGCCTCGATGCTGCCGGCGAGCGACATCTGGCCGACGGCGCTTAACTGGTCGAGCGACTTTGTCAGCTCGCCGTAGCCGGTGTGGCCGAGCGACCACTCGTAATAGCCGTTGCCCTCGGCGTTGGGCATGAACCAGGCCGGCTTCGAATCCGTGTTCAGCGCGACATCGGCGCTGTGCTGCGTCAGCATGTAGCACTGCTGCGTCGCATGGCCGTCCACCGGATAGCGCATACAGACGGGAATGTCCCAGTGTTCGCTCTGACGATTGCCGGTCGAGCCGAGCGGCAGGTAACGCGACTGCACCAGGTGCGCGATCGGCTTGCCGTTCTGCATCGTCAGCGTGACGTCGACCATCGGCACGCCCGGCTGGTTCAGGAAGGTCTTGAACGCCGGGGCGACGTTTTTGCCCGCCGCCTTCGAAATGGCCGTCAGGAAGTCGTCGAGATTTGCGCTGCCGTAGGCGTTCTGCTCAAGGTAATTGTGCATGCCCTGGCGGAACTTCTCCGGCCCGACGTAGTTTTCGAACATACTGATGACGGCGGCACCCTTCTGATAGGTAATGCCGTCGAACGCGTTCCAGATGTCGCCGTTGTTCTTGATCGGCTGGCGGATGGCGCGCGCCGACATCAGCGAATCGGCGCGCATGATGCGCACGCGGCTCTCGAGCGCGTCCATCTTCGGATGCCATTCCGGATGCAGTTCATCCATGACCTTCTGCGCCTGCCAGGTCGCGAACGCCTCGTTCAGCCAGATGTCGTTCCACCACGGCACCGTGACGAGGTCACCGGTCCACTGGTGACCGAGCTCATGCGCGGCCACGCTCCAGTAGGCGCGCTTCTGGCTGGTCGGCGCGGTCTTCGGGTCCATCAGCAGCAGGCTGTCGCGGAAGGTGACGGCGCCGGGATTTTCCATTGCGCCGGCCCAGAAATCGGGCACCGCGATCAGCGACAGCTTCTTCCACGGGTAGCCGATGCCGTAGTACTTCTCTTCGGTCTGGATGATTTCGCCGGCATGGTCGATCGCATATTTGATCTGATCGCCCTTGCCCTTGACGGTCACGCCGTAAACCGGCACCGGATGATCGCGCAGATCGTTGGGCGGAATCGGCGGCCCCTTGACGATGTCGAGCGGCCCGACCGCCCAGGCGACGAGATACGTCGGCAGCGGCTTGGTAGTCATGAACTGCCACTTGGTCATGCCGTTGCCGGCGTCGGTCTTCGACTTGACCGGTGTATTTGCCACGACCTTGTCGTTACTCGGCACGGTGAAGCTGTAGGTGAACGGCGTCTTGAAGTCGGGCTGGTCGAAGCTCACGAACGCGCGGCGCGCGGCGATCGGCTCGAACTGCGTGAAGATGTAATTGATGCCGTCGGCCTTGACCTTGTAGGCACCCTGCAGGCCTTGCGGATACTTGCGCGTAAAGCTCAGCACGATGTGCGCCTTCTGCGGCGACACCGTCTGCGGCAGCGTCAGCTTGGCGACGCCGTCCCGGTTCATCTGCTTGTATTGAATGTCGAGGGACTTGCCGTCGGCGAGCACCAGCTTGGCGTTCGACACGTCGATGCCGCGGCCGTGAATCCAGATGAGGTTGCTCGGCTTGTTCAGCTTGATGCTGATGTTCTCGTGGCCGCTGTAGCCGGCATTGTCCGGATCCATCGTGAAGTCGAGCGTGTAGGCCAGCGGCTGCACGTCGTTCGACAGCTCGCCGTTCGGCACGGCCTGCTGCTGCGAATTGGCGGATGGCGGATCGGCCTGGGCCGTCTTTGAAGATGAACCCGGGTTGCTGCAGGCGGCCAGGGCGCCGCAAGCGGCAAGCAACATCACAATGCGGGACAAGCGCATGACGCTATCTCCTTTTTATATATGTAGGTATCGACGGCTTTTGACGGCGCGCTGTCTGTCTCTGACCGCGGCCGTTTGGGATTGTTCCGTCAATCGTCAACCGCTACCAGCGGCGGCTCGTCGGTCTCGAATTGCCGCCAATGCTCGGCAAAGGTGAGGCCGGTCAGCGGGTGACGGCGCTCGCCGGCGAGTTCCGCCAGCGGCCGGAGCACGAACGCGTAGTCGAGAATCTCGCCGCGCGGGATCGTCAGGCCCGGCTCGTCGAGGACGACATCATCGTACAGCAGCAAGTCGAGGTCCAGCGTGCGCGGTGCGAACCGGGGCCCGCCGCGGTCGCGGCCGCAGGCGGTTTCGATGGCGTCGAGCGCGGTATCGAGCGCGTGAATCTCGAGATCGGTGTTGAACGCCACGACAAGATTGTAAAAATCGTTGCCGTGGAAGCCGACCGCGCGCGAGCGCCAGATCGTCGAGCGGCGCAGCGGGCCGAAGCGCTCGGCCAGCGCGTCCAGGCCCATCTGCACATGGCGCGCAGGCTCGACGTTGCTGCCAACGCCGACAAACACCTCAACCATTCCGGGTGCCGCGCTCAATGATGACGCCCACGCTCTTGCTGCCGCGCACGGCGCCGGGCTTGCTGAGCATCAGGCGCAGCCACGGCACCGGGAACTCCGCCAACACGATCTCGGCGATTCGCTCGGCCAGCGTTTCGACCAGCTCGAAGCTTTGCGCCTCAACGTAGGCGATCAGCCTCTTCGCAACAGCCTTGTAGTCGAGCGCGTCGACGATCTTGTCAGTTGCCGCGGCCTGGCGGATGTCGGTCGCCATGTCGAGATCGATGCTGACGGTCTGGCGCACCTTGCGCTCCCAGTCATAGATGCCGACCACCGTTTCGATGCGTAAATCGCGGATAAAAACGATGTCCAAAGATTGCTCCCTCCTTATTTATCGTGGCGGCGCAAGCTCGCTCAGCGGCCAGCGCGTACGCACCTGCGCGTCGGCCGTGCCGCCCTCGCCGGCGCTCAGGCGCGCCCAGCCGGCGTAGGCGATCATCGCGCCATTGTCGGTGCAAAACGCGAGACGGGGAAAGTACACGCGCCCGCCGCGCGCCGCCAGCATATCGGTGAGGCGCGCGCGCAGCCGCTTGTTGGCGCCGACGCCGCCGGCGACCACCAGCTGGTCGAGGCCGGTCGCGTCCAGCGCACGCTCGCACTTGATCGCGAGCGTATCGACGGCCGCCTCTTCGAAACCGCGCGCGAGGTCGGCGCGGCCCTGATCGTCGAGCGGATCGTGCTGCCTGAGCGCGACGAGCACCGCGGTTTTCAGGCCGCTGAAGCTGAAATCGAAGCCGGGCCGGTCGGCCATCGGCCGCGGCAGCTTGAAGCGGGCCGGGTCGCCAGCCTCGGCAAGCCTGGCGAGCGCCGGGCCGCCCGGGTACGGCAGCCCGAGGAGCTTCGCGGTTTTGTCGAAGGCCTCGCCGACCGCATCGTCGATCGACTCGCCCAGAATCCGATATTGGCCAAGGCCAGCGACCTCGACCAGCAGCGTGTGACCGCCCGACACCAGCAGCGCGAGAAACGGAAACTGCGGCGCCGGCGATTCCAGCATCGGCGCGAGCAGGTGGCCTTCCATGTGATGCACGCCGAGCGCCGGCTTCTGCCATGCAAACGCGAGCGAGCGCGCCAGGCAAATGCCGACCAGCAGCGCGCCGGCGAGACCGGGCCCCGCGGTATAGGCGATGCCGTCGATGTCGGCGGGTGTGCTGCCGGATTCGGCCAGTGCGGCACGAATCAGCGGTGCGAGCTTGCGGATATGATCGCGCGACGCCAGCTCCGGCACCACGCCGCCGTACTGGGCGTGCATTTTGACCTGGCTGTAGAGCGCGTGCGCGAGCAGCCCGCGCTCGCCGTCATAAACGGCGGCGGCGGTTTCGTCGCAGGAGGTTTCGATTCCGAGGATTCGCATGGTGGCTTCGGGACGAGTAGAGGCGTAATGATGAACTAATCGTGCCTGATCTGCTATCTGTCTAGTGGCTAGTAGCTAGTCGCTAGGACTAAGTAAGAACGAACCACTCTTCCACTCAGTCCTAGCGACTCAGTCCTAGCGACTTTGCATTTCGGGTTGCTCCCGCGTAGAATTCCCGCTCTTCACTCTCGATCAAGGGCCAATGGATGCCAAGCGTACGGGTTAAAGAACACGAGCATTTCGACGCCGCTCTGCGGCGCTTCAAGCGCGCCTGCGAAAAAGCCGGGATTCTGACCGAGGTTCGCCGCCGCGAGTTTTACGAAAAGCCGACCCAGGAACGCAAGCGCAAGCAGGCCGCGGCCGTCAAGCGTCACATGAAGAAGCTGTCGCGCGAACAGGCCCGCCGCACGCGTCTTTATTAATAACGATCCCCTCCCATGTCAGTCAAGGATTCGCTGACCGCCGACATGAAAACGGCCATGAAGGCGGGCGACAAGGAAAGTCTCGGCGTCATCCGCATGGCGCTCGCGGCCATCAAGCAGCGCGAAATCGACAGCCAGTCGAGCCTCAACGACGGTGAGGCGATCGCGGTGCTCGACAAGATGGTCAAGCAGCGCCGCGAGTCGATCGATCAGTTCACCGCCGCCGGCCGCAACGACCTGGCCGAGCGCGAGAGCCGCGAAGTCGATATCCTGCAACGCTACCTGCCGCAGCCGCTCCCCGAAGGCGAGATCGACGCACTGATCGAACGTGCTGTCGCCGCCTCCGGCGCCGCATCCATGAAAGACATGGGCCGCGTCATGGCCGCGCTCAAGGATCAAATGCAGGGCCGCGCCGACATGAGCGCCGTCAGCGCCAAGGTCAAGGCGAAGCTCTCCAGCTAACCGTCCGTCACGGGCGCCCGTCATGGGCTATGCTTATTAAATGGCCCGCATCCCGCAGTCCTTCATAGACGAGCTGATCGCCCGCGCGGATATCGTCGAGGTCGTCGGCAACCGGGTCCAGCTCAAGAAAGCCGGCCGCGAATTCAGCGCCTGCTGCCCGTTCCACAGCGAAAAAACCCCGTCGTTCACGGTGAGTCCGCAAAAGCAATTCTACCACTGCTTCGGCTGCGGCGCACATGGCACCGCGCTTGGCTTTCTGATGGACTACGACCATCTCGATTTCGTCGAGGCAGTCAGGCAGCTCGCCGCGCAGTTCGGGCTCGAAGTGCCCACCGAAGCGGGCACCGAGAAGCCGAAAGACGCCGGGCTGCCGGAATTGATGAGCGAAGCGGCCAGCTTCTACCGCGAGCAACTCAAAAGTCACCCGCCGGCAATCGACTACCTCAAGGGCCGCGGCATCGACGGCAAGATCGCCGCCGAATTCGGCCTCGGCTACGCGCCCGGCGGCTGGGATACGCTCGCGACGCGCTTCGGCCGCGACGCCAAAGCGCAAAAGCAGCTCGCCGCCGCCGGCCTCGTGATCCAGAAAGACGCCGGCGGCTTCTACGACCGTTTTCGGGAGCGGATCATGTTCCCGATCCGCGATCGGCGCGGGCGCACGATCGGCTTCGGCGGCCGCGTGCTCGACAAAGGCGAGCCGAAATACCTCAACTCGCCCGAAACCGAGCTGTTCCACAAGGGCAGCGAACTTTACGGCCTGTTCGAGGCGCGCCAGGCGCTGCGCGACATCCCGCGCCTGCTGGTCGTCGAAGGCTATATGGACGTCATCGCGCTTGCGCAGCACGGCATCCGCTATGCGGTGGCGACACTTGGCACTGCGACGACGCCGTACCACCTGCAACGCCTGTTCCGCATCACGCGCGAGATCGTATTCTGCTTCGACGGCGACCGCGCCGGCCGCGCCGCCGCCTGGCGGGCGCTGGAGACGACACTGCCGGAAGTGCGCGAGGGGCGCCAGGTCCGCTTTTTGTTCCTGCCGGAGGGCGAGGACCCGGATTCGCTGGTACGTGGCGAAGGTGCGGCAGCCTTCGAGGCGCGGATACAAACGGCCGATCCGCTGTCCAAGTTCCTGCTCGATCGCCTGGCCGCCGACAGCGACCTTACCAGCATCGACGGCCGCGCCCGCCTGGTCGCCGCCGCCAAGCCGCTGATCGCGCGGATTCCTGACCCGGTCTACCGGCAGATGCTGCTCGACGAACTGGCGAAAATATCCCGTCTGAGCGCGGAAAGATTGACTATGCTTATGGAGCCGGGCGAGACCGCACCGCGCGCGCGAAGACGGCGAGCGCTGCGAGCAGGCGCGAAGACGCCGATGCAGCATGTTATCGCCCTGCTGCTCCAGCACCCGGAGCTGGCGAAGTTGGCCGACGACGGCACAGATCTCGCCCGGGTCGAGCTGCCGGGAATGGGCTTATTCATTGAATTACTTGAGTTTATCCGGGGTCGTCCCCACATAACCACAGGAGGCATTCTGGAGCATTGGCGGCAGCGGCCCGAGGGCCGGCACCTGGAAAAACTCGCCGCCGAGCCGCTGCTGGTCCCCGAAGAGGGCGTCCAGCAGGAGTTTGCCGGCCGCCTGCAGCAGTTCCGCGCGCGCCCGCGCGAGCAGCGCTTCGAGGCGCTGAGAGCCAAGCCCCTCAATGAGTTGAGCGACGCGGAAAAAGCGGAGCTGCGCGCCCTGAGCGGCCTGCAAACCAACCCGTAACCCGGCCGAAGCTGGCAACGGCTGCTGTCGTGGTCTAAAATTGACCGTTTTCGTCCGCGAAATGCGGACAACCTGAACCTAATGGTACGAGCATGAGCGAAGATCGTCAGTCGCAGTTGAAGATTCTGATCGCCCGCGGCAAGGAGCAGGGGTACCTGACCTATTCCGAAGTCAACGACCACCTGCCCGACGACATCGTCGATCCGGAGCAGATCGAAGACATCGTCAACATGATCAACGACATGGGCATCACGGTGCACGAGGAAGCGCCGGATGCCGATACGTTGCTGCTGTCCGACAATGAAGTGTCGACCGACGAGGACGCCGCCGAGGAAGCCGCCGCCGCACTGGCGCTGGCTGCCGCCGACGCGGAATTCGGCCGCACCACTGACCCCGTGCGCATGTACATGCGCGAAATGGGCACCGTCGATCTGCTCACCCGCGAGGGTGAAATCCGCATCGCCAAGCGCATTGAGGAAGGCCAGAACCAGGCGCTCGCCGCGCTGGTGACCTATCCACAGACCGCCCAAGTCCTGCTGGACCTGTTCGACAGCGTCACCGAAGGCCAGAGCAAGCTCACCGACCTCCTGAATGGTTTTGTCGAGCCGGAGCCGGACGAGGAAGCCGCGACCGACGAGGAGGAGGACGACACCTCCGCCAACGCCGCCTCGACCGACGACGCCGATGTCGAGGAAGACGCCGACAGCGAAGATGATGACGAGGATGACGATGCCGACCAGGCGCCGGTCGATACCGGCCCGGATCCGGAGGAAGCCGCGCGCCGCTTTGCCGAAATCCGCAAGCTGCACGACAAGACCGTGCGCGCGATGGACCGCCACGGCACCGGCCACAAGTCGACAATCAAGGCGCGCGAGGCGCTGGCCGAGCAGATTCTGCAGCTCAAGCTGGTGCCCAAGGTCGTCACGCTGATCACCGTCAACCTGCGCGACATGGTCGACCGCATTCGCGACCAGGAGCGCGAGATCATGGCGATCTGCGTCAACCAGGCCGGCATGCCGCGGCGCGACTTCATCAAGAGCTTCCCCGACAACGAAACGAACCTCGAGTGGATCGAGAAGCAGATCCGCGCGCGGCGCAAGTGGTCCGCGCCCCTCAAGCAGCTCAAGGACGATATCCTGCGGCTGCAGCACCGACTGATCGCGGTCGAGGAAGAAACGCACCTGACCATCGGCGAGATCAAGGAGATCAACCGCCAGATGTCGATCGGCGAAGCGCGTGCGCGCCGCGCCAAGAAGGAAATGGTCGAGGCCAACCTGCGCCTGGTGATTTCGATTGCGAAGAAATACACCAACCGCGGCCTGCAGTTCCTGGATCTCATCCAGGAAGGCAACATCGGCCTGATGAAGGCGGTCGACAAGTTCGAATACCGCCGCGGCTACAAGTTCTCGACCTACGCAACGTGGTGGATTCGCCAGGCGATCACGCGCTCGATCGCCGACCAGGCGCGCACCATCCGCATCCCGGTGCACATGATCGAAACGATCAACAAGCTCAACCGTATTTCCCGCCAGATGCTGCAGGAAATGGGCCGCGAGGCGACCCCGGAAGAGCTGTCGATCCGCATGGAAATGCCGGAAGAAAAGGTTCGCAAGGTGCTGAAGATTTCCAAGGAACCGATCTCGATGGAAACCCCGATCGGCGACGACGAAGACTCGCACCTGGGCGACTTCATCGAAGACGCCTCGGTCACCTCGCCGGTCGACTCGGCGACGACCGAGGGCCTGCGCGAAGCCACCCACGGCGTGCTCGCCGGCCTGACGCCGCGCGAAGCCAAGGTGCTGCGCATGCGCTTCGGCATCGACATGAACACCGACCACACCCTGGAGGAAGTCGGCAAGCAGTTCGACGTCACCCGCGAGCGCATCCGCCAGATCGAGGCCAAGGCGCTGCGCAAGCTGCGTCATCCGAGCCGCTCGGAGCAGCTGCGCTCGTTCCTCGATCTCGAGTAAGCGCAAGCCAACACGCAAGACCACGACGCCCGCCATGCGCGGGCGTCGTGGTTATTGTAGGCGCCTCTTTCCTGAAACTGGCCAACGCCATTTCGGGATAGTGTTCCTCTGCATGGCAGTTGGCACACAACAAAGTGCACTTGGCCAACTCGGCGTTTATCTCGGCCATGCTCCGGTTGGAAAGGGCTCTTAGATCAAGGTTGAAGCCCTTCTCTGCCTGCACCAGGTGATGCCAGGCCAGAGCTGCAAGATTGCCGTTGTACCCGCAGCGGCTGCAGCAACCGCCCGCCTCAACGACCAATCGAAGCTTTCGCTGTACTCCGCGAAGCTGTTGGCTCAGATAGCTTTGATGCCGGTTGTTGGTATCCCTGTTCTTGCAATGACGCGAGCAAAATCTTCGTTGCCTCCCGTGGAGGGCCTGCCCGCATGTGGCGCAATGCTTTTCCGATGGCATTGGCCGATCCTAATCCAACCTCTACCCGGCAGCGGTTTGGTACCATCGCGGTCACGGGCCTATAGCTCAATGGTTAGAGCAGGGGACTCATCAAAAGGTGCCGCCGCGCCGTAATGCGCGGACGGGAACGGGATGAATTCAGGGAAACCTCAGCGGCGCGCCTCGCGGCCGGTGGCAACCCTGAGCCAAGCCGGCGGTACACCGCCGGAAGGTGCAGAGACTACCTGGGGGCTGAAGTGCCCTTGATCACAGGCTAGAGCGTCCCGCACCCCACCCGCCCACAAGGCGGAGGGCGAAGAGATAGTCCGCGCCGGAGGGAAACCTCTGGACCACGCGAATCCCTTGGTTCCAGGTTCGAGTCCTGGTGGGCCCACCATCTACATGTCAGAGCCTGGCGGTATGCAAAGGGCCGACGCACCACCCGGATCCAGGAATGGTGCGGTCGAAAGCGCTCAAAGAACCGCACACCGTTCATCATCTGCAGCCAGGGACGCGACGATGGCAATCCTGCAGCAATCAAGTAGGGCCCAGGACCGGAACCTCGGCACGTGGTACACCCTGATTCATTCGGGCCAGTTGAAGCTGCCTCGCTTTCAACGCATGGAAGTCTGGGACCGCAGTCGTGTAACTGGCTTCCTGAACACGATCATTCAAAACCTCCCGGTGGGTGTGACCTTGCTGTTGGAGGTGGGGGACAGGGAGAAGTTCGTTTCCCGCTACATTGCCGGCGCGCCCGCAACAGGGGCGCGCGTCACCGAGCATCTGTTGGACGGTCAGCAGCGGCTGACCGCCTTCTGGCGCGCGATGCACAATGACTACGCGGGCGAAACCTATTACGTCTATCTGCCGCAGTTCGACCGCAAGGATGACGACGGACGCGATTCCGACGAGATCTGTGTCGAATTCCAGGGACGCTGGAGACACAAAGACACGCTGAGGCCGGTCTGGGCCGATTCGCCCCAGGGTTGCCTGGAGCGCGGCCTAGTTCCCATCGACCTTCTATGCCCTGGCGATCAGGCAGTTCGTGTTGGCACCTGGGTTGAGCAGGCCACCGCCCACTTGAAGCCGGTCAAGGGTGCACCGGATTTTGAGGAGCAATTCGAAAAGGTATCCGGCACTCGCCAGGCCTTGCGAGATGCCATCGCGCATCTGCGCGAGCGAGTGACCCATTTCAACCTGCCCTATCTGGCCTTGCCCGCAAGCACCGAAGCCAAGGTGGCACTAAACGTCTTCGTCAACATGAATACCAACAGCAAGCCGCTGTCGATGTTCGATCTGACGGTCGCCATGGTGGAGGAACAGGCGGGCACTTCTTTGCATGACTTGCAGGCCAAGCTGGAAGAGGCCCACCCGCAGATCACCCGCTATGGCGATCTGGCCGCACCGCTGCTGCAAGTAGGTGCCTTGCTGCAAGGCATGGTGCCGAACCAGACCGGTATTTCCGCCACTGACAAGCAGCAACTGGTGAAAGATTGGTCCCGGATCGGGCGAGGCATGGTACGGGCCTGTCAGTTCCTAGAACGACAACATATCTACGACGGCCGGCGCCTACCTACCAATGTGGTATTGCCGGTACTCGCTGCGAGCTTTGATGCTATCCCTGAGGACGGGGATGCCCTCGGGCGTGGAGAACACCTGCTGCGCGCCTACCTGTGGTCCGCCGTGTTCACCGGCCGCTACGAAGGCGCAGCCGCGACGCGCGCGTTCCAGGACTGCAAGGCGCTCCTGGCATTGCTAAGCAACGGGAAGTTCGGTCCGAAGGATTACGCCAGCGTCCCCGTCATGGATCGGACCGATTATCCCCTGCCCAACTTCGAACAGTTGACCCGGGTAGGTTGGCCCAAGGGCTCCGACAGGATGGCACGCGCGATCTTGGCAGCCACGTTGTATTTCGGCGGTTGGGACTTCGCCGATGGTCGACCCGCCTCGTTCGATGGACTGAAGACACGCGAATACCACCACGTTTTCCCGGACGCCCTGCTGCAGGACGCCGGCATCGAAAGCTCACTGGCGTTGAACTGTGCTCTGATCACAGCCAAGACCAATCGTACGATAGGTCGCAAGGATCCGCTTGATTATCTGAAGGACAGGGTGGAATGGGCCGGCGAGGACTCAGTGCGGCAGCGCCTGAAAACCCACCTCCTGGATTACACCAGCCTTGCCGCCTATACCTATGTCGACGACGCCGGCAAGCTCCTGGTGGGCGATGCGCTCCTTGCCAGGCTCAAGCCCGACTTCGAGGCCTTCCTCGCGCACCGCGCGAGGCTGGTGGCGCTGACTGCCGCCCATCTGGCGAGTGGGCAGCAAGTGACGTATGAATCGCTGATGGCAGAGGCAAGCCACATGGTACCGATAACAGAACGACTGGCTTGACCCCGGCGCCGCTTGCGCCAAGGGTGGCCCATGGCTCAAGGCGAGGCGCCGGCAACGGTGGGCGACCGAGGTCGAATGGGCAAGTGCCCAGGTGTCAGCGCGCTGATGATCAGCGCGTGCTCCCGGCAGGCGGCCTGGCCACTGCAAAGTTCACGCTGGCCCAGGCACCCTCCGGCGACAGTGCGGTCAGCACGTGGGCACCCGGACGGTCCAACGTGAGTGCGATCGAACCTTTTCCCTCCGTGCTGCCTTGCAAGCGACCGTCGAGCAACCATTGCACGGTACCCTGCGAGCCGAGCGCGCTCACGGAGATGCGCACCATCGCGTTGGCGTTGGGCGCCTGGCGCAGCAGGCTGCCTTCGCGCAGGCCGCTGATGCGGATCGGCACGGCGACGGCGAGCGAGTCGGGCGCGCAGCCGGGCGCCAGCGCGGGCAGGGCGGAGGCGGTGCGGTCGGCGGCGTCGAGCCAGGGGGTGGCCAGTGCAGGCCAGCGGGCCAGGGTGAGGCGGCGTTCGTGGGCGTCGTGGCAGCCGGCGCTGAGGCGTCGACTTTTTGCGTCCACGCGCAGCTCGACACGGCCGCTCATCCAGGCGCCGGGGTCGCGTTCGGCGAAGGTGGGCGGCAGCGCACCGTCGAGGCTCCAGGCGATGCGGCGTTCGCGGCACAGACTGGCATCGGTGGTCGTGGCCGGTTCGCCCAGCGGCCAGCAGATGTCGACGGCGCGCACGCTGGCCGGACGCGGCGCGTGCACGCCGCCGCGCGCGGGCAGCATGTCGGTGAGCTGGAACAGGAGCGGCAGCGCTGTGACGGCGCCGTACTGGCCGGGCGAGGGCGTGCCGTCCGGGCGGCCGATCCAGACGCCGACGGTCCAGCGGTCGGTGACGCCGATCGCCCAGGCGTCGCGATAGCCGTAGCTGGTGCCGGTCTTCCAGGCGACGGTGGCGTGGCGGTCGATGGTCCCCTCCAGCGGCGCGCCTTCGACGACGGCCGGGTTGCTGGCGAGGATGTCGCGGATGATCCAGGCCGCACCGGCGGACAGGAAACGCCGTGGACGGACGGGCTGGTCCGGGGTGTAGCGCGGGGCGCCCGCGACGCCGCCATTGGCGAAGGCGCTGTAGCCGCCGACGAGGTCTTCCAGTTTGGTCGCGGTGCCGCCGAGGATGACCGACAGGTTGGGCCGCGCGCCCTCGGGCAGCTGCAGGTCGACGCCGCCGCTGGCCAGTCGCGCGACGAACCGGTTGGGCCCGACGCGATCGAGCACGTCGACCGCCGGCACGTTGAGCGAACGTTGCAGCGCCTGGCTCACGCTGACCGGGCCGCTGAAGGCCTCGTCGAAATTGCCAGGGTGGTAGCCGCCGAAGTCCTGCGGCGCGTCGACCAACAGGCTTTCGGAGGTGACCAGTCCGTCATCCAGCGCCAGGCCATAGAGGAAGGGCTTGAGCGTGGAACCGGGCGATCGCGGCGCACGCACCATGTCGATGTGGCCGGCGCGTTCCGGATCTGCGAACTCGCCGGTACCGATGTAGATGCGCGCCTCCAGCGTGGCGTTGTCCACCGCGAGCACGGCCACCGAGCTGCGTGGCGGCAGCCGCGCGAGGTAGCTGGCGACGTGGTCTTCGGCGGCACGCTGCAGGTTGGCATCGATGGTGGTGACGATGCGGCGCGCGCGGGGCTGTTGCCAGTGCAGGCGCTCGGCCAGCAGAGCGGCGGCCAGTGGGGCGCGCAGCGAGCGCGCGACCACCGGCTCGATGGCCGCATCGCGCACCTGCGCGGACGTCCAGATGCCTTCGTCGCGCAACCGGCGCAGCACCTTGTCGCGTGCGGCGCGGGCCGCCTCCGGATGGCGGTCGGGTCGCAGCCGGCTGGGCGCCTGCGGCAGCACCGCCAGCAGGGCCGCCTCGGCGCGGGACAGGCGGCTGGCGCTCTTGCCGAGGTAGGCCCACGAGGCGGCTTCGACGCCTTCGATGGTGCCGCCGAAGGGCGCGTGGTTGAGGTACAGCTCGAGGATCTGCGTCTTGTCCAGGTGCGCCTCGAGCTGCAGCGCGCGGAAGATCTGCTTGAACTTGCCGCCGAAGCTGTGCGGGATCGGCTCGATGATGCGCGCCACCTGCATGGTCAGCGTGGAGCCGCCGGAGACGACATGGCCGTGCAGCGCGCCCTGCACGGCGCCGCGCAGCAGGGCGTAGGGGTTCACGCCCGGGTGGCGGTAGAACCAGCGATCCTCGTAGGCGAGCAGGGCCTGGCGATAGAGCGGCGAGACCCTGGCTGTCGTGGTGGGGTAGCGCCATACGCCGTCGCGGTCGGCGAAGGCGCGCAAGGGCGTGCCGTCGCGCGCCAGCACGACGGTGCTGCCGGTGTCGGGGGCCGGCAGCGGCAGCGGGAACAGGCGATCGAGGACCAGTGCCGCGAGCAGGATGCCGCCGGTGGCCAGTGCGACGGCGCGCAGCCAGCGTTTGAGCCTGGGCCGCCCGAGGCGCGGTGTCGTGACGGTCATGGGGACTGCCCTTCGACTTCGGCCCGCGGCCTAGGCTCGGGGCGAACGAAATTTCCAACCGTTCGTGCCGAGCGGAGCCCGCACAAGCGGGCGAAGTCGAAGCACATGCTCAGGCCTCCACCCTGCTGGCTCTTGGCTTGCAGAGGCTCATGGCTCGACCACCGTGATCTTCGTCGGTACGGATTTGCCGACGCCGCGCAGCGCGGGCCGATACATGTCCTCCGCCAGCGGCGGCGGGACGGTGTACGTGCCGGGCGTGACCGCGCGCACCAGGTAGAACACGTGGGCAGCGTTACCCCGGCGCAGGTGCAGGGCGGCGGCGTAGCGGTCGTCGCGGTACTCCTCGTGC
>DASSTE010000059.1:0-28153 GCA_035708085.1 Gammaproteobacteria bacterium | reverse complement strand
CATGAATGTGCTCGCGTTTGACATTGAGACCGTACCGGACGTGGACAGCGGCCGCCGGCTGTATGGGCTCGACGGGCTTGACGACGCTGACGTCGCTCGCGCGATGTTCCATCAGCGTCGTCAGAAGACCGGTGGCAGCGAATTCCTCCCGCTGCACCTGCACCGTGTGGTCGCGATCTCGGTGGCGATGGCCAATCGCGATGGCTTCAAGGTCTGGTCGCTGGGCGATCCGGCGTCCGACGAACGCGAACTCGTCAGCCGCTTCTTCGACGGTATCGACAAGTTCTCACCGGACCTCGTGTCATGGAACGGCGGCGGCTTCGACCTGCCGGTGCTACATTACCGCGCGATGCTGCACGGCATTGCCGCGCCGCGTTACTGGGACACCGGCGACGGTGAGCAGACCTTCCGCTGGAACAACTACCTGTCGCGTTACCACTGGCGCCATCTCGACCTGATGGATGTGCTGTCGAGTTACCAGTTGCGCGCGGTCGCGCCGCTCGACGAGGTCGCCGTCATGCTCGGCCTGCCTGGCAAGCTGGGCATGCACGGCAGCAAGGTCTGGGACGCGTGGCTCGAAGGCGGGGTCGAATCGATTCGCAATTACTGCGAGACCGATGCGCTCAATACATTCCTGATTTATCTGCGTTTCGAACTGATGCGCGGGCGGCTTGGGCCGGAAGGCTACCGGCAGCGCTGCGAGCAGATTCGCTCGGCGCTGCTCGACGACGGACGTGCACACCTGAAGCAGTTCGCCGACGCGTGGACGAAGCCTGCGGAGGAGGGCGCGGCGTGACCATCGGTCCGCTGATGGTGGACCTCGCCGGGCTCGCGCTCACTGCCGATGATCGCGAAGTGCTGGCGCATCCGCTCGTCGGTGGCGTCATCCTGTTTTCGCGCAATTACGAAAGCCTGCCGCAACTTGAAGCCCTGACGGCCGACATACATGCGATCAAGACGCCGCCGCTGTTGATCGCCGTCGACCAGGAAGGTGGGCGCGTGCAGCGTTTCCGCGAAGGCTTTACCCGACTGCCGCCGCTGCGCCTGATCGGCAACAGCTACGCAGAAAGTCCGCAGCTTGCGGCGGAACTCGCGGAGACGGCGGCATGGACCATGGCTGCCGAACTCGCCGCCGCCGGCGTCGATTTCAGCTTTGCGCCGGTGGTGGATCTTGATCTGGGTGTCAGCAGCGTAATCGGCGATCGCGCGTTCCACAAAGACCCTGCGATTGTGGCGGCGCTCGCGCGAGCCTGGGTGAACGGCGTGCGGCGCGCGGGACAGATTGCGGTCGCAAAGCACTTCCCCGGCCACGGCTCGGTCGTTCCTGATTCGCATACCAGCATCGTGGAGGATCGACGGGAGTACGACGCGATCACGCATGTCGATATGGCGCCGTTTCGTCGCATGATCGTCCTGGACATTGCGGCGATCATGATGGCGCACGTTGTGTATTCGGCCGTCGACAAGGAGCCTGCCAGCCTGTCGCGTCGCTGGATCAAAGAGGAACTTCGCAGCCGCTTGCACTTCGATGGCGCCGTCTTTTCCGACGATCTGAGCATGCACGCGGTGGCCGCGCGGGGCGACATCGTCGAGATCGCACGCCAGGCTCTCAGCGCCGGCTGCGATATGCTACCGGTGTGCAACAACCGGGCGACGGTCGAACGGCTGCTCGATCACGCCGGCGCCTACGAAAACCCGAATTCGCGTCTGCGCCTGGCGCGTCTGCACGCGCGGCCGCGAATGGATCGCGCCGGCCTTGAAGCCAGCGACACCTGGCAGAAGGGGCAGCGCCTGCTGGCCGATCTGATGGATCGGCCCCAGAACGTATTCGTGCTTAATGCTAAAGATTAAATAATCAATATAACAGGCTGATGCATAAAGATAATATTCTGAACGAGATAGAGACTGTTCGAGCCGGTGCGGATCTGCTGCATTCAGATGCAGAGGTGCATGCCGCGGTCGAGCGGATGGCAACCGTCGTGCGCAAACGACTCGCGGACAAGAACCCGTTGCTGCTGTGCGTGATGACCGGCGGCGTGATGACGACAACCTGGCTTGCCGAACGGCTCGATTTTCCGCTGCAGATCGACTACGTGCATTTGACCCGCTACGACGGCGACACCAGCGGCAGCGATGAGATGACCTGGCGGGCCAAGCCGAAGTTCTCCCTGGAAAGGCGCCACGTGCTGCTGATCGACGACATTTACGACGAGGGCATCACGCTGCGCCAGTTGGTCGACTATTGCCGCGAGCAAGGCGCGGCGGACGTCGCGAGTGCCGTACTGGTGCGCAAGCGCCATCAACGCAACTTCGGCGGCATAGAACCCGACATCGTCGGTCTGGAAGTCGAGGACCGCTACGTGTTCGGCTGCGGGCTCGACTACAAGAATTATCTGCGCAACCTGCCGGCGATTTACGCCGTTAACGAAATACCCGAAGAGAAGATTCATGACTGATCTCGCGATCATTGGCGGCACCGGCCTGACATCGTTGCCGGAACTGGAAATCACCCGCCGCGAAGTCGTTTACACGCCGTACGGCCAGCCTTCCGGGCCGATGACGCACGGCCGTCTCGGCGGCCGCCACATCGTCTTTTTGCCGCGCCACGGCTACGGCCACACGATCCCGCCGCACAAGGTGAACTATCGCGCCAACATCTGGGCGCTGAAGAACATCGGCGTCGGGCGCATTCTGGCGGTAGCGTCGGTCGGCGGCATTCGCAGCGATATGGCGCCAGGTCGCATCGCGTTTCCCGGCCAGATCCTCGACTACACTTACGGCCGCGACAACACGTATTTCGAAGAGAACCTCGAGCACGTCACGCACATCGACTTCACCTGGCCGTACGACGAGGAGCTGCGCGGTGCGTTGCTGAAGGCGGCGGAAGTCGCGAAGCTGGAGTTCGCGGCAGGTGGCGTTTACGGCGCAATGCAGGGACCGCGGCTGGAAACGGCAGCCGAGGTCAACCGGCTGGAGCGCGACGGCTGCGACATGATCGGCATGACCGGCATGCCGGAAACAGCGCTGGCGCGCGAACTGGGGCTGGCTTACGCCTGCTGTGCCGTCGTCGCCAACTGGGCGGCCGGTCGCGGCGAAAAGCCGATCCATGACGAGCTGAAAGAAAGCCTTCGCCGCGGCATGGATCAGGTGGGTCGGCTGTTGGCCGCGTTAATGCCGCTGGTGTGAATAGCTCGGCTACTTGCCGAGCCTTTCCATCAGCTTGATGCGGTTTCCGAAGGGATCGTACACGTAGACGCGTGTATAACCCTTGAGCGGCTGGTCGGAGATGACGCGGTAGCCGCTGGCTGTACAGGCTTCACTCAACGTCGCGAGATCGTCTACTTCGAAAGCAGGATGAGCTTTTTGCGCCGGTCGGAAATCCGCGTCCACGCCAAGGTGGACTTTTAGTTCGCCGGCTTCGAACCAGGCGCCGCCGCGCGCGGCAACATGCGCGGGTTTGGCCTTTTCCGGGATTCCCAGAATGCCGCTATAGAAGGCGCGCGCCGCGTCTTCTTCACCGGCGGGCATCGCCAGTTGCACATGATTGATCCGCCGGATATTCAATGCGCCGGTGCCGGCGCGGTCGCTGCTGCGGGCGGCTCGACCGGCGTGACCTGAACGATGACGCCGAACAACGGGTTGTCGAAGTAATTGATTGTCTTCGGGCTGATCCGGCGCGACTCGTTCATGACGATCGCTTGCGGCTTCGGCGGTTGCGGGCTGAAATAGGGGCCAAAACCGGCGAATGACGCTGATGCCGTGGTCGCGGGTGACGGCACGGCGAGTTCGCCGTCCTTGGGTTGCCAGGTTCTGAGCGAGGTCGGGTTCACCGGCCGGTAAGCAATGTTCAGTGCCAGGTGCAGGAACCTGTTGTAGGTCAGCTTGATCGTGCCGAATGCCGGTGCCGTCGGCGGCGCGGTCTTTTCTTTGGGTGCAGTTGTCACTTTCGCTACTGCAGGCAGCTGCGAACTGACCGGCGCCGGTGCCAGCGTGTTGTCCGAGAAAACAGTGGTCGCGGTCGGCAGCGTGGTGGAGACCGGCAAATTGGTCGAGACCGGCAGACCCGTGGATGCCGGCATGACCAGCGGCGTGATGGATACCTTCGGCGCCTGCCGGGGTGGCACACCTTGCTCGATCCAGCCGGTATGAACCAGCGGCTGGTAGCGGCCCGACTGTGCCAGCCGGTTCCAGACGCCTTGCAGCTGGTACTGCCTGGGCGGCAACGGCAGCACCAGGCCGCCTTGCGGCTTGACGGTCGCCACGGCCGGCGTTGGCGTCGATGGAACGGCGAAGGTCGTCATGCCGGTGGCCGGCTGAGTGGTGGCGGGTTCCGGCGCTGCCGGGACGACCGCTTTCTTCAGGTTCGGCAGCTTCGGATCGGCCGGCCACATTTCATTGCCGCCGGCCATATTCGTTGTCGGGCGAAAGACGATCACCTCGACCGCGAACCAGTGCTGCTCCGGCTTGGCATTCGGTTGTTGAGCGAAGGCGGTGCCGGCGGTGGCCAGCGCCATGATGGTCGCCACGGCGATGCGAATACACTTCATTAAAACACCCTTGATCTTTGTTGCTACGCTGCTTCGCGCAGTTCGAGCCGTTGCAGCAGCGCCTCCACCGCTGCAATCCGGTCCGCCGCTTCCGGCAGCGGCTTCGTGAACTTCAACTGGTCGCCGCCCTGCAGTTTGTAGGTTTTTGGCTGCTCCTGCACCAGCCGCAGCACCGTCTGCGGATCCACCGCCGGCTGCGCTTCGAACAGCAGCCGGCCGCCCTGGCCGCCGGCCTCGATTTTGCGGATACCGATTGGCTTCGCTTTCAGCCGCAGCTCCGCGAGCCGGAACAGGTTTTTCGCCGGCTCCGGCAGCAACCCGAAGCGGTCGATCATCTCGACCTGCAGGTCGTCCAGATCGCTCGCGGTCTCCGCACCGGCGATTCGCTTGTACAGCACCAGGCGCATGTGCACGTCCGGCATGTAGTCGGCCGGCAGCAGCGCCGGAATGCCCAGATCGATTTCGGCCTCGCGATGCAGCGGCTGATCCAGTTCCGGTATCTTGCCGGATTTTAACGCCTTGACGGCGCGGTCGAGCAAATCGGTATACAGACTGAAGCCGACCTCGTGAATCTGGCCGCTCTGTTCGGCACCCAGCAGTTCGCCTGCGCCGCGGATTTCGAGATCGTGCGTCGCGAGCGTGAAGCCGGCGCCGAGTTCGTCCAGCGAGGCAATTGCGTCGAGACGCTTGATCGCGTCCGGCGTCATCAGCTTCTTCGGCGGCGTGAGCAAATAGGCGTAGGCGCGGTGATGCGATCGGCCCACGCGGCCGCGAAGCTGATGCAACTGCGCGAGGCCAAAATGATCGGCGCGATCAATGATGATCGTGTTCGCCGTCGGCACGTCGATGCCGTTTTCGATGATCGTCGAGCACACCAGCACGTTGAAGCGGCGGTGATAGAAATCCAGCATCACTTGCTCAAGCTCGCGTTCGCGCATCTGGCCGTGCGCGACGCGGACTTCAGCCTCGGGCACCAGTTCGCGCAAATCGCGCGCCGCTTTCTCGATCGTCTCGACCTTGTTGTGGACGAAAAAGACCTGGCCGCCGCGCTTGATCTCGCGCAGGCAGGCCTCGACGATCAACCCCTTGTCCCAGCGGCTGACGAAGGTCTTGACGGAGAGGCGTTCGGCGGGCGGCGTCGCGATGATCGACAAGTCGCGAATGCCCGCCAGCGCCATGTTGAGCGTGCGCGGAATCGGCGTCGCCGTCAGCGTCAGCACATCGACCTCGGCGCGCAGGCTCTTGAGCTTTTCCTTGTGGCGCACGCCGAAGCGCTGTTCTTCGTCGATGATAACGAGCCCGAGGTTTCTGAATTTCAGCCGATCCTTTAACAGCGCATGCGTGCCGACGACGATATCGACATCGCCGGCTTCGAGGCTGTCGGCGACCTTGTTTTGCGCGGCGGCATTGCGGAACCGCGACAGCACTTCGACGCGCACGGGCCAGTCCGCAAAACGATCCTGAAATGTTTGAAAGTGCTGCTGTGCAAGCAATGTCGTCGGCGCCAGCACCGCCACCTGCTTGCCGTCCTGCACGGCAATGAACGCGGCGCGCACCGCGACTTCCGTTTTGCCGAAGCCGACATCGCCGCAGACGACGCGGTCCATCGCGCGCGGCGAGCGCATGTCGTTGCGCACCTGTTCGATCGCCGTAAGCTGGTCAGGCGTTTCTTCGAACGGGAACGCCGATACGAATGCCTGGTAGTCGGCTTCATCAAATTTGAACGCATGGCCGGTGTTGGCCGCACGGCGCGCGTAGACGTCAAGCAGTTCGGCCGCCACGTCGCGCGCCTGCTCAGCCGCGCGGCGCTTCGCCCTCGACCACTGGTCGCCGCCCAGCTTGTGCAGCGGTGCGCTTTCCGGCGAGCCGCCGGTATAGCGGCTGATCAGGTGCAGTTGCGCGACCGGCACATACAGCTTGTCGCCGCCCGCGTATTCGAGCGTCAAAAACTCCGTTTCAACGCCGGAGACCGCCAGTGTCTGCAGGCCCAGGTAGCGGCCGACACCGTGATCCTCGTGGACCACCGGGGCACCGACGCTGAGGTCGGTGAGGTCGCGGATGATCTTGTCTGGGTCGCGGCCGACGCGGCGCTGGCGCCGCTGGCTGACACGCTCGCCGAAAAGCTGGTCTTCGGTGATGACGGCGAGATTGACCTGTGGCAGCAGCAGGCCCTTTTCGATCGGCGCAATACCGAGGTTGAAGCGTGCATCGCCGTGGACGAAATCAGCCCAACTCGTCGTTTGTCGCGGCGCGATGTCACGGCGGCGCAGCAGGTTCGCGAGGCTTTCGCGATGGCCGGCCGATTCGACCGCAAACAGAATGCGCATGTCGGGATTGCCGGCCGCAAAATCGAGCAGCGCCCGCAACGGCTCGTCGGAACGCGTGTCCACCAGCAGCGCCGGCGGCGGCTCGCTGCGGTATTCGCTAGCTGACTCGTCGGCGGCCGAGTTGGCGAGCCGGATCGTCGGACGCTGCTCGAAAGCCGCCTGCAACACGCCCGGCGCGATAAACGCTTCAGCCGGCGGCAGCAGCGGCCGCTCGATGTCGTGTCCACGCTGCTCGAAACGCTGGCCGATCTGTTCCCAGGTTTGCTGCAGGGCGGCATCTGCACCTTCCATCGTCGCGACGACGGCATTGCCCGGCAGGTAATCGCCGAGGTGACAGGTTTCGTCGAAGAACAGCGGCAGGTAGTACTCGATACCGCCGGGCGCGATGCCGTTGCTGATGTCGCGGTAGATCTGGCTGCGCTGCGGATCGCCTTCGAAGCGGCTGCGGTAGCGCTGGCGGAAACCGCGGATGCCGTCGTCGTCGAGCGGGAACTCGCGCGCCGGCAGCAGGCGCACACGCTCGAGCTTGTCGAGCGAGAGCTGGTTTTCGGGGTCGAACGTGCGCAGCGTATCAAGTTCGTCGTCGAACAGGTCGAGCCGGTACGGCGTGTCCGACCCCATCGGGAAAAGATCGATCAGCGCGCCGCGCACGGCGAATTCGCCGTGTTCCATCACCTGCGAGACGTAGCGATAACCAGCGGTCTCCAGTCGCGCACGCAGCGTTTCCGGGTCAATCTTCTGGCCGACTTCGAGGACCAGCGAGTTGGTGGCGACGTAAGGCTTGGGCGGCAGCCGTTCCAGCAGCGTCGGCGCGGCGGTGAGCACGATCCCGCGCTCGAGCTGGGTCAGCGCGAACAGCGCGCTGAGCCGATCGGACACGATGTCCTGGTGGCTGGAAAAGATGTCGTAGGGCAACGTTTCGCGATCGCGGAAATGCAGCACCGGCAGACCGCTGTCGCCGAGAAAATAGCGCAATTCGCCTTCGAGCCGATCGGCGTCGCGGGCGCTTGCGGCGACCACGACCAATGGGCCGCCGGCCTTGCGCGCGGCATGGGCGAGCGCCAGCGCGGCGGCTGAGCCGAACAGGCCACGCCAGGCAATGCGCTGGCCGGATCGCGGCAGGGTAGGATCGTTGAGCTTGGCGACGGGCATTGAACGGAAAGGCGTGATTTACGAGAGCGCCTATTATCGCACACGGTTTTCCGGCGGGGATGCGGGGCGTTCGCCGAAAGCTTGCCATCCTTGACCCCTGGATTCCGGCTTCCAAGCCGGAATGACGGGAGAACGTGCTTGATGCGTTTTCCGCGCAGCCATGAGCCTACGCTGGAATTAGTCCCTGAACCGCTTCAGCAGATCGTCATACGCATCGATCCGCCGGTCGCGAAAATACGGCCAGATACGGCGCACGTCCTCCGACCGCGCGAGGTCAATATCCGCGATCAGCACATCGGGCCGATCGACCGGCGACTGCGCCATTATTTCTCCCTGCGGCCCGCAGACGAAGCTCGAACCCCAGAAATCGATGCCGTGCTGTTCGTCCGCCGGATCGGGTTCGAAGCCGGTGCGGTTGCAGGCAAGGACTGGCAGGCCGTTGGCGATGGCGTGGCCCCGCTGGATCGTCGTCCAGGCGTCGCGCTGGCGCGTCTGCTCGTCTTTGTTGTCCTCGGCCGACCAGCCGATGGCGGTCGGGTAGAGCAGCATGTCCGCGCCCGCGAGCGCCATTAGCCGCGCGGCTTCCGGATACCACTGATCCCAACAGACCAGCACGCCGAGTTTTCCGAGCGAGGTTTCGACCGGGCGAAAGCCGAGGTCACCCGGCGTGAAGTAAAACTTCTCGAAGTAGCCGGGGTCGTCGGGGATGTGCATTTTCCGATAGCGGCCGGCGATGCTGCCATCCGTTTCGATCACCACGGCGGTGTTGTGGTAAATGCCGGGCGCGCGCCGCTCGAACAGCGACGCAACAATCACAATGTTCAGCTCGCGCGCGACCTCGCCCAGTTTGTCGCTGGTCGGGCCGGGAATGGATTCCGCCCAGTCGAAGGCCTGCGTGTCTTCGCGCTGGCAGAAATAGGGGCCGGCGTGCAGCTCCTGCAGCAGCACCAGTCGTGCGCCTTCCTTCGCTGCCTTGCGAATGCCGTCGATCGTCGCCGCCAGGTTGGCGTCGCGGTCGGGACTGCAGGCGTGCTGGACCAGCGCGACGCGCAGCCGGTTATTCGTCCGTTCCAAGTACGCCCTCCGGAAGTTGCATGGTGACGCAGTGCAGGCTGCCGAACTGGTGGATCAGCGGCAGACAGTCGATGCCGATAGTGTCGCGCCCGGGGAAGCAGGCGGCAATCGATTCACGTGCAGTGTCGTCCATCGGGTCGTCGTACGACGGCACGAGGACGGCACCGTTGACGATCAGGAAGTTCGCATAGCTGGCCGGCAGCCGCCGGCGTTGCTCGTCGTGAATCGGGCGCGGCGACGGCAGTGGGACAAGCCGGTATGGTACTCCACTCACATCATGTAGTTCATGAAGTTCAAGTTCCATCTCTTTGAGTTCATTGTAATTTTCGTCGCCTTCGTCTTCGCAGGCCTGGTACAGAATCGTGCCCGGAGCGGCGAAGCGGGCGAGCGTGTCGACATGGCTGTCGGTGTCGTCGCCGGCCAGCGCGCCATGTTCCAGCCACAGCACGCGCTCAATGCCAAATGCGTCGCGCAGCCGCGCCTCGATGTCGGCGGCGGTCAAGCGGGGATTGCGCCCCGGATGCAGCAGGCAGCGACGCGTGGTGAGCAACGTGCCGGCGCCGTCGGTGTCGATGCTGCCGCCTTCGAGAACCAGGTCGAGCGACTCGATCGGCGTGTTGCCGAAACGGCCGTGCATGGCGAGGTCACGGTTGATGCCGTTATCGCGCGAGGCCGGATATTTGCCGCCCCAGCCATTGAACGTGAAGTCGAGCAGCAGCGGGCCGTCAGCCGTCGCGACCGTTATCGGGCCGTGGTCGCGCGCCCAGGTATCGTCGGAAGCGGCGATGTGCAGGTCGAGGCGTTCCATGTCGCCGCCGGCCGTCGCGATCAGCCCGCGCACATGTGCACGATGAGCGGCATCGGCAACGACCACCAGGAGCCGTTCGCGGCGGCTGATTTCACGCGCGATCCGGGCGAACACGCGCTCCACCGGCCCGAGCATCGACGCCCAGGCGCCATCCGGGCGCGGCCACGTCAGCAGGACGCCGCTCTGAGGCTCCCACTCGGCGGGCAGCCGCCGATCAGCCGGTTGTGCCACTGATGATGTGCGTTACCGGCGTCGGCGGCGCGTCGTGAAACGGCTTGGCCCTGGAGACCGTGTGCAGCACGATGTTGCGTTCGAAGTAGACGATGTAGTGCGGATACACCCAGCGCGTAATCGGCGGGTCGCCCACTGCGGGAACCTTTTTGACCGGCTCGCCGAAAATATGCACGACGTTCTGCATCGTCATGCCGTGAACCGGCTGGCTTACCGAATGCATCGACTGCGTTGCGGGGTGCTGATTGGCCGCCGCCGCACCGGCCGCGAGCGCGAGCATCGCGCCGCCGAGCAAGAGAGTTGGAATCGTTTTCATGGCCGCCTCCCATAGCAGGCTGCGGGTTTAGCAGCCTGCGCTTGGTACATGGATGTGCCGACATTTTGCGATCGCTGAAAGCGATCTCAAAATGAAGCAAACTGAAAACCGCGTTTTCAGTTTGCGTGGCTGGAAAAGCCATGGATGGCTTTTTCAGCATCCCTGGAGCTTTCGGGCGCTCGAAAATATAGCATACGGCGGGCCGGATTGTGGTTTAATGGCGGCCCATGTTTCGACCGTTCGAACTTTTCGTCGGCCTGCGCTACCTGCGCGCCAAGCGGCGTAATCATTTCATCTCGTTTATTTCCGTGATCTCGGTGCTCGGCATCATCGTTGGCGTAATGGCGCTGATCACGGTGCTGTCGGTGATGAACGGTTTCGACAAGGAATTGCGCTCGCGGATTCTCGCCTTTACGGCGCACGTGACGATCAGCGGGTTCGACGGTCAGCTCCAGGATTGGCGACACGTAGGCGATGTCGCCGGCGATAATCCGCACGTGATCGGCAAGGCGCCGTACGTATCGGGGCAGGGGCTGCTGGCGAACGGCGGCAACGTCAGCGGTGCGCTCATTCGCGGCGTCGCGCCGTTGAAGGAAGAACAGGTATCGGCGATCGCGCACAAGATGGTCGCCGGGAGCTTTAAGGCACTCACGCCGGACAGCTGGAACATCGTGCTTGGCCGCTACCTCGCGATGAAGCTGGGCGTCGGCGTTGGCGATAACGTGATTCTGATGGTGCCGCAGGGTAACGTCACGCCGGCGGGTTTTATCCCGCGCTATCGACGCTTCCACGTCGCGGGCCTGTTCGAGGCGGGCGAATACACTTACGATACGTCGCTCGCCGAAATCAACATTCAGGACGCACGCAAGCTGCTCAACATGGGTTCCGCGGTCAGCGGCGTACGTCTCAGGCTCGACAACCTGTTTCTCGCGCCGACGGTCGCGCGCAAGCTGATCCACGAGTTTCACGGCCGGTACTACGTTCAGGACTGGACGCAGACGCGCGCCAATTTCTTCCAGGCGATCCAGACTGAAAAAGGCGTGATGTTCGTGATCCTGTCGCTGATCATTGCAGTCGCGGCCTTCAATATCGTCTCGACGTTGGTGATGGTCGTCAACGACAAGCAGGCCGACATCGCGATTCTGCGGACGCTCGGTGCACGACCCGGCGCGATCATGCGCGTGTTCATCGTGCAGGGCACGCTGATCGGTATTGTCGGCATCATCCTCGGGCTGATCTTCGGCATTCTGCTCGCGCAGAACATTAACGACATCATGCACTTCCTGGAACACGTGTTTCACATCAACCTGCTGCCGGCGAGCGTCTATTACATCAGCGATCTCCCGTCGCAGTTGCAGTGGGGGCAGGTGATCAAGATCGTTTGTTCGGCGTTCGTGCTGACGTTGCTGTCAACACTGTATCCGGCTTGGCGTGCATCGCGCGTCCGGCCTGCCGAGGCGCTCCGTTATGAATAGTACCGCCGCCGCGATCGATGCGCCGGTCGTCGAGTGCCGTCACCTCGCGCATCGGTTCGTCGAAGGCGGACTGGAAGTGCAGGTGTTGCGCGATGTGAACTTCACGCTGTGGCGCGGCGAACTGGTGGCGATCGTGGGTGCGTCAGGGTCGGGGAAAAGCACTTTGCTGCATTTGTTGGGCGGACTTGATCGGCCCACCGGCGGCGAAGTGTTCATCGATGGTGAGAACATCAGCCGCATGAACCGCGTCAAACAGGGTGAGTTGCGCAATCGCGCGATCGGATTCGTGTACCAGTTTCATCATTTGCTGCCGGAATTCACTGCGCTGGAGAATGTCGCGATGCCGTTGTTGATTCGCGGCGCGTCACCGCGCGAGGCGGAGGAAGAGGCGGCGCGGCTGCTGGATCGTGTTGGGTTGGGCGAGCGACTGAAACACAAGCCGGGCGAGCTGTCAGGTGGGGAGCGGCAGCGCGCGGCCGTTGCGCGGGCGCTGATTACCAGACCTGCTTGTGTGCTGGCTGATGAGCCGACCGGCAATCTCGATGCGGCTGCCGGGAATAATGTTTACGATTTGATGATCGAGTTGAACGAAGAACTGGGGACTAGCATGGTTGTGGTTACGCATGATGCGGATTTGGCGCAGCGTATGGGGAAGGTTTATACGCTTTCGGATGGGGTTTTGGCGTAAGAAGTTTTGTGCCGCCTTTGGCGGCAGCCTGATTGGTGCCGGTATCCGGCCCGGCAGCCGGTGACTTTTGTTTCGGCAAAAGTCACCAAAACCATTGCTCATGGAGCTTGGTCCGAAGTGCATCCTTGCACTTCGGACTTCCCGAAGATCGGGCGAAAAATGGGGGCCGGAACATAACTCAGCCGTCCGTGGCTTCGGACAATGTTCCTTGTTTCCCCCATTTTTCGCCCGATCTTCGGCTGCGCTCAAATCGCGGGTGAAGAGCCGGCCTTCCTGGCCGGCGGTTTTATTTCCTCTCTCTTCGAGAGAGGATTGGGGTGAGGGGTGTTTGGTTGCCTGGCGCTGTAATACTGCAAAAAGAAGTAATAGCAGAGTCCAAGCGTGATGTAGCTCTCAACCTGCCGGCAGCGGCGCTCGCCTTTCTGTTCGGCGTCATGTTGTTGGATTACTTGCCGGTGCTGCCGCCGGTTCGCTGGCTGGCGTTGCTTGCGCCGCTGCTGCTGGCCTGGCGGTGGCCGCTCGGGCGTTATCTGGTGATCATTGCGCTTGGTTTTGCCTGGGCCTGGTTCCCGGCGCACGAGGCGCTGCAGCATCGTTTACCTTCCGGGCTCGAAGGCGTCGATCTCAATGTCACCGGCGTCGTGCAGCCGTTTCCGAAGCGCGAGGGACGGCTGGTGCGGATGACGTTGCGCGTGACGCATTTCGACAGCGCGACGCCGCTTGTGAAGCCGCCGCGCAATATTCGCCTGAACTGGTACTGGCCGGACGCGATGCCGCGCCCCGGCGAGACCTGGCGCTTTAGGGTGCGTCTGAAGCGGCCGAACGGCTTCCAGAATCCCGGCGGGTTCGATTACGAGGGCTGGCTGTTTCGGAACGGCATCGATGCGACCGGCTATGTGCGCCACGGGCGGGCAAAGCGTATTGACGCCGACGGCGGCGGCTTGCTGTTGCATTTGCGGCGCAGCTTCGCGGCGGTGATCGATCACGCGGTGCCGGGGAGCCCTTACGCCGGCATTCTGAAGGGTGTGACCATCGGCGACGGCCACGATATTCCCGGCGCGCAGTGGGATTTGTTTCGTCGTACGGGCATTACGCACCTGGTGGTGATATCGGGCTCGCACATCGTGCTGGTGGCGGGTTTCGTCGGGTGGCTGATCGGCTTTTTCTGGCGGCGGAGTCTGCGGCTTTGCGAGCGGTTGGCGGCGCGGCGGGCGGCGGTGACCGGCGGGCTGCTTGTCGCGATCGCCTATTCCCTGATTGCCGGCTTCGGCATTCCGGTCCAGCGCGCGCTGATTATGTTCGTGGTCGCGGCCGTTGCGCTTTGGCGCGGGCGCGAGACGCGACCGCTTTCGGTTCTGGCGGTGGCGCTGATTGGCGTGCTGCTGATCGATCCACTGGCGCCCGCGTCGCCTGGATTCTGGCTGTCGTTCGGCGCGGTCGCGGTGCTGATTTACGTATTCGCCGGCCGGCCGCGGCGCGGCTGGCTGCGGACGATGCTGTGGGCGCAGGTGGCGGTCAGTATCAGTTTGTTGCCGTTTCTGACGTTGTTCTTCGGGCAGGCGTCGGTGGTCGGGCCGTTCGCGAACCTGATTGCGATTCCGGTATTTGAACTGGCGGTGGTGCCGCTGGCACTAGTCGGCGTGGTCGCTGGTGCGATCTGGTTGCCGGCGGGCCAGTTTTTTCTGGGCGGGGCGGCGCTGTGCCTGAAGGGGCTGTGGCCGGTATTAACCTGGTTTGCCGCGCTGCCGCAGGCGCAGGTGCATTTGCCGACGCCGTCGATCTGGTTGGCCTTGCTGGCGGTCTCGGGAGTGATCTTGCTGCTTGCGCCGCGCGGTATTCCGGCACGCTGGCTGGGCGCAGTGATGATCGCGCCGTTGCTGCTCGCACCGCGTGCGATTCCGCCCGAGGGTGGTTTCGACCTGACACTGCTTGACGTGGGGCAGGGGCTTTCGGCCGTCGTGCGGACGCACGCGCATACGCTGATTTTCGATACCGGCCCGGATTTCGGCAGCGGCTCGGATACGGGCGACCTGGTGGTCGTGCCTTATTTACGCAGCCTTGATATCACCGACCCGGACATGCTGCTGATCAGTCACGGCGATAGCGATCAGGCCGGCGGGGCGCAGTCGGTGCTGGCGGCGTTTCCGCAATTGCCGGTAGTGACGAGCGCGGGTTCGCAGTTTCCAGGTTCGACCGCCTGTGTCGCGGGTGAGCATTGGCGCTGGGATGGGGTGGCGTTCGCGATTCTTAATCCGCCGAACGCCGATGGTCTTGAGTCGGACAATAACCGTTCCTGCGTGCTCAAGATATCGGCCGCCGGCGGCAGCGCGCTGTTGACCGGCGATATCGAGGTGGAGGCCGAGCAGCGGCTGGTGGCGGAGGATCGGGCGGAGCTGCGTAGCGATATTCTGGTCGCGCCGCATCATGGCAGCGCGAGCTCGTCGAGCAGGCCGTTCGTGCGGGCGGTCGATCCGGATTTTGTGCTGTTTCCGGTCGGGTACCGGAATCAGTGGGATTTTCCGCGGGCGGTCGTGAAGATGCGCTATCGCGCAGTCGGCGCCGACCTGCTGAATACGGCGGCATGCGGTGCGATTCATCTGCGCGTTGCGAAAAAGGTCAAGTTGGTTGCCGCCTGGCGACCGGATCACCGCCGTTTGTGGACGCGGGCGGGCGAAACGTCCTGTGAATAGTGGCGAAATCCAGTATGATCCTCGGTTGCTGAAACCGTGATGCGCCGGCGACGCGGTAACTTCTCTCAGGGACGCCGTGAATACGTCCCTGTAGGCTCTGGGTTCGGCTTCTGCCTCACACAGCCCTGAGAGAAGTCACCGCATCGCCTCGATACGTTGTCGCCTCTTCAGCGGTTGGGATGTTGTCGCTGGATTTGGCGGGGGAAGTAAGGGTAAATGCTTGAAATAATCGAAGCCGGCGGCTGGATCATGTGGCCGATCATCCTGTGCTCGGTGATCGGCGTGAGCATCATTGTCGAGCGGCTGTGGACGCTGCAGCCCAAGCGGGTGCTGCCGTCGCATCTGCGGGCGCAGATCTGGAGCTGGCTGAGCAAGGACGAGCTGACCGAAGAAAACCTCGATGCGCTGCGGAAGGGCTCTCCGCTCGGGTGCATGCTCGCGGCGGGGCTCGAGAACCGGCATCGGGACCGCGTTCTGATGAAGGAAAGCATCGAGGATACCGGTCGGCATGTGGTGCATGAGCTGGAGCGGTATCTGAATACGCTCGGCACCATCGCGTCGATTTCGCCGCTGCTGGGTCTGCTTGGCACCGTGATCGGCATCATGAGCGCATTCGGCGCCCTGGGCGCTCGCGCCGGCGGCGATCCGACAATGATGGCGGCCGGTGTTGCGCAGGCATTGGTGACCACCGCAGCCGGTCTCGCAGTCGCGATCCCCGCGCTGATCGCGTACCGCTATCTGCGTGGCCGGATCGAGTACCTGGTCGTGATGATGGAGCAGGAAGCGATCAAGCTGGTGGATACGATCACTGAGCGCCGGGACGACGAATTGCAGGACGAGGCGGCGTGAAGCTCACCCGGCGGCCGGTCGAGGAGCCCGAACTCAACATCATCAACCTGGTTGATGTGGTGCTGGTGCTGCTGGTGTTTTTCATGCTGACGAGCACGTTCGTCAAGCATGGCGACGTGCAGATCGAGCTGCCGAAGGCGGCGGCGCCGGCGGCGCAGGCAGCGCGCTCCGCGATCGTCGTGGCGATCGATGCGAAAGGCCATTACTACATTAACGGGCGCCGGTTGACCAATGGCAGCGCCGACGCGTTGAAGAAAACGCTGGCCGCGGCGGCCGATGGCCAGTTCAAGCGGCCGCTGACGATCCGCGCCGACGCGCGCACCACGCATCAGTCGGTGGTGACGGCAATGGATGTCGCCGGTGAATTGGGCTTCGTGCATCTCAACATCGTGACGACGCACACGCAGTCAGCCACGTAAGTTGATGACATGAGCAAGCAGCCGCTCGACACGCGTTCGCTCGCGATCTACCGGCGGCTGCTCGGCTACGTGCGGCCGTACTGGAAGCTGTTCACGCTGGCGATGGTCGGCATGATCGTTTACGCGTTCACGCAGCCGGCGTTCGCTTACCTGATGAAGCCGCTGCTCGACGGCAGCTTTGTGCATCACGATCCGGAGGCGATTCGCGCGGTGCCGCTGGCAATCGTCGGTATCTTCATTTTGCGCGGCGTCGCGGCCTTCCTTTCCAAGTTCTATATCAACTGGGTCGGCCGGCGCGTCATCAAGTCGCTGCGCGCCGATGTGTTTCACAAGTTCCTGACGCTGCCGACGGCGTACTACGACCGCAGCGCCGCCGGCGTGCTGGTGTCGAAATTGACCTACAACATCGAGCAGGTGGCGGAGGCGACCAGTACCGCGGTGACGACGCTGGTGCAGGACACCCTGACGGTCATCGGCTTGCTGGTCTGGATGTTCTGGGTGAGCTGGAAGCTGTCGTTGCTGGTGATCGTGCTGGGGCCGGTCATCGTCTGGCTGGTGCGCTACGTCAGCCAGCGATTTCGCCGTTATAGTCGCCGCATCCAGGATTCAATGGGCGATGTGACGCGGCTGACGGAGGAGGTCATCACCGGCCACCGCGTGGTCAAGATCTTCGGTGGCGAAGAGCATGAAAACCGGCAGTTCGAGACCGTCAACGAGCGCAACCGTTATCTGAACGTGAAACTCGCCGCGACCAACGCGGCCAGCATGCCGGTAGTGCAGTTCATCGCCGGCCTTGGCATCGCGGCGATCATCTTCCTCGCCACCAGCGGCACGGTGCTGCATTCGATCACGGTCGGCAGCTTTGTGTCGTTTCTGACGGCGGCGCTGATGCTGATGGCGCCGCTCAGGCACCTGACGAGCGTTACGTCGCCGCTGCAGAAGGGCATTGCCGCCGGCGAGAGCATTTTCGAGTTGCTGGATGCCGATTCCGAAGACGCCGGTGGGCCAACGCCGATCGTGCGTGCGCGCGGCGACGTCGAGTTCCGCGATATTCATTTCGCCTACGACGCCGCCAAGGGCGACGTGCTGAGAGGCGTTTCCTGCAAAGTCGACGCGGGGCGGACGCTGGCGCTGGTCGGCCATTCCGGTAGCGGCAAGAGCACGCTGGCGAACCTGTTGCCGCGCTTTTACGATCCGCGCGAGGGCGCCGTATTGCTTGACGGGCGCGATCTGCGCGAGTACCGCCTCCCCGATCTGCGTCGCCAGATTGCGCTGGTCAGCCAGGACGTCACGCTGTTCAACGACACGCTTGCGCATAATGTCGCTTACGGCGGGCTCGAAGAGGCTGACCGCGCGGCCATTGAAGCGGCGCTCGATGCGGCGCATGCGCTGGACTTCGTCCGAGCAATGCCGGACGGACTGGACACCATCGTCGGCGACCGCGGCCTGCTGCTGTCCGGCGGCCAGCGCCAGCGCATTGCCATTGCGCGTGCGCTGCTCAAGGATGCGCCGATCCTGATCCTGGACGAAGCGACATCGGCACTCGACGTGACCGCCGAGCGGCACATTCAGCAGGCGCTCGAGGCGCTGATGCGCGAACGGACGACGCTCGTCATTGCGCACCGGTTATCGACGATCGAAAAGGCCGACCAGATCGTCATGCTGGATCACGGCCGCATCATCGAAACCGGCACGCACAAGAGCCTGCTGGCCGCGGAGGGCGCCTACGCCAACCTCTACCGCATGCAGTTCCGGGAACCGGAAAATGAACACCCCTCATCCCAACCTTCTCCCTGAGGGAGAAGGAGCAAGAGTCGGCTTGTGCGGTCGCAGCATCGCATCTTATTCCCTCTCCCTCAGGGAGAGGGCCAGAGTGATGGGTGTTTAAATCAGGATGAATCGTACTCGTCTGGAAAAAGCCTTCGTATCAGTCTGGTACAGCAATCGGCGGCCTCCCTTCGGCCTGCAGCTCCTCTCCTATGTCTTCCGTGGCGCAAGCACCTTTCGCCGCGCCGCCTATCGCCGCGGGCTGCTGCCGAGCCGCCGTCTAACTGCGCCGGTGGTGGTGGTGGGCAATATCACCGCCGGCGGCAGCGGCAAGACGCCATTCACGATCTGGCTGGCGAAGGCCTTGCGCGAACGCGGCATCAGGCCCGGTATCGTCACGCGCGGCTACGGCGGCCAGGCCCGCTACTGGCCACGCGACGTGACGCCAACGAGCGTCGCGGCGGAAGTCGGCGACGAAGCGGTGCTGCTCGCGCGGGCGACGCAATGCCCGGTCGTCGCCGGCCCGGACCGGGCCGCAGCCGCAGCGCGCCTGCTCGACAACGAGTCGGTTGATGTCATCATCGCCGACGACGGTCTGCAGCATTACGGGCTGGTGCGCGATTTCGAAATCGCCACGATCGACGGCGAGCGCGGGCTTGGCAATGGCTGGTTGCTGCCGGCCGGCCCGCTGCGCGAAACCGCCGCGCGGCTGGACCACGTGGATTGCATCGTCATCAAGGGCGATGCCAGTCGTTTTGCATTGCCGGGCGCATTATCGATGACTCTTGACTTGCCTACGGCGCGTTCGCTGGCTAATGAAAGCGCACGTTCTCTTGAATCGTTCCACGATTCGGCGGTTCACGCCGTCGCCGGTATCGGCCACCCGGAACAGTTTTTCGCCATGCTGCGCGAGCACGGCCTTGACGTGATTGCACATCCGTTCCCGGATCATGCCGCGCTGGGCGTCGAGGACGTCGCCTTCGGCGACGAGCTGCCGGTACTGATGACCGAAAAGGATGCCGTCAAGCTCCCCGCCGTCAATGACGAGCGGCTCTGGACGGTGCCCGCGGAAGCCCGATTGCCGCAAGCGGAGGCCGAGGATCTGCTGGCGCGCATCGCCGGCCTGGTCCGCGTAAAATAATTCGCCGTTCGCCCTGAGCCCGTCGAAGGGCGTCTTTGAACCAAAGGACAGCGTATGGACAAGAAACTCCTCGACATTCTCGCCTGCCCGATCTGCAAGGGGCCGCTGGTATACGACAAGACGGCCGGCGAGTTGATCTGCAAGCTGGACCGGCTCGCATACCCGATCCGGGACGACATCCCCGTGATGCTGGAAGACGAGGCTCGGCAGCTTGCGCCGGATGAAGAAGTCACCGCCTGAATGGCGCCGTTTCATGTTGTGATCCCGGCGCGCTACGGCTCGGAGCGCCTGCCGGCCAAGCCGCTCGCGATGATCGCCGGCAAGCCGCTGATACAGCACACATTCGAGCGCGCAATTGCAAGCGGCGCGATCGACGTCACAGTCGCCACCGACGATGAGCGAATCGTCGAAGCCTGCCGGGCTTTCGGTGCGGATGCGATGCTGACGGCCGCTACACATGCCAGCGGCACGGACCGCATCGCCGAAGTGGCCGCAAAACGTGACTGGCAGCCCGATGCGATCATCGTCAATCTGCAGGGCGATGAGCCGCTCATGTCTCCACCACTGATCGCCGCTGTCGCGCAAAAATTGGCCGCCGCCGATCGCGCCGGTATCGCGACGCTGGCAACGCCGATCACCGATCCAGGGGAATTCAAAAACCCAAACGCCGTCAAAGTAGTGTGCGACGCCGAAGCGCATGCTCTGTATTTCAGCCGCGCGCCGATTCCTGCGAATCGTGCAGCGGACGGCAAGCCCCACGGCACGCTGGGGCTGCGCCACATCGGCCTGTACGCCTACCGCGTCGAAACGCTGCAAACGTTGACGCAGATGTTGCCGTGCCCGCTGGAATTGGCGGAACGTCTGGAGCAGTTGCGCGCCTTGTGGCTCGGCATCGACATCGTCGTCGGGACTGTCGATCCCGCGCCGCCGGCCGGTGTCGATACGGCCGCCGATTTGGCGCGTGTCGAGGCCGCCATGTTGAACCTAATAACTTAATCCAGATTCTTTGAACAGTTCGTAAGTGACTAAAACATCAGTACTTTTTGTCTGCATGGGTAACATCTGCCGCTCACCGACCGCGGAAGGTGTGTTCCGCAAGCGCCTGGCGGAGAAGGCGCCGGAACTCGAGGTTGAAATCGATTCCGCCGGCACGCACGCCTACCATCTCGGCGCTCCGCCGGACGCACGTGCGCAGGCGGCGGCGCGCGAGCGGGGCGTGGACCTCGCCGACATGCGCGCGCGGGTTGTTGGTGACCAGGACTTCGCCCACTTCGATTACGTCCTCGCGATGGACGAGGCAAACTTGAATTACCTGCAGGCGATGTGCCCGCCGGAATACCAGTCAAGGGTCAAGCTATTCCTGGAATTCGCCCCCCATACGAAGGAGCGCTCGGTCCCCGACCCATATTACGGCGGCCAGGACGGCTTCGGCCACGTCCTTGATCTGGTGGAGGAGGCGAGCGACGGCCTGATTGCGCATCTACGCCGCCGGCAAGCAGCGGCCGTCGTCGTAGGCGGCGCCGGCAAGCGGTAACTGTAGGAGCGGCCTTAGGCCGCGATTTCCAATAGAGCGTCGATCAACGCGTGTTCCGACCATGGCGCTGCTGCTGTGTTGTGCGCGATCACCGTCCTGGCGTGCTGGCTGCCGGCGCGGCGCGCGGCGAAGCTCGATCCGGCTCTTGCGATGATGGAGCAGTGAAAGCGGCGCGGTTAACGCGCCGCTTCTGAATTACATTCGGTCGACGGTCAATCGGGTTTGCGCGATGCATCCTCGCCGGAGGTTTCCGGCGCACGATCGGCGCTGACCGATTCGTCGCGGCGCCGCTGTTCATAGATCTCGCGAAGCGCTGGCGGCGGGGATGCGTTGCCGGTTGCGGCCGGCGGCGGAGATGGCTCGCGCTGTTCCGGTTTCGGTTCGGGCCTTGGCTGGTGCGGCCTTGCTTCCGGCGCGGGGGCGGCAGGCTTCGGTTCCGCCGGAGCCGGACTTGCGCCGTTTCCGGAGACGGGCTTGTCGTTCGCGGCAGCAGGCTTTGCAGTATGCCCGCGTTCCGCGGCATTGTTCGCGGAATCGTCGTTGTTTTGCGGCGCGTTGCCTTGCTGTTCGCCGCGGTTCTCGCCACGTGCGCGGCGCCGACGGCGGCCGCCGCGACGGCCGCGGCGGGTGCTTCGCCCGCTGCGGTTAGATTTCTGTTCATTGGCAGCGGCGTCCTCGGATGGACCGGCGCTCGGCGTGGCCGGCGCTGCATTGGCTTGCTTGGTTTCGGCCGATGCGGCTGCTGTTGTCGGGGACCTGGATGCTGGGCCATTGGCGGGGCGCCCGCCGGTTTGTTGCCGATTGCTGTCGCGGCCGGTGCTCTTGCGGGTTCTTGAGCTGCTGCGCGAACGACCTTCGCCGTTGCTGCTGGCGCGCGCAGTGGATTTGCGCGCCGGACGCTTCGAGGGAGCGGGGCGCGGCTTGGTGCTCGCGGCGCTTTTGCGCGGTGCCGGCTTTTCAGGCACAGGGGCAAACAGCAGCGCCCACAGGCGCGCCAGCAGGCCGCCCTTGGCGGGCGCGGCGGCGCGCTTCTCAGGTGTCGTCACCGGTGCGGGTGCGCTCGGGGAGATAGCCTTGACGGCCGGTTCCTCCGGCTGCCCTGCAGTCCGTTGGCGCAGGTAGCCGTTGGCTTCCGGGACGTTCGTTGCCGCCATCTTGTAACTGGATTCGACCTGGTCGACCGGCAGATCCTGATCGCGGCTGCGGTGGATTTCGAAGCGCGGGGTTTCGAACAGCGGGTTCGGCACCAGTACCACGTTGGTGCGGCAGCGGCTCTCGATCGCGATCACCGCTTCGCGCTTTTCGTTCAGCAGGTAAGTCGCGACGTCGACCGGCAAATGCGCTGCAACGCGGCCGGTGCCTTCCTTCATCGCTTCTTCTTCGATCAGGCGCAGGATCGACAGCGCGAGTGATTCGATGCCGCGGATGCGGCCTTCGCCGGCGCAGCGCGGGCAGATGATCTGGGTGAACTCGCCGAGCGACGGGCGCAGCCGCTGCCGCGACATTTCCATCAGGCCGAAGCGCGAGATACGTCCGACCTGGATGCGCGCGCGGTCCATCTTTAACGCCGCGCGCAGCCGGTTTTCGACTTCGCGCTGGTTTTTGACCGGCCCCATGTCGATGAAGTCGATCACGACCAGACCGCCGATATCGCGCAGACGCAGCTGGCGGGCGATTTCGTCGGCGGCTTCGAGGTTGGTGTTGAGCGCGGTTTCCTCGATGTCGCCGCCCTTGGTCGCGCGTGCCGAGTTAATGTCGATCGACACCAGCGCCTCGGTATGGTCGATGACCAGCGCACCGCCGGAGGGCAGGCGCACGTCACGGCCGAACGCCGCCTCGATCTGGCTTTCGATCTGGAAACGGTTGAACAGCGGCACGTCGTCGTTGTACAGCTTGAGCTTTGACAGGCTCTGCGGCATGACCCGCTGCATGAAATCGCGAGCGAGTTCGCACGTGTCCGGATCGTCGACGAGGATTTCGCCGATGTCGGTGCGCAGGTAATCGCGCAGCGCACGGATAATGACGTTGCTTTCCTGATAGATCAGGAATGGTGCGGGCTTTTGCGTCGCGGCTTCCTCGATGGCCCGCCACACCTGGGCGAGATAATCGAGATCCCATTGCAGTTCTTCCGAGCCGCGGCCGACGCCGGCGGTGCGGACGATCATGCCCATGCCCTCGGGCACGTTCAGCGTCGCGATCGCCGCGCGCAGCTCCTCGCGGTCTTCGCCCTCGATGCGTCGCGAGACGCCGCCGGCGCGCGGGTTGTTGGGCATGAGCACCAGGAAACGGCCGGCGAGGCTGACAAAGGTGGTCAGCGCCGCGCCCTTGGTGCCACGCTCTTCCTTGTCGATCTGGACGATCAGTTCCTGTCCTTCGCGCACCACGTCCTTGATGTTGACGCGGCCGCCGTCGCCGTCGTGCGACGAGGTAAAGTAGCTGCGGGAAATTTCCTTCAGCGGCAGAAAGCCGTGGCGTTCGGCGCCATAATCGACGAAAGCGGCTTCGAGGCTGGGTTCGACGCGGGTGATGCGTCCCTTGTAGATGTTGGCTTTTTTCTGTTCGCGGCCGGGGACTTCAATATCCAGATCGTAAAGCGTCTGACCATCGACCATGGCGACGCGCAACTCTTCCTTCTGAGTTGCGTTGACAAGCATGCGTTTCATTGTGCCGATCTCTCAGGCACTCGACCGGATGCGCGTGGGCTGTGCGCCGCGCGGCTGACGGTTGCGGCTGGATTCCCTGTTCGGCGCCGCGAACTTGCGTGGCTGCCTGGATCCTTGCCGGCGTCAGCGCTGCGTGACCATGCCGCGCATGGGAGCGCCAATTGTTTGATTAATTAATTCGCCGCCCGCATATTGCGAGCAGCCGAAATAATTCCAATAACGGTGGCCGGATCAACTTTATGTTAGGTTGCGCAGTCGCGCCGCAGCCACCGGTTGCGTACTATAGCAACTGGACGCGCTTCGCCGCAATCGACCCGAGAACTTTTCTTTAATTTCCAACTGCTTGGAGCACCACATTGAGTGCAGCCGACAAAGCCGCTCGTCATGCCGTGGCCGGCGCAGAGGACGCCGGCCAGCGCATCGACAATTTCCTGTTCAGGACGCTGAAGGGCGTGCCGAAAGGGCACGTCTACCGGCTGCTGCGCACGGGCCAGGTGCGCGTAAACGGCCGCCGGGTGAAGCCGACCCGCCGGTTGGAGGACGGCGACGACATCCGCATTCCACCGGTGCAGCAGGCAAGCGCGCAGCCGCCGGCGCGGGGCATCCAGGATCTAAGCTGGCTGAAGGATTGCATCATTTACGAGGACGACAGCCTGCTGGTGCTGAACAAGCCGGCGGGCCTGGCGGTGCACGGCGGCAGCGGTTTGAGCCTGGGCGCGATCGAGGCGCTGCGCGCGCTGAGGCCGCAGGCACCGTATCTGGAGCTGGTACATCGCCTCGATCGCGACACCAGCGGCTGTCTGCTGATCGCGAAGCGGCGCAGCCGGCTGCGCGCGATGCACGAGCTGCTGCGTAACGGCGAGGTGGAAAAGAAATACCTGGCGCTGCTGTCGGGTCGCCTGAACGACGCGGGAGCGGTCGATGTCGCGCTGCGCAAGCACCAGATCGCCGGCGGCGAGCGTCGCGTGCATGTGGATGAGACGGGCAAGGCCGCCGAAACGCATTTCAAGCCGTTGACGATCTACGAGCAGGGCACGCTGGTGGAGGCGAGGATCAGCACCGGCCGCACCCATCAGATTCGTGTACATGCGGCGCATCTGGGCCATCCGGTGGCAGGCGATGATAAGTACGGTGAGCATGAGACCAATCGCGAATGGCGCAGGTTGGGATTGAAGCGGATGTTTTTGCATGCGGCCAGCATTGGATTTACGGCCCCGTGGAATGATGTCCCGCTGGCGTTTGATGCGCCGCTCGGCGAGGAATTGAAGGCTTTGTTGGATCGGTTGGAAGAGAGGTAGCCTTTGGGTTGTTGTGAAGGGCGGTGATGCGGTAACTCCTCCCAGGGACGCCGTGAATACGTCCCTGTAGGCTCTGGGTTCGGCTCCTGCCTCACACAGCCCTGAGAGAAGTCACCGCACCCCCACCCCGATGCCTTGTCGCCTCGGAAGGCTGGGGAGAAGAAATTTATCCCCTCACCCTAGCCCTCTCCCTGAGGGAGAGGGAATCAGAGGGGCGCCCGGCTGGTTCAGGAGACGCTCTTGCTCCTTCTCCCTCAGGGAGAAGGCTGGGATGAGGGGAATCAACCGATAGTCTTTGCCGGCCAGGAAGGCCGGCTCCAAACCGGCGATTTGAGCGCAGCCGAAGATCGGGTCGAAAAAGGGGGAAACAAGGAAAATTGTTCGAGCGCATGGACGCGTGAGTTCTGTTCCGGCCCCCTTTTTCGGCCCGATCTTCGGGAAGTCCAAAGTGCAGCGATGCACTTTGGACCAAGCGCCATGAGCAGTGGCTTTGGTTACTTTCCCCGTAAGGAAAGTAACTCGCCGCAGGGGGTCGATACCCCCGCCCAATAAAGCCCGCCGCCGCAGGCGGCACAACTATTACTTAACGAGCGTATTCAAATCGAATATAGGCAGCATAATAGCCAAAACAATAATCAGCACCACGACACCCATAATCAAAATCATGGCCGGCTCAAGAATCCCCAGCATAGTAGCCAGCAACGTTTCAAGTTCCCGCTCCTGATTCTGCGCCGCCCGCTCAAGCATCGTCCGAAGCTGTCCGCTGGTCTCGCCACTGGCGATCAAATGCACGGTCATAGGCGGAAACAACCCGCTAACTGCAAGCGCGCGGTTGATCGGCGACCCTTCGCGAACCCGATTCGCAGCTTCATCAACCGCTTCCCGCATCGGCACGTTGGCGACCACTTCGCCGGCGATCCGCAGCGCTTCGAGCACCGGGACGCCGCTGCCGGCAAGAATGCTGAGGGTGCGGGTGAAGCGCGAGGTGTTGAGGCCGCGGACGACGCGGCCGATCAGCGGCAGCCGGAGCAGCAGGCGGTGGAACTGCCGCCGCGGTTCGGGCCGCTTCAGCCAATAATAGATGCCGAAGCCGGCGGCGACGATGGCGATCAACAGGTAGATTCCGTCGGCACGCAGGAAGTCGCTAAGGGCGATGAGTGCGCGAGTCAGAAACGGCAACTGGTGGCCGATGTTGTTGAAGACGGTCACGACCTGCGGGACGACGTAGGTCAGCAGGAACGCGACGATGATGATCGACATCCCTGTCAGCAGGATCGGGTAGATCATCGCGAGACCGAGCTTCTGGCGCAGGACCTGGCGGCTTTCGGCGTAATCGGCGAGGCGCTCGAGCACGGCGTCGAGGTGGCCGGTCTGTTCGCCGGCGGCGACGGTGGCGCGGAAAATTTCCGGGAACGCCTGTGGAAATTGGGCGAGGCCGTGGGCGAGGGTGTGGCCTTCGAGCACGCGGGCGCGCACAGCGAGCAGCATGCTCTTCAGTCGCTGCGCTTCATTTTGCTGCGCGGCCGCAAGCAGGGCTTCCTCGACCGGCAGCGCCGAGCGCACCAGCGTCGCGAGCTGGCGGGTGACGAGCGCGAGTTCGGTCGCGCTGATGCCGCGCTTGAATGTGAAGCTGAATGCGCGGCCGGCGGTTTCCTTTTTCTCTGCGGCAACGCCGGCGACGGCGAGCGGCGTCAGGCCCTGCTCGCGCAGTTGCTGGCGGATCTGGCGCGCGGTGTCGCCTTCGAGGACGCCTTTTTTGGTGCGCCCGCGGGTATCGAGCGCCTGGTATTCGAATGCGCCCATGATTCAGGTGAAAGGTAAAGGGTAAAAGGTTAAGGGTGAAGAACGAAGAGCCGGAGGTGTCGACGACTCGGCAGTGACTTCCAGCCTTTTACCATTAACCGTTAACCTTTTACCCTCCACCGGTCTCAATCCTCTTGTGTGACGCGTACGACTTCTTCGACGGTGGTTTCGCCGGCGAGCACACGCCGGCGGCCGTCCTGGCGGATGCTGGGGCTCAACGTGCGGGCGTAGCGTTCCAGCGCCTGTTCGCCGGAGCCGTCATGAATCATCGTTCGCAGGTCGTCGTCGACCGGCACGAGTTCGTAGATGCCGGTGCGGCCGTGATAGCCGGAGTCGTTGCAACCCGGGCAGCCGCGCGGGCGGTAGAGTTGCGGCGGGTGTTGCGGGTCGAGGCCGAGCAGCTCGGTTTCGCGCGGGCTCGCCGTGTAGGCCTCCTTGCAGTGGGGGCACAGCACGCGCACCAGCCGCTGGGCGAGCAGGCCGATGATGCTCGAGGCGAGCAGAAACGGTTCGACGCCCATGTCGCGCAGGCGCGTGATCGCGCCGACGGCGGTGTTGGTGTGCAGCGTGGACAGCACGAGGTGGCCCGTCAAACTCGCCTGCACGGCAATCTCGGCCGTTTCCAGGTCGCGGATTTCGCCGACCATTACCACGTCCGGGTCCTGTCGCAGGATCGCGCGCAAGCCGCGCGCGAAGGTCATGTCGACACGCGTGTTGACCTGCGTCTGGCCGACACCGTCGAGGTAGTACTCGATCGGGTCCTCCACCGTCATGATGTTGCGGCTGTGGTCGTTGAGCTTGGTCAGCGCCGCATACAGCGTCGTCGTTTTGCCGGAACCGGTCGGGCCGGTCACCAGAATAATGCCATGCGGCTTCCTGATGATGTCGTCGATGACATCCTGGGTGCCCGGCTCCATGCCAAGGTGGTCGAGGTCGAGCCGACCCGCCTGCTTGTCGAGCAGACGCAGCACGACGCGCTCGCCATGGCCGGACGGAATCGTCGACACGCGCACGTCGACGGCGCGGTTGGCGATGCGCAGCGAAATGCGCCCGTCCTGCGGTAGCCGCTTTTCGGCGATGTCGAGCTTGGCCATGACCTTGATGCGCGAGACGATCAGCGGCGCGACCGCGCGGCGCGTTTGCAAAACCTCGCGCAATACGCCGTCGACACGCAAGCGCACCACGAGGCGGTTCTCGAAAGGCTCGATATGAATGTCGGAGGCGTTTTCCTTAATGGCGGCGGTCAGGAGCGCATTGATCAGGCGGATGATCGGCGCATCGTCCTCGCTTTCGAGCAGGTCTTCCGGTTCCGGCAACTGCTGTGCGGCGCTGAAGAGGTCCGTGTCGTCGTCAAGGCCTTCGACCATTTCC
>DASSTE010000058.1:0-49077 GCA_035708085.1 Gammaproteobacteria bacterium | reverse complement strand
GCTGCAGTACGGAATCTATGCGGCGAACTATCCGCTGACCGAGGAAGAGCTCGGCCGCGAGACGTTGCCCGATGCGTTGCTGGCGCATCGGCCCAAGCTCTACGGCCTCAGCATCAAGCCCGAACGGCTGCGCAATATCCGCAGCGAACGCCGTCCGGACAGCCGCTACGCCTCGGACGAACAGGTGCGCTACGAGATTCGCGAAGCGGAAACGCTGTTCCGCAAATACGGCTTGTCGTTTCTCGATACGACGCATTCGTCGATCGAAGAAATTGCGACGACCGTGCTCGACCAGATGGGATTGAGTCGGAGATTTTACTGACCGCGGAGCGGTCAGCGGTAAGAGGGCGGAGAGACGAATTCTTCCGCTAACCACTAACCACATACCTCTCTAGGTAATCATCGTCGGCGAGTCGAGGCCGGCGATTTTCTTGAGTTGTGCGATTTCGCGCGATATGGCAGCCAAGCCGTCGAGGGCCGGCCCCGCGTCGCCGTCGCTGCCGCCGGCATCGTAGCGTTCGAGATACACGCGCAGCGTGGCGCCGGTGGTGCCAGTGCCCGACAGGCGATACGCGATGCGCTCGCCGCCGCCGAATTCGACGCGCATGCCCTGGTGCGCGCTTTCGCTGCCGTCGACAGGATCCGTGTAGGCAAAATCATCGGCATGGATTACGTCGAGGCCGTTGAAGCGCTGGCCGGTGAGCGCGGGCAGGCGCTCGCCCAACGACGCGATGATGTCGTCGCCGCGCGCGCGCCGCTCGAGATAATAATCGTGGCGTTGAAAGAAGTTACGCCCGTAGCGGCGCCAATGTTCGCGCAGCAGTTCGCCGGCCGATTGGCTGCCGGCGGCAATCAGGTTGAGCCAGAACAGCACCGCCCACAAACCGTCTTTTTCACGGACGTGGCTGCTGCTGGTGCCGAAGCTTTCTTCGCCGCACAAGGTGATGCGCCCCGCTTCGAGCAGGTTAAAGAAAAACCGCCAGCCGGTCGGTGTCTCAAAGCACGGGATGTCGAGTGCGGCGGCGACACGGTCCACAGCACGGCTGGTTGGCATGGAACGCGCCACGCCGGCGAGCCCGTCGCGATAACCCGGCACTCGTGTCGCGTTAGCCGCAAGTACCGCAAGGCTGTCGCCGGGCGAAACCATTAGACCGGGGGCTACTATCATGTTGCGATCGCCGTCGCCATCGGAAGCGGCGCCGAAATCCGGCGCGCCGCGGCCGGTGAACAACGCCATCAAATCGCGCGCGTCGTGCGGATTCGGGTCGGGGTGACGACCGCCGAAGTCCGGCAGCGGATCGGCGTGCATCAGACTTTCCTTCGGGAAGCCGAGCCGCCGTACCAGCACTGCCTCGGCATACGGGCCGGTGACGCCGTGCAGCGCGTCGTAGCGCATCGTGAAACTGCTCGCGGCGAGCTGCCGGATCGCGTCGAAGTCGAACAGCTGCTCCATCAACTGCGCGTAATCTTCTACCGGATCGACGACCTCGACCGTCATCCCGCCGAGCGTGAACGTTCCGATGCGGTCGATGTTGAGCGGCGCCGGCGGCAGAATGCGGTATTCGCGAATCGCGCGGCTTTTCGCGTAGACGGCGTTTGTCAGTTGTTCCGAGGCCTGGCCGCCGCCGGCAACGTTGAACTTGATGCCGAAGTCGCCTTCCGGACCGCCCGGATTGTGACTGGCGGTCAGCACGAAGCCGCCGGCGGCCTCGTTGAGGCGCATCAGGTTCGAGGAAGCGGGCGTCGACAGCAGGCCCCCGCGCCCGACGAGCGCGCGCCCGACGCCGTTTGCGGCCGCGAGTCGCAGCAGCGTATTGATCGCCTGACGATTGAAATAGCGACCGTCGCCGCCGACGACGATTGTCGCACCCGCCATTTCGGGCATGCAGTCGAACACCGCCTGTAAAAAATTCTCCAGGTAGTGCGGCTGCTGAAATACGCTGACGCGCTTGCGCAAGCCGGCGGTGCCGGCCTTTTGATCGTCGAAGGGACGGGTGGCGACGACTTGTGCATGCATGATGCGATTCTTCCTTTCGTTGTCGTTGCGACCGCGCTATTTTAGCGGACGACCGGGTCCCTGTTTGCCCGCATCACTATGATATATTGCTGAAATGCTTGTTGATACATCGCAAAGAGTTATCACGCTTGTCAGGCCGCGCAGCTTCGCCGGTTTGATGACGCTGTACGAAAGCAATTACATCCGGCTGCGGCAGTTGCTGGGGCCGCTGGATGCGCTGCCCGATCGGCTGCGCTCGGAAGTGGATGACGATCCGCCGCTGTCGCTTGCAGTGGTCGAACGCGCGCGCTACACGACGTCGATCGTGATGACGTACTGGTTTGCCGGCGCCGCGGGGCGCCTGATCGCGGACCCGGATCTTGCGATCAAGCTGTATCACGACGCCGGCATGGCCGAAGTGTTGGCGTGCCGCAACGGTCGCCGTCATCCGCTGTTGCGGAATTACATCTGCGGCGGTCAGGCGGAGATCGCGCGCCGCTGGTCGGCGAACATGCTGCTGTACAAGTGGCTCGAATACTGTATCGACCGCGGACACTTCGATACCCAGCCGCGCGCTTTCAGGCCGCGGCGGGAACATTGAACGTTTTCTCTGCCGGGCGGCGCCTGCCGTGACATTTCGTCCGGCGCTTGCGATGCGCTCGCGTCACGCAAGCTTTAGCTAAGCTCCGGCGAATCGCAATCCCGTTCTCGACTAAAACCGCGCCGCGTTTTTGGCGATCGTCGCCGACGAGCCGTCGATGTCGAGGTGCAGCCGGTCCATATCGGTGGCGATTTCCGCCGCCTCGTTCAGCACGACGTCCGGACGGTCGTCGTCGCTGGAGATACCGTCAAGCGACTTTACCGCCGGCTTGTGTTCGAGCTTGCGCCATGCGTTGACGTCGGCCAGGCGCTGCGCTTCCTGTCGCTTGCGCTCCGCGCGCCGTTTTTCGAGATTGAGCGAGACGGTCCTCTTCGCCTGTTCTTCACGCGCTTTTTCGACATCCTTCACATAGAGCTGGTACTCAGCGCTGTGCATGGCACGTTCATGGTGGTCACGGCGCAAAACGGGCAGCTGCGCGCGCAGGCGGTCGTGGAAGGGCTGAAAATCGGCCGCCGGAATCTTGTCCCATGGCAGCGCATTATCTTCGGTGCTTTCGCCGAACTCGCTGGTATCGATCGTCGACGGCAGGTGAATATCCGGCGTTACTCCGCGGTTCTGGGTGCTGCTGCCGGTCACGCGGTAGAACTTCGCGATTGTCAGCTTGAGCTGGCCGGCCTTGCCGCTGGCGACGAAGTGGTTGAGGTCAATCAGGCTCTGCACCGTGCCCTTGCCGTAGGTTGTCGAGCCGACAACGAGGCCGCGGTGGTAGTCCTGGATCGCACCGGTGAAGATTTCCGACGCCGATGCGCTGAAGCGGTTAACGACCACGACGAGCGGACCGCGGTAGACGATGCCGCCGTCGGGGTTGCTTTGCACGTTGATCTTGCCGTCGCTGTCGCGAATCTGCACCACCGGACCCTTGTCGATAAACAGGCCGGTTAGCTCCGTCGCTTCTTCGAGCGAACCGCCGGGGTTACCGCGCAGGTCGATGACCAGGCCATCGATGTGATGCTTGTTCTTCATGTTCTCGATCAGCCGGCGCACGTCGCGCGTGGTGCTGCGGTAGTCCTTCTTGCCCGCTATGCGAGCCTTGAAGTCGAGATAGAAGCTTGGAATCGTGATGACGCCGATGGTGAAGGTCTTGTCGCCGCGCTTGATGTCGATGGTTTTCGCGTGCGCCGCCTGTGCCTGCAACTCTACCGTGTTGCGCACCAGCTTGAGGTTCTTTTCCGGCGCACCGGGCGCCGCGCCTGACGGCAGAATCTGCAGGCGCACGGTGGTGCCCTTCTTGCCGCGGATGAGGTCGACGACATCGTCGAGACGCCAGCCGACGACGTCGACGAATTTGCCGTCCTTGCCCTGTGCGACGGCGGTAATGCGGTCGCCGGGATGGATCTTGCCGCTGTCGGCAGCCGGGCCGCCCGGCAGCACGCGCTGAATGGTGACGTAGTCGTCCTTCTGCACCAGCGCGGCACCGATGCCTTGCAGCTTCAGGCTCATTTCGATCTGGAACTGCGCGGATTCGCTCGGCGAGAAATAGGCGGTGTGCGGGTCCATCGCGTGCGCGTAGGTGTTCATGAATGCATTGAACACGTCGGCGCTGTTGATCTGCTTTGCCTGCGTCAGGAAGTTCTTGTAGCGCTTGCGCAAAATTTTTGCAGTGTCTTCCCAGCTCTTGCCGGTCAGCATCAGGTTGATCACGTCATTGGTGACGCGCTTGCGCCACAGCGTGTCGAGCGCCTTCTGGTCCGCCGGCCACGGCGCTTTCTCGCGGTCGAAGGTGTAGGTTTCGTGCGTCGTCAGGTCCGGCTTGTGCTGCAGCAGCTTCAGCGCGTAATGCACCTGCTGCGCGACGCGCTGCTTGTAAGCGTTATAGATGTTGAACGCCGGTTCCAGGTTGCCCTTGCGGATATCGTCGCCGAGGGTACGGCCGTACTTCGAGAATTTCTCGATGTCCACCTGCGTAAAGTAGCTCTTGGTCGGGTCGAGCGTGCTCAGGTAATGGCGAAAGATGTAGCGCGACAGCGCGTTGTTGAGCGTCTTGTCGCCGTAGTGGTACCGGCTCAGCAGGCCGTTGACGGTCTGGTCGACCAGCACCTGCTCGGGCTTGGGCGTCAGGTCGGCAAGCGACTTCGACGGCGTCAGGTTGGCAAACGCCGCCGGTGCCGCCAGCAGGCAGACGAGCAGCGCGGGAGTCAGGTAGCGGGTGGGATTGCGCATGGGCTGTAACGATTCCTGAAGTTGGATTACCGGGAGCGGGCGGCGGAACGGAATGGTCCGGCGGCATTGCCCGGAGAAATCTGGCGGTGCATGATGCCGATCATAGCAGTTTCACGGCACATGCTGCACGCCGCATTCGATAGCTGTGGGCCTTATAGTGGCGCTGCGGGGACATAAATTAAATCGGGGGCGGCCCCACAATTCTGACGAGTATTAATGGCAACGCATCTGCTGGTATGGAATCCGGACCGCTGGAGTTGGAGCGATTTGCCCGATCTGCTGCACGGGTTCATGCACGGACGGCCCGTGACCGCCCGCTGGAGCGCCGGCAGCAATCGCCGGATCCGGGCCCGCGACCGCTTTTTCCTGTTGCGCCTGAATCGCTTCCCGACCGGCATCTTCGCCTCCGGGCGCATCATGCGCGGCAGTCACGAGGCGTCGGATCTGGTCGCCCAGGACAGCGGCCGAAGCGGCGGGCTGTACGCCGAAATCCGCTTTGACATGCTGACCAATCCGGACGTGGCGATGCCGCTGACGCGCCGCGATCTCGCCCATGGCGCGCTGGGGAAGTACCGCTGGGAGGAGGGGATCTCCGGGCGGACGCTGCCCGAGCCGGTCGCCGCCGAACTCGAGGCGGCCTGGGCGGATCATTTCGGCCTGGCGGTGGCGCGGCAGCCGACGTCGGACAGCCCGCGACAAGAGCGGGCGCCGGCGCGGCCAGTTCCGACGACGGCCGAATCTGCTGCCAGCCGTGACCAGAACCGCATGTTCGACGCGTTGTTCGAGCATTACCTGACGATGCTCGAGGCCGGGGTCCGCGGCGAAGTCCTGGGGCAGGCGCGGCACTTCACCGCGCTGATGAACGCATTCGGCGCGCTCAGTGAAGCTGTGATTCGCGCGCACTTCGCCGAGATCAGCGCGGTGCTGCTGCACTGCGGCCTGCCGTTTCTGGACGCGTACCCGCCGGTGGGGCGTGCGACGCGCGCGTTGCGACGCCGGCTGGTGCAGTTTCTCGACCGTGAGCGGGCGCGGCTGGCACGCGTCTGGCTCGGGGAATCGGCGGTGCGGCGGGTGCGGGTACCGGACGAGATCGTCGATCTGCAGGGCGTTTGGGCGCCGCCGCCGCTGAACAACGATTGCCGGGTTGAGGCGTATCTCGCGGGGCGGGCGCATTTCCCGACCTTCGGCGGCTTTCAGCGGCGCGAGGAGCGTTTCAGCGCGCTGCGCGAAGCCGGCTGCCGGTTTGCGCTCGCGTTCGAGCGCGCGCGCCTGAAGCAGGCGCAGTGCGATGCGCTCGCGCGGCAGGTCCGGTTGCTTGAGCCCGGCGCCAGGGACGGCGAAGGTTGTGACATCCATTCGTTCGAAACCAGTGGCGAAAAGCGCTACATCCGCGTCGCCGCTACGCAATACAGCCGCCGGTTCCCGGTGCTGGTGGAGCCGCGTGCGCTGGTAGCCGGCTACCGCCACGGCGAGCGCTTCTTCCTGTACCGCGTGTTTCAATTTTGCTGGGACGCGAAGCTCTACATGGTGCAGGGCGACTTGCGCGAGTGCCTGCAATTCCTTCCGCGTGAGCGGAAGGAAGCGGGTAAAGGGTCAAAGGTAAAGGGTCAAGGGTGAAGAGACGTGCGCGGAAGCGTAAAATGGAGCCTCTGGCCTTTTACCCTTGACCTTTAACCTTTTGCCATCATCCCCATGAGCGATTTCAAAGGCATCCCCATCGTCAAAAGCGGTATGAAGCGGCTGACCGAGCACGGCTTCACCGCGATCAAGGACGGTGTCAAACATAATCCACACGCCCAGGTTGCCCCCACCGGCCGCAAGCCGGAATGGCTGCGCGCGCGCCTGCCATCCGGGGCCGGCTACGAAGCTGTGAAGCGCAACGTGCACGAGCATCGCCTGAGCACGGTTTGCGAAGACGCGATGTGCCCGAACATCGGCGAGTGCTGGAACAACGGCACCGCGACGATCATGCTGATGGGCTCGGTCTGCACCCGCGCCTGCCGCTTCTGCGCGGTGGACACCGGCAATCCGCACGGCTGGCTTGATCCGGACGAGCCGCACCAGGCGGCCGAATCGGTGCGGCTGATGAACCTGAAGTACATCGTGCTGACGTCGGTCGACCGCGACGATCTGGCCGACGGCGGCGCGGCGCATTATGCGGCTTGCATCCGTGAGATCAAGAGGATGAACCCGGCCACCGCCGTCGAGGCATTGACGCCGGACTTCAAGGGCATCCACGAACACGTCGCGACGGTGGTCGATTCGGGACTGGAAGTTTTTGCACAGAACGTCGAGACAGTACGCCGGCTGACGCATCCTGTACGCGACCCGCGCGCAAGCTACGAGCAGACGCTGGATGTCCTGGCGTTTGCCAAGCGACATCGGCCGGACGTGCTGACCAAGACCAGCCTGATGCTGGGCCTCGGCGAAACCGAGGATGAAATCCGCGAGACAATGGACGACCTGCGCGCGATCGACCTCGATATCGTCACCTTCGGCCAATACTTGCGGCCGACGATCAACCATCTGCCGGTCGAGCGTTACGTGCCGCCGGCGGACTTCGAGAAATACCGCCGGTGGGGCCTCGAGAAGGGCTTTCTGGAATGCGTGTCGGGGCCGCTGGTGCGTTCCAGCTACCGTGCCGAACGCGTGTTCGAGAAGAACAACGTCGGTTTGGGCGAAGCGCGCGAAGCTTCGTAGAGCCGCTAGGCGTTGCAGTACCGTTCGACCGCGTTCACCACGTCGCTGAAGTCCATCGGCTTCTTGAGATAGGCCTTGGCTTCGAGCCCCGGCAGCTTTTCATGGATATTGCCGGCAGCCGACATGACGACGACAGGAATGTTTCCCAGCGCAGCGTCCGCCTTTTGCTCGGCCCGGAACGTGAAGCCGTCCATCACCGGCATCATCAGGTCGAGCAGGATCAGGCAGGGCAGGTCTTTTTGCGAGCGCAGATAGTCGAGCGCATCGCGTCCGTGGTCGGCGACGGCGGCCGAATAGCCTTCCATCTCGAGCAACATGGTCAGGGAGTCCCGAACTTCGCGGTCGTCTTCAATAATCAGAACTTTCTTGTTCATGGCGCGCCAAGCTTCCATCATCCGAGGGAGAATGTAAAGCGTGCTGCCGGGAGCAGGGCCGGCCCACTAACAGCTTCCCGAATGGACATTCGACCAGCTGTTCATTAGAATCACCCGGATTCACGCCGATTTTCTTCCCGACGCTGAATCATCTCTGACTTTTGCCGCGGACCGACACGGTTCGCCGGTTTTTTGCGGCCTGACGAGTCGCTCAGGAGGGGTTCTTGGATCAGCCGGCCATACTTGCACTTGCCGACGGGACGATCTTCCGCGGTCGATCCGTTGGCGCCCCCGGCGTGGCGGTGGGCGAAGTCGTTTTCAATACCGCGATGACGGGTTATCAGGAAATCCTGAGCGATCCGTCGTATGCCCGCCAGCTCGTTACGCTCACATTCCCGCATATCGGCAACGTCGGCGCCAATGCCGAGGACATGGAGTCGGAGCGCATGCAGGCCGAGGGCCTGATCGTACGCGACGTGCCGTATCGAGCCAGCAACTGGCGCATCCAGCACGCACTGGGCGACTGGCTCGTCGAGCAGAACAAGGTCGGGATCGCCGACGTCGATACCCGCAAGCTGACGCGCCTGCTGCGCGCGAAGGGCGCCCAGAACGCCTGCATCATGGCCGGACGGGTCGGCGAAGACGAGGCGCTCGCTGCCGCGCGCGACTTCCCGGGGCTCGAAGGCATGGATCTGGCAAAAGTCGTCAGCACGACCGAAACCTATGAGTGGGGCCAGCCCACCTGGGGCGTCGAGAAAGCGCCCCAGCCACGCTTCAACGTCGTCGCCTACGACTTCGGCGTCAAGCGCAACATTCTGCGCAAGCTGGTCGATTGCGGCTGCCGGGTGACGGTAGTGCCGGCTAAAACGCCGGCGTCCGATGTGCTGGCAATGCAGCCGGACGGCGTATTCCTGTCGAACGGGCCGGGTGACCCTGCTGCGTGCGACTACGCAATCGAGGCGATGCGCGAGTTCATGGCCGCGCGCATGCCGCAATTCGGCATCTGCCTTGGCCACCAATTGCTGGGTCTCATGATGGGCGCGCGCACGCTCAAGATGAAATTTGGCCACCACGGCGCCAATCACCCCGTGCAGGATTTGCGCACCGGCGAAGTCATGATCAGCAGCCAGAATCACGGCTTTGCGCTCGACGAGGCGACATTGCCGGCAAACCTGAAAGCCACCCATCGCTCGCTTTTTGACGGCACGCTCCAGGGCGTCGAATGCACCGACGCGCCTGCCTTTGCGTTCCAGGGGCATCCGGAAGCGAGTCCGGGGCCGCATGATGTGGGGCCGGTGTTCGAGCATTTTGTGGAACTGATGGAGCGTCACGCCCCGGCCAAATCACGCGCAACCGCAGGTTAAGCATGCCGAAAAGAACAGACATCAAGAGCGTCCTCATCATCGGGGCCGGGCCGATCGTCATCGGCCAGGCCTGCGAGTTCGATTACTCCGGCGTGCAGGCTTGCCGCGCGCTGCGCGAGGAAGGCTACCGGGTGATCCTGGTGAACTCGAACCCGGCGACGATCATGACCGATCCCGAAACGGCGGACGCGGTTTATATCGAACCGATTCACTGGCGCGCGATCGCGGCGATTATCGAAAAGGAAAAGCCGGACGCACTGCTGCCGACGATGGGCGGCCAGACCGCGCTCAACTGCGCGCTCGACCTGGTGCGCGAGGGCGTGCTCAAGGAGCATGGCGTCGAGATGATCGGCGCCTCGCGTGAGGCGATCGACATGGCGGAGGATCGCGAGCAGTTCCGCCGGGCAATGCAGGACATCGGCCTCGGCACGCCGCGCTCAATGCTCGCGCACACGATGGACGAGGCGCGCGCCGCGCAGGCGGAAATCGGCTTTCCGACCATTATCCGGCCGTCGTTCACCCTCGGTGGCTCGGGCGGCGGCATCGCCTACAACCGCGACGAATTCGAGGAAATCTGCGAACTCGGCCTGGATCTGTCGCCGACCAATGAACTGCTGATCGAAGAGTCGGTGCTCGGCTGGAAAGAATTCGAAATGGAGGTTGTGCGCGACAAGGCGGACAACTGCATTATTGTCTGCGCGATCGAAAACCTTGACCCGATGGGCGTGCACACCGGCGATTCGATCACAGTCGCGCCGGCGCTGACGCTGACCGACAAGGAATACCAGGTGATGCGCGATGCGTCGCTCGCGGTGTTGCGCAAGATCGGCGTCGAAACCGGTGGCTCGAACGTGCAGTTCGCGATCAACCCGGAAGACGGCCGCCTGATCGTGATCGAAATGAATCCGCGCGTCTCGCGCTCGTCGGCGCTGGCGTCGAAAGCGACCGGCTTCCCGATCGCCAAGGTCGCCGCCAAGCTCGCGGTAGGCTACACGCTGAACGAACTCAAGAACGAAATCACCGGTGGCGCCACCCCGGCGTCGTTCGAGCCGACGATCGATTACGTCGTCACCAAGGTGCCGCGCTTCACATTTGAGAAATTCCCGCAGGCCGAGCCGCGGCTGACGACGCAGATGAAGTCGGTCGGCGAAGTGATGGCGATCGGGCGCACGTTTCAGGAGTCGCTGCAGAAAGCGTTGCGCGGGCTGGAAACCGGCGTCGATGGGCTTAATGAAAAGAGCGACAGCTACGAGAGCGATGAGGCGCTGGCGCGGCTTCGCCTGGAGCTGAGCATGCCGGGGCCGGAGCGGCTCTGGTACGTCGCCGATGCGTTCCGCGCCGGCCTGTCGTTCGACGAAATTCACAACCTGACCCGCATTGACCCGTGGTTCCTGGCACAGATCGAGGATCTGCTGCGCGAGGAGGCGGCGATTCGCTCGGCGGGCCTTGCCGCGCTCGACCGCGACCGGCTCTATCGCTTGAAGCAGAAGGGTTTTGCCGACTCGCGCATCGCCAAACTGGCCCGTGTTTCGGAGGCCGACATTCGCGGGTTGCGCCACCGGCTCGACGTGCGCCCGGTGTACAAGCGCGTTGATTCCTGCGCGGCCGAGTTCGCCTCGTCGACCGCCTACATGTATTCGACCTACGAGGACGAGTGCGAGGCGCAGCCGTCGGATCGCAAGAAAATCGTCGTGCTGGGCGGCGGCCCCAACCGTATCGGCCAGGGCATCGAGTTCGATTATTGCTGCGTGCACGCGGCGCTCGCGATGCGCGAGGATGGTTACGAGACCATCATGATCAACTGCAACCCGGAGACCGTCTCCACCGACTACGACACGTCCGACCGCCTGTATTTCGAGCCGCTGACGCTCGAAGACGTGATGGAGATCATCGACCTCGAAAAGCCGGTCGGCGTGATTGTCCAGTACGGCGGGCAGACGCCGCTCAAGCTCGCGCGCGCGCTCGAAGCGGCCGGCGCGCCGATTATAGGCACCACGCCCGACGCCATCGACCTTGCCGAGGATCGCGAGCGCTTCCAGCAACTGATTCACCGTTTGAAGCTGCGTCAGCCGGCGAACCGCATCGCGCGCAGCCGTGACGAAGCGCTGCGCCTTGCCGGGGAAATCGGCTACCCGCTGGTGGTGCGCCCGTCGTATGTGCTCGGCGGTCGCGCGATGGAAGTGATTTTCAATGCCGACGATCTCGGCATCTACCTCGATAACGTCGTCACCTCGACCGCAGCGCTGCCGATCCTGCTCGACCGTTTCCTTGAAGAAGCCACCGAGGTCGATGTCGATGCGGTCTGCGATGGCGAGGCGGTGCTGATCGGCGGCATCATGGAACACGTCGAGCAGGCGGGTATTCACTCGGGCGATTCCAGCTGTTCGCTGCCGCCGAACTCGCTGAGCGCGGACTGCCAGGCGGAACTCGCGCGGCAGATGGAATTGATGGCGCGCGAGATCGGCGCGGTCGGCCTGATGAACGCGCAGTTCGCTATTCGCGGCGACGAGATTTTCATTCTCGAGGTCAACCCGCGCGCCTCGCGCACGGTGCCGTTTGTCTCCAAGGCGATCGGCCTGCCGCTCGCCAAGATCGCCGCACGGGCGATGACGGGGAAGAGGCTGGCGGAGCAGGGGATTACAGAAAGGCGCATGCCGCGTTACTATGCGGTCAAGGAGTCGGTCTTCCCGTTCGTGAAATTCCGCGGCGTCGACCCTATTCTCGGACCCGAGATGAAGTCGACCGGCGAAGTCATGGGCGTGGGCCGCTCGTTCGGCGAAGCCTACGCCAAGGCGCAACTCGCCTCGGGGGTGATTCTGCCCCGCGGCGGCAAGGCGCTGTTGAGCGTGCGTGATCCGGACAAGGCCGCGACCGTCGATCTGGCGAGAGTATTGGTCGAGCGCGGCTTCGAGATCGTCGCGACGCACGGCACTGCGGCGTACCTGGCCGAGCACGGCGTGCCGTGCCAGGGCATCAACAAGGTGCGTGAAGGGCGCCCGCACGTGGTCGACCTGATCAAGAACGACGAGCTGAGCCTGATCGTCAACACGACCGAAGGCAAGCAGGCGGTCGAGGAGTCACGCTCGATCCGTCGCGAGGCGGTACAGCACAAGGTGACGTACTACACGACGATCGCCGGTGCCAAGGCAACGTTGCTGGCGCTCGATTACCTCGACGCCGGCGAGGTGAACAAACTGCAGGACTTGCACGAGGAAATGGCAGGAGCATAACAATGAGCCGGACGCCACTGACCGTACGCGGTGCGCAGAGCCTGCGCGACGAACTCAAGCGCCTGAAAGGCGAGGATCGGCCGCGGGTGATTGCAGCGATTGCCGAGGCGCGCGCGCACGGCGATCTCAAGGAAAACGCGGAATACCACGCGGCGCGCGAGGAGCAGGGCTTCATCGAGGGTCGCATCCAGGAGATCGAGAGCAAACTCGGCAACGCCGAGATTATCGATGTGACCAAGCTCAATGCCGGCGGCAAGATCGTTTTTGGCGCGACCGTCGATCTTGAAGATGAAGACAGCGGCAACGAAGTCACCTATCAGATCGTCGGCGAGGACGAGGCCGACATCAAGGCCGGACGCATCTCGATCAACTCGCCGATCGCCCGCGCGTTGATCGGCAAGATGGAAGGCGATGCCGTGACGGTGCGGACTCCAGGGGGCGAGAAGAATTTTGAGGTTGTTGAGGTCAGATATGAATAGAACGGTAAAAGGTAAAAGGTCAAAGGTAAAAGGCAAAGACGCTTTTGCCGTTGCCTCTTTGACCCTTAACCTCTGACCCTTAACCCGTCTCTTAACCCTTGACCCGCCGCCGTAAAGGCAGCAGCCGGCGCTGGCTGGCCGAGCATCATTCCGACGCCTACGTTAAACGAGCGCGCGCCGAACAATGGCGCTCCCGCGCCGTCTTCAAGCTCGCCGAACTTGACGACAAGTACCGCCTGCTGAAGCCCGGAATGACGGTCGTCGACCTCGGGGCGGCGCCGGGCGGCTGGAGCCAATACGCCGCACAGCGCATCGGGCGCGGCGGCCGCGTCTTCGCGCTGGACCTGCTGGAGATGCCGCCGCTCGCCGGCGTTGATCTCATCCGCGGCGATTTCCGTGAATCCGGGCCGCTGGCGGCGCTCGAAACCGCCTTGGGCGGCCATCAGGTGGACCTTGTATTGTCCGACATGGCCCCCAACATTAGTGGTGTTGCCGCGGTGGATCAGCCGCGAGCGATGGCGCTCGCGGAACTCGCGGCGGAATTCGCTATCGAACGGCTGAAGCCGGGCGGGGATTTTTTGGTAAAAGTTTTTCAGGGCGAAGGGTTTGATGCCTTCGTCGCGGGCATACGTCGGCAATTTGGGAAAGTCGTGATCCGCAAGCCGGATGCGTCGCGGCCGCGCAGCCGCGAGGTTTACCTGCTCGCCCGAGACGCCGCGAAGCAGTCTGTATAATGGTTTTTAGCAACCGGAAGGGGTATCGTGAAGGTTGCCGCTGCAACAGGCGGTCGCCGAGGATAGCGATTTGAACGATCTTTTCAAAAACCTCATTTTATGGGGCATTATCGCGGTGGTTTTGGTCACCGTGTTCAACAGCTTCGGGCCGAGCACCAGCAAGGCCACGTCGATGCCGTACTCGACCTTTGTCTCCAAAGTGAAGGACGGGGGCGTCGCGAGCGTGACGTTCTCCGGTCGCACGATCAACGGGACCAGCGCGACCGGCCAGGCCTTTACGACCTATACGCCTTCGACCGACAGTTCGGCGCTGGTTCAGGAACTGCTGAAGAACAACGTGCAGGTAAACGCCAAGCCGCCCGAGCAGCAGTCGATCCTGATGCAGATCTTCATCTCGTGGTTCCCGTTCCTGCTGCTGATCGGCGTGTGGATATTCTTCATGCGCCAGATGCAGGGTGGCGGCGCGGGCCGCGGCGCGATGTCGTTCGGCAAGAGCCGTGCGCGCATGCTTGGCGAAGACCAGGTCAAGATTACGTTTAATGACGTCGCCGGCGTCGAGGAAGCGAAGGAAGAAGTCGGCGAGTTGGTCGAATTCCTGCGCGACCCGGCCAAGTTCCAGCGCCTCGGCGGCAAGATTCCGCGCGGCGTGCTGATGGTGGGCCCGCCCGGCACCGGCAAGACGCTGCTCGCCAAGGCGATCGCCGGCGAGGCGAAGGTGCCGTTCTTCACGATTTCCGGCTCCGACTTCGTCGAGATGTTCGTCGGTGTCGGCGCATCGCGCGTGCGCGACATGTTCGAGCAGGCCAAGAAGCATGCGCCGTGCATCATCTTCATCGACGAAATCGACGCGGTCGGTCGCCATCGCGGCGCGGGCCTCGGCGGCGGCCACGACGAGCGCGAGCAGACGCTTAACCAGTTGCTGGTCGAGATGGACGGTTTCGAGGGCAATGAAGGCATCATCATCATGGCGGCGACCAACCGGCCGGATGTCCTCGACCCGGCGCTGCTGCGCCCCGGGCGTTTCGACCGCCAGGTCGTCGTGCCACTGCCGGACGTGCGCGGCCGTGAGCAGATCCTGAAAGTACACCTGCGCAAGGTGCCGTCGGGCGATTCGGTCCGGCCGAGCATCATCGCGCGCGGTACGCCGGGGTTCTCCGGCGCGGATCTCGCCAACCTGGTCAACGAGGCGGCGCTGTTCGCCGCACGCGCCAACAAGCGCGAAGTCGAGATGAGCGACCTCGAAAAGGCCAAGGACAAGATCATGATGGGCGCCGAGCGCCGCTCGATGGTGATGAGCGAGGAAGAGAAGAAGCTCACCGCCTACCACGAGGCGGGCCACGCAATCGTTGGTCTGCTGGTGCCGGATCACGACCCGGTCTACAAGGTCACGATCATTCCGCGCGGCCGCGCGCTGGGCGTGACGATGTTCCTGCCGGAGGACGACCGCTACAGCCACAGCAAGCGGCGCCTGGAGAGCCAGTTGTCCAGCCTGTTCGGCGGTCGGATCGCAGAGCTGCTGATTTTCGGCCCGGACTACGTCACCACCGGCGCGTCCAACGACATCGAGCGCGCCACCGAGATTGCGCGCAGCATGGTCACGCGCTGGGGCCTGTCGGATCGCATGGGGCCGCTGAGCTACGGCGAGGACGAGAACGAAGTGTTCCTCGGCCATTCCGTCGCGCGCCACAAGAATGTCTCGGATGACACCGCACATGCGATCGACGAGGAAATTCGCCTCGTCATCGATGACAACTACAAGCGTGCGGAAAGGCTGCTCAAGGACAACCTGGAGAAGCTGCACCTGATGGCGGAGGCGCTGATCAAGTACGAGACGATCGACGCCGAGCAGATCGCGGACATCATGGCGGGCAAGCCGCCGCGGCCGCCGGTCGACTGGATCGACACTACGCCGCCGACCGGCGGCAGCCACGAACGGCCGGTCAAGCCGAAGCTTGGCAAGGACAAGCCGACCGAAGGGCCAATCGGCGATCCCGCCGGGCAGCACTAGAAAGTCGCTAGTCACCAGTAGCTAGTACAAGAGAAGCACTTAGCGCTATTTCTTGATCGGCGCCAGGTTCCGGCGCCGCAACTCCGCGTTCAGCCGATCCAGCGATCCGTGGCGCACGCGCTTCAATCGCGACAGCGTGTCGTCCAGGTGCTCGCTGAGTACCTGCAGCAACGCGTAGTACTGCTGCGGGGGCTGGCGCGGCGCGTCATCCACGTTGCCGAGCAGCGACTGCAGGCCGCGATTGATGTCGCTGAAGCCGTGAATGTCGTGGCCGTCGCCTTCGGCGAGATTCTTCGCGGTGGCTGCGAGCGTGCTGACGGATTGCCGCAAGTCCCGCGACTTGATGCGCGTCTTGAGCGCCTTCAGTCGGTCGCGCAGTGCTTGAACCTGCATGTAGGCGTCGCGCGATCGCTTCATCGCATCTTCGATCTGCTTTTCCAGCTTCACCTGTTTGACCAGCGCCGAGCGCGGCACGTGCACGCGCGGGTCAAGCTTGATGGAGAGCGGTTGGGCATAGGTGTGCCCGTTGACGGTCAACTGGACCACGTAGTTGCCGGGCAGTACAAGCGATCCCCGCGTGTAGCGGCCGACATGAATGGCCGGCGGCGGATCGCGCCGCAGGTCCCAGACGAACCGATGCATGCCGGCTTTCGCCGACAGGCGCTCCGGCGGCTTGAGCCAGGTATGCTCGAAGTAGATGTCGGCGTAATCGATTTTGGGCGGATTCGCGTTGCTGGCGAAGTGCCGCACCGGGTTGCCCTGGTCGTCGAAAATCGTCAGCTTGACCGGGCCGCTACCCTGTTTCAGGTAGTAGTCGATGATTGCCCCCGTGGGCGGATTTTCGCCGGCGGGCGTTTCGGGCGGCAGCGGCGTGCCGCCAAAGCTGCCCGGCCGCATGCGAATCGCTACCGCCGGTTTGAACAGGGTCGCGGGCGCATCGGCCATACCTGCCTTCGCCTGGCGCAGCGGGCTCAGGTCGTCGAGCACCCAGAATCCGCGGCCGTGCGTGGCTGCGATCAGGTCGCCGTTGTGGATCGCGAGATCGCGGATCGACGTGGTCGGCAAGTTGAGCTGCAGCGACTGCCAGTGGTCGCCGTCGTCGAACGACACGTAAACACCCAGCTCGGTGCCGGCGTACAGCAGGCCGGGGCGCTTGGGGTCGGCGCGCACCACGCGCACGAACGCCGGCGCGTCGATACCGTCCGTGATCTTCGTCCACGTCCGGCCGTAGTCACGGGTGCGGTAAATGTAGGGGTGCAGGTCGTCGAGGCGGTGGCGATCGACGGCGACGTAGGCCGTGCCGGCATCGAACGGCGAGGCTTCGATGATCGCCATCTTGCTCCAGCCGCCGACGCCGGGCGGCGTGACGTTGCGCCAGTGCTTGCCGCGGTCGCGCGTCAGCCACAGCAGGCCGTCGTCACTGCCGGCCCAGATCAGCTTCGGATCGACCGTCGAGGGCGCAATGGCATAGACGACGCCATAGCCGCGTTCGCGCGCGTTGGCGAGCGTCAGCGGCCCCTTCGTCGGCGCATGGGAGTCTGCACCGGTCAGGTCGCCGCTGATCTGCCGCCAGTTGAGGCCGCCATCGCTGGTTTCGAGCACATACTGCGTGCCGAAATAGAGCGCCTCCGGGTCGGCCGGATTGACCGCCATCGCCGGCGTCCAGGTGGAGCGGAACTTGCGCTTCGGCGGCGGCGCGCCCCAGGTGCTGACCGGCCACGGCGAGATATCCTGGGTATCGCGCGTTGGCATCGTCAGGCGCTCTACGCGGCCGCCGTAGCCGTCGCCATAGACGATGTTCGGGTCGCCCGGCTTCGGCAGGACATAACCGCTTTCGCCGCCGGCGGTCGCGTGCCAGTCGCGGAAGCTGATCTGCCCGTCGGGGCTGCGGCTCGCGATCGACACGGAGCCCGAGTCCTGCTGCGCGCCATATATGCGGTACGGGAACCGGTTATCGGTGGAGACGTGATAGAACTGGGCGGTCGGCTGGTTGTACCAACTGCTCCAGGTGTCGCCATTGTTGAGCGTCACCACCGTTCCCTGGTCGCTGGCGACGATCATGTCCTGCGGGTGGTCCGGATTGATCCACAGGAAGTGGTAATCATCGCCGCCGGGCTCGCCCTTGATCGCCTTGAACGTATGGCCGCCGTCGGTGGAGCGGAAGATCGAACGGTTCGGCAGAAAAACAGTATTGGGGTCGGCGGGATCGACCGTCACGCGGCCGAAATACCACATGCGGGTGGTGATCTGCTTGTTGGCGCTGACCCGCTTCCACGTCCGCCCGGCGTCGTCCGAGCGGTACAGGCCGCTGTGGCTGTCATCCTTTGCTTCCACCAGCGCATAGACGCGTCGACCGTGGTCGTTATGGGCGACCCCTACGCCGATACGTCCCAAGGGTCCTGCCGGAAAGCCGTGACCCTTGATCTGCGTCCAGGTCCGTCCCTCGTCGGTGGACTTGTAAAGGCCGCTGCCGGAGCCGCTGACGGGACCGTATCGCGTCCACGGCACCCGTTTCGTCTGCCACAGCGCCGCGTAGACCACACGCGGATTCGCCGGATCCCAGGCCAGATCGATCGCGCCGGTTTCGGCGTTCTTGTACAGCACCTTGTGCCAAGTCCTGCCGCCGTCGGTGGTGCGATAGACGCCGCGTTCCGTATTCGGGCCGTAGATGTGGCCGAGCGCCGCGACCAGCACGATGTCCGGGTTGTGCGGGTCGATCAGAATGCGGCCGATGTGGCGCGTCTTCGTCAGGCCGAGGTGGTGCCAGGTCTTGCCGCCGTCGGTCGTCTTGTACACGCCGTCGCCGAAGGTCACGTCCGAGCGCATGTCGGCTTCGCCGGTGCCGATGTAAATAATATTCGGGTTGGATGGCGCAATCGCCAGCGCGCCAATCGACGAGGTGCCGCCATGCTGGAACATCGCCTGCCAAGTGCCGCCCGCGTCGGTGGTTTTCCAGACGCCGCCGGCGACTGATCCGAAATAATACACGTTCGGCTGGCCGGGAATGCCCGCCGCGGCAAGGGCGCGGCCGCCGCGGAACGGCCCGACCAGGCGCCAGTGCATGCCGCTGTAGAGTTGGGGCGAAACCGGCTGTGCAACGACGGCCGGCGCGGCCAGAAGCAGCGGGGCGAGATGGAGCAGGATGAAGCGCAGGTGTTTCATGGTGCGGCTCTCCTAATAGTTTTTTACGTTGTCAGGTGCGCCGAAGCGCTCTATAGATGCCGAACAGGCTGATCGCCAGCCATGCCGTTTCGATCACGGCCGACGACAGATTGAAGAAAAAATACAGCGAAATCAGGATCAGCACCGACCCGCACGCGTTGACGAGCGAGTACGCCAGCGATTCGGCGCGAATCCGGCCGATCTGCAACAGGAAATACATCAGCAGCACCAGGAAGACGCCGAGCAATCCCAGGCCGTTGATGACCGACATCAATGGTAGCGCTCCCAGTGACTTTCGCCACCGCGCGGCCCCAGCGTGCGGTGCGGCGGCTGGCCGCGGCCGTTGACGATAGTCAGGCCGTCCGGTGTCTCCATCTGCAGCATCTCCAGTCTGCGGCCGAGCAGAATCGCGCGACCGGCCCAGCGATCCTTACCGTCGGCGCTGAATTCGAATTCGTAGGTGCGCCGCAGCGCAATGCGGCCGCGATCCGTGCGGCCGAAGCCGACGCGGTGGACGGCAACGGTTTCATCCAGCAATTGCATCGCAAGGTCGTTGCAGGCCCGCCGGCAGCGGGCGAGCATCTGTTCGCGCGCCTTGAGCGTGTCGTTCCAGAGCCAGCCGGTCGCAACAGCGATAACAATAACCAGTATGATACCCACAACGATATTGTAACCTCTTGTTCGGGTGCTCCATTGCCAGTACCGGTCGCCGCTTTTACAGCTCAATTCGTTGCGCAAGCGCTGGGGCTGAATCCTGCTGACTACCCGTCGCTTGAATTTAGCGGTGTCACCAGTGATACGCGCGCCGACGTCGCGGGCAGTTTGTTCGTTGCGATTCGCGGCGAGCGCTTTGATGGTCATCAGTTCATTGATGCGGCGGTAGCCGGCGGGGCCGCCGGTCTGCTTGTCGATCGCGAAGTTGCAGCTTCCGGTTCTGCCTCGGTCTTCAACGTTGACGATACGCTCGCCGGCTGGCGCAGCATAGCGGGCGCATGGCGGCAGCGCTTCGATCTGCCGGTAGTCGGGATCGGCGGCGCGGTCGGCAAAACCACCACCAAGAACCTGCTCACGGCTATGCTGAGTGCCAGGTTTAGCCGGGTGCTCGCGACCGAAGGTAGCCGTAACGGCTATCTCGGCCTCGCGATGACGTTGTCGGCGCTCCGGCCTGCTCATGACGCGGCGGTAATCGAAATCGGTATCGATGCGCCCGGCGCGATGGCTGCGCACGCGGAACTGGTGCGGCCGGAGATGGCATTGGTCACCGCTATCGGCGTGGAGCATCTTGATGCCCTCGGCGATGTCGAAACGGTCGCCGCCGAGGAGTGCCGGCTGCTCGACTGGACTGCCGCGCACGGCGGCACCGTCTTCATCCACGATAACGACGACTGGCTTCGCCCGCGCCTGGCATGCTACGCGAACGCGAACTGCGTGCGCTACGGCTTCGGCGATGAGCGGGGCGGGCCCGACGTTCTGCGCGCGCGGATAAAGGGCCGCCAGTTGCTCCTCGACGGGCTCGGCCTCAAGCAAGCCGCCGTCCCGCTGCCGCTGCCGGGCCGGCACAACGCGTTGAACGTATTGGCGGCCGCCACGGTGGCACGCCGATTGGGGCTCAATGATACCGACATGCGTACGGGTCTCGCAGCCTTCGAGCCTGATGCCACCCGCTCGAAGCGGGTGGAATTGGCCGGCGGCGTAACCGTACTCGCGGATTATTACAACGCCAGTCCGCTGTCGATGCGCGCCGCGCTCGCGACGCTGGCGGAATTTGGTCCGAGGCGACGGTGGTTGTGTCTGGCCGACATGCTCGAACTCGGTCCGGACGAACTTGAGTGGCATCGAGCCCTGGCCGAGCCTATTCAGGCGCTGGCCGCCCATGGCGTGCTGCTGTACGGCCGGCGGATGAGCGCGCTTGCGGAGGCACTGCGCGCAGCCGGCTTTGCCGGTGAGCTGCGCAGCTTCGACGACAAGGCGACGCTCGCGGAATTTCTCAAGGCGCGGCTGGCGCCCGGCGACGCGGTTCTGATCAAGGGCTCACGCGGCATGGCGATGGAAGACGTGATGGCACGGCTAGGAGGACCGTTATGGACATCAATCACACCGAAACCCAAGTGAAAGGCTTCTTTCACGATTTCAAGGAATTCGCGATGCGCGGCAACGCCATGGACATGGCGGTCGGCATCGTTATTGGCACCGCGTTCGGCGCGATCAGCAAATCGCTGGTCGCCGACGTCATCATGCCGCCGTTCGGACTGTTGCTCGGCGGTCGCGATTTCTCAAAATACTTTATCGTTCTGAAGCAGGGCACGCCGCCCGGCCCCTACCACTCGATGACTGCGGCGCAGGCCGCACATGCGGTGACGCTCAACTACGGAACCTTTATTGGCACCGTCATCACCTTCATCGTGATCTCGCTGTCGATTTTCGTTCTGCTCCGCCAGATGAACAAGCTGAAGCGCAAGCCGCAGGACGTGCCGGTATCACCGACAACGAAAGAATGCCCGCATTGCTGCACGAGCATACCGATCAAGGCGAACCGCTGTCCGGCTTGCACATCCGAACTGACGGTCGATACCTGACGCCTGTCCGATGTGTCCGCACGAGGTTGTCCGATTGTTGCTCCGGACATTTCGGGAAATCGTCTAAGCCATTGTATTTCAGGTATCTAGGGTCAGCCGGTCAGGCTGGCATGGTTTTTGCTTGTCAACCGGCATGAATGCTTTGAGCGACTCCACCGACAATCGAACGCCGGGCATCCGCGATACTTCCGCCCAGGACCGACAGATCGACGCCGCGCCGCGGCGCCGGCGGCGGCGCTGGATCGCGCTGGGCATCCTCGTATTGTTGGCAATCGGCGTAGCGTTGGCTTACCCGACGTTGACGCGCTGGCTGAGCGCGGAACAGTCGGTACCGCGCGATCAGTTGCGTTTTTCGACGGTCACGCGCGGCACTTTCGTGCGCGACGTCAGCGTGGACGGTCGTACCGTCGCCGCGGTTCAGCCGATGCTGTACAGCTCCGCGCAAGGCACGGTGATGTACCGCGTCGAGCCGGGGGACGTGGTCAAGAAGGGACAGGTGCTAGCGGTGGTCGCCAGCCCCGAACTTAACAGCGAACTCAAGCAGCAGCAGGCGAAGTACCAGAGCCTGAAATCGGCGCTCGCCCAACAGCGGGTCAGCATCCATAATCAGCAGCTTGAAAACCGGCAGCGCGTTAATTTGACCGCCGTGAAACTGCAGGCGGCGGAGCGCGAACTCAAGCGCTACAAGGCCGTCGTCGACGAAGGCATCGTCAGCCGCAGGGATTATGCGAAGGCGGAGGACGCCGTTTCGGTCGCGCGGCTGGAACACAAGCAGGCCGTGGCTCAGGCCAAGCTGCAAAAAAAGGGCCTGGACTACGAGCTGAAGACCAAGCAACTGGAACTGCAGCGCGAACAGCTGGCGCTAGCGGACTTGCAGCGGCGCGCAGACCGGCTGACCGTGCGTTCGCCAGTCGATGGCATCGTCGGCGCGCGCGAGGTCGGCCAGAACGAGGTCGTGACGCAAAACCAGCCGTTGATTCGGGTCATCGACCTGTCCGCGTTCCAGATTGAAGCGCAAATCCCCGAAAGCTACGCCGACAATCTGCGCAACGGCATGGGCGCGCAAATCACCGTCGGCAGCCGGACTTATGCCGGCAAAGTGGCCTCGGTCGCACCCGAAGTCAAGGAAGGCCAGGTGACGGCACGCATCCGCTTCGCCGGCGAGCCGCCGAGCAATCTCAAGCAGAATCAGCAGGTGTCCGTGCGCATCGTGCTTGAATCCATCGACAACGCGCTGATGGTGCAGCGCGGTCCGTTCCTCGACAGCGGCGGCGGCCGCAACGCGTACGTCGCCCATGACGGCGTGTTGACGCGGCGCCCGATCAAAACCGGCGCGGTCAGTGTCAACCAGGTGCAGATACTGTCGGGCTTGCAAGTCGGCGACCGCATCGTTATTTCCGACACCAGTGATTTCAATAGTGCCCCAACCGTACTTGTTCGCGACTGAAGGATTATCCACATGCTAGACATGACGCATATCAACAAGGTTTATCGCACCGATCTCGTCGAAACGCGTGCGCTCCGGGATTTCAGCCTGCATGTGGAGGAAGGCGAGTTCGTCGCCGTCACCGGCCCGTCCGGCTCCGGCAAGACGACGTTTCTGAACGTCACCGGTCTTCTGGAGACTTTCGAGCAAGGCCAGTACCGGCTCGACGGCAAGGACGTCAGCCGTCTGAACGACAACGAACGCTCGCGCATCCGCAACGAAAAAATCGGCTTCATCTTTCAGAGCTTCAACCTGATCCCCGATCTCGACGTTTTCGACAATGTCGATGTGCCGTTGCGCTACCGTGGTCTGCGCGCGGCGGAGCGCACTCGACGCATTGAACAAGCGCTGGAAGTCGTAGGTCTCGCGTCACGCACGAAGCATCTGCCGTCGCAGCTTTCCGGCGGACAGCAGCAACGCGTGGCGATTGCGCGCGCGCTGGCGGGCGAGCCCCGCCTGCTGCTGGCCGACGAACCGACCGGTAATGTCGATTCGCTGATGGCGCGCGAGATTCTGCAGCTCATCAGCGGGATCAACGAGTCCGGCACCACTATCGTCATGGTGACGCATGATCCGGAAATGGCGCGCTACGCGCACCGCAACGTGCACATCATGGACGGGCAGGTGACGGAATTGGAGTCGGCCGACGTGCATCCGGCTGCGCGGCAGCCATCCGTCGGTGCCGCCGATGCTCGTCAGCTTTAACTGCAGGTCAAGCCATGTTCTTCTACAACCTCCGCCTGGCCCTGCTGAGTCTGCGCCGCAACCCGGCGCTCAGCGCGTTGATGATCGGCGCGATCGCGGTCGGCATCGGTGCGTCGATGACGATGTTCACCGTTTACTACCTGATGTCGGCGGACCCGATTCCGCAAAAGAGCGCGCATCTTTATCGTGTGCAACTGGACAACTGGGACCCGGACAAGCCTTACGCACCGCCTGACAAGGCACCGGAACAGATGACGTATCGTGATGCCACCGCATTGATGAAACAGGGGCCGGCCCCACTCAGCAACGCGATGTTCCGCTCGTTCACCATTGCGCAGCCGTCCGACAAGGACAAGCCGCCGTTTCCGGTCCGTGTGCGGGTGACGTACCGCAATTTCTTCCCGATGTTCGACACGCCGTTTGAGTATGGCGGGCCGTGGGGGAAAAGCGATGACGCCGAAGCGCACCAGGTGGTGGTGTTGAGCCACGATACCAATGAACGCTTGTTCGGCGGTGAAAACAGCGTCGGCAAAAGCGTCAAGCTGTATCATCGCTATTTCAAGATCGTGGGCGTGCTGAAGCCCTGGCGGCCGACGCCGCGCTATTACGACTTGACCGCCACCGCGTTTGCGAAGCCGGACGACGTCTACGTACCGCTCAGCCTGACAGAACCGCTGCGGATACAACCTGGCGGCATCATGAGCTGTTGGAAGTCTGCCGGTTCCGATTTCCAGGCACTGCTGAATTCAGAGTGTGTCTGGCTGCAGTTCTGGGTGCAGTTGAATACGCCGGCGCAAGTGGCGGCCTATAAGAGCTTTCTCGACGACTACGTGCGCGAGCAGAAAAAGCTGGGGAGGTTTCAGCGGCCGTTGAACAACCACCTGCGCAACGTGATGCAATGGCTCGATTACGAGCATGTGGTGGCATCCGACAACAGCATTTTGCTCGGTCTCGCCTTCATGTTTCTCGCCGTGTGCCTGGTGAACATGATGGGTCTGTTGCTCGCCAAGTTCCTCGGCCGTGCGGCGCAAAGCGGCGTGCGCCGCGCGCTCGGCGCAAGTCGCGCGATGATCTTTTACCAGCACTTGGTGGAAGTGGCGGTGATCGGTTTCTGCGGTGGCCTGGCCGGGCTCGCGTTGACGTGGCTGGGTCTGCGCCTCGTCAGCGGGCTTTACAGGAACTACGAAGGGCTGACGCAGCTCGATCCGACACTGGCCGGCATTGCCATCGGCATTGCGCTGGCGGCAGCTTTGATCGCCGGCGTCTATCCGGCCTGGCGCATCTGCCGCACCAGCGTCGCAATGCACCTGAAAACGCAGTAGGAGAAAATCATGCGGCCTATTCTGAGCGCTCTGCTGCGCAACAAGACCGGGGCGGTGCTGGTGGTGATCCAGATCGCCATCACCCTCGCGATCGTCGTCAATGCCCTGTTTATCGTCAATCAAAGGCTTGCGCTGATCGGTAGACCGACCGGCATGGACGAGGGCAACATCTTTTCGTTTTACAGTTTCGGTTTCACGCCGAATTTTCAGGCCGGGCCCACGATAAAACAGGATCTGCGCACCTTGCGCGGCTTGCCCGGGGTCGTGGATGCGACGCCGATCAATCTGGTGCCGATGAGCAGTAGCGGCAGCAACTTGACGCTGACGGCGCAGCGTGGCGAGAACGCGCCCGGCGTCGATGCCGGCATCTACGACGTGGACGAACATGGAGTGAACGCCTTGGGGCTCAAGCTGATCGCCGGACGTAACTTCACCCATCAGGAAGTCGCATACGTCGATCCGGAGAAAGATTACACGCCGCCGGTGGTGATCGTGACGCAAGGGCTGGCGAAGGCGTTATTTCCGAACGGCAGCGCGCTTGGCAAGACGATCTATTGGGGCGGCAAGAAGCCGTCGCGTATTATCGGCATCGTAAAGCGCTTTTACGGCAACAATTATTCGGGCCACATCGGCTGGAGCATATTATTGCCGGACGTGACAACGGCGAAGCAGATCGCGTACGTCGTGCGGGCGCAGCCGGGGCAGAGGGACCGCCTGATGCCGAAGGTCGAAAAAATACTGGGGGAGCGTAATCGCGACCGGACCATTATCCAGATGAGCGCGATGAGCAAGACGATTGACGAGCACTACCGCGAAGATCGGGCGATGGCTGTGATTCTGATCGTCGTCATCGCTTTGCTGATCGCTGTGACCGCATTGGGCATTTTCGGGCTGGCGATATTCAACGTGAACCGGCGCCGCAAACAGATTGGTATCCGGCGGGCGCTCGGCGCGCGCCGCATGGACATCGTCGGCTATTTCATGACGGAAAGCTGGCTCATGACGACGATCGGCGTCGTTATCGGCAGCGCGCTGGCCGTGGGCTTGAACTATTGGCTGGTAATGCATTATTCGGTGCCGCGCCTGGCTTGGTACTATGTTCCCGCCGGCATTGGCTTGTTATGGGTGCTGGGCGCGGTGGCGGTGCTGATGCCCGCCTTGCGCGCAGCCTCGATCCCGCCGGCGGTGGCTACCCGTACCGTGTAAGCGAAACCCCATGTCGACCATTCTGGTCATCGACGACAACCAGGCGATTTGCAACGCGCTGCGCGTTCTGTTCTCGCTGCGCGACATCGAGACGCACTGCGCCCGGTCGCCGGAAGAGGGCCTGGCGGCGCTCGCGCGCGAGCCGGTCGATCTCGTCGTCCAGGACATGAACTTTTCAACCGACACCACCTCCGGCGATGAAGGCGTCGCCCTGTTCCGCCGCATTCGCGAACGGTATCCGGACTTGCCGGTCATCCTGTTGACGGCCTGGACTCATCTGGAGACCGCCGTCGAGCTGGTGCGCGGGGGCGCGGCGGATTATCTGGCGAAGCCGTGGGACGACAACAAGCTCCTGACCTCCGCCGAAAACCTGATCGCGCTGCACGCGGCGCGGCGTGAACAGCAGCGCCTGCGGGAGAGGCGGGAACGCACGCGCGCGAAGCTCGCGCAAAAATACGACTTGTGCGGGCTGATTTACGACAGCGAGGCGATGGGAGAGATCGTGTCCATCGCCGTGCAAGTGGCGCACGCCGACGTCCCGGTGTTAATTACCGGTCCGAACGGCGTCGGCAAGGAAAAGATCGCCGACCTGATTCAGGCGAATTCGGCCGTGCGCGACGGTCCGTATGTCAAAGTCAACGTCGGAGCGCTGCCGGCGGAGTTAATGGAGAGCGAACTTTTCGGCGCCGAGGCCGGTGCCTATACCGGTGCCACCCGCAGCCGCGGCGGGCGTTTCGAAGCCGCCGACGGCGGTACGCTGTTTCTGGACGAGATTGGCGAGTTGCCGTTGAGCGGCCAGGTCAAGTTGTTGCGGGTGCTGCAGACCGGCGAATTCTCCCGCTTGGGGAGCAACGAAACGCGGCGCGTGCGGGTTCGCGTAATCAGCGCGACCAACAGCGACCTGGGCGCAGCGATTGAAGCCGGGGCATTCCGTGAAGATCTCTATTATCGCCTGAATGTCATCGAACTGGCCGTTCCGCCGCTGGCCGAGCGGCGCGACGACATTATTCCGCTGGCTCGTGCCTTGCTGCCGGCTAGAACCGCCATTAGCCGAAGCGTGGAGCAGTCACTGGTGACGTATCCGTGGCCGGGCAACGTGCGCGAACTGCAAAACCGGCTGGCGCGCGCGAAGCTGTTGGCGGGCGATCGGGCGATCACCGCGGCGGATCTCGGATTGCCGCAGCGGGGCGAAGAGCGGAATGCATCCACTGAGCCCGATCGCGACACGATTGCCAACGTCCTCAATCGCACCGACTGGGTCATTGCCGAGGCGGCCGAAGAGCTTGGCCTCAGCCGCCAGGCCCTGTATCGGCGAATCGAAAAGTACGGTTTGCAGAAGTAGGCCGCTATGAAACTGCGCTTGTCGCTCGAGGCACGGCTGATTCTGTTCGTGAGCCTGACGGCGGCGGCCGGTGCCGCACTAAGTCTGGCTGTTTTGCACCTCGCGGCGCCGGGATGGATGGCTTACGCGGTCGCGGCGGTTGTCGGTTTAGCGTTTATCGTCTACGCGGTGCACCGATTCATGATGCCGGTGAACCGGCTGATCAGCGCGCTGAACGACGGTGTCACCAGCTTTCACGACAACGATTTCAGCGTCAACATCGCAGTCACGCGAAACGATGCACTGGGCGAACTGGTTGAACATTACAACCGGGTTGCCGATGCGCTTCGTGAAGAACGCCGCAACCTGTTCCAGCGGGAATTGCTGCTCGATACCGTCATCCAGAGCACGCCGCTGGCGCTGGTATTGGCGGGGCGCGGCGGACAGGTGGTTTACAGCAACATTGCCGCGCGCCAGTTCCTGAATAACGGGCGCCCGCTGGAAGGCGAGAAGCTTGCCGTACTGCTAAAGCGTGCACCGCGCGAAATTCGCGAAGCCGTCGAGCGGGGGCGCGATGGTCTGTTCAGCATCGAAATTGCGGACCGGCAGGAAATATATCATTTGTCGCAGCGCGATTTCCGGCTGAACGCGCAGCAGCACACACTTTATCTGTTCAAGATGCTGACGCGCGAATTGACGCGCCAGGAAGTTGACATCTGGAAAAAAGTCATTCGTGTCATCAGCCATGAGATCAACAATTCGCTGGCGCCGATTTCTTCGCTAGCCCACTCGGGCCAGGCCTTGTCGAACGACGAGAAGATTCAATCAATTCTCGCCGCGATCGAGGAGCGTTCGGTCCATCTGACGACATTCATCAGCGGGTATGCGCGTTTCGCCAAGCTTCCGCCGCCGAATCCCGGCTTCGTGGACTGGCGCGAATTCGTCGATGGACTCGCCGCCACGATGCACTTTCGACTTAACGGCGAGTTGCCGGCCGATCCGGGCTATTTCGATCTGGCGCAGATTCAACAGGTGATGATCAACTTGCTGAAAAATGCGGCGGAATCCGGTTCGCCGGTCGAGGCTATAGAACTTTCGGTGGATCAAGACGAAGGCGGGGCGCGCATCCGGATCGCCGATCGCGGCACGGGAATGGGCGAGGCCGTCCTGAAGAACGCGTTACTGCCGCTTTATTCGACGAAGCAGGGCGGAACCGGGCTTGGGTTGACGTTGTGTCGGGAGATCGTCGAAGCACATGAAGGTCGCCTGACGATTGCGAACCGCACCGGCGACGGCGTCATAGTCGAGATATGGCTTCCGGGGCGCGCCCGCTGGCGCGCCCCGGTAGCGGATACGTTTTGACGGTTTAGCTCTTTCGAGCGGCTGTCTTGCGCCGCGTGGTCTTTTTGCGCGGCGCTGCACGACCCGCCTTTTTGCGAATCGTACTGCGCTTCCTGGCTGCGCTCTTGCGCGCGGCCGCCTTCTTTCGCGTAACTTTCTTGCGCGCCGGACGCCCGGGGCGCTTTTTGGTCGTAACCTTACGAGTTGCAGTCTTTTGTGTCGCGGCCTTCTTTTTCGCCCGGCGTTTCTTGCGCGGCTTACTCGCTTTCTTTTTCCACGCTTTCTCGGCTTTGCCCAGCGCCTGGTCGAATGCCTTCGCCTTCTGCAACAGAGTCTTGGCCTGCTTCTTCTCATCTTTGAGCGGCTTGATTTCTTCGCGCAACACGCGCGCCTGGGCGCGGCTGTCGATCAAATCCGTTTTGATTGTCTCAAGTTTTTTGGCAGCGGCGACGGAATGGTTGCGAGCGAATTGCTCCTTCGCCGTTGCAAGCTGCGCCTTGAGCTTTTTGGTTTTCGAATTGGCAGCCTTGAGCTGCCGTTCAAGCTTTTTCAGCTGGCTGCCGGTTTGCGTATCGACGGTTTTGGCAGTCGACAGCAGCTCCTGGCGAGCCTGATTAAAGGTTTTTTCTACTTCGGTCAATTGCGAAGGCATCAGCGTCTCCTTTTTGTGGGACGGCTGTAGTATATCAGGATGGCGTGACGCCATTTGCCTGCACGAGCTTGCGAATTTCCTGCAACGCAACCGCAAGTGTCGGAAAATCTGCGTTTGTCGCAGCCGCTTTCATGTCACCGACCACACGCTGCGCGTGTTGCACTCTGTCGCTGTGCGACACAAGCCACTTCTCGACACAGTTTTCGATACCTTCCCGTCTGCCGCAACCGTTCAGCACCTGCGCGGTCAACTGGCGCTGTTGTGTATACAGATCTTCGCGCAGAGAACCGCGGGCGACCGCCTGCCAGTGACCACGCGCCTGCAGGCTTTCGACCTGTTCGTGCAACCAGTCGATGTCGAGGCGCGCGCCGAGCTGGAACCACGCGCGCGCGACCGTTTCGACTGCGAGCTTGTCCGACGCGGCTACGTCGACAATGTCCATACCCGCATACAGCGGACTCAACGCGGCGATCTTGCGCGCCAGCACTTCGGGTACGTCGTCACGCAGCAGCTTTTCGCGCTCGTTGTTGAACGACTCGAGGTCGTGCTCGGGCAGCACTGTATGAATAATGCCCATCAACGTCGTGATGCCGGGCTGCAACTCGGCGACCTGCGCGGCAATGTCGAGGCGGCGGCGCTTGTGATCAAGCAGCCACCGCGTCGCATGCCGAAGGAGCCGCGCGGTGCGCGTGATCATTGTCGTTTGCACGTCAGCCGGCACCTGATTGTCAAGCGCTTCGATCGCGGCCCAGATTTCGCGCATGCCGTAGGTCTCGCGCGCAATCGTATAGGCACGTGCAACAGCCGAAGCATTGGCGCCGGTCTCTTCGCGCATCCGATGGGCGAACGTCGGACCCATGCGGTTGACGATGCTGTTGGTGGTGGCGGTGGCGATAATTTCACGGCGCAGCCGATGCTCGTCCATCAACTTGCGGTAGTCGCGACGCAGTGGCGTCGGGAAATAATCCTCGAGTTCCTGGCGGAGGTACTTGTCTTCCGGTACGTCCGAATCGACCAGATCGGTGTAGATCGTGATCTTGCTGTACGCGAGCAGTACCGACAGTTCCGGCCGCGTCAGGCCCTTGGCTGCCGCACGGCGTTCGGTCAGCTCTTCCTCGCTTGGCAGGTATTCGAGGCCGCGGTTGAGCGAGCCGCTGCGCTCCAGCAGGCGGATCAGGTACGCGTGTTCCTCGATGCGCTGGGGCGCCTGCGATTCGGCTACGCTGATCGCCTGACTTTGCAGGTAATTGTTGCGCAGCACCAGCGCCGCGATCTCGTCGGTCATCGTCGCCAGCAGTGTGTTGCGTTGCTCGACGCTGAACTTCGGTCCGAGCGCCATGTTGAGCAGAATCTTGATGTTGACTTCGTGGTCCGACGTATCGACACCGGCCGAGTTGTCGACGAAATCGGTATTGAGCCGGCCGCCGTTCAGCGCGTACTCGATGCGCCCAAGCTGTGTAAAGCCGAGGTTGCCGCCTTCGCCGACTACCCGGCAGCGCAGGTCGCGACCGTTGATGCGCAGCGCGTCGTTGGCGCGGTCGCCGACATCGGCGCTGCCTTCGTGCATCGCCTTGACGTAAGTACCGATGCCGCCATTCCACAGCAGATCGACCGGCGCCTTTAGAATGGCGCGAATCAGTTCCGTCGGCGTCAGCGAATCGGCCTCAATGTCTAATGCGGCCTGGATTTCGTCGCTGAGCGGAATCTGCTTGGCACTGCGCGAATAGACACCGCCGCCGGTGGAGATCACGCTCGCGTCGTAGTCTTCCCAAGTCGAGCGAGGCAGGTTGAACAGCCGCTCGCGTTCCTTGAAGCTGGTTTCCGGATTCGGGTTCGGGTCCAGAAAGATATGCATGTGGTTGAATGCGGCTATCAGTTTGATATGCCGCGACAGCAGCATGCCATTGCCGAATACGTCGCCCGCCATGTCGCCGATGCCGACCACTGTAAAGTCGGTTGTCTGGATATCGGTGCCCATTTCGCGGAAATGGCGCTTGACCGATTCCCAGCCGCCGCGCGCGGTGATGCCCATCTTCTTGTGGTCGTAGCCGGCGGAACCGCCGGACGCAAACGCGTCGCCGAGCCAGTAGTCGTATTCGGCGGCAACGCCGTTGGCAATATCCGAAAATGTGGCTGTGCCCTTGTCGGCCGCGACCACGAGGTACGGGTCGTCCGGATCGTGGCGCACGACGTCGCGCGGCGGCTGCACGCTGCCGTCCACCAGGTTATCCGTCAGGTCCAGCATGCCGCGCATGAAGTTCTGGTAGCAGGCGACAACCTCGCGCATCAGCTTGTCGCGATCGCCATCCGTCGGCGGATGCTTGACAAAGAAGCCGCCCTTCGAGCCCACCGGCACGATGACGGTGTTCTTGACCATCTGCGCCTTCATCAGGCCGAGCACCTCGGTGCGGAAATCCTCGCGCCGATCCGACCAGCGAATGCCGCCGCGCGCAACCTTGCCGCCGCGCAGGTGCACGGCCTCGAAACGCGACGAGTAGACGAAGATTTCGAACATCGGCCGAGGCAGCGGCAGTTCCGGAATCTTGCTCGGGTCGAACTTGATCGAAATGTAGGGCTTGGGCTGCTTGTTTGCATCGAACTGAAAATAGTTCGTGCGCAACGTGGCGTTGATCACGTTAATGAAGCTGCGCAGGATGCGATCGTCGTCCAGGCTGCTGACAGAATCGAGTTTTTCGCGCAGCCGGTCGAGACATTCCTGGGCGCGTTCGTCGCGATTGCGCGCGACACCGGCCGGATCGAAACGGATATCGAAAAGTTCGATCATCAGCTTGGCGATGTCGGCGTTGGCGGCGAGCGTCTGCTCCATGTACGTCTGGCTGAACGGCGCACCGGTTTGCAGCAGGTATTTGCAATAGGCGCGCAACAGCGTTGTTTCACGCCATGTCAGTTCGGCGCCCAGCACCAGCTTGTTGAAGCCGTCATTTTCGGCCTCGCCGCTCCAGATACGGGCGAACGCTTCCTGGAAGATGCCCTTGACGTCGTCCGGATCGATATCCGCGCGACGCGCATAAATCATCTCAAAGTCCTGGATCCAGATCATCGAGCCGTCGGCCAGTTCCATTTCGTAGGGCCGCTCGCTGATCACGTTCATGCCGAGGTTTTCGAGCATCGGCAGCGCGGTCGAGATCGAGATCGGCTGTTCGCGCCGGAACAGCTTGAAACGCAGCAGGCTCTTCGGGTTGAAGGTCGGCCGATAGAGGCTCATGCGCAGGCTCTCGTCGTCGGTCAGATCGTCGATCTGTTCGATGTCGTAAACCGCCGCCTTGGGTTTCACGTCTTCCTGGTAGGAGGCGTGGAAATAATCGCCGTAGCGATTGAACAGCTTGACGCCGCGGGCCTCGCCGAACTTGGCAACCAGCGCATCGTGAAGCTGATCTTCCCAGGAGCGTACGGCAAGCCTGATCTGGCCTTCGATATCGTTCTGTTCGAACTTCGGAAACTGCCACGGCGTCGTGCGCACGATGATGTGCAGGCGCGCGAGCTTGGATTCGGATAGCTGCACGGCCGACTCCACGTCCTTGCCGTGCAGATGCTCGCGCAGCACGTCCTGGATGCGCACGCGCACGCGCGTGTTGTAGCGGTCGCGCGGCACGTATACCAGGCACGAATAAAAGCGGCCGAATGCATCGCGACGAATGAACAGCTTGACGCGTTGACGTTCCTGCAGCGCCAGCACGCCGGTGGCGATTTCGTACAGTTCGTCGACGGTGCTTTGAAATAGTTCGTCGCGCGGGAAGGTTTCGAGGATGTGCAGCAACGCCTTGCCGCCGTGGCTGCTCGCCGGCAGGCCCGAGCGTCGCATGACGGTATCGACCTTGTGGCGCAACAGCGGGATGTTGCGGGCCGTCAGGCTGTAGGCGGTCGAGGTGAACAGCCCGAGAAAGCGCCGCTCCCCGATGACTTCGCCGGCGTCGTTGAAACGCTTGACGCCGATGTAGTCCATGTAGCCCGGCCGGTGCACGGTGGCGATCGAGTTGGCCTTGGTGATGATCAGCAGTTCCCTGGCGCGCGCGCGGCGGCGGACGTCCTTGGGCAGCACCAGGAAGCTCTTGGAGACCGTGTCGGGGCCGGTGTCGCGCAGGATGCCCAGGCCGGAGTCGGGAATGATCTGCAGGATGTCTTCGCCGTTCTCGCGCACCAGGTCGTACTCGCGATAGCCGAGGAACGTGAAGTGGTTGGCGGTGAGCCAGTGCAAAAACTGCTTGCCTTCCTCGACTTCGCCTTCGGGAAGCGGCAGCGTGTTCGCGTCGAGTCCTGCGGCAATGGTCGCCGCCATGTCGCGCATCGCGCCCCAGTCGTTGACGGCGGCGCGGACGTCGGCCAATGCGGTCTGGATGTCGGCTTCCAGCGCTTTGAGCAGTTGCGCGTCCGTTTGACGGTCGACCTCCATATGGACGAAGGATTCGAGTTGCGCCTTGCCCCTGGCGCCGGCGGTGGCGGGCGCGACTTTGCTGACCTGCCCATTCTTGTCGCGCGTGACAGCGAGAATCGGGTGGACGGTCAGGTGGATGCCGATGCCGTGTTTTGCGAACGCCATCGACAGCGAATCGACCAGGAACGGCATGTCGTCGTTGACGATTTCGCAGACGGTGTGCGTCGATTTCCAGCCGTGGCGCTGTACGCTCGGATTGTAAAGCCTGATGAGCGGCGTGCCGGCCTCGCGGGTGCGGGCGAGTTGCCAATGGGCGAAGGCCGCCCCGAACAAATTCTGCGGAGTCCGTTCCAGCAGGTCTTCCTCTGCAATGCCGCCGTAGTACAGCCGGATGAATGCTTCGATCAGCGGCAGTTCGGCCGCATCCACTTTCTTTTCGGCCTCAGCCAGTACGCGATCGATATGGCGGGTCTTCGGATCCTGCTTGGTCTGCGGCATGGAAATCTCGATTGTCGATTATGAGATGAAAAAGTGCGCGGGCAGGCGTCGGCGGCCGGGGCGGCAGACAGGTGCAAGGCCGGATTGTCGGAAACGAGTCGTTGCCAAACTAAAACGCCCGCCTTTGGGGGCGAGCGACCTTGGACGCCAAATTGGATGGGCGCTATTTTAACGCCAAACGACCCGACGTGCGACGTTTTGCGGTTAAGGATTAAGGGGGTTAAGGGTTAAGGGTTAAGGGTTAAGGGTTGAGGGTTGAGGGTTGAGGGTTGAGGGTTGAGGGTCGGAATCGCGAGGATTCTCCCCTTTTACCCTTGACCCTTAACCCTTGACCTTTTACCTGTGCTATTGCGCTCTGCGCAGATCCTTGATCATTGCGCCGAAGAAGCGGCAGGCTTCGCCGCCGGTGATGCAGCGGTGATCGAAGGTCAGCGACAGCGGAATGCGCTTGTGGACTTCGATGCCGCCCATGACCGGAACGACGTCGTGCTGAATGCCGCCGGTGCCGATGATGGCGACCGCCGGCGGGACGATGACGGGCGTCGCGTAGCGGCCGGCCAGCATGCCGAAGTTCGACAGCATGATGGTGTAGTCACGCATGTCTTCCGGCGCGACTGTGCGGTTGCGGGTCGCTTCCTTGAGCTGGTTGAGCGCGGCGCGCAGGGCGGCGCCGTCCTTGTTGCCCACGTCGCGCAGTACCGGGACGATCAGGCCGTCCGGCGTGTCGACAGCCATGGCGACATCGATGCGCGTCATGATCTGGCGGGTCAGGCTGGCGCCGTCGAAGAAGCCGTTCAGGCCCGGTTCGGCGTGACAGCCGGCGACGATGCCGCGAATGACGCGGGCGGTGATGTCCTGTCCCGGCAGCCAATCATTGATATCCGCATCGTCGAACAACGTGCAGGGCATCACCTCGTCGCGCGAGCGCGACATCGATTGCGCCATCGCGCGGCGCGGGCCGCGGAGCTGCTCCTTGATGCCGCCGGCGGGCAGCTTGTGCGGCTGCGGGACAGCGGCGCGGGCGCCGGTTGCGGCGGCGGCCGGTGCGGCCTGACCGGATTGCATGTGGCGCTGGACGTCGTCGGCCGTAATCAGGCCGTTCTTGCCGGTGCCTTCGACGGCGTTGAGGTCAACACCTTCTTTTTTCGCCAGCGCGCGCACGGCCGGTGCTGCCTTCGGGCGAGCGGCGGCTTTCTGGCGCTTTTTCTTGCGAACGACGGCCGTCTCTTCAAGCACTTCGTCGCTCGACATCATCTGCCCGACGACGGTGCCGGAATCTTCGCGCACGGCGTCGCTGGCCTTTTCAGGCGGCGCTTCCTTTGCGGTCTCATTTTGATCGGCCGCGCCGGCTTCGCCACCGCCCAGGTCGAAATCGACCAGCGGCTTGTGCGTTTCGACGATGTCGCCTTCGCCGGCGTAGAGCTTGGCGATCTTGCCAGAGTAGGGCGACGGGACGTCAACGACAGCCTTGGCGGTTTCGACCGACGCCAGCGGCTCGTCCGCTTCGATCGTGTCGCCTTCCTTGACGTGCCATTTTACGATCTCGGCTTCCGGCAGGCCTTCGCCCAGGTCGGGCAGGTTGAAGGTCTTCATCTTTATTAATCCTCCAGGGTCTTCTTGACCGCCGCGACGACGCGTGTCGTGCTCGGCAGATAATCCATTTCCCGCCGGAACAGCGGCATGACGGTGTCGTAACCGGTGACGCGCTGAATCGGCGCGAGCAGCGAGTAGATCGCTTTCTCGGCCACTTCGGCGGCGATTTCGGCGCCGACGCCCGCATTGCGCGGTGCTTCGTGCACGACCACAAGCCGGCCGGTCTTCTCGACCGACTCGAGAATCGTCTCGTGGTCGATCGGCGAGATGGTGGCGAGATCGATTACTTCGCAGCTCACGCCTTCCTTCGCCATCGCTTCGGCGGCCTTCAGCGTTTCATGCACCATCGCGCCCCAGGTGACCATCGTCACGTCTTCGCCTTCGCGCAGCACGAAGCACGTGTCGAGCGGCAGCGCTTCGCCGTTATCCGGCACTTCCTGCTTGACCAGGCGGTAAATACGCTTTGGTTCCAGGAACACGACCGGGTCCGGGTCGCGAATCGATGCCAGCAAAAGGCCGTAGGCGCGCGCGGGCGAGGAGGGCATGACACATCGCAGGCCCGGCGTATGCGCATAGATCGCCTCCATGCTTTCGGAATGATGCTCCGGCGCGTGAATGCCGCCGCCGGACGGCGCACGAATCACCATCGGGCAGTGCAGGCGGCCGCGGGTGCGGTGACGCATGCGCGCGGCGTGGCTGATGAGCTGGTCGAAAGCAGGATACGCGAAGCCGGAGAACTGGATTTCGCCGATCGGCTTCATGCCTTGCGCGGACATGCCGACCGCGAGGCCCGCAATCATCGACTCGGCCAGCGGCGTGTCGAACACGCGCTCCTTGCCGAAGCGCTCCTGCAGCCCGGCCGTGGCGCGGAACACGCCGCCGTTGGGGCCGACATCCTCGCCGAACACCACGACGCTGTCATCGTGTTCCAGTTCATATGCCATCGCCATGGTGACGGCTTCGATCAGGGTGATTTTAGCCATGCGCGCTCTCCGTCTCGCCGGCGGCCAGTGCCGCGGCGCGTTGTTCTTCGAGCGCTTCGGGCAGCTCGGCGTACATATAGTCGAACATCGATTCGAGGGATGGCTTGGGCGTGTTTTCGTATTCCTTGACGGCGTCGGCGACCTGCTGCTTGCATTCGTCGATCAGCGCCTTTTCCTTGGCGTCGTCCCATTCGCCGAGGGCGGTGAGGTATTGGCGCAAGCGCACCAGCGGCTCTTTCTTCTCGGCTGCTTTGACTTCGTCATTCGGACGATAGCGGGTCGCATCATCGGCGGTGGTGTGGTCGGAAAGGCGATAGGTCAATGCCTCGATCAGCGTCGGACCGCCGCCCTTGCGGGCCTTCGCCAGCGCGTTTTCCATAGCATTGCGGACGGCGACGATGTCGTTGCCGTCGACCTGCGTGCCTTCGAAACCGCCGGCAAACGCCTTTTGTGCCAGCGTTTCGCACGCGGTCTGTTGTGCCAGCGGCACGGAAATGGCCCACTGGTTGTTGGAGACGACGAACACGATCGGCAACTGAAATGCGCCGGCAGCGTTGATCGCTTCGTAAAAGTCGCCTTCGGATGTGCCGCCGTCGCCGACGACCGCCACGGCGCAACGTTTTTCCTTGCGAAGCTTGAACGCCATCGCGGCGCCCGCACCGTGCAGGCACTGGGTCGCGATCGGCACGCACCAGGCGAAATCGTGCGCCGGGCCCGAGAAGTCGCTGCCGCGCTCGTCGCCGCCCCAGTAGAGCAGTACCTCGGAGAGCTTCACGCCGCGCCAGAACTGGGCGCCGTACTCGCGGTACATCGGCGCCAGCGCGTCTTCCTCCTTCATCGCCGCGCCGATGCCGACGTGGATGGCTTCGTGGCCGAGGCTGGAGGCGTAGGTGCCGAGCTTGCCCGTGCGTTGCAGCGCAATCGCGCGGGTGTCGAACAGCCTTGTTAAGGTCATCATCCGGTACATTTTGATGAGTTCGGCCGGTTTCTCGGCAAACTTCGGCAGTGTCTGTACGGCTTTGCCGCTCTCGTCGATGAACTGCTCGAAGCCGATCTCGAATTTGGCAACGGTCTTCAAGGGATCCTCTCCTCACGTGGCCGCCCGAAACATCGACGACGCCGGAGCGGGCGGCCGCCGAACATCGCATCCTGTAGAATAAGGAATTCCGGCCGGGCGGCCGAATGTTGTTCGGTTAAAACCCGGCAATTCTAGCAAATCCCCATCCCGGAGTAACGCAGGCAGGCATCATGGCAGAGCGCGAGCTGGAATCTGACATTCAACTGGATCTCGAAAACCGGCTGACGTATTCCGGGTATCTGTCTCTCGACCAGCTATTGAGCGCGCAGCATCCGCTCAGCGACCCGCCGCATCACGACGAACTGCTGTTCATCATCCAGCACCAGACTTCCGAGCTGTGGATCAAGCTGATGCTGCACGAACTGGCGGCGGCGCGGGGTTACATCCGCGCCGACCAGCTTGAGCCGTGCTTCAAGATACTGGCGCGCGTCAAGCTTATCCAGGAGCAGTTGTTCAACCAGTGGGCGGTGCTGGAGACGCTGACGCCCAGCGAGTACGCGGAGTTTCGCGGGGTGCTGAGCACGGCCTCCGGGTTCCAGTCGCCGCAATATCGCGGTCTCGAGTTCATGCTCGGCAACAAGAACCGGGCGTTGCTGAGAATGTTCGAGCACGACCGGCCGACGTACGACCGCCTGACGGAACTGCTGCGCGAGCCGAGCCTTTACGACGAATTCCTGCGCTATCTCGCGCGTCACGGTCATCCGGTGCCGGCCGAGCGCGTCGAGCGTGATTTTTCGCAAAACTACGAAGCACATCCGGGCGTGACGGCCGTGTTCAAGACGATCTACGAGGATCGCGACACTTGGTGGGACGCCTACGAGATGTGCGAAAAGCTGGTCGATCTCGACAACAACTTCCAGCTTTGGCGGTTCCGCCATATGAAGACGGTCGAACGCATCATCGGCCACAAGCGCGGCACGGGCGGCTCGTCGGGGGTAGCATTCCTGAAAAAAGCAGTCGATACGGTGCTGTTCCCGGAGCTGATCGACGTCCGCACGGAACTAGGCTAAGTTCCTGATTCGTCGAGGCATTCGGCCTCGGCGTCCAAAATTGCTTATAATGGCCTGACGGAATTCATATTTCGGGACGGGTACCTGTCGCCCGGCTCCGACACAAGATCATTGAGGTGTGTCATGGCAGAAATGTTCGATAACCCGATGGGGACCGACGGCTTTGAATTCATCGAATTCACCGCGCCCGACGTTACCCTGCTGCACGACCTGTTCACCCGCATGGGCTTCGAAGCGGTCGCGCGCCATAAAAACAAGGCCGTGACGCTTTACCGCCAGAATGGTGTCAATTTTCTCGTTAATGGCGAGTCCGATAGCTTCGCCGCCGATTTCGCCGCCAAGCACGGCCCGTCCGCGTGTGGTTTCGCGATTCGCGTCAAGGATGCCGCCAAGGCTTATGATCGCGCGTTGGAGAAGGGTGCCGATGCGATCACCCACAAGCCGGATACGGTCGCGATGGATGTGCCCAAGATCGAAGGTATCGGCGGCAGCATTCTCTACATGGTCGACCGCTACGGCGATCAGGACACGTACGCGGCCGAGTTCGAGCCGATTGACGGCGTCGACCAGAACCCGAAGGGCGTGGGTCTCAAGTTCATCGATCACCTGACGCACAATGTTGAGCGCGGCGAAATGCGGACCTGGTCGAGCTACTATGAGCGCCTGTTCAACTTTCGCGAAATTCGCTATTTCGACATCAAGGGCAGCAAGACCGGCCTGTTCTCGCAGGCGATGACCAGCCCGGACGGTAAGGTGCGCATTCCGCTCAACGAGTCGGCTGACGACAAGTCCCAGATCGCCGAATTCCTGAAGGAATACAACGGCGAAGGCATCCAGCACATCGCGCTGTACACCGACAACGTGTACGAAACGGTGGAAGCGATGCGCGAGCGGGGCGTCGGCTTCCTGGACACGCCCCAGACGTATTACGACATGATCGACGAGCGCGTGCCGGGGCACCGGGAAGACCTGGAGCGGATGCGCAGGAACCGCATCCTGATAGATGCCGACGAAGAAACGCATCAGCAGTTGCTGCTGCAGATTTTCACCGAAAACTGCATCGGCCCGATCTTCTTCGAAATCATTCAGCGCAAGGGCAATGAAGGCTTCGGCGAAGGCAACTTCCGCGCTCTGTTTGAAGCCATCGAGCGGGATCAGGAAAAGCGCGGCGTTCTTTAAAGAGCCGACCCTCTACTTCCCCTCTCCGTCCGGAGAGGGGAGTAAGAAGGCGTATGGATCAGAATGTGAGCAAACTGAAACCGCAGGCGGAAACGGAGTCGGAACCCCAATATCAGTCCGGCTTCGGCAACGAGTTTGCGACCGAGGCGTTGCCGGGCGTATTGCCGGCGGGGCAGAACTCGCCGCAGAACGTTCCGTACGGCCTCTACGCCGAGCAGCTCTCCGGCACCGCCTTCACTGCGCCGCGGTATGCGAACCGGCGCAGCTGGCTGTACCGGATCCTTCCGGCGGCGATGCACAGCTCGTTTTCGGCATTGGCCGAGGGGCGCTTTCATAATCGATTTGACGAAACACCGCCGTCGCCGAACCAGCTGCGCTGGGATCCGCTGGCGATGCCGGATCAACCGACGGATTTCATTGACGGCCTGATTACCATCGCCGGCAACGGCTCTCCCGCAACGCAATTCGGGTTCGCCGCGCACGTCTATACCGCCAACCGCTCGATGCGCGACCGGTATTTCTATGACGCCGACGGCGAGCTGCTGATCGTGCCGCAACAGGGCCGGCTGCACATTGCGACCGAACTGGGTGTGCTGCGGGTGGCGCCACTGGAGATCGCCGTGATCCCGCGCGGCGTGCGTTTCCGGGTCGAACTGCTCGACGATGCTGCACGCGGCTACGTCGCCGAGAACTTCGGTGCGCTGCTGCGCCTGCCGGAACTCGGGCCGATCGGCTCCAATTCGCTCGCCAATGCGCGCGATTTTCTTTATCCCGTCGCGGCTTACGAGGACGTCGAGGGCGCTGCCGAATTGGTCGGCAAATTCCAGGGCCGGCTGTGGTCTGCGGAACTCGACCATTCGCCGCTGGATGTCGTCGGCTGGCACGGCAATTATGCGCCCTACAAATACGATCTCACGCGCTTCAACACCATCGGTTCGATCAGCTACGATCATCCGGACCCGTCGATCTTCACGGTGCTGACCTCGCAAAGCGACACCCCCGGCACCGCCAACATGGACTTCGTGATCTTTCCGCCGCGCTGGCTGGTGGCGGAGAATACATTCCGCCCGCCGTGGTTCCACCGCAACATCATGTCCGAGTTCATGGGCCTGCTTCACGGTGAATACGACGCCAAGGCCGGCGGCTTCGTTCCCGGCGGCATGAGCCTGCACAACTCGATGAGCGGCCACGGCCCCGACGCCGGCAGTTACGAAAAAGCGATCTCGATCGACACCTCGAAGCCGCAGCACGTGACTGATACGATGGCATTCATGTTCGAAGCACGCGCCGTCATCCGTCCCACCCGCCAGGCGCTCGAAGCGCCGGAACTGCAGGCCGACTACCAGCAGTGCTGGCAAGGCCTCAAAAAACACTTCAACGGAAACAGGTAAAAGGTTAAAGGTGAAAGGTAAAAGGGGTGAATGAGCAGAGCTTTCTTCGCTTTTATCCTTGACCATTAACCTTACCGTCATAGGAGAACCGATTTATGAAACTCGCCACCCTCAAGGAAGGCGGCCGCGATGGCACGCTGGTCGTTGTCGACCGGGAATTGCAGCACTACGCTGCCGTGCCGGAAATCGCTTCGACGTTGCAGGACGCTGTGGAGCGGTGGGACGAGACCGAAGGCTTGTTGCGTGCTGTTTATGACGACCTGAATCAGGGCAGGGCGCGTGGGGCGCGTCCGCTGCACGCCGAAATGCTGGCCTCGCCGTTGCCGCGTGCCTACCAGTTCCTCGACGGTAGTGCGTACCTCGCGCACGTCGAGCATGTGCGCAAGGCGCGTGGTGCGGAAATGCCGCCGAGTTTCAAGGAAGACCCGCTAATGTACCAGGCGGTCAGCGACGGCTTTCTCGCGCCGACCGAGCCGGTGCGCGTGGCCAGCACCGACTACGGCATCGACTTCGAATCCGAAATCGGCGTGATCACCGGCGACATCCCGCAGGGCGCCACCGCCGACGAAACTGGTGAGTACATCCGCCTGCTGGTGCTGATCAACGACGTCTCGCTACGCAACCTGATTCCGGCGGAACTCAAAAAGAACTTCGGCTTCCTGCAAAGCAAGCCGCGCTCCGCGCTGTCACCGGCCGCGGTGACGCCGGACGAACTGGGCGACGCCTGGCGCGGCGGCAAGTTGCACCTGCCGCTGATTACGCATCTTAACGGCAAGCTGTTCGGCGAACCGAACGCGGGTGACGACATGCAGTTCAGCTTCCCGCAATTGCTGGCGCACGCGGCAAAGACGCGGCCATTGTCAGCCGGCACCCTGCTCGGTTCCGGCACGATCGCCAATCACGATATTTCGCGCGGCTCGTCGTGTCTCGCCGAGCGGCGCATGCTCGAGATCATCGATTCGGGCGAAGCGACGACGCAGTTCATGCAGTACGGCGATCGAGTGCGCATCGAAATGAACTACGGCGACGGCCGCTCGATCTTCGGCGCGATCGACCAGACGATCGAGCCGTATAAATAGCCGAAATACGCCATGCAGCTTTATACGTATTTTCGCAGCACCGCGGCCTACCGGGTGCGTATCGCGCTGAACCTGAAAGAGCTGGAAGCGGAACAGCGGTTCGTTCATCTGGTTCGCGACGGCGGCGAGCAGCACGGCACCGGCTACCGGCAGTTGAATCCGCAGGGACTGGTGCCGACGCTTGTCAACGGTGGCGCCCCGATTACGCAGTCGCTGGCAATCATCGAATATCTGGAAGAAAAATACCCGCAGTCGCCGTTACTGCCGAAAGACCCTGCCGGTCGCGCGCGGGTGCGGGCGCTGGCCCAGACGGTCGTCTGCGACATCCACCCGCTGAACAACTTGCGTGTGCTGCAGTACCTGGAGCGCGAATTGGATGTGGACAAATCGGCACGCGATCAATGGTATCGGCACTGGATCAAGGAAGGCTTCAACGCGCTGGAGTCCATGCTGGCCTCCAGCCCGGCGACCGGCCGTTATTGCCACGGCGAAACGCCGGGACTCGCCGATATCTGCCTGGTGCCGCAGGTCTTCAATGCCCGGCGCTTCGAATGCGACCTCGTGCCGTATCCGACGATCACGCGCATCGAGCGGGCATGCCTGGAACTGGAAGAGTTTGCCAAAGCCGCGCCGGAAAACCAGCCCGACGCATAATAGCCGAGAGCCGCCCGTGACTCCCATTTACGCCAACCCGATCCTCTGGGCCTTCATCTGCCTCATCGCGGCCCTCGCCGTCGCCTACACCGGCGCCGCCCGCCGCACCTGGATTCCGGTGCTGGCCGTCGTACTAATCGCCATGACATGGGTCGGCGGCGCCGGGGTTATCGCGCTGATCGTGCTCTGGGTCGTGCTGGCCACGGCCGCCGTGATTGCGACCGTGACTGCTGTCCGGCGCCGGCTGCTGAGCGACCGGGTGCTTGCTTTCTACAGAAACGCGATGCCGGACATTTCGCCGACCGAGCGCGATGCGCTGGAAGCCGGCACCATCTGGTGGGAGGCGGAGATGTTTCGTGGCCGGCCGCGCTGGCAGACGCTACTGGGCTTCCCGCCGCCGCGCCTTTCCGCCGAGGAACGCGCGTTCATCGATGGGCCAGTCGAGCGCCTCTGCGAAATGCTCGACGACTGGAAGATCAATTACGAACTGAACGACCTGCCGCCGCAAGTGTGGCAATTCATCAAGGACGAAGGCTTCTTCGGCATGATCATCCCGCGCGGCTACGGCGGCAAGGAATTTTCCAACTTCGGCCACGCCTCCGTCGTAATGAAAATTGCGACGCGCAGCATCAGCGCCGCGCTGACGGTGATGATTCCGAATTCGGTCGGGCCGGGCAAACTGCTGCTGAAGTACGGCACCGAGGAGCAGAAGAATCATTACCTGCCGCGACTCGCGCGCGGTGAGGAAGTGCCGTGCTTCGCGCTTACCGGCCAAAACGCCGGCAGCGACGCGAGCGGCATTTCCGATCGCGGTGTCGTCTGCCGCCAAGAGTACGAGGGCCGCGAAAATGTGCTCGGCATCCGGCTCGATTTCGACAAGCGCTACATCACGCTGGGACCGATAGCGACTGTACTCGGCCTGGCCTTCAAGCTTGAAGACCCGAATCACCTGCTCGGCGAGCGGGAAAACCTGGGTATTACACTCGCGCTGGTGCCGGCGAACGCGCCGGGCGTCACGCAGGGCGAGCGTCACCGGCCTTACGGCATGGCCTTCCAGAACGGCCCGCTGCACGGCCGCGACGTGTTCGTGCCGATGGAGCAGGTCATCGGCGGCACACAATACGCCGGCAAGGGTTGGCGCATGCTGATGGAGTCGCTGACCGACGGTCGTGCCATTTCGTTACCCGCACTGAGTACCGCAGCGGCCAAGGTCTCGACGCGCGTCACCGGCGCCTATGCGCAGCTGCGTAGCCAATTCAAGGTACCGATCGGGCGCTTCGAAGGTGTCGAGGAAAAGCTGGCGCGAATCGCGGGCAACACGTACCTGATGGATGCAGCGCGGCAGGTCACGCTGTCGGCGCTCGACGAGGGCCACAAGCCGTCGGTCGTGTCGGCAATCATGAAATACAACCTCACCGAGCGCGCCCGCCAGGTGGTGACGGATGCGCTGGACATTCACGCCGGCGCCGGCGTCTGTCTCGGGCCGAACAACCTGTTAAGCCAACTCGATGCCTACACGACTGTGGGCGTGACCGTCGAAGGGGCGAACATCCTTACACGCAACCTGATCACGTTCGGGCAGGGAGCGCTACGCTGTCATCCGTTTCTGATCGATGAACTGACTGCCGCCAATGACGAAGATGCCGAAGCCGGTGCGCAGGCGTTCGACGGCGCATTACTTGGCCATATCGGCTACGCCATCCGCAACGGCGCCCGCGCGTTGCTGCTGGGCCTGAGCGGCGGTCGGCTCGCGCGCGCACCGGAAGGCACCGATCCGGCGCTCGCTTCGTACTGGCGGGACTTCGAGCGAATGAGTGCCGCTTTCGCCATTACCACCGATCTGCTGTTGCTGAGCCTGCGCGGTGAGCTTAAACGCCGCGAGCGCATTTCGGGCCGCATGGCGGATGCCATCAGCCAACTCTACCTCGGCACCGTGATGCTCAAGCATTACGAACAGGCGGGTGCATTGCCGGAAGATCGGGTGCTGGTGGAGTGGGCATGCGCGGATTGCCTGTACACAATTCAGGAGAGTCTCTACGCGGTGACGGCGAATCTGGCCAATCGTCCGATTGCATGGCTGATTCGCATGCTTGCGCTGCCGCTCGGGCGACGGTCCAAGCGGCCGGCCGACCAGCTTGATCGGAACATCGCGTCGCTGATCATGCAGCCGACCGACAGCCGCGACCGCCTCGCGGAGGGCATGTTTCTGCCGCAGGCACAAGGCGAGCGGCTGAAGACGATCGACGACGCCCTGCGGCAGGCGACGGAAGCCGAACCGCTGGTACGCAAGCTCGGCAGTCAGGTTCGCCTCGACGCCGTCGCAAATGACGAACTCGAGCCGCGGCTGGCCGAATGCGTCACGGCCGGTTTGCTGACGGAAGCCGACATGCAGGTCGTGCTTGCGGCGGAGCGCCTGCGCCGGGAAGTGATTTCCGTCGACGCCTTCGGCGACGGCGCTACGGCGCGTGCGGCCGCGCCAGATATTCTTTACTCTGCATCTCGATAAGGCGGCTGCGGGTGCGGGTGAATTCCATCCGCAGCCGCTGGCCCTCGTAGAGTTCCTCGATTGGTGCTGCGGCGGAGATGATCAGCTTGACGCCGCGGTCGTAGAACTCGTCCACCAGCGCGATGAAACGGCGCGCCTCATCTTCCCGCCCTCGTCCCAGCCGCGGAATGCCGGACACGATCACCGTGTGATACAGGCGCGCGATCTCAATGTAATCGTTCGCCGATCGGGGTCCGCCGCAAATCCGGTCAAAGCCGAACCACGCAACGCCGTCTCCGGTGCGGTGCGCAAAGATCTCGCGCCCCTCGACCGTCAACGGCTGATCAGCTTCCCCAGCCGTACCGGCGATGGCTTCGAAGGCGTCCGTAAGCGCCTTCTCGGCTGCCGTGCCTAAAGGCGCATAATACAGCCGCGCACGCGTCAACTGGCGCAGCCGGTAATCGTCGCCGTTGTCGCAGTGCATCACGCGCGTGTGCTTTTTCAGCAGTGCGATCGCCGGCAGGAACAATTCCCGCTTCAGGCCGTTTTTGTATAGTTCGTCCGGTTCGCTATTGGACGTCGCGACCAGAGTAACGCCATGACTGAACAGATGACGAAGCAGCCGGCCCAGTATGGTCGCGTCCGTAATATCGGTAACGGCGAATTCGTCGAAGCAGATCACGCGCACCGCTTCCGCCCAGCGTGACGCGACGACGGCCAAAGGATCTTCCTGATCGCGCAGAGTATTCAGGTCATCGTGCACCGCGCGCATAAAGCGGTGAAAGTGGAGCCGCTTCTTTTCCTCGAACGGTAGCGACTGATAAAAGCAGTCCATCAGGTAGGTTTTGCCGCGGCCGACTTGGCCCCAGATGTAGAGGCCGCAAATCGGCTGCGCGTCCTTTCGGAAGCGTGCCAGCAGCCGTTGCCAGGGGCTGTCCGGTGCCGTGGCTACCAGTTCGTGGTACAGCCGGTCGAGCCCTTCGACCACGCGGGCTTGCGCCGGATCGCGAGCAAAGCCGGGCTTCTCAAGATCCTGCCGATAGCGTTCGGCAGGACTCAGGGGCAGCGGCTCGCCAATCAATCCGTGTCGAGCTCGGAAAGATTGCGGTAATGCTCCAGCGCCTCGGGATTCGCCAGCGCATCGATGTTCTTGACGGGTCGTCCGTGGATGACGCGCGTCACGGCCAACTCCACGATCTTGCCGCTGATAGTGCGGGGAATATCCGCGACCGCAACGATTTTCGCGGGGACGTGGCGGGGCGAGGTATTGTCGCGAATGATCTTGCGGATGCGCGCGCGTAACTCATCGTCCAGTTCGACGCCCGGCCGCAGTTTCACGAACAGCACGATGCGCGTGTCGTCGCCCCATTCCTGGCCGACAGCGATACTTTCCAGCACCTCGTCGAGCTTTTCCACCTGGCGGTAAATCTCCGCGGTGCCGATGCGGATACCGCCGGGATTCAGCACCGCGTCGGAGCGGCCGTAGATAATCACGCCATCATGTTCGGTCAGCTCGGCGTAATCGCCGTGGCACCACACGCCCGGGAAACGCTCGAAGTAGGCTGAGCTATAGCGCTTGCCGTCCGGGTCGTTCCAGAACTGCACCGGCATGACCGGGAACGGCTTGACGCACACCAGCTCACCCTTTTCATTGCGCACCGGTTTACCCTCATCGTTGAAAACCTCGACCGCCATGCCGAGTCCGCGGCACTGCAACTCGCCGCGCCAGACCGGCAGGATCGGATTGCCCAGCGCGAAGCAGGAAACGATATCGGTACCGCCGGAAATCGATGACAGTTGCACGTCCTGCTTCAGGTCGCGGTAGACGTAGTCAAAGCTTTCCTGTGCCAGCGGCGAGCCGGTCGACAGGATCGCCTTCAGCGCATCAAGCGTAAAGCCGTCGCCGCTTTTGACCCCGGCCTTTTCCAGCGCCGCAATGTACTTGGCGCTGGTACCAAAAATGCTGATGCCGATTTCGTCGGCCAGTTTCAGCAGCGAATTGGGCTGAGGATGAAACGGCGAACCGTCATACAGCACGACCGTCGCGCCGAGCGCGAGGCTGCTCACCAGCCAGTTCCACATCATCCAGCCGCAGGTGGTGAAGTAGAAAATGTTGTCGTGCCGCTTGAGATCCGTATGCAGCGCCAGTTCTTTCAGGTGCTGCAGCAGGACGCCGCCGGCACCATGAACGATGCACTTGGGCACGCCGGTCGTGCCGGACGAATACATGATGTAAATCGGGTGATCGAACGGCAGTTGCGCAAATTCGATTTCATCGGTGGCCTCGCCAAACTCGGCGAACAGGGCAGGGCGGGGCAGGCCGCTGATATCCGGCGATTCGTCTACGTACGGGACAACCACGACCTGTTTCACCGACGGCAGCTTGCCGAGGATATCGCGCACCCGGCCCAGCGAGTCGATCGTCTTGCCGTTGTAGAAATAGCCGTCGGCTGTGAACAGCACTGTCGGCTCGATCTGGCCGAAGCGGTCCAGCACGCCGTTGATGCCGAAGTCGGGCGAGCACGACGACCAGATCGCGCCGAGGCTGGTGGTGGCCAGCATTGCGATCACGGTCTCCGGCCGGTTGGGCATGAACGCGGCGACCCGGTCGCCGACGCCGACGCCGGCGGCTTTCAGTCCGGCCGCGACACGGGCGACCGCTTCATAAAGTTCGGCATAGCTGTACCGGGCATCATGGCCTTGCTCGCCGCGAAACCATAGCGCGGTGCGCTCGTCGCGAAAGCGCAGCAGGTTTTCGGCGAAGTTGAGCCGGCTGCCGGTGAACCACTTCGCGCCTGGCATCTGGTCGCCATCAACCAGCACCTCGTCCCAACGCTTGCTCGCGCGGACGTCGAACGCATTCCAAACTTCCGGCCAGAATTGCTCCGGGTGCTCTATCGACCAGCGGTACAGGTCTGCGTAGTCGTTCAGTTCGATGTTGTGCTTGCTGCGCACACCGGCCATGAAGCAGGCCAGGTTGGAGCGCGAGGCACGTTCCTCTCCGGGTTGCCAGATGGGCCCGCTCATGTGCCCGTGTCCAACGCCTTTTCCAGTTCCGGCAGCACCTCGAACAGGTCTCCGACCAGGCCGATATCAGCCATTTCGAAAATCGGTGCGTCCGGATCTTTGTTGATCGCGACGATCGTGCCGGCGTCCTTGATGCCGGTGCAGTGCTGGATCGCGCCGGAGATGCCGACAGCCACGTAAAGCTCGGGCGCAATGATCTTGCCGGTCTGACCGACCTGCATTTCGTTCGG
>DASSTE010000057.1:0-7239 GCA_035708085.1 Gammaproteobacteria bacterium | reverse complement strand
CCGAGATTGATCGCGGCGATGGGGATGCCGCGCTCGGCGGCGCGGCGGGCAAAGCGGTAGCCCGACCAGACCATCAATGATGAGCCGACGACGAGCAGTGCGTCGGCCTCTTCCAGCCAGCCGAGCGCGGCGGCGGCGCGTTCACGCGGAATGGCTTCGCCGAAGAAGACGACACCGGGCTTCAGGATGCCGCCGCATTCCCGGCAAGCCGGCACTTTGAAAGCATCGAAATCGACATTTTCAAGCAGCGCGTCGCCATCCGGCGCGATGCCGGCAACCAGCAGCCGCCAGCCGGGATTAAGCCGGTCTAGCTCGGCTTGGAAATCCTTGCGCGCGATCGTGCTGCGGCAATCGAGGCATTCGACACAATCCAGCCGCCCGTGCAGGTCGATGATTTTTCGGCTACCAGCCTTGTGGTGCAGGCCGTCGACGTTCTGGGTGATCAGGCCATGGATGTGGCCGGCCGTTTCGAGCGCGGCGAGTGCCCGGTGCGCGGCGTTCGGCTGCGCGTTGGCCATGCGCTTCCAACCGACGAGGCTCCGCGCCCAGTAGCGCCGCCGCATCGACTCGCTTGCGACGAAATCCTGAAACTGCACCGGCCGCTTGTGCTTCCAGTCGCCGTTTTCGTCGCGGTAGTCGGGAATGCCGGATTCGGTGCTGCAACCGGCGCCGGTGAGAACGACGAGACGGCGGCTGCGGCGGATCAGGTCGGCCAAGGCCGCCATCGGATCGGCCGGCGTCGGAAACGCATTGGTCGCGGAGACAGGCATCAGCGACCTATTCTATATCCTTCTCGCGGCGAATCCGCACCGGCGGCAAGCCGACGATGTCGTACGTCGCCGACGCGATGCCGATGCCGGCGGCGTCCAGGCCGGCCAGAATTTCGCGGCTCATGGCGTCCTTGACCTCGCGAACGCCACGGTCGAACACGACGAATCGCACCGCGAGCTCCAGCCAATTGTCCGTCAGCCGGTAAAAGACCCGCGGCTCGAAATCGGCCGTGCGGATAAAGTATGTCTCCTGCATCTTATGCAGCGCCTCGGCGCTCAATTGGCTCGTTTTGGTGCTGTGGCGCCGCGCCGCTTCGAGAATGATCGCTTCGGCCTTCGTCCGATCCGCCGTGTAGGTAATGGGGATCATCATTTCTCCCCAGAGGTAGGGGAAGTCGCGGGTGTAGTTAAACACGGGCTCGTCGAATATCTTGCTGTTGCTGACGGTAACGATGCGGCCGCTGAACTGGCGCGCCTTGACCCACATCGACGGCTCGTCGCCCTGCTCGCCCGGCGGCTGACCCATTTCCATGATCGTCGTCTGGATGAAGCCGACCCGGATCACGTCGCCACGCACGCCGCCCATGCGAATGCGGTCGCCGACGTGGAAGGTGCGGCCGCGCAGGATCACCAGGTAGCCCGCAAGCGCGGAAATCGGTTTTTGCAGCGCGACGGCAATGCCTGCGCTGACCAACCCCATTGCCGTCGTCAGATGGGTGGCGCTGTTCAGCCAGATGGACGCGACGCCGAAAACCAGCACCACCACCAGAACGATATTGACGATCTGGCGCACCCAGAATGTAGCGCGTGCCTCCGGATGCCGCTCCATCAAGTAGCGCGTGAGCGCCGCCAGCAGCCACCGCAGAATCAGCAGCGCCACGATGAGCATGATGCTCATCAGCAGCTTTCGGCCGCTGTCCGCGTTAACGCCAACCAGTCTGATGCCGAATACGTCCATGTTCATTCAGCATAATGCAAGCCGTTCGTTCTGTCGCCTCCGGCGCGGCTTTGGCATACTGGCGCGGACTTTCGCAAAGCCGGTGGTTCCGCTAATGGATCAATCAACGCGCGCGCAGAACCCTGCGGGCGAAGCCTCGACGCCCATCAGGGCGCTGCCCCGCCGTCTGGGCACCTTTACCGGCATGGCGGTGGTTGTCGGCATCATCATCGGCAGCGGCATTTTTCGCGTGCCGCCGTCGATCGCGCAAAGCAGCGGCAGCGTGGCCGGCATGGCGCTGGTGTGGATTTTCGGCGGCGTCATCACGCTGTTCGGCGCGCTGTCCACGGCCGAGCTGGCCGCGATGTTTCCGCATTCCGGTGGGCCATATGTGTATCTGCGCGAAGCCTACGGCCGGCCGCTGGCGTTTCTGTTCGGCTGGATCTGGCTGATTACGACTGCGCTTGCGTGGGCGGCGCAAAGCCTGGTGTTCGTCGAGTATCTCGGAACGTTCGTGCCGATCGGCCCGGCAGCGACACACTGGATCGCGGCGGGACTGATCGTGCTGTTTGCCGCGGCGCATTACCGCTCGGTACGCCTGGGTGCCTTATTTCAGAATGTTTCGACGGCGGCCAAGATCATTGCGATTGTCGGCCTTGCAGTGGCGATCTTTGCCCTCGCGCCGCACGCCGCCGGCACGACTACCGTGGCGGCCAGCAGTAGTTCGCTTAAGTGGACCGGCATCGGCGTCGGACTGGTGACCGTTCTGTGGGCATACGATGGTTGGGAAAACCTGACGACCCTTGCTGGTGAGATGCGCCGCCCGCAGCGGACCTTGCCGCTGGCGCTGGTCGGCGGCACGCTGATCGTGATCGCGATCTACCTGATCATTAACGCGGCTTACTTGCGGGCGTTGCCGTTTAATGTACTTGCCGGATCGCAGGCGGTCGCGGTCGATGCGGCCGTGACGGTGCTGGGCAGCGCCGGTGCGGCGGCAGCCGGCGCGCTGGTGATGGTGTCGGTGCTGGGTTCGCTCAACGGCAGCATCATGTCGGACCCACGCGTGTTCTACGCGATGTCCGAAGACAGGTTGTTCTTTCAGGCGGTCGGCAAGGTGCATCCGCGCTTCGAGACGCCGTATGTCGCGATCATCTTTACCTGCGCCATCGCCGTCGTTTACGTCCTGTTCCGCGACTTCATCCAGCTCGCGCGCGCTTACGTGCTCGGCATCTGGCCGTTCCTCGCGCTGTCGGTCATCGGGCTGTTCATTCTGCGGCGCAAGCGGCCGGACGCGGAGCGGCCTTACCGCGTGATCGGCTACCCGATCGTGCCGGGGCTGTTCGTGCTCGGCACCTTCGCGGTAATCGGCTATTCGCTTTACGAAAAGCCGGCCGAGACCGGTATCAGTCTGGCGCTCACGCTGTTCGGCGTGCCGCTGTATTTCGGTTGGCTCGCATGGCAAAAGTACGTCGAAAAGCGGACCCTTAGATAGACGCCCCGATAGGCATCATGGCAGACAGCGTGCTTCTATTAACGGTATTGACTCGCGGTCACGGAGGACGCCATGCCCATTGCCAAAACGATCGAAATTTCTGCCGATTCGACCACCAGCTTTGAGGAAGCCGTCAAGGAAGGCGCGAAGTCCGCCTGCCAGAAGCTGGACCAGGTACAAAGCATCTGGGTCAAGGATCAGGAAGTGAAAGTGTCGGACGACGGCAAGATCATCTTGTACCGCGTCTGGATGAAAGTCACCTTCCAGTTGAAGTAAGACCACGCGTAGCATGGAGGCGCCATGAAAGCTGTCGTATTCCACGGCATCGGCGATATTCGCCTTGACGACATCGCCGAGCCGACCCTCCGGAATCCCACCGACGCGATCGTCAAGATTACGGCGAGCGCGATTTGCGGCACCGACCTGCACATGATCCGCGGCACGCTGCCGGGCATGAAGGAAGGGCGGGTGCTGGGGCATGAGGCTGTCGGCGTCGTTGAAGCTGTCGGCGATGACGTCCGCAACCTGCGGCAGGGCGACCGGGTCGTCATCCCATCCACCATCGCCTGCGGCTACTGCTCATATTGCCGCGCCGGCTGTTACGCACAGTGTGACAACGCCAACCCGAACGGCAAGTTGGCCGGAACGTCATTTTACGGCGGACCGGAATCGACCGGTGGCTTCGACGGAATGCAGGCGGAGTACGTCCGCGTGCCATTCGCGCACGTCAACCTGGTGCGGCTGCCCAACGCGGTGACGGACGAGCAAGCCATTCTGATTTCCGATATTTTTCCAACCGGCTATTTCGGCGCCGATCTCGCCGAAATCAGGTACGGCGACACCGTGGCGATTTTTGGTTGCGGCCCGGTCGGGCTGTTCACGATCGCGAGCGCCGGGCTGATGGGCGCCGGCCGCATCCTCGCCGTCGATTGCATTCCGAGCCGGCTGGAAATGGCGCGCGCGCAGGGCGCGGAAGTGATCGACTTCAGCCGTGAAGATCCGGTCGAGACCATTCGCGAATTAACCGGCGGCATCGGCGCGGACCGCGTCATCGACGCCGTCGGCATTGATGCCGTGCATCCGCATGATGGCCCGGGCGATGGTGCGAATACCGAACGGTTTCAGCAGGAAGTGAAGCAAGTTGCGCCGGAAACGAATCCGCACGACGGCAATTGGGAGCCGGGCGACGCGCCGTCGCAGGCGCTGCGCTGGTGCGTGGAGTCGGTCGCGAAGGCCGGCACCGTCGCGATCATCGGCGTCTACTCGCCAAAAATGGAGGCGTTCCCGATCGGCGAGGCGATGATGAAAAATCTTACGCTCCGGATGGGCAACTGCAACCACCGACGCTACATCCCCGACCTCGTCAACAAGGTCAAGAGCAACGTTATCAACCCGCTGAACGTGCTGACCCAGCAAAAACCCCTGGTTTCCGCGATCGATGCTTACAAGAACTTCGACAAGCGCGAAGCGGGCTGGACGAAAGTGGAACTGGTGCCGCCCACCGCGGCATGAGTGCGCGTCCCGAATCTAGGTTATACTGAACCGTAACAAGAACTGAGTAACAAGGAGGTTCTCATGAAAATCGTTGTAATGATCGCGGCCGCCGCGCTGGCGTTCGGCCTGGCCGGTTGTGCGTCCACCATTCGGACCGTCCGCAACCTTAATCCCTTTATGCCTTCGACCAGTTTCCAACACTGGGACATTAACGGCGACGGCGTCATCAGCCAGAGCGAAGCTGCCAAGTACGGCCCGTTGCAGAAAAACTTCAACACCATCGACAGCAACCGCAACGGCGTTATCGATCAGAGTGAATATAAGGCTGCGACCACCAATCTGAGCCCGACGCCGGGCTTCAGTGCGTACGATCTGAACGGCGATGGTTTCATCACGGAAAAAGAAGCCGACGCAGCGCCGAATGGTGGTCTCGACAGCGTATTTGACGATGTCGATGCCGACGGTGACGGTAACATCAGCCCGGCCGAATTCAAGGCGGCGACGCTCAACCTGCTCGGCGGCGTGAGCTTCAGCAGCATCGACACCGACGGCGACGGCGCCATCAGCGGCGATGAAGCCAAGGCCAACGCGCCGCTGTTGTGGCAGGAGTTCGACCGGGTCGATCTGAACGGCGACGGCCAGATCAGCAAGCAGGAGTTCCAGGCGTTCCAGCGCAGCCGGAATAACGGCAGTAATCAAAACCAGAACGGCAACAACAATAACGGCCAGGGCCATTAGTAGACGCAACCGGAGTGGACGCCGGTGCGATTGGTTGAATCGCGCCGGCGCTCCTCTCCTCCTCCGAGCGGAATTTTTTCAGAGTCCCTTTTCGCCTAGAAGACCAGGCCGCGCAGGCCCAGTTGGACGTAGTGGTCGGCCAGCAACAGCGCGAATAACACCATCAGGTACGTGATCGAGAAGCGGAACGCCTTCATCGAGAGACGCACGTTGTTCGGCGAGATCAATTGGGCAATCGCGTAGTAGAGGAAGATGCCGCCCAGCACCACTGCGCCGGCCAGGTACAGCAGGCCGCTCATGCCCGTCAGCACCGGCAGCAGGCTCACGACCACCAGCAAGATCGTGTACAGCAACGCTTGCAGGCAGGTGAACCGGTTGCCATGCGTGACCGGCAGCATCGGCATGTTGACGCGTGCGTAATCCTCGCGGCGGGCGACGGCAAGCGACCAGAAATGCGGCGGCGTCCAGGTGAAGATGATCAGGAACAGGATCAGCGCATCGGCGGTAACGTGGCCGGTCATCGCGGTCCAGCCGAGGATTGGCGGCGCGGCGCCGGCGGCGCCACCGATGACGATGTTCTGCGGCGTCCGGCGCTTTAAGAACATCGTGTAAATGCCGGCGTAGCCGATCAGCGAGGCCAGCGTCAGAATCGCCGTCAGCGGGTTGACGAGATACACCAGAATCAGCATCGACGACACGCCGAGCAGCGTGGCGAACAGGATTGCCTGGCGTTCGTTCAGATGGCCGGTCGGCAACGGTCGGCGGCGGGTGCGCTTCATGTTCGCATCGATGCGCCGGTCGATCAGGTGATTGATCGCGGCCGCCGACGATGCGCCGAGCGCAATTCCGATGGTGCCGAAGAGGAACTGGCGCCACGGCACCATTCCGGGCACCGCGAGGAACATTCCCACCATCGCGGTGAACACGATGAGCGAAACGACCCGCGGTTTGCAGAGTTCGAGATAATCCCGCCAACTGGCGGATACAGCGACAACGTTCATGTTGAAGTCAGTCCTTGTGCGCGCGCCGGGGCAGCCGCTTTCACCGTCCGGCCGCGCCAGACGGCGGCATTCAGGGTGACGACCGATAGCAGCAGCAATGCGGCATTGCCGTTATGTGCGACGGCGATCGACACCGGGAAGCCGAACTCGACCAGGCTGATGCCCAGGCCGATCTGCGCCAGCAGCAGCAGCGCGACGACCGCGCCCAGCACCTTGAGACGCTTGAGCGGCGCGGCGATCATGAACGCCAGACTCGCGCCGCCGAGCACGATGAAGGTCGTGAGCGCGCCGAGCCGATGGGTGACATGGATTGCGGCGCGCGCGCTGTTGGGCAGTATGCCGCCCTGAAAGTCAATACCTGCATGATGCCATAAAACGAAGGCATCGCGGAAATCCATGTTCGGCCACCACTGCCCCTGGCAAGTCGGAAAGTCCGGACAGGCGTAGGCGGCGTAGTTACTGCTGGTCCAGCCGCCAAGCGCAATCTGGCAGGCGAGTACGACGAGGCCGGCGAGTGCGAGCCAGCGCGGCCAGTTGGCATCCCAGGCATCACCGAGCTTCAATAAGCCGCCGCTGCGCACCGCGAGCAGCCACAACAGCGACAGGATCGCGAACCCCCCGAGCAGATGCCCCATCACGATGGTAGGTCGGAGCAACAGCGTGACGGTCCACATGCCGAGCGCCGCCTGAAAGATCACCAGCGCGAGCAGCAATACCGGCAGGCCGGTCGGCTGATCCGCATCGCTGCGCCCGCGAAGCCGCTTTACCACGGCCCAGATCGCCAGCGCCAGGATCAGCATGCCCAGG
>DASSTE010000056.1:0-30042 GCA_035708085.1 Gammaproteobacteria bacterium | reverse complement strand
CCGCCAGCACGCGTCGTGGCCGGCCGACAAGGCGGCGCTCGACACGCTGTGGCGCAAGCGCGTCACCAACGACGCGATCAGCCTGATGCTGACCGGCAAGAAATGGTCCGCCGCCGCAAAAGTGCTGCGCGACCGCTACAGCAATTTCCTGCACCGCGCGCGCCAGAACGACAGCGCCGACGTGTTCAACGCGTTCATGAACACCTACGCACACGCGATGGACCCGCACACCGCGTACTTCTCGCCCGAGCAGTCGGAGCAGTTCCGGATAGAGATGAGCCTCAAGCTGCAGGGCATCGGTGCGGCGCTGACCACCAAGAACCAGTACGTGACGGTCGAGCGTGTGCTGCCGGGCGGCCCCGCTGCGAAGAGCGACAAGATTCATCCCGGCGATCGCATCACCGCCGTCGCCCAGGGGGACAAGGGCAAATGGGTCGATGTGGTCGGCTGGCGCTTGAGCGACGTTGTCGACCTGATCCGCGGCAAGAAGGGCACCGTCGTGCGCCTGCAGATCATGCCGTCCGGCACCGCGCCGGGGGCGGCCGAAAAGCATCTGCGGCTGGTGCGCAACGTGATCGAGCTGAAAGCGCAGCAGGCGCATTCGAAGGTTATCGACATCAAGCGCGGCGACCACACCTACAAGATCGGCGTGATCACCGTGCCGAGCTTCTATCGCGACTTCAAGGCCGCCTCCGAGGGCAAGAAGGACTACCGCAGCACGACTCGTGACGTGCGCCGCCTGATCGGCAAGCTCAAGCAGAAGCACATCGACGCTCTGGTGCTCGACCTGCGCGATAACCCGGGCGGTTCGCTGGCCGAAGCCACCGAAATGACCGGACTGTTTATCGACAAGGGCCCGGTGGTGCAGATTCGCGATACCGACGGCAAGGTCAAGGTGCATCGCGACGAAAATTCAAACGTCGCCTATACCGGGCCGCTGGTGGTCGTCGTTAACCGTTTCAGCGCGTCGGCATCGGAAATCTTCACCGCCGCAATCCAGGATTACCACCGCGGGCTGATCGTCGGCTCGACCACCTACGGCAAGGGCACCGTGCAGACGCTGCTCGACCTCAATCACTTCGTCGCCAGCGGCAAGGCCGGGCAGCTCAAACTGACAATCGCGAAGTTCTACCGGGTCACCGGCAGCAGCACGCAGGACCACGGCGTCACGCCGGACATTGCACTGCCTTCGCCGATCGACGACAGCGAGTTCGGTGAAGCGACGCAGGACAATGCGCTGCCGTGGGACAAGATTTCAGCGGCCGATTACCATCCGTTCCACGACCAGTTGCGCAAGAGCCTGCCGACGCTGCGGCACGACCACAAGGAGCGTGTCGAGCACAGCGCCAAATACCAGTTGTTCCTCAAGGATGTGGCGCAGGCGCGTGCGATGCACGAGCAAAAGAGCGTGTCACTCAACCTCAAAGCGCGGCAAGCGGAGCGCAAGAGTCACGAAGCGCAGAAGCTCGCGGACGTCAACGCGTGGCGCAAGCTGAATGGCAAGAAGCCGGTGAAGTCGCTGTCGGAGGTGCCCAGCGACGAGAGCGCGCCGGATGTGCTGCTACACGAGGCCGCGCAGATCGCGACCGACATGCACCGGATGCACCTGGGAATTGGCGAGCCCGGCACGGCGGTTGCCAAGGCACGGGCGGCGGGCTTTTAGAGCTACTTCAGTTCGCTGCCCGGGCCCGCCAGGCGCCCGGCCGGTCGTCGAAATGATGCCGGTCGATGCAATATTCCAGCCACTTGTGCAGCATCATGTTGGTGGTCCAGCGCCGCTGGATTTCGGAGCGCCCGACGCACGAATAGCGGCTGAGCAATCCGTGGCGCCCGCCGTTATGGCAGGAGAGCACCTCCGCCATGCCGGCATCGTGATAAAGCCGCAGCAGCAGGTCGGGATCGGCGATCGCGCGGTTCCCGCCGCCGTCGAACCAGTAGGTCATCAACACGCTGGTCGTATAAGGTGCGCGCTCGATGATTTCCAGCGACAGCGGCGGCTCCCCCGCAATATCCGACCGCAGCCGATCCGGCAGCGCATCGAGCGGCCCGACGAGTTGTCGCAGGCGAATGTAGTTGCTCTCGTACAGCGTCATCAGCCCCGCGAAGCTGCGCGGCTGAACCAGCTTGAGCACACGTTCTGAAGTATCAACCAGCATCGCGTCAATATATCATAAGGGTTAAGGGTGAACGGTGAAGGGTAAAAGGTGAATGGCGAGAGGTGGCCCCTCCCTTGACCTTTAACCCTTGGACCTTTGACCCAAGACATAAGGACTTGCAAATGCCTGCACAATCTGTTGCCAGCCGCCCGTTCGAAGACCAGAAACCCGGCACCGCGGGACTGCGCAAACGCGTTGCCGTCTTCCAGCAGCCGCACTATCTCGAGAACTTCCTGCAGGCCGTGTTCGACTGCGTTCCGGAGCTCAACGGCAGCAGTCTCGTAGTCGGCGGCGACGGTCGCTATTTCAACCGGCAGGCGATCAACACGCTGCTGCGCATGGCCGCGGCGAACGGCGTCCGGCACGTCATTCTCGGCCGCAGCGGCATCTTGTCGACGCCGGCCGCGTCGCATCTGATTCGACTGCGCAATACTGCCGGCGGCTTCGTTCTGACCGCGAGCCATAATCCGGGCGGTCCGGAAGGCGACTTCGGCATCAAGTTCAACGTCGCCGGCGGCGGCCAGGCGTCCGAGCAACTGACGAACGCCATCCACGCGCGCAGCAAAACGCTGAGCGAATACCATATCCTGCCGCCCGCACCGCTCAACATCGACCGCACCGGCAGCTTTGATCTTGAAGCGATGACCGTCGAAATCATCGACCCGGTTGAGGACTACGCGGCGCTGATGGAAACGCTGTTCGACTTCAATGCGATTCGGGCAATGGCAGCGCGCGGTTTCCAGTTGCGCTACGACGCGCTGCACGGGGTGACCGGCCCCTACGCACAGGCGCTGCTGGTCGAGCGGCTAGGCTTCCCGGCCGACAGTGTCGTCCATGCGGAACCGCTGTCGGATTTCGGCGGCCGTCACCCGGACCCGAATCCGCACGATGCGCATGAACTGATGGCGTTGATGAACGGCCGCGATGCGCCGGACTTTGGTGCCGCCTCCGACGGCGACGGCGACCGTAACATGATCGTCGGCCCCGGTATGATGGTCTCGCCCGGCGACAGCCTGGCCGTGCTGGCCGCCCAGGCGACGCGGATTCCCGGCTACCGCGACGGTCTCGCCGGCGTCGCGCGCTCGATGCCGACCAGTCGCGCGATCGACAAGGTTGCCGAATCGCTCGACATCCCCTGCTTCGAAACGCCCACCGGCTGGCGGTTTTTCTTCAATCTGCTCGAAGCGGGCAAAATCACGCTGTGCGGCGAGGAAAGCTTCGGCACCAGCAGCAACCATTGCCGCGAAAAGGACGGCTTATGGGCGGTGCTGTTCTGGCTGAACCTGCTGGCAGTGACAGGTCAATCGGTCGCGGCCATTCTCGACGAACACTGGCGCAGGTACGGACGGCATTACTTCGAGCGGCACGACTACAAGCTCGACCAGCGCGCGGGCGACGAGATCATGGCGGGGCTGCAGGACAGCCTGCCGCGCCTGGCGGACGAGGAACCCGGCGGCCGGCAGGTCACCCGCGCCGACAACTTCCGTTACCACGATCCGGTCGACGGCAGCGAAAGCGCAAACCAGGGCGTCCGCGTCGAATTCAGCAGCGGCGAGCGCATCGTCTACCGGTTGTCCGGCACCGGCACCAGCGGCTCAACGCTGCGGGTGTACCTGGAACGATATGTTTCAGACGGCGGCAATGGCGAAAGCGCACGCGATGTGTTGCAAGACCTGGCGAAGACATCGCGACAGATCGCGCGCCTGAAGGAAATCGCGCGGGTCGATGAGCCGACCACGATCACTTGAAAAGTAGCTAGGACTAAGTCGCCAGGACTGAGTGAAGAAGATGTCGCCGTCTCTTCTTCTTGCCTCAGTCCTAGCTACTCAGCACTAGCGACTAGTAAAACCGCCGGGTCAGACCCTTCTCTTCAAGCACGGTGGTCGCGATTTCTTCGATCGACGAATGAGTGGTGTCCAGGAACGGCAGGCCGTATTTGCGGAACAGCGCTTCGGCTTCCTGGAGTTCGTAGCGCACCTGCTGCTCCGACGCGTAGCGACTGTCCGGACGGCGTTCGTTGCGAATCTGGCGCAGGCGCTCGGCGTTGATGCTGAGGCCGTACAGCTTCGCCTTGTGGTCCAGCAGCGCCTGCGGCAGTGTCTCGTGGCCGAGTTCCTCCTCGGTCAGCGGATAATTAGCGGCGTAGATGCCGTACTGCAGCGCGAGATAGAGGCTCGTCGGCGTCTTGCCTGAGCGCGACACGCCGATCAGCACCACATCGGCCTGGCCGTAGTTGCGCGTGGTGACGCCGTCGTCATTGGCGAGGGCGAAGTTCATCGCATCGATCCGCGCCGTGTAGACGGCCTCGTTGCCGACGCCGTGGGCCTTGCCGGCCGTGTGGCTGGATTTCAGCTTCAGTTCCTGCTCCAGCGGACCGATGAAGGTGGCGAAAAAGTCGAGCACCAGCGCGTTGGCCTGCCGCAGCACCGCCAGAATCGTATCGTCGACCATGGTGCTGAATACGACCGGCGCAGCACCTTCTTCGCTGGCGGTGTGATTGATGCGATCGACAGCCGCTTTTGCCTTGTCAATGCTGGAGATAAATGGCAGAGTTACTTGCCTGAAGTTCAGCCCGTCGAACTGGGTGATCAGGCTGTGGCCGAGCGTCTCGGCGGTAATGCCGGTCCGGTCGGAAACGAAAAAAACGGTGCGCTGAACAGCCATCCTTCATCCCACGGCAACGAATTCGGCAGCCGAGGATACTACATTAAGGAATAAGCAGCCCTTGATGACGGTAAATACTTACTCAGCGAGTTTCTGCCGGGCCAGATGCAAGGCGCGCGTCCGCAGGAATAGCCACCTATTTCAAGGACGCGCAACGCAGCAGGTGGTCCGGCAGAGGCTCGCCCGAAGGGAGCCCCGGAGATGTCCGCCTGCCGCGTTGCGTCCGCTTTGCGTAGAGTCTACGCTGGCGCGAACGCGCCTTGCATGCGAACATCTCCGGGACTCTGAGAAAGCATTTACCATCATCAAGGACTGCTAAAGTGGATTACGTGCTCCGCTTCGACGCCATCGGCAAGGACGATATCGAGAAGGTCGGCGGCAAGAACGCCTCGCTCGGCGAGATGACCGCCCACCTCCACAAACTCGGCGTCAGCGTACCCGGCGGATTTGCGACGACCGCCGAGGCGTACCGCGAATTTCTGCGTCACGGGGAGCTCGATCGGCGTATCGCCGCCGCGACGGCCGATCTGGATGTCGAGGACATCGATGCGCTGACGCGCACCGGCCGCCAGATCCGCGACTGGATTATCGAGACGCCGCTGCCGGAACCGCTGCAGCAGGCGATCGAGTCGCACTACGGCGAATTGACCAACGGCGCCGGCGGCGAAGTATCGGTCGCGGTGCGCTCGTCGGCCACGGCCGAAGACCTGCCGGAAGCTTCGTTCGCGGGCCAGCAGGAAACGTTCCTCAACGTGCGCGGCCTTGACAACGTCAAGCTCGCCGTCAAGGAGGTCTTCGCGTCGCTGTTCAACGACCGCGCGATTTCCTACCGCGTCCACCACGGTTTCGACCACGGCGAGGTGGCGCTGTCCGCCGGCATCCAGCTGATGGCCCGCAGCGACCTCGGCGCGAGCGGCGTGATGTTCACGATGGATACCGAATCGGGATTCCGCAACGTCGTATTCATCACCGCGTCCTACGGCCTCGGTGAAACAGTCGTGCAGGGCGCCGTCAATCCGGACGAGTTTTACGTCTACAAGCCGGCGCTTGCGGCGGGCAAAGCGGCCGTGCTGCGCCGCAATCGCGGCAGCAAGGAAACGATGATGATTTACTCCGGCGACGACGGCCACGGCAAGTCGGTCAAGACCGTGCCGGTGCCGGAGGAGGATCGCCGCAAGTTCTGCCTGACGGATGAAGAAGCCGAATCGCTGGCCCGCCAGGCGGTGATTATCGAGGAACATTACGGCCGGCCGATGGACATCGAATGGGCCAAGGACGGGTCGACCGGCAAGCTCTACATCCTGCAGGCGCGCCCGGAAACGGTGCAGAGCCGCCAGGGCCAGGTCATCGAGCGTTACCACCTGAAGCAGAAAGGCGACGTCGTCGCGACCGGCCGCAGCATCGGCCAGCGCATCGGCGCCGGCAAGGCACGGGTGGTGAAGAGCGTCGAGTCGATGAACGTCGTCGAGGCCGGCGACGTGCTGGTCACCGACATGACCGATCCCGACTGGGAACCGGTGATGAAACGCGCGGCCGCAATTGTCACCAACCGCGGCGGACGCACCTGCCATGCGGCGATCATTGCGCGCGAACTCGGGATTCCGGCAGTGGTCGGCTGCGGCGATGCGACCACGGCGATCGCCGATGGCGCCGAGGTGACAGTCTCGTGCGCCGAGGGCGACACCGGCTACATCTACTCGGGCCTGCTCGATTTTGAACATACCGAGACCAGCCTCGACAAGATGCCGGAAGCGCCGCTCAAAATCATGATGAACGTCGGCAATCCCGACCGCGCCTTTGCGTTCGCGAGCCTGCCGAACAAGGGCGTGGGGCTTGCGCGCCTCGAATTCATCATCAACCACATGATCGGCGTGCATCCCAAGGCGCTGTTCGACTTCGACAAGCTGGAACCGGACCTCAAGGCACAGGTCGCCGAGCGGATCGCCGGTTACTCCGACCCGGTCAGCTTTTATGTCGACCGCCTCGCCGAAGGCATTGCAACCATCGCCGCAGCGTTCGCGCCGGAGCCGGTCATCGTGCGGCTGTCGGATTTCAAGTCAAACGAATACGCCAACCTGCTCGGCGGGCACCTGTACGAACCGGACGAAGAAAACCCGATGCTCGGTTTTCGCGGTGCGTCGCGCTACATCGCCGACGAATTCCGCAACTGCTTCGAACTGGAATGCCTCGCGCTCCGGCATGTGCGCGAAGACATGGGCCTTGAGAACGTCCAGATCATGGTGCCGTTCGTGCGCACGCTTGAAGAGGCCCGGCAAGTCAGCGAGATCCTCGCGGCCAATGGCCACAAGCGCGGCGAAAAGAGCCTGAAGCTGATCATGATGTGTGAGCTGCCGTCGAACGCGGTGCTGGCCAAACAATTCCTCGAATACTTCGACGGCTTCTCGATCGGCTCGAACGACATGACGCAGCTCACGCTCGGCCTCGACCGCGATTCCGGCGTCATCGCGCACCTGTTTGACGAGCGCAACCCGGCCGTCAAGGCCATGCTGCATATGGCGATCAAAGCCTGCCGGGAACAAGGCAAATACATCGGCATCTGCGGCCAGGGGCCGTCGGATCACGCCGACCTGGCGCGCTGGCTACTGGATGAAGGAATTGAAAGCGTGTCGTTGAATCCGGATACGGTGGTGGATACGTGGTTGTATCTGGCCGGCCAGGGGCCGGCGCCGGGAACAAATTGAGCCGCTAATTCTTCGTCAGTCCTGCATAGGCAGGAATGACAAGAAAGAGGGTTTTCCGACTGGTCAACCTGCGGGCTTAATCGCCACCACCGGCTCTTCGCTCTCCTCGTCCGCCCCGAGCCACTGCACCCGGTATAAATCCAGCCGCCGATCCCGGAAATTGCGCACCGAGCCCTCGTTGCGCAACTGCCGCAGCTTGTCGAGATCGAGATCGGCGATCAGCGTCATTTCCGTGTTCGGCGTGCTCTCCGCGGCAATGCCGTCGTGCGGGAACGCGAAGTCCGCCGGCGTCAGCACCGCCGACTGTGAATACTGAATGTCGGCGTTCTCGACCCGTGGCAGCGTCCCGACGTTGCCGGTAATCGCCACGTAGCATTCATTCTCGACCGCCCGCGCCTGGGCGCAGGCGCGCACGCGCAGGTAGCCGTTCTTGGTGTCCGTCCAGAACGGCACGAACAGAATCTGCATGCCGCGATCGGCCAGGATGCGCGCGAGCTCGGGAAACTCGCAGTCGTAACACACCAGGATGCCGATCTTGCCGACATCGGTGTCGAAGACGTTCAGGCCGTTACCGCCGCGCACGCCCCAATACGATTTTTCATCGGGCGTGATGTGCAGCTTGTATTGCTCTTCCATGCTGCCGTCGCGGCGGAACAGGAACGAGACGTTGTAAAGGGCCTGCTCTTCTTCGCGATAAACCGGCATGCTGCCGGCGATGATGTTGATGTTGTAGCTGACCGCAAGCGACTTCATCGTCTCGCAAATCGCACCGGTGAACTGCGCAATGCCGCGCATGGCCTCGGCCGGATTGCCCTGGTTGTACAGACCCATCAGCGGCGCATTGAAAAACTCCGGGAACAGCGCGAAGTCGCATCGGTAGCCGGCCAGTGCGTCAACGAAGAACTCCGCGTGACGCATCAGCTCGTCGAGCGAATCCACCCGCCGCATCTGCCACTGGACGGTGCCGAGCCGGACCGCCGACTTGCGCCCGTGCAGCATCGACTTCTTCTTGTCCTCGTAGAAGATGTTATTCCACTGCAGGATCACGGCGAAGCCGCTCGACTCCCTGTCGCCGGGCAGATAGCCGCGCACGATGCGGCGCACGTGAAAATCGTTGGCGAGTTGGAAACTCATGATCGGGTCGCGCAGTTCCTTGCGCCGCACCAGCTCGATGTACTCGTCCGGCGCCATTTCATCGGCGTGTTCGGCGTAACCGGGAATGCGGCCGCCGGTAACGATCGCCCGCAGATTCAGCGTGCGGCACAGTTCCTTGCGAGCATCGTAGAGCCGCCGCCCGAGGCGCATGTCGCGATATTCCGGGTGCACGAAGACGTCGACGCCATAAAGCACGTCGCCGCTCGGGTCGTGCGTCGTCAGGTAGCCATCGCCGACGATGGCGCTGTAGGTGTGGCGGTCGCCGAAGCGGTCGTAATCGACGATCAGCGAGATCGCCGCGGCGACGACCTTGCCGTTGTCCTCGATGCAGATCTGGCCTTCCGGAAAACGGTTGATCTGCGCGCGGAACTGCGCCGGCGACCAGGCGCCGCCGAGCGAACCCGGATACACCAGATCCATGATGGTCTTGATGTCCGCGTAATCTTCCTCGCGGATGTTGCGCAACCGAAGCCGATGCGCTTCCGGAGCACTGGTGGCGGATTCCATAGAAATCTTCCGTATTTCAACTACTTGCCCCCCTATTCTATCAGAGGCGCAAAATCCTCATTGGCCATGAAGCAGCGTCAGTTCTGCCACGGCAACCGATCCAGGTCGACGTTGCCGCCCGACAGGATCACGCCGATACGCCGGCCTTCGGTTTCAATCGTGCGCTCGAGCAGCGCCGCCACCGGCACCGCCGCCGACGGCTCGATCACGAGCTTCATCCGCTCCCACACCAGCCGCATCGCACGTATGGTCGCCGCGTCATCGACGCGCACGATGTCATCCACCCGTGCGCGAATGACGCTGAACGGCTTCTCGCCGATGATCGCGCGCAAGCCGTCCGCAATCGTGTCGGGCTTGATATCGGTAATGCGGCGGCCGGCGCGAAACGACCGCCACGCATCATCGGCGCCAGCCGGTTCCGCACCGATCACCTGCGCCGTGGGCACCAAGTGCTTCACGCTGGTTGCTGTCCCCGCCAATAGTCCGCCGCCGCTCACGGGCGTCAGCACCAGGTCGAGATCCGGCACCGCCTCGCACAATTCCAGCGCCGCCGTCCCCTGCCCCGCCATTACCCGCCAGTCGTTGTACGGATGCACCACGTACGCGCCGGTTTCGGAGGCGACACGATCCAGCGTCCGGTCGCGAGCGGCGGCTGTCGGTTCGCACTCAATGATTTCGGCGCCGTAGCCGGCCACCGCCGCGCGCTTGATGGCCGGCACGTTGTTCGGCATCACCACATACGCAGGAATGGCGCGCAGCTTCGCCGCCAACGCGACTGCCTGACCGTGGTTGCCGGAAGATTGGGTCGCGACGCCGCGTTCCGCTTCAGCGTCGGACAAAGACGCTATCGCGTTCGTCGCGCCGCGAAACTTGAACGCACCTACGCGCTGCAGGTTCTCGCACTTGAAGAACACGCGCGCGCCGGTCAACTCGTCGATATGCGCGCAGGTCTGGATCGGCGTCACGTGCGCCTTGCCGCGCAGCCGTGCGGCGGCGGCCTGGATGTCGGAAAAGTCAATCATGGCACTCTTGCCCCTTCTCCCTCAGGGAGAAGGCTGGACGAGGGGTGTTTCATTCACCGGACAACTTGCTGGGATCAAACAATGTGCGCCGATAGTACTCGAGTTCTTCGATCGAGTCCTTGATGTCCGACAATGCCACGTGCGCCGAATCCTTCTTGAAGCCCTTGGCAATATCCGGCGCCCAGCGCTTGGCCAGCTCCTTCAACGTGCTGACGTCGAGATTCCGATAATGGAAGAAGCGCTCGAGTGCCGGCATCTCGCGCGCCAGGAAGCGCCGGTCCTGGCAGATGCTGTTGCCGCACATCGGCGACGCCCGCTCCGGTACATGCTCGCGCAGAAATTCGAGCGTCTGCCGCTCGGCCTCGGCCGCATCGACTTCGCTTTCGCGCACCCGCGCGATCAGGCCGGATTCGCCGTGATGCTTCACGTTCCAGCTATCCATCCCGTCGAGCACGGACTCGGGCTGGTGGATCGCCAGTACCGGACCCTCGGCAAGGGGTGCCAGGTGCTTGTCCGTCACCAGCGTGGCGATTTCGATGATCCGATCCCGCGCCGGATCGAGCCCGGTCATCTCGAGGTCGATCCAGATCAGGTTTTCAGGATGGGAAGGCATCGTGTAATCTCTTGTTCACTTTCAGTCCATTCTAACAACATGCCGCCTTTGACTATTGCCTTTCTCGCTGCGCTGGCGCTCTACCTGACGCTCAAGATCTGGCTGGCCCGCCGCCAACTGCACCATGTGCACGCCCACCGGGACGAAATTCCCGCCGCGTTCGACGGCGCCATCCAGCCGGACCAGCACCGCAAGGCAGCCGATTACACCACGGCGCGCGTGCGCCTCGGGCTTGTCGATCTCGGCGTCAGCACCGTTCTCCTGCTGCTGTGGACGCTGATCGGCGGGCTGGGATGGTTGGACGTCGGCTGGCGGCATCTGGGGCTGAACCAGTACCTCACCGGCACCGGCGTGATCCTGAGCGTGATCCTGGTCAGCGCGCTGATCGACCTACCGCTGTCGATTTATTCCACCTTCGGCCTCGAAGCACGCTTCGGCTTCAACAAGACAACGCCCGGGACCTTCGTAGGCGACCTGATCAAGAGCATGGTGCTGCTGCTGATCATCGGCGCGCCGCTGATCTTCTGTGCGCTGTGGCTGATGGCCCGCGCCGGGGCGCTCTGGTGGCTGTACGTCTGGGCGCTGTGGCTCGCCTTTACGCTCGTCATGACGTGGGCGTACCCGGCCCTGATCGCACCACTGTTCAACAAGTTCCGGCCGCTCGACAACGCCGAACTCAAGGAGCGGCTGACGGCCCTGCTCGCACGCTGCGGCTTCAGTTCGGAAGGCGTGTTCGTGATGGACGGCTCGCGCCGTTCGGCGCACGGCAACGCCTACTTCACCGGCTTCGGTCGCAACAAGCGCATCGTCTTCTTCGACACGCTGATGGACACGCTGGACGACGTCGAAATCGAAGCTGTCATGGCGCACGAGCTGGGGCACTTCCGCCTGCACCACATCAAGCTGCGGCTGGTGATGTTCGCCGTGCTCGGCCTCGCCGGCTTCGCACTGCTCGGCTGGCTGGCAGCACAACCCTGGTTCTACCATGGCCTCGGCGTCCCAACCCCATCAGACCACGCCGCGCTGATCCTGTTCGCGCTGGTCGCGCCGATATTCATGTTCCCGCTGACGCCGGCATTTTCATGGCTGTCGCGCGGTCACGAATTCGCGGCGGACAACTACGCGACACGACAGGCGGCTGCCAGTGCACTGGTTTCCGGGCTGGTCAAACTGTATCGCGACAACTCGACGACACTGACGCCCGACCCGATTTATTCGAAGTTTTACGACTCGCATCCGCCGGCAACGGTACGGATTGCGAATTTGCGTCAGGTTTCCAGCACGCACATTCCATAGCGAATCAGGCCGTGCCCCTTGATCTCGTCGAGGCACGTCGCCTGGAACTGCGCTTTCCACTCGTCCAGGCTGTAATACTGGTAGCCGCCGTCGGTGATTTTCCAGTAGAGCCGTGACAGCAGCTTGAACGGTTGGTTGTCGCAGGCGCAGCTTTCCCACAGGATGACGTGCTTGCCAACTCGCTTGGCTTCGGCGATCGTGGCGCCGAGCGCATCGACGTGGTGCAGAACATAGTTGAATATCACGAAGTCGAACTGGCGATCGTCAAACTTGAGTTTGTCGCTGCGCATGACGTGGTAGTCTGGGCCAGGATTGTCGCGCCGCGCGGCGTCGATCATCTGTTCGGACAGGTCGATGCCGACGCATTCGCAGCCGTGATTGCGCATCAGGCCGGCAAGCAGGCTGCCGCGGCCGCAGCCGATTTCCAGTACTTTCTTGCCGCGCAGGTATTTATTCAGCAGCGCGGCGTTTTTGGCGGCAATCTGCGCGCGCTGGCTCTGGATTTGACTGTCGATCAGAAGCGCCTTGTAGGCGCCCTTCTTGATTGTCTTGAGCGCTTCGAGCTTCCATTCATAGAAGCCCGGAAAGCGATGGACCAGCGTGTCGAGTCTCATGGTACCTCCGTGTACCAGTTACAGGTTCGTTAACCCGGCGGCCAGGTCAGGCCGCGCCCGCCGAGCAAATGCATGTGAATGTGCCAGACCGTCTGGCCGGCACCCTCGTTGCAGTTCATCACCACGCGATAGCCGTCTTCGGCGATGCCCTCGCGCGCGGCAAGTTCCCGGGCCACCAGACTCAGCCGGCCGATCAAGCCGGCGTCGGCTTCGGTGAGATCGTTCAACGTCGGAATGTGGCGGCGCGGCACGATCAGCAGGTGCGTGGGCGCCTGCGGGTTGATGTCGCGGAACGCCACGACGTCGTCGTTCTGAAAAACGATGTCGCCGGGCAATTCGCCCGCGATGATTTTGCAAAACAGGCAGTCGTTCACAGGCTTTCCCGTTCTATTTGACGTCGGCCGCTGAATGCCAGCGCCAACGTGCCGCCATCCACGTATTCCAGCTCGCCGCCGACCGGCACGCCGGAGGCGATGCGGGTGGTACGGATCTTGCGTTCGGCGGCCAGTTCGCCAATGTAATGCGCGGTGGCCTCGCCTTCAACCGTCGAGTTAGTCGCGAGAATAATCTCATCTATGCTGCCGCCGGCAAGCCGCCCTTCGAGCAGATCGAGTCCGAGTTCGGCGGGGCCGATTCCGTCCATCGGCGACAGGCGCCCCATCAAGACGAAGTAACGCCCGCGATAAATCGCCGCCTGCTCGATCGCGGCCACGTCCGCCGGCGTTTCGACCACGCACAAAAGCTGATCGTCGCGGTTCGTCGCGCGGCAGATGCCGCATAACTCGCCTTCCGTCAGCATCCGGCAGCGACGACAGTGGCCGATGCCTGCGACCGCCGCCGTCAGCGATTCGGCCAGACGACGCGCGCCCTCGCGATCGCGCTCCAGCAAATGAAACGCCATCCGCTGCGCGGATTTCGGGCCGACGCCCGGCAGGCAGCGCAGGCCGTCGATCAGGTTCTCTAACAGCGGTGAGTAGATTGCGCTCAAAACGGCAGCTTCATGCCCGGAGGCAGACCCATAGCGGAAGTCATGCCGGCGAAGCGCTCTTCCATCATCCTGCCGACGCGATGCACTGCATCGTTGGTCGCCGCGGCGATCAGGTCCTCAACCATCTCCTTGTCCTCGGAAAGCAGGCTGTCGTCGAGCAAAACGCGGCGCACCTCATGCTTGCCGCTCATTACGACCTTGACCATGCCGCCGCCGGCCTGACCTTCGACTTCCGCGCGCGCCAGTTCTTCCTGCGCCTTCTGCATGTTTTCCTGAATCTGCTGGGCCTGCTTCATCAGGCCGCTCAACCCGCCTTTCATGTCCATAGCTTCCTCTAATCCAGTGGTTTGATGGACGCCGGCTTGATCTCCGCGCCGAAGGCTTCCTGCAGCGCCCGCACATTCGGGTCGGTTTCGATGGCGTTGCGCGCCGCTGCCATGCGCTCCGACTCCCGTTTCTCGCGCCGTTGTGCAGGGGTCGGAGCGGCTGTCGCGCCGGCTGAAATACGAACTTCAATCGTCCGTCCATAATGACGGCTGAGTGCCTGCTGCAACCGGTTGCGCGATTGCTCCGTCATAAGCTGCTGGTGAGCGGCGTCGAGCGTCAGCCGAATCGTGTCGCCGTCGCGTTTGTCGAACGCGCAGTTGATCGCCAGTTCGCGCGAAATGCCACGCAGCGGCAAGGCTTCGACCAGCGCCGCCCAGTTCGGATTGTCCAGCTCGCCGGCTGTGGCTCGCGGAGGCGCGGCCTCGGCGACTCCGGCCGGTGCCGGTACCGCGGATGCGGGCGCTGACGTTGCCGGCACCGCTGTAGCAGGCGCGGATGCCGGTCGGATCCCGGCGCGGGCTTTGGCAGGCGCAGGCGGCGCCGACGGCTGCGGCGCCTCGTCTGCCGTAGCCGGACGAAACGCGAGCATACGCAGCAGGACCATTTCGAATCCAAGCCGCGGATCGGGCGCGAGCAGCAGGTCGCGCTTGCCGATCAGCGCGACCTGGTAACAAAGCTGCACGTATTCAGGCGCCATCGACTCCGCCGCCGGCGCCAGCCAATCGCCTGACTCTTCGTCCGGCGGCAACTCCGGCACGACCTGCGCGAGCGCAATACGCTGGAAGCGCGCCGCCAGTTCGTCGAGTACGCCGGCATAATCCGGCGCCTGATCGTCGAGCGCGGCGACCGCTTCCATCACGGCCGGCCCGTCCGCCGCCGCCAGCGCGGCAAGCAAGGCGTCGACCTGCTGACGGCCGATGGTGCCGAGCATGCCGCGCACTTCCGATTCGGTGACATTGCCGCCACCGAACGCGATCGACTGGTCGAGCAGGCTCAGACCGTCGCGCAGGCTGCCTTCCGCTGCCTGCGCGAGCAGCTTGAGTGCGGCCGGCTCCGCGGCGACATTTTCATGCTCGCAGAGCTTTTGCATGTGCCCGGCGATGAGCTGCGCCGGCAGCCGCTTGAGATTGAATTGCAGGCAGCGCGACAGGATCGTCGCCGGCAGCTTTTGCGGGTCCGTCGTCGCCAGCAGGAACTGGACGTGCGGCGGCGGCTCTTCCAGCGTCTTGAGCAGCGCGTTGAACGAGTGGCCGGACAGCATATGGACTTCGTCGATCAGGTAGACCTTGAAGCGGCCCTGCGTCGGCGCGTACTGGACATTGTCGAGCAGTTCGCGAGTATCGTCCACCTTGGTGCGCGAGGCAGCGTCGACTTCGAGCAGATCGACGAAACGGCCGGCATCGATCGACCGGCAGCTCGAACATTCGCCGCAGGGTTTGGAACTGACGCCGGCTTCGCAATTGAGACACTTGGCAAGGATGCGCGCCAGCGTGGTCTTGCCCACGCCGCGGGTACCGGTAAACAGCAGCGCGTGGTGCAGCTTGTTGCTGTCGAGCGCGTTGATCAGCGCGCGCAGCACGTGCTCCTGGCCGACGACCTCGCCGAAGTTGCGCGGCCGCCATTTGCGTGCGAGAACCTGGTATGTCATGCGTGGCTGGATCGAAGGCTGCGGTTAAAGGGCTACTTTATCATTGCCGGCAGCGCTTCTGTAGCGATAAGGCGGCGGCTTGCGCCAGCTCACCCCCGGCACCCGAGTCCACTGCTGCCGCTGCTCCCTTCCGGGCCTGACGGGGTTCACAGCTTGTCGTTGCGGGGAAGCCGACGCAAGCCACCATTGACCGGCATCGCCTCTCCCTCAGGGAGAGGGTTAGGGTGAAGGGTGTTGGGTTCAAGGCCGGGGGATTACGACGGGCTTTCCTGCCCGCGGCCCCTGCGGGGCCAGCGCCGCTGGCGGCGCTATTCAAATTGGCTCCCGGCGAATTTGTCGAACCACTGATTACAACTTCGAGGTTTCGAATCCTCGTAAGTCCGATGCCCCGGATTTACCTTGGCATTCGGAGAATCCGAAGGCTTATGGCGGAGAGGGAGGGATTCGAACCCTCGAAGGACGTATAGTGCCCTTACTCCCTTAGCAGGGGAGCGCTTTCGACCACTCAGCCACCTCTCCCGGGCAAAAGTCACCGCTTCGGGTACAGCCCGAAGCGGAAGATGAATGATACTGGTAGCACTCCCCGCGGTAAAGACCGCGGGGAGAAACTACGGCTGGAGGGGTATTTCAATCAGCAGGATTCTTCGCTCAGGCTTCCCGGGCTTCCGCCTGCTGCTGCTCATTCTTGATGCGGCTGTAGATTTCTTCGCGATGTACGGCTACTTCGCGCGGCGCGTTGACGCCCAGGCGCACCTGATTTCCTTTGACGCCAAGCACAGTGATCGAGACTTCGTCTCCAATCATCACTGTCTCACCGATCCGTCTGGTAAGGATCAACATACTGATTTCCTCGTCCTGATTTCAAAACTGCCAGCAGCAGTTGTGGCACTTGCAAACGCCGAACTTTTGAAAGCCCGACCTCCTGTGTGGACCACTCGGCGATTTGTTGGGACTTGAAGTTTCGCACCGTGTGCCCGAGTTCAATTATACGCGGCGACCCCTGGGGACCATGACCGCTCATCGGCTAAGACTGCCGCTAGCCGAATTAGGTTCCGCGAATTCTAGCGCAATATTCGGGAAAACCCCAGTCTCTGGACATAACCTCGATCGCACATGATTAACCGGCGCCGCCTGAAAGCTGCTGCCGAATCCAGTCCGGCACCGATTGCAATGCAGTCTCCAGTCCGGCCGGGTCAGATCCGCCCGCCTGCGCCATGTCCGGCCGACCGCCACCGCGGCCGCCAACCTGCCCGGCGACCATGTTGACGAGTTCGCCGGCGGGTACCGCGCCGGCGTAATCCTTGGTGACGCCGGCGACCAGGCGCACCTTGCCGTCCTCCACCGCGGCCAGCACCACCGCGGCGCTGCCGAGCCTGTTCTTCAGTTGATCCGCCGTGTCGCGTAGCGTGCGCGCGTCGGCGCCATCCAGCCGGACCGCGACGACCTTGACGCCGTCCACATCCACGGCCCGCTCGGCGAGATCGCCGCCCTGGCGGCTCGCGAGCTGCGTTTTCAGATCGGCGACTTCCTTTTCCAGGCGGCGCGCGCGGTCGCTCAGCGCGTTGGCGCGCTCGACGAGGCTGTCGGGCGACGCCTTGATTGCGCTGGCCGCCGCGGCAAGCCTCGCCTCGGCCTGCTCGACCCATTCCAGCGCGCGCTGGCCGGTCAGCGCCTCGATTCGGCGAATGCCGGCGGCGATGCCGGTTTCCGCGACGATCTTGAACAAGCCGATGTCGCCGGTCCGGGTGACGTGTGTGCCGCCGCAGAGTTCCGTGGAAAATTCGCCGAGCCGGAGCACGCGTACCTTGTCGCCGTATTTTTCGCCGAACAATGCCATTGCCCCCGAGCCGATAGCTTCGTCGTAGGCCATGACACGGGTTTCGGCCGCGCTGTTGCGGCGGATTTCGGCATTGACGCGGTTTTCGATCCGGCGCAACTGTTCGCTCGTGATCGCCTGGGGATGCGAAAAGTCGAAGCGCAGCCGGTCGGGTGCGACCAGCGACCCTTTCTGAACGACGTGCTCGCCGAGTTCTTCACGCAGCGCGGCGTGCAACAGGTGCGTTGCCGAGTGATTAAGTACGGTCGCCTGGCGCAAGGCGGCATTGACTTCGGCGTGGACGGATTGATCGACGGTGAAGGCACCCTTCTCGACGATGCCGATGTGCGCGTGGGCGCGGCCGTGCTTTTGAGTGTCATCGACGCGAAATGCCGCATCGCTCGCCGTTAATTGCCCCTGATCGCCGACCTGACCTCCGGATTCGGCGTAGAAGGGTGTGGCATCGAGGACGATCACGCCCTTCTCGCCCGCCTGCAACATTTCGACGGCTTGGTCACCGCGAAACAGGGCGACCACCCGGCCCTCGCCGGTCAGCGATTCGTAGCCGGTAAACGTGGTCTCATTGTTAATATCGAGCCGCGTGTAATCGGCGGCAAACTGGCTCGCCGCCCGCGCCCGTTCGCGCTGCGCGTCCATTTCGCGTTCAAAGCCGGCCTCGTCAATCGACAGGCCGCGCTCGCGCGCGATGTCGGCCGTCAGGTCGACAGGGAAACCGTAGGTGTCGTAGAGCTTGAAGACGGTTTCGCCGGGAATGGTCTTGCCGCGCACCCTCTTCAGGCTGCCATCGAGCAGGCCCATGCCCTGTGCAAGCGTTTTTTCGAACTGCTCTTCTTCACGCAACAGCACCTGTTCGGCCTGCTCGCGGCCGCGCCTGAGTTCCGGATAAGCATCGCCCATTTCGCCTTCGACCGCTGCGACCAGGCGAAACAGGAACGGCTCCTCCATACCGAGCTTATGGCCATGACGTACGGCGCGGCGGATGATGCGGCGCAGCACGTAGCCGCGTCCCTCGTTGGCCGGCAGCACGCCGTCGACGGTCAGGAATACGCAGGCACGAATGTGATCGGCGATGACACGCAACGAGCTGTTCTCGAAGTCGGGCTTGACGCCAACGACGTCGGCGGTTGCCTTGATCAGATTCCGGAACAGGTCGATTTCGTAGTTGCTGTGCACGCCCTGCAGCACCGCGGCGATGCGTTCGAGGCCCATCCCGGTGTCGACACAGGGCTTGGGCAGCGGCGTCATGTTGCCGTCCGCGTCGCGATCGAACTGCATGAACACGAGGTTCCAGATTTCGACGAAGCGGTCGCCTTCGGCTTCATCGCTGCCGGGCGGGCCGCCGGAGACGTCTTCGCCGTGGTCGTAGAAGATTTCGCTGCAGGGGCCGCACGGCCCCGTTTCGCCCATCGACCAGAAGTTGTCTTTCGCACCGATGCGGGAGAAGCGCTTCGGATCGACGCCGATCTCGTCGAGCCAGATCGAGGCGGCTTCATCGTCGTCTTCGTAAACCGTGACCCAGAGGCGTTCCGGTGGCAGCGCGAATTCCTTCGTCAGCAACTCCCAGGCGAGGCGGACGGCTTCGGATTTGAAGTAGTCGCCGAAGCTGAAGTTGCCGAGCATTTCGAAGAACGTGTGGTGGCGCGCCGTGTAGCCGACGTTTTCGAGGTCGTTGTGCTTGCCGCCGGCGCGGACACAGCGTTGCGAGCTGGTGGCGCGGGTGTAGCCGCGGCTGTCGCGGCCAAGGAAAACGTCCTTGAACTGGACCATGCCGGCGTTGGTGAACAGCAGCGTCGGGTCGTTCAGCGGCACGAGCGGGCTCGATGCCACGACGGTGTGGCCGTGTGCCGCGAAAAAGTCCAGGAAGCGTTGTCGAATTTCGTTGGTAGTCATAAAGGATCAAGTCGCCAGGACTGAGTAGCCAGGACTGAGTCAAGAGCAAAAATCATGCTTCATACTCAATCCTGCGGACTCAGTCCCAGGCAGTGTTTAATCTGTTCGGCAGTAAAGCCGCGCGATTGCAAAAAGCGCGCCTGGCGCGCGCGCTCGCGATAGTCGTCCGGTAGAGGCTCTCCGAATCGTTTGCGGCGCACGTCCTGTATGCGCTGTCGCCAATCGTCAGCGTAGTCGGCAAGTGCCTCGTCGGCGATCGAGTCGGCGACGCCGCGCTGGCGCAGGTCGGCGCGGATTTTGGCCGGCCCTGCGCCGCGCTCGATGCGCGAACGGACGAACTGTTCGGCGAAACGGACGTCGCTCAGCAACCGTTCACGCTCGAGCGTGTCGAGCGCGTCATCGATCTCGGCGGCCTCGCAATCACGCTGCGCCAATTTGCGGTGCAGTTCGCCGCGTGAGTGCTCACGGCGTGCGAGCAGACCTACCGCGATGTCGTAGGGCGTGGTGTCAGGCTTCTGCTTCAGCTTCGACGGCATCGCTGGGCGCCGCTTTCGCCGGCAACACCTTGGCGCGAATCGCGCCTTCGATCTCGGCCTGCACGTCGGGGTGCTCGATCAGGTACTGGCGCGCGTTGTCCTTGCCCTGGCCGATGCGGTCGCCGTTGTAGCTATACCAGGCGCCGGCCTTTTCGACCAGATTGTGCGCCACGCCGAGGTCGATCACTTCGCCCTGGCGGGAGATGCCCTGGCCGTAAAGAATCTCGAATTCGCACACCTTGAACGGCGGCGCGACCTTGTTTTTGACCACCTTGACGCGGGTCTGGTTGCCGATGACTTCGTCGCCTTTCTTGATCGCGCCGATACGGCGGATGTCCAGGCGCACCGACGAGTAGAACTTGAGCGCGTTACCGCCGGTCGTGGTTTCGGGATTGCCGAACATGACGCCGATCTTCATGCGGATCTGGTTGATGAAGATCACCAGCGTGTTGGAGCGCTTGATGTTGGCGGTGAGCTTGCGCAGCGCCTGCGACATCAGGCGCGCCTGCAGGCCGACGTGCGAATCGCCCATCTCGCCTTCGATTTCGGCCTTCGGCGTTAACGCGGCGACCGAATCGACGACGACGATATCGACCGCACCCGAGCGCACCAGCATGTCGGTGATTTCGAGCGCCTGCTCACCGGTGTCGGGCTGCGACACCAGCAGGTCGTCGACATTGACGCCCAGCTTGCCGGCGTACACCGGGTCGAGCGCGTGCTCGGCATCGACGAATGCGGCCGTGCCGCCTATGCGCTGCGCTTCGGCGATGGCCTGCAGCGTCAGCGTGGTCTTGCCGGATGATTCCGGGCCGTAAATTTCGACCACGCGGCCGCGCGGCAGGCCGCCCACGCCAAGCGCGATATCGAGCGTCAGCGAGCCGGTGGAAATGGCCTCGATGTCACGAATCGTGGAGCCGTCGCCGAGGCGCATAACCGAGCCCTTGCCGAACTGCTTTTCAATCTGGCCGAGCGCCGCGGAAAGCGCCTTTTTCCGATTTTCGTCCATTGGTCCCCCAGGGAAATAGTGGAGCGATCAGCCCCCTCTCGCGGAGGAGGCACAAAAATAGTGGCTCATTATTTCACAGTTCCGAGGTCAACGCCCAGGAACGCAGGACGCGATAATGCGCCCCTTGCGACAGCGTTTCCGAGGCCGCCAACACGAACGCTTTCGGGCGCCAGACCAGCGGCTGCACCGTTTCCGGCTCCCCCGGCTTGCCGACTTTGCGCACCAGCGTGACGTGCGGGCGATACGGCCGCAACTCCGGCTCGAAGCCGCAGCCTTCCGCAGCCTGATCGAGGTCGTGAACGAGCGCCGTCAGCGCCTCCGGCACCTGTTCCGCGCCCAGCCACAGGATGCGCGGCTTGGGCCAGAAGCCGATCTGGTCGAGGCGTAGTTCGAACGGTTGAGCGCGAATGGCATCGGCCGCAGCGCAGACGCAGTCGTAGCCGTCATCGTCGGTGCTGCCGAGGAACTTGAGCGTCACGTGATAATTGTCCGGCGTCACCGGTTTGCCGCCCGCGTGCCGCACCGGTTTGCGCGCCATCCGGTGCAGCGCCTCGCGGAGCGCGTCATCCGGCCACAGCGCAAAGAACAATCTCACTACTGCGGCACTCGCTCCAGTACGCCCGCGAGCGCCACCGCGACGGTCTGGCGCCGGATGTCGTTGCGGCCGCCGTTCAGGTGCAGACGCTTTGCCTCGACCTGGTCCTGCCAGGCCCAGCCGAACCAAACGGTGCCGACCGGCTTTTCGTCCGAGCCGCCATCCGGCCCGGCGATGCCGCTGACCGAGCACGTGATATGCGCTTCGCTGCGCGCCAGCGCGCCCGCGGCCATTTCCCGCACGGTCGCCTCGGAGACCGCACCGTGCGCATCGAGCGTCGCCTGATTGACGCCCAGCATCTGGATCTTGGCGTGGTTGCTGTAGGTCACGAAGCCTCGTTCGAGCCACGATGAGCTGCCGGGGTAGTCGGTCATCAGCTTGGCGATCCAGCCGCCGGTGCAGGACTCGGCGGTGGCGAGGCGCCACTTGCGCGCGGCGAGCGCGCGGCCGAGCTGTTCGGCCAGCGCGGCGAGTTGCATGTCATCGGTATCCATGGAAAACAGTTTACATGGCCGCCGTGTTTGCCGCGCCTGGTGGTTTTCATTAGCATCGCGCGATGGATCGCAAAACCACCCTCGAACATACCCCGGTCATGCGCCAGTATCTCGATATCAAGGCGCAGCACCCCGACCGGCTGGTGTTTTACCGGATGGGCGACTTCTACGAGCTGTTTTTTGACGACGCGCGGCGCGCGGCCGAGCTGCTCGATATCACGCTGACCGCGCGCGGCCAGTCCGGCGGCGAACCGATTCCGATGGCGGGGGTGCCCTATCACGCCGCCGAAGGCTATCTCGCGAAGTTGCTGAAACTGGGCGAATCGGTGGCGATTTGCGAGCAGATTGGCGATCCGGCGACGAGCAAGGGGCCGGTCGAACGCAAGGTTACGCGGATACTCACCCCCGGCACCGTGACCGACGAGGCGCTGCTCGATGCGCGTCGCGACAATCTGCTGGTCGCGATCAGCGGTCGCGGCCCGTTCGGCATTGCTGCGCTCGATGTCGCCGGCGGCCGCTTCACCGTTATTGAAGTCGCGGATATCGAAGCGCTGACGAACGAAATCGATCGTTTCGCCCCGGCCGAACTGCTGGCCGCCGAAGATGCCACCCTGCCCGCGCCGCTGGCGGCGCGGCCGGGACTTGTCCGCCGGCCACCCTGGCATTTCGATGCAGCCACCGCCGAACGTAATCTGAACCGCCAGTTCGGCACCCGCGACCTGAGGGGCTTCGGTTGCGCTGACCTGCCAGCCGCGATCGGCGCGGCCGGCGCACTGCTGCAGTACGTGCGCGACACGCAGCTCGACGCAATGCCGCGACTCACCGGCCTCACAACTGAACGGCGCGGCGATGCGGTGCTGATGGACGCGGCGACGCGGCGCAACCTGGAACTGGAACGGCCGCTGATGGGCAACGCGAATCGCACGCTGACAGGCGTCGTCGACCGCACCGCCACCGCGATGGGCGGCCGGCTGCTCGGCCGCTGGCTCAACCGGCCGCTGCGCGACCACGCGGTACTGCGCCAGCGCTACCAGGCGGTCGCGGCGCTGGGCGAGAACCGCCGCTTCGACACGCTCGCGACGCTGCTCAAGCAGGTCGGCGACGTCGAACGCATCCTGACCCGCATCGGTCTGAAGTCGGCGCGCCCGCGCGACCTGACGCGCCTCGGCATGGCGCTCGCGACCTTGCCGGAGATCAGGGCCCTGCTCGCCGGCATTACGTCGCCGTTAATCGACGCGCTGGCCGCGCGCCTCCACGACCACGCTGCCACCCGTGATCTGATCGCCCGGGCGGTCACTGCCGAACCGCCGGTGCTGATCCGCGACGGCGGCGTGATCGCCGCCGGTTACGATGCCGAACTGGACGAATTGCGTGGGCTGAGGGCTGATGCCAACCAGTTCCTGCTCGACCTCGAGACCCGCGAGCGCGAACGCACCGGCATTGCAGCGCTCAAGGTTGCCTACAACAAGGTGCACGGCTATTACATCGAAATCGGCCGCAGCCACGCCGAACGCGTACCCGCAGACTACCAGCGCCGCCAGACGCTCAAATCAGTAGAACGCTACCTGACGCCGGAACTGAAGGCGTTTGAAAACAAGGTGCTTTCGGCGCGCGAGAAAGCGCTGGCGCGCGAAAAGCAGCTTTACGACGAACTACTGACGAGGCTGGGCGATGATCTCGACCCGCTCGCCGACAGCGCCGCCGCGGTCGCCGAGCTCGATGTGCTGAACAACTTCGCCGAACGCGCCGACACCCTCAGCCTCGTCGCGCCCGAACTGACCGAGGCCGGCGAAATTGTCGTCGAGGGTGGCCGCCACCCGGTGGTCGAACAGGTGATCGACGCACCTTTCGTTGCCAACGACTGCCGGCTCGGCGCCGACCGCCGCACGCTCGTCATCACCGGCCCCAACATGGGCGGTAAATCGACCTATATGCGCCAGCTCGCGCTGATCGTCGTGCTGGCGCACATCGGCAGCTTTGTACCGGCCAGCCGCGCGGTGATCGGGCGGGTCGATCGCATCTTCACCCGCATCGGTGCCTCCGACGACCTCGCCGGCGGCCGCTCGACCTTCATGGTCGAAATGGTCGAAACCGCCAACATCCTCAACAATGCCACCGCGCAAAGCCTGGTACTGATGGACGAAATCGGCCGCGGTACCAGCACCTACGACGGCCTCGCGCTCGCGGAAGCGGCGGCGCGCTACATCACCGAGCAGATCGGCGCCTACACGCTGTTCGCGACCCACTATTTCGAACTGACACGGCTTTCAGAACGCATCGACGGCATTGCCAACGTGCATCTGGACGCGACGGAGCACCACGACGAACTGGTATTTCTGCACGCGGTCAAGGACGGGCCGGCGGATCGCAGTTACGGTCTTCAGGTGGCCGCGCTTGCCGGCGTGCCGCGCCCGGTGATCGCGGCTGCCAAGCAGCATCTGGCGCGACTGGAAAACAAGCCCGCGCCGGGACCGGAGCCGCCGCAAATGGGCTTGTTTAATGGTTACGTCGAACATCCCGCGCTGGAAGAGTTGCGCGAGATTGATCCCGATGCGTTGTCACCGCGCGAAGCGCTGGCGTTAATTTATCGGCTGAAAGATTTAACGTCATGACCCGTGCAGGCCCGCATAAGGCCGAAGGTCGTTGCCGGTATCCGGGCTCGCCGGCAACGCGGCGCTTATGCCGGCCGACAAGTTGCCATGGCTGATTCGTCCATCCGCTCGGAGATTGAGGCCGTCTACCGCACCGAATCGCGCCGCGTGCTCGCGACTCTGATTCGCCTGCTCGGCGGCTTCGAACTTGCCGAGGAAGCGTTGCATGACGCCTTCGCGTCAGCACTCGAACAGTGGCCGCACGACGGCGTACCCGATAATCCGCGCGCCTGGCTGGTCACGACCGGCCGCTTCAAGGCCATCGACAAACTTCGCCGGCGCGCCCGCTTTAGCACCAAGCTGAACGAACTGGCGGCGGAGCTGAGCGACGAGGCTGCCGAAGATCCAGCCGACGAAGCCGAAGCCGTCGAAGACGACCAGCTTCGGCTGATTTTCACCTGCTGTCATCCGGCCCTGTCGCCCGAAGCGCGCATCGCGCTGACGCTACGGGAAATGTGCGGCCTCACGACGGAAGAAGTCGCGCGCGCCTTTCTGATTGCGCCCGCCACCGTCGCGCAGCGCATCGTGCGCGCCAAGCGCAAAATCCAGGACGCGAAGATTCCCTACGAGGTGCCGGCGCGGGAGGCCTTGCCCGAACGGCTCGACAGCGTGCTCCATGTCGTTTACCTCGTATTTAACGAAGGCTACTCGGCTTCGGCCGGAGAGACCGTGACGCGGGCCGACTTGTCGGCCGAAGCCATCCGACTCGGCCGGCTGCTCGTTGAATTGCTGCCGGAGCCCGAGACGATCGGCCTGCTCGCGCTGATGCTGCTGCAGGAATCGCGTCGCGCGACGCGCACCTCTGCAGACGGCGATCTGGTGCTGCTCGCGGATCAGGATCGATCGTTGTGGAACCGCGAGCAGATTCAGGAAGGGACGACATTGGTAAGGCAGGCGCTGACTTCCGGCCGCGTCGGCCCCTACACGCTGCAGGCCGCAATCGCGGCTGTGCATGCCGAAGCCCCGGACGCGGCGGCGACCGACTGGAACGAGATCGCCGGTCTTTATGACGTGCTGGCGCAAGCCGATCGCTCGCCCGTCATCGCACTGAATCGGGCCGTCGCCATCGCCATGCGCGACGGACCGGCGGCGGGGCTTGCAGAAATCGACGCGATTCTCGCCGGCGGCCAGTTGGCGGACTACCACCTGGCCCACGCGGCCCGCGCCGATTTGTGCCGGCGGCTGGGCCGCCTCGAGGAAGCGCGCGCAGCATACGAGCGAGCCTTGGCGTTGACCGGGCAGGCGCCGGAGCAGCGGTTTCTCGAGCGGCGGCTGCGCGAGCTGCAAAAATAATTTCCACGCCTGTCGATTCGGGTCGCCGCCGAACGACTATCCTTCAAAGACAGCCAGTTTCCCTCTCGGAGAACGCAATGAAATACCTGTGTCTGGTCTACAGCGACGAAAACGAGCTGCACTCGCTCCCGGACAGCCCGCGCGATCCGGAGTGTGCGGCGTACGCCGAGACGATTCACGAAAGCGGCCGCATGCTGGCGGCGGAGGCGCTGGAGCCTGTTGAGACGGCGACCACCATACGGGTCCGCAACGGCCGGACTTCGATGACCGACGGCCCGTTCGCCGAAACCAAGGAACAGCTTGCCGGGTTTTACCTGGTCGAGGCCCGGGATCTTAATGAAGCCATCGAAGTCGCCGCCGGCATTCCGGCCGCACGCGTCGGCAGCGTCGAAGTGCGACCAGTGCGCACGTTGAGCACGGAGTAACGCAATGGATACCGAGCGATTAACCGATTATGCCTACCTTGCGCTGCGCGTCGTCGCGGGCTTCATGTATTTCCAGGTCGGCAGCGCGATTCTGTTCGGCTGGTTCGGCGGCGTGCATTTCCCCGCCGGTACGCCGGCACCGACACTGCTGTCGGAAGTCGGCGTCGCCGCCGTGCTCGAATTCGGCGGCGGGATTCTGGTCCTGCTCGGGCTCTTCACGCGCCCCGCCGCCTTCATCGTATCCGGCGAAATGGCCGTCGGCTATTGGCAGATGCACGCACCGCACGGCGGCTGGCCGTTCCAGAACGAAGGCGTCGCCGCAGTGCTGTACTGCTTCATATTCCTGTACCTCGCGGCCCGCGGCGGCGGCGCCTTCAGCCTCGACGCACTGCTTCGACGCAATCGTGACGCCATGGCCGCCAAGGCGATTCTGTAACAGACGGCGCAAACACAACATCTGGAAACCGGGATGAATTCAGCACGACTAAAGCTCTATGCACACCCCTTCTCGTCGTACTGCCAGAAGGTGCTGATCGCACTCTACGAGAACGATACCTCGTTCGAATTTTGCATGCTCGATTTCGGCGATGAGCAAGTGGTGGCGGAATGGGCATCCTTGTGGCCGCTCAAGCGCATGCCCGTGCTCGTGGACGAGGGTCGCACGGTGGTTGAATCGAGCATCATCATCGAACATCTCGGTCTGCGTTATCCCGGCGCTGTGCGGCTGATTCCTGACGACCCGCGCCACGCGCTCGACGTGCGGATGATGGACCGCTTCTTCGACAATTACGTGATGACGCCGATGCAGAAAATCACTGGCGACAGCCTGCGCCCGCCGGAGACGCGTGACAGCCACGGCGTCGCCAATGCCAGGAAGCTGCTCGAGTCGGCCTACCGCTGGCTCGACGACACGATGACAGGGCGCGAATGGGCGGCAGCTGACGACTTCAGCCTCGCCGACTGCGCGGCGGCACCTGCACTGTTTTATGCCGATTGGGTGCATCCGGTCGGCGAGGCTTACGCGAATACCCGCGCGTATCGGCAGCGGCTGCTCGCGCGGCCGTCGTTCGCGCGAGCGGTGAACGAAGCGCGGCCTTATCGGCCGCTGTTCCCGCCCGGCGCCCCGGATCGGGATTAGGACCGAACTCATACAACAGGAGATCATGATGAAGAAATTTCTGGCTGTATATCTCGGCACCGCCGAGAACGTTGAAGCGTCCGGCTGGAATGCGTTGAGTCAGGACGAGCGCCGATCGCGGGAAAAAGCCGGTATCGAAGCCTGGCGGAAATGGGGCAGAACCCACCGCGATTGCATCGTGGATGGCGGCGCGCCAGTCGGAAAAACGAAACGTGCGTCTGCAGCCGGAATCGACAATGCCAAAAACAACATTTGCGCCTATGTTGTCGTCGAGGCCGAGTCTCACGAAGCTGCAGCGCGATTGTTCGAGAACCACCCACACTTTACGATCTTTCCCGGCGAAGCGATTGATATCATGGAATGTCTGCCGACGCCGGGGCCACAAGGAGAATAGCCATGAGATTCATGATGCTGATGATTCCGAAGGGATATGAAATGGCCGAGCCTGGCACGATGCCGGACCCGAAGGCCGTCGAAAAAATGATGAAGTACAACGACGAGCTGAAAAATGCGGGGGTGCTGTTGGCACTCGACGGCCTGCATCCGCCGTCGATGGGCGCGCGTGTGTCGTTCGCCGGCGGCAAGCCGGTGGTCACCGACGGGCCTTTTCCGGAAACGAAAGAAGTACTCGGTGGCTACTGGATAATCGACGTCAACTCGAGGCAGGAGGCGATCGACTGGGCCCGGCGCTGCCCGGCGTTGGACAATGAAATCATCGAAATCCGGCAGGTGATGGAAGCATCGGATTTTGAATAAGTCAGGCAGATAACAACCTAAGAGATCTTCGACAGGCTCAGGGCGAACGGATGGAGAACCCAGAAGCTCTACTCAAGGAAAATGACATGCAAACGAACATTCACCTTTTCTTTGACGGCAACTGTAAAGCGGCGTTCGAGCATTACGAGCGGCACCTCCGCGGCAAGATTGAAATCAACTGCGAATAGTGTGCTGAAACGTGCCGTGGCGCAGGAAGTGGATCACCTGCTCGGCCACGGTGCGCGACGCCAGCATGCTCATGTGACCGGTATTGACTGTAATGCTGTCCGCGGCACCGTCGATCACCGTTTCCGCGACAGCCACCGTGCCGTCGTTCGGGCCTTCAAAGCGGGTCATGATCTGCCCGGCACCGAGGGGTTGCGTGCCCGTCAGCACACCCAGCGCCGGTGCAAAACGCCATTCAGGTTCGTGGGTCGCGGCAAGTACGCCGGGGCCGCTCTTGCCGAGCAGCATTGCGCCCCATGAATGCTGCATCATGGCGCGGGCCACGCTGGAACCTCGCACCGGCGCCGAGAGAAAAACTACCCGCTCGACCGGCAGGTTCGGCTGGCCCGCAAATGCGCGCAACGTGACGAGCCCGCCCAGGCTGTGCGCGATGATGTAACGCGGCCGAAGCATCTCGATAAAATCAGCGAACCGGCGGGCGCTGTCTTCCAGGCCCTCGCCCATACTGCGGTAACGAAACCGATTGGTTTGGAAGCCGGCGCCACCCAGCCGCCGGCGCAACAGCGTAAATTCCAGGCCGTTCATCCAGAGGCCGTGAATCAGTACAATCAAGGCGAAGCGAAGCTCAAATCAGGCTGCCAACATAGGAGGCGGCCGACGGATAGGCGCTGACAATGCCGCCAAGGTCACTGCAGGTCCAGCGCTTGCGGATCGCGATGCCGAAGAAATTGATCATTTGCTCGCATTCGGGACCCAGCAGGTGTGCGCCAAGTATGCGGCCATCCTTGGCGAGCAGCACCTTCGCCGCTGCGTGTGTTTCGCCGACGCGACGGGCGAGATACCAGCTCGACATGTCGGAATAACGACAGTCGCAGTCGATGCCCCGCTCTTTCGCCTGCTTCTCCGTCAGACCCACCGCGGCCAGCGGCGGGACCGTGAACACGCAACTTGGCACGCCGCTGTAGTCCACTGTTTTGGCATTGCCGTTGAGCAGGTTCGCCGCGACCGCATCGGCCTCAAGCCCCGCGACCGGCGTTAGCGGCAGGCCTTCGGTTGCGGCAATGTCGCCGGCCGCATACACCGCCGGATTCGAAGCGCTTTGAAGGTATTCGTTGACCTCGATGCCGCGCTTGCCGTAACGCACACCGCCGCGTTCGAGTTCGAGCCCGTCGGTCGCCGGCACGCGCCCGGCACCGTGAATGATGCCGTCGGCTTCGAATGTTCCGGGCTGATCGCTGATCGTCGCACTGACGGTGAAACCGGCGCCGCTCTTTTCGATCCGCTCCACCTTCGCACTGGTGCGAATATCGATGCCGACAGCGCGGCTGCGCTCGACCAGTTGCGCAACGAGGTCAGCGTCAAACGGTCCCAGCGGCCGCTCGCTCATTTCCAGGATCGTGACTTCGGCGCCGGCGCGCGCCGCAATGTGTGCAAACTCAAAGGCGATGTAGCCGCCGCCGGCAAACACCAGTCGTCGCGGCAGGCTTTCCAGCTCCATGAACCGGTCGCTGTGAATGAGATGCTCGGCGCCGTCGATCGGCAG
>DASSTE010000055.1:0-76733 GCA_035708085.1 Gammaproteobacteria bacterium | reverse complement strand
CTTCGGGGGATAGTTTGGACTCAATAGGCGACGCCAACCGGCGCATCGTATCGGGCATGCGGCCGACCGGCCGGATGCATCTCGGCCACCTGCACGGCGTGCTGCGCAACTGGATCAAGCTGCAGCACGAGTACGACTGCTTCTTCTTCGCGGCCGACTGGCACGCGCTGACCACGCATTACGAAGACACGCGCAGCATCGAGTCGGACCTGTGGGCGATGATCGTCGACTGGCTCGCGGTGGGCATCGATCCGGGCGTTTCGACTATTTTCATCCAGTCCCGCGTGCCCGAGCACGCTGAACTCCACCTGTTGCTGTCGATGATCACGCCGCTGTCCTGGCTGGAGCGGGTGCCGACCTACAAGGAGCAGCAGGAAAAGCTCAAGGAGCGCGATCTCGCGACCTACGGCTTCCTCGGCTATCCGATGCTGATGAGCGCCGACGTGCTGATTTACCGCGCGGGTCAGGTGCCGGTCGGCGAGGACCAGATCGTGCACGTCGAGATGACGCGTGAAATCGCGCGCCATTTCAACTACATCTACGGTCGGGAGCCGGACTTCGAGGAGCGCGCCGAGGCGGCGATCCGCAACCTCGGCCGCAAGGCCGGCGGCCTCTACCGCGAGCAGCGCCGCAAATACCAGGAGCAGGGCGATGTCGAAGCGCTCGAGGTCGCCCGCGCGATGCTCGCGAGCCAGACCAGCCTGACGATTCGCGACCGCGACCGGTTGCTCGGTTATCTCGAAGGCGGCGGTCGCACGATCCTGGTCGAGCCGCAGGTGCTGTTGACCGAAACGCCGAAAATGCCGGGGCTGGACGGTCAGAAAATGTCGAAGTCCTACGGCAACACCATCGCGCTGCGCGAAGAACCCGAGTCGATCGAAAAGAAAGTGCGCACGATGCCGACCGATCCGGCGCGCGTGCGGCGTACCGATCCCGGCGAGCCGACCAAGTGCCCGGTGTGGGACTTCCACAAGATCTACTCCGACGAGAAGACGAAGAACTGGGTGCTCGAGGGCTGCCGGAGCGCCGGCATCGGCTGCCTGGAATGCAAGCAGGCGATGCTTGAGCCGATGCTGGCCGAGCTTGAGCCGATCCGCGAACGCGGAAAGGAAATCGAGGCCGACCCGGAGCGGGTGCGCGGCGTGATCGCCGACGGCAACGAAGCCGCCCGCGACGTGGCCCGCGATACGCTCGAGGTGGTGCGCGAAGCCATGCACCTGAATTATCGCTGATGACCGAGCCGGCACAGGAATCCACCACGCCCGAACAGGCCGAAATGCCGTTTGCGGTCGTACAGGGTGCGCCGGTTCTGCAACTGCCGCGCGATCTATACATCCCGCCGGATGCGCTCGAGGTCTTCCTCGAAGCATTCGAAGGCCCGCTCGACCTGCTGCTGTACCTGATCAAGCGTCAGAACCTCGACATCCTTGACATCCCGCTTGCCGAGATCACCCGGCAGTACATGGAATACATCGATCTGATGAAGGATCTGCGGCTCGAACTCGCGGCGGAGTATCTGGTCATGGCCGCGATGCTGGCCGAGATCAAGTCGCGTATGTTGCTGCCGCGCCCGGTCGAGTCGGACGACGAGGACGACCCGCGCGCGGAGCTGGTGCGTCGGCTGCAGGAATACGAGCGCTACAAGCAGGCCGCCGAGGATATCGATGCGCTTGAGCGGCTGGAGCGTGATGTGCTCGCTGCGCACATCGACTTCAGCGAGCGCAAGATTGTGCGCACGGTCGCGGAAGTGACGCTGCAGGAAATGCTGATCGCGTTCAAGGAAGTGCTGGCGCACGCCGAGAAGTATGCGCATCACCAGGTGGAGGCTGAACCGCTGTCGTTGCGCCAGCGGATGTCGGACGTGCTCGCCTCGGTGCGTGAGAACGAGTATCGGCCGTTCACCACCTTGTTCAATGCCGAGGAAGGGCGCATGGGCGTGGTGGTGACGTTCCTCGCGCTGCTCGAATTGATTCGCGAGGCGTTGATCGAAATTGTGCAGTCGGAGCCGTACGCGCCGATTCATGTGAGAGCCGGTGCGGGCCGAGTTACTGAACCCGAGGAAGACAGCGATGAGCAATGAATCGCCCGCGTTGAAGCATGTGATCGAAGCGGCGCTGCTGGTGGCCGGCCGGCCGTTGAATTTCGACGCGCTGCTGGGGCTGTTTGACGAAATGGAGCGGCCGGAACGCGGCGAGATGCGCGCGGCGCTGGACGAACTGCAACAGGATTTCGCCGACCGCGGCATCGAGTTGAAGGAAATCGCCAGCGGCTACCGGATTCAGGTCCGGGCGTCGGTAAGCGCGCGAGTCTCGCGTCTGTTTGAAGAGCGGCCGCAGCGTTATTCGCGCGCGCTACTGGAGACGCTCGCGCTGATTGCCTACCGCCAGCCGCTGACGCGCGGCGAGATCGAGGACGTACGTGGCGTGTCGGTCAGCAGCAACATCATGAAGACGTTGCAGGATCGGGGCTGGGTGCGCGTCGTCGGACATCGCGATGTGCCGGGCCGCCCGGCGCTATATGCGACCACGCGTGAGTTTCTCGACTACTTCGGCTTGAAGAGTCTCGACGAACTGCCGACGCTGGCGGAGCTGCGCGATATCGACAGTATTAACGTCGAGATCGACTTCGACGGCGCGGAAGAAGCCGTCGCCGAAGCGATGGCGGAGCAGGCGGCGACGGGAGCGGATGCCGCCGGGCCAATCGAAGATGACGGCGACGGTGACGGCGAGGACAGGCCGCAAGCTGCATCATCGTGAGCCATCCGCCCGCCGAACGCCTGCAGAAGTTACTGAGCGCGGCGGGGCTGGGCTCACGCCGCGAAATCGAAGGCTGGATACGCGACGGCCGCGTCATCGTCAACAATCAGCCGGCGCAGCTCGGCGACAAGGCGACGCCGGCGGATCGGATCCAGGTTGACGGCCACACGGTGCGACTCGATGCCGAAACGGCGCGGCGGCGCGTCATTGCGTATCACAAGCCGGAAGGCGAAATCACCACGCGCGATGATCCGGAAGGCCGGCCGACGGTTTTTGAAAACCTGCCGCACCTGCGCCGCGCGCGCTGGATTTCGATCGGCCGCCTGGACGTCAATACCTCGGGGCTGCTGCTGTTTACCACCGACGGCGAACTCGCACATCGCGTAATGCATCCCTCCACCGAGCTGACCCGACGCTACGCTGTTCGCGTGCTTGGCGAGGTCGAAGAAGAAGTGCTGGCGCAACTGCGCAAGGGCGTTCAACTGGATGACGGCCTGGCGCAGGCGGCGAGCGTCGAGGCTGCCGGCGGCAGCGGCGCCAATCGCTGGTATCACCTGACGTTGCGCGAAGGCCGCAATCGAGAGGTCCGCCGCATGTGGGAGTCGCAGGGCCTGACCGTCAGCCGTCTGATTCGCATCGGCTACGGGCCGATCGAACTGGGCCGCAGCCTGCCACGGGGCAAGTGGCGCGAGCTGACGGACGGCGAAATGAAAGCGCTTTATACGAGCGCCGGCTTGCGGCCGCCACAAACGGATTCCAATCAGTCCACCCGCAAGCACAGGCGAGCCGGCGGCGAACGCAAATCGCCGTCATCTGCTACTGGCAGTCGAAGGTCTCGCCGCTGATACCTTGGCTGTCCGGCCCGAACAGATACAGGTACGTGCCGACGATGTCTTTGGGTTCGGGCAGCTTGCTGCGATCTTCGGCGGGGTAGGCCGCCAGGCGCATTTTCGTCCGGGTCGCGCCGGGATTGATGCTGTTGACGCGCAGCGTGCCGCGCGATTCGGTTTCGTCGGCCAGAATTTGCATCATCGCTTCGTTGGCGAACTTCGATACCGCATAGGCGCCCCAGTAGGCGCGGCCCTTGCGGCCGACGCCGCTGGAGGTGAAGGCGAGTGACGCATCTTTCGATTCGTACAGTAGCGGCAGGCACGCTTTCGTCATCACGAATGCGGCGTTGACGTTAACGTGCATGACGCGCTGCCACATCTCCACGTCGTAATGCTCTATCGGCGACATCAAGCCCAGGATGCCGGCGTTGTGTAACAGTCCGTCGAGGCGGCCGTACTCCTTGCGGACGTTTTCGGCGAGGTCGTGGTAATCGACTTCGTTGGCGCCTTCGAGGTTGAGCGGATAAATCGCGGGCTCCGGTCCGCCGGCCGCCATGATCGTGTCATATACCGTTTCGAGTTTTTTGATCGTCCGGCCGAGCAAAATGACCGTTGCGCCGTGAGCGGCGAAGCTTTCGGCGACTGCGCGGCCGATACCGTCGCCGGCGCCTGTAACCAGGATGACGCGATCCTTTAATAGATCCGGAGTGGGCTGGTAATTTTCGGCTACGTGATTTGGCATGGGTTCGTGCTGATTTCAGGGGGGTAAACGTTTGAGACTGGCGGCTTCGTCGTCGGCGCCCGCTCCGGCACTTACACTACGCTTGATCGCGTTCCGATTCGTCCGAAATCGCTTCCAGTACGCGGGTTGCTTCGTCGATCGTGTTCAACTCCTCGATTTCTTTCTTGGCGCTGACACCCATTTCCGGGAAGCGGCGGGCTGCCGGTAGCACCTGGCGTTCCAGCGAGCCGACCGCCTTGTTGAAATGGTTGACGCTTTGGCTGAGCGATTTGCCGAGTTTGCTCAGGTGATCGGTAAACGCGGTAATGCGCTTGTAGATATCTTCGCCGAGCTTGCGAATGTGTTCCGCGTTTTCGGCCAGTGCCTGTTGCCGCCAGCCGAATGCAACGGCGCGCAGGAGCGCAATCAGGCTGGTGGGCGTGGCCAGAATAACCTTGTTGGCGAAGGCGTCTTCGAGCAGCGCCGGGTCGTGTTCGAGCGCAGCGGCGAGAAATTGCTCGCCAGGGATGAACAGGACGACGAAGTCGGGCGCCTGGTCGAATTGCTCCCAGTAGGCTTTCGTCGCCAGTTCCCGCATTCGCCCGCGGACGTTGTTGGCGTGGCGCTTGAGGCATTGCTGGCGTTCCTCGTCGGTCGCAGCTTCGACGGCGCTGAGGTAGGCATCGAGCGGCGCCTTGGCATCGACGATGAGTTCGCGCTTGTCGGGCATGCGCACGATCATGTCCGGCCGGATTCGGCCGCTATCGCCGTCGCGGCTTTCCTGTTCGTAGAAGTCGCAGCGCTCGATCATGCCGGCGAGTTCCGCCAGGCGGCGCAATGTCATTTCGCCCCATTGGCCGCGCACTTCGGGGCGCCGCAGGGCACTGACGAGGTTGTGCGTTGCGGCGTGCAGGGTCTGCTGCGTCTCGGCGACATGGCGTAGATTTTCGGAGAGCGTGCCGTATGCCTGGCGGCGTTCTTTTTCTATTTCCTGAATTTGCTGGTCGGTTTTTTTCAGGGCTTCGTTGATCGGCTTGAGCAGCTCGGAGATCGCCTGCTGGCGCTTTTCGAGATCGGCACGTGCATCGACCTGGTGCGCGCCGAGGTTTTCCTTTGCGAGCCGCAGGAAGGTTTCGCTGTTGTGTTTCAGGACGTCATTGGCGACCGTGCTGAACGCTTCCCCGAGTTGGCTGCGGCCATCGGTCAGCGCCGCGATTTCGGTTTCCAGCCGCGCAATTTTGACGTCGCGTTCGGCGACTGCTTTGCCGGCGCGTAGCTGCGCGGCCAGGTAGCCGATGGCGATTCCGCCAATGCCGGCGATGCAGATATACAGCGCAATCACGCCGGGCGCTCGAAATGCATCAGGTAGTTGACGTCCAGTCCGGGGCCCAGCCGGTAGTCCTTGAACAGCGGGTGGTAGTGCAGGCCGGTGCTGCCGGCGAGACTCAGACCCGCGGCGCGCGCCCATTCGTCGAGTTCGGACGGGCGAATGAATTTCGCATATTCATGGGTGCCGCGCGGCAGCAGGCGCAGCAAGTACTCCGCGCCGACGATGGCGAAGGCGAAACCCTTGGGCGTGCGGTTGATGGTCGAGAAGAACGCCATGCCGCCGGGTTTCAGCAGCGTTGCGCACGCGGCAACGACCGACGCCGGTTCCGGCACGTGTTCGAGCATTTCCATGCATGTGACGATGTCGAAGTGGCCGGGCATTTCGGCGGCCGTGGCTTCGGCGCTGACTTTGCGGTAATCGACTTCGACGCCGCTCTCGTGCCGGTGCAGCTTTGCTACCGCCAGCGGCGCATCGCCGAGGTCAATGCCTGTGACGTGGGCTCCGCGCGCGGCCATGCTTTCAGCCAGGATGCCGCCGCCGCAGCCGACGTCGAGCACGGTTTTGCCGGCGAGCGGGGCGTATCTGTCGATGTAGTCGAGTCTGAGCGGGTTGATCTGGTGCAACGGGCGGAACTCGCCGTCAGGGTCCCACCAGCGCGAGGCCAGCGCCTCGAACTTGGCGATTTCGCCGGGATCGACGTTGCCTTTTTCCGCGGTCACTATTTCCATTACTTCGTCTGATTCCGCTCGGCGGCGATTTTCTGTCCCCATTGTATCGCCTTTTGGCGAATCGTCTCGACGTCAATGCCGATGAGTTCGCGGTCACGCACCTTGCGCTCGCCGGCGATCCAGACGTCGGTGACGCGCTCGCGGCCACCGCTGTAGATCAGTTGTGAAATGACGTCGTAGACCGGTTGCTTGTCGAGTCCGCCAAGATCGACTGCCGCAATATCCGCCCATTTGCCGGTTTCCAGCGAGCCGATTTCCGCCGCGAGCCCAAGCGCCTGCGCGCCATTAAGCGTAGCCATGCGCAGCACGTCGGCGGCCGGTGCGACGTCCGCGCGCCCGGCCACGCCCTTGGCGAGCAGCGCGGCGGTTTTCATTTCGCCCCACATGTCGAGGTCGTTGTTGCTGGCGGCGCCGTCGGTGCCCAGCGCGACGTTGACGCCGGCTGCCAGCAAATCGGCAACGGGGCAGAAGCCGCTGGCCAGTTTCAGGTTGGATTCCGGGCAGTGAACGACCTGGGCACCGGTGGCGGCCACGCGCTCGATCTCGGCCGGCTCCAGTTGCGTCATATGCACCGCGAGCAGATTCGGGCCGAGCAGGCCTTCGTCGTTGAGATAGGCCAGCGGCCGGCGCTGCCACGTCTCCAGCCCCTTCTGCACTTCCGCCGCCGTTTCATGCACGTGCATGTGAATCGGCAAATCCAGTTCGTCGGCGTAGACACGCACCTGCCGCAACAGTTCGGTGGAAACGGAATAAGGCGCATGCGGGGCCAGCGTAAACGAAACGAGCGGATCGCCTTTGTAATCGTCCCTCACCGCCAGCCCTTTCTTGAGATAATCGCGCCCGTCGTCGGCCCACGCGGATGGAAAGTCGATCACGATGATGCCGGCCGAAATGCGCATGCCGAAGCGGGTGGCCGCGGCGACCGACGCATCGGCGAAGAAGTACATGTCGTTCAGGCAGGTGACACCGCCGGCGAGCATTTCCGCCAGCGCGATTTCGGCGCCGTCGGTGACGAACTCGTGCGAGACCCAGCGGCTTTCGGCCGGCCAGATGCGATCGTTGAGCCAGGTGTCGAGCGGCAGGTCGTCAGCGTAGCCACGCAACAGGTTCATCGCCGCATGGGTGTGCGCGTTGACGAGGCCCGGCACCAGCGCGTGGTCGGCGAGCGTCACGACATCGTCGGCCTCGAAGCGCTGATGCGCCGTCTCGCGCCGCAGCAGCGCGACGATGCGTCCGCGGTCGATCGCGAGGCTGTGATCTTCCAGCGCCACGCCGCGCGGCTCGACCGGCACGACCCAGTGCGCGTCGATCAACAGGTCGATGCGCTCAGACACGCTTGGGCAGCCGCGTCCGGTTGATCTCTGCTTCTTCCGTACCCGGCGCTTCCAGCCGGTGCACGTGCACCTCCTGTTGCGGCGGCGGCATCCTGAGGCCCGCGCGATCGAATTCCCGCTTGAGCGCCTCGTGCATGTCGGTGCGTGCGTCCCAGTATTGGTCGGTCCTGAACCAGACTCTCAACAGCAGTCGAATGCTGCTGCCATCGACGGCATCGACCCAAATCACCGGCGCGGGATCGGCGAGCACGCGCGGCTCGCTTGCGGCCAGTTTTCGGAGCGCCGATTTCGCCAGGTCGATATCGTCGCCATAACGGATGTTGACGACCAACTCGAAGCGGCGCGTCGCCCGCGCCGTATAATTCGTAATGTTCTTTTCATAGATCAGCGAATTGGGCACGGAGATGACCTGATTCGCCGCCGTACGCAATGTCGTGCGAAATATCTTGACGGTTTCCACGGTGCCGCCCGTGTCGGCGACTTCCACGTAGTCGCCGGCTTTAAACGGGCGCTGCACCATCAGCAACACGCCGGCGATGAAATCCGATGCGGAATTCTTGAACGCCAGGCCGATGGCCAGACCCGCCGCACCCACCAACGTCAACAACGATGCCGGCGACACGCCGATCCGCGTAAGGGCGGTGATTACGACGACAACCAGCAGAACGATATAGACGATTGTGGCGAGGAAGCCGGCCAGCGCCGTATCGATTCTGCGCTTGACCATCTTTTTCTCGGTCAAATCGCGCAGCCATTTCGCCAGCCACCAGCCGACCAGAACGATGACGATCGCCGTCACCAGCGGCACCCCGTACTTGCCGAGAACGGCCCACCACCAGGATGCGTGCAGCAGCGAATTGAGATTGTTCAGATTATTCATATGGCCGCGAGTATAACAAGAACGCCCGGCGGCATTTATCCGTAAAATAGCTGCATGGACAAACTTGCGACCCCCGATATCGCCGCATTGCGCTGGGCCGGCGACCACCTGCAAATGCTCGATCAGCGCCTGTTGCCGGCGGAAGAGAACTGGCTAGAACTGCGCACCGCCGCCGAGGTGGCCGATGCGATTCGCGCCATGGCGGTGCGCGGCGCACCGGCGATCGGTATCGCCGCGGGTTACGGCGCTGCCCTCAGCGCGATCGACAACGGCGACCGCACAGCGGCAATTCAGGGCGACATCGACCTGCTGAGCCGCGCCCGCCCGACCGCCATCAACCTGCACTGGGCGCTGGAACGAATGCGGCGAAAGCTTGAATCGGACGGCCCCGGCGCACTGCTCGCCGAAGCTGAAGCCATTCACCGCGAAGACATCGAACAGAACCGCGCGATGGGCGAACTCGGAGCGCATTTGATCGACACTCCGGCGCGCGTGATGACGCACTGCAACACCGGCGCTCTCGCAACCGGGGGCCACGGTACGGCACTCGGCGTTATCCGCACCGCATTTGCGGCCGGCAAGATCGAAGCGGTCTACGCGACCGAAACGCGGCCATGGCTGCAAGGCTCGCGGCTGACCGCGTGGGAACTGGCGCATGACCATATCCCCGCCACCCTGATCGCCGACTCCGCGGCCGCCATCGTCATGGCGCGGCGCAAGATCGACTGGATTATCGTCGGCGCCGACCGCATCGCCGCCAACGGCGACACCGCCAACAAAATCGGCACGTACAGCCTGGCGGTGCTCGCGCGGCAGCATGGTGCCCGCTTCATGGTCGTCGCGCCGACATCCACCATCGACTGGCAGACTGCCGGCGGCGAAGACATTCCGATCGAGGAACGCGATCCGGGGGAGTTGTGGCGCGCGGCATCGCAGGGCGAACTGCCGGCTGATCTTGCCGTTTATAACCCGGTGTTCGATGTGACTCCGGCAGGTTTGATCGATGCGATCGTAACGGAGCAGGGCGTAGTAACTAATCCCTCGGTCGAACGGATGAAGGCAAGCCTGACGGGACTCCGCAAGAACCCTTCGACAAGCTCAGGGCGAACGGAAGCGTACACCCGAGGTTTTGGGCCAGCGTCAACGTAGGTGCACGCTCCGGTAGAAACACAACCCCTTGTGGTAAAATAACCCGTTAAATTCCCGCATTCACTGCAACACACGGGGCGAGCCTCGCATGGCTGAATTCGCGCGCGAAATTTCCCATATCAATCTCGAAGACGAGATGAAGCAGTCGTACCTCGACTACGCCATGAGCGTCATCGTAGGTCGCGCACTGCCCGACGTCCGGGACGGCCTCAAGCCGGTTCACCGCCGCGTCCTGTACGCGATGAAGGAACTCGGCAACGACTGGAACAAAGGGTACAAAAAATCCGCGCGCATCGTCGGCGACGTCATCGGTAAATACCACCCCCACGGCGATGCCGCCGTTTACGACACCATCGTCCGCATGGCGCAGCCGTTCTCGATGCGCTACATGCTCGTCGACGGCCAGGGCAACTTCGGTTCGGTGGACGGCGACGCCCCGGCAGCCATGCGATACACCGAAATCCGCATGGCGAAGATTGCCCACGAAATGCTCGCCGACATCGACAAGGAAACCGTCGACTTCGTCCCCAACTACGATGAAACCGAATCCGAGCCGGGCGTCCTGCCGGCGCGACTGCCGAACCTGCTCGTCAACGGCTCGTCCGGCATCGCCGTCGGTATGGCCACCAACATCCCGCCGCACAACCTCGGCGAAGTCATCGATGCCTGCGTCGCGCTGGTCGACGACCCGGGCCTCACGATCGAACAGCTGATGCAATACCTGCCGGGCCCGGATTTCCCGACCGCCGGCATCATCAACGGCGCCCGCGGCATCAAGGAAGCGTACCTGACGGGCAAGGGCCGCGTGTACATGCGCGCCCGCACCCACATCGAGGAAGACGAGCGCACCGGCAAGCAGACCATCGTCGCCACCGAGTTGCCTTACCAGGTCAACAAGGCGCGGCTGGTCGAGCGCATCGCCGAACTCGTCAAGGACAAAAAACTCGAAGGCATCTCCGCACTGCGCGACGAATCCGACAAGGACGGCACCCGCGTCGTCATTGAACTCAAGCGCGGCGAAGTGGCGGAAGTGATGCTGAACAACCTGTACCAGCACACCGCGATGCAATCCGTATTCGGCATCAACATGGTCGCGCTGGTCGACGGGCAGCCACGGTTGCTCGACCTCAAGACGATGCTGGAAGCATTCATTCGTCACCGCCGCGAAGTCGTCACCCGGCGCACCGTGTACGATCTCGGCAAGGCGCGTGACCGGGCTCACGTTTTGGAGGGCCTGGCCGTCGCGCTGGCGAACATCGATCCGGTGATCGCCTTGATCAAGGCTTCGCCCGGCGCGGCTGAAGCCAAAGCCGGCCTGATGACGCAACTCTGGGAGCCCGGCACGGTCACCGGCATGCTGGAGCGCGCCGGCGCGGAGGCATCGCGGCCGGCAGGCCTCGGCCGGGAATTCGGTCTCGTCGACGGCGGTTATCGCCTGTCCGAGGCGCAGGCGCAGGCCATCCTGGACCTGCGGCTGCAGCGACTGACCGGTCTCGAACAAGATAAAATAATAAATGAATACAAGGACTTGCTCGATAAAATTAAAGAGCTTTCTGACATTCTCTCCTCCGAAGAACGACTGCGCGAAGTGGTGCGCGGCGAACTGGTCGAAATCCGCTCGCAGTACGCCGACGAACGCCGGACGGAGATTCTGACCGATCACCTCGACCTGACGCTGGAAGACCTGATCACCGAAGAAGATGTGGTCGTGACGTTGTCGCACGAAGGCTACGCCAAGGCGCAGCCGGTGACCGCGTATCGCGCGCAGCGGCGCGGCGGGCGCGGCAAGAGCGCGACCAGTTTCAAGGACGAAGACTTTATCGACACGCTGTTCGTCGCCAGCACGCACGACACGGTGCTGTGCTTCTCAAGCGCCGGCAAAGTGTACTGGCTCAAGGTGTACGAGTTGCCGCAGGCGAGCCGCGGCGCGCGCGGCAAGCCGATCGTCAACCTGTTGCCGCTGGATCAGGACGAACGCATAACCGCCGTGCTGCCGGTGCGTGAATACGCCGAAGATTCGTTCGTCTTCATGGCAACCCGCAACGGCACGGTCAAGAAAACCTCGCTCGAGCAGTTCTCGCGGCCGCGCTCTACCGGCCTGATCGCGCTCGACCTGCGCGAAGGCGACGAACTGGTCGGCGTCGCAATCACCGACGGCAGCAAGGAAGTCATGCTGTTCGCGAGCAACGGCAAGGCGATTCACTTCCGCGAAACGGATGTGCGCGCGATGGGTCGTACTGCGGCCGGTGTGCGCGGTATTCGGCTGGCGTCGGATGCGGTCGTCAATGCGCTGATCATCGTCGGCGACGGCGATATTCTGACCGCGACCGAAAACGGTTACGGCAAGCGCACGGCGGCGCGCGATTATCCGATCCGCGGTCGCGGCGGGCAGGGCGTCATTTCGATTCAGACCGGTGGGCGCAACGGCCAGGCGATCGGTGCGATTCAGGTGGTCGAGGAAGACGAAATCATGCTGATCAGCAACGGCGGCACGCTGGTACGAACCGGCGTCGCCGACATTTCCGTGCTGGGCCGCAACACGCAGGGCGTGCGCCTGATCCGGCTGGGCGAGGGCGAGCAATTGGTGGGTATCGATCGGCTGGTGCCGGTCGAGGAAAATGGCGAAGAGGAAGGCGGCGAAGAATGACCGTATACAACTTTGCCGCCGGTCCGGCGGAACTGCCGGACGCGGTACTCGACCAGGTGCGCGACGAATTGCGCGATTGTCGCGGCAGCGGCATGTCGGCGATGGAACTGCCGCACCGGCGGCCGCTTTTCCAGCGGATCGCTGCCGAGGCGGAAGCCGACCTGCGCGAACTGCTGGCGGTGCCGGACGATTACGCGGTGCTGTTCATGCAGGGCGGCGCGCGGTTGCAGGCTGCGGCAATGGTCATGAACCTCGCCGCGCACGGCTCGCACGCCGCCTTCGTCAAAACGGGCCACTGGTCGCGCGGCGCGATGGAGATCGCCCGGCCTTACATGCGGGTTGAAACCGCGGGCGACGCTGAGGCCAGTCGCTATCGCGATATCGTGCCGGCAAGCGAATGGCGCGTGGCCACGGATGCCGCCTTCGTGCATTACGTGGCCAACGAAACCATTGGCGGCGTGCAGTATCGCGAGACGCCGGAATTCGAAGGCGCGCTGCTGGTCACCGACATGACGTCGGAATTGCTGTCGCGGCCGCTCGACATTTCGCGCTTCGGGCTGATCTACGCCGGCGCGCAAAAGAACATCGGGCCCGCCGGCATGACGGTCGTGATCGTGCGCCGCGACCTGCTGGGCAAGGCGCTGCCGACGACGCCGGGCGTGCTGGATTACCGCCAGCAGGACGAAACGCATTCAATGCTCAATACGCCGCCGACCTGGTCCTGGTACGTCGCGGGCCTCGTGCTCAAGTGGCTCAAGGCGCAGGGTGGCTTGACCGCGATCGAGGCCATCAATCGCCGCAAGGCCATGCGCCTTTACGATACGGTCGACGCCAGTGGCTTTTACACCAACAACGTCGCGCCGCGTGCACGTTCACTGATGAACGTGCCGTTCCTGCTCGCCGATGCGGCGCTGGAACCGGTATTCCTCGACGAAGCCGAGGCGGCGGGGCTCGCCAACCTGCACGGCCATCAGTCCGTCGGCGGGGTGCGCGCCAGCATTTACAACGCAATGCCGGAAGCGGGCATCGCGGCGCTGATTGATTTCATGCACGATTTCGAGAAACGGCACGGTTGAAGAATGGACGCAGTTCAGAAAAGCAAAGCCACAGATTTCAGCAAGCTCGCCGTGCCGGGTGTGCGCGAACTCAAGCCGTATGAACCGGGCAAGCCGATCGGCGAGGTCCAGCGCGAATACGGCCTGACGGAAATCGTCAAGCTCGCTTCGAACGAGAGCCCGCTCGGGCCCAGCCCGAAAGCGAAGACGGCGGTTCAGGCGCAACTCGACGAGCTGGCCATTTATCCGGACGGTAATGCCTACGATCTCAAGCAGGCACTCGCGGCGCATTGGGCGGTGTCGGCAGACCAGATCACCCTGGGCAACGGCTCCGATGAGCTGGTGCGGATACTGGGCGAAGTGATGCTCGATAGCAGCCGCAATGCGGTGATGTCGCGCCACGGCTTCGTCAGCTATGTGATTGCCACGCGCGCTGTCGGCGCGGAGCTCCGCATTGCCGCTGCCAATCCGGCCGATGCGCCGATGCCCTACGGCCACAACCTCGACGCGATGCTTGCGCTGATCGACGCTGCGACCCGGCTGGTGTTTATCGCCAACCCCAACAATCCGACCGGCACCTGGCTGGGTCGCGACGAGTTGGTGCGTTTCCTCGATGCAGTGCCGGACGAGGTCGTCGTCGTGCTCGACGAGGCGTATTTCGAATACGTCGAGCAAGCCGATTACCCCAACGGCGTGCGGCTGCTGGAGCATTACCCGAACCTCGTCGTGCTGCATACGTTTTCGAAGGCGTACGGGCTCGCGGGGCTGCGGGTCGGTTGCGCGATCTCGCATCCGCAGCTCGCCAACCTGATGAACCGCGTCCGGCCGCCGTTCAACGTCAATGCGCTGGCCCAAGTCGCGGCGCAGGCGGCGTTGGCCGATACCGCCCACCTCGACGAGGCGGTGCGAACGAACCGCGAAGGACGTGCGGCACTCGAACGCGCACTGACGGACATGGGCCTGTCGTTTCTGCCGTCGGTGGGTAATTTCGTCACCGTCGACGTGCGCCGCGATGGCCGCGAAGTGTTCGAACTGCTGCTGCGCGAAGGCGTCATCGTCCGCCCGATCGGCGGCTACGATCTGCCGACGCATCTGCGCGTGACGGTCGGGTTGCCGGACGAAAACCGGCGCTTTATCGAGGCGCTGAAAAAAGTGCTTGCGGACGCGTGACAGCCTATAACGTCTCCCCCGGCGGCAGGCTGCGTGGCGCGCTCGACGTCCCGGGCGACAAGTCGATTTCCCATCGTGCACTGATCCTCGGCGCGCTGGCCGACGGCGTGACCGAAATTTCCGGCATTCTGCCCGGCGCCGACTGCCGCTCGACGGCCGAGGCGCTGGCGGCGCTGGGCGTGGAAATCGCCTGGACCGAGAGCCTGCCGGTGACGGTGCGCGGCATGGGCAGCGACGGGCTGAAAGCTGCCGGCGCGCCGCTGGATCTTGGTAATTCCGGCACCGGCTTCCGCCTGCTCGCGGGCGTGGCGGCCGGGCAGCCGTTCCGCACCGAACTGACCGGCGACGCGTCATTGTGCCGCCGGCCGATGCGACGCATCGTCGAGCCGCTCCGGGAGATGGGAGCCGCGATCGATGTCGCGCCCGGCGATGTCGCGCCGCTGGTCATCGAGGGGCGCCGACCGCTCAAGGCGCTGCACTACCGCATGCCGGTCGCGAGTGCACAGTTGAAATCATCGTTGCTGCTGGCGGGGCTGTTCGCTGACGGCGAGACCGCCTGTCTGGAACCGGCGCCCACTCGCGATCACACGGAGCGGTTGCTCAAGCAGTTCGGCGTCGAGATTTTGCATGAGCACGACTGGATCGGCGTGCGCGGCGGCAGCCGCCTTCGTGCCGCGGCGGTGCAGGTGCCGCGCGATCTGTCGTCGGCCGCGTTTCTGATGGTTGGCGCGACGATCGCGCCTGATTCGGACGTCTGGCTCGAAGGCGTCGGCATCAATCCGACGCGTACCGGCGTGCTCGACATCCTCCGCGCGATGGGCGCGTGCATCGACATCGCGAACCCGCGCCAGTACGGCGATGAGCCGGTGGCCGACCTGCATGTACGGAGCGCTTCGCTGCACGGCATCGACATTCCGCCGGCGCTGGTGCCGCTGGCGATCGACGAATTTCCGGCATTGATGGTCGCGGCAGCTTGCGCCGCCGGCGCAACGACCCTGAGCGGCGCGTCCGAGCTGCGCGTCAAGGAGAGCGACCGGCTGGCGGCGATTGCGGCCGGGCTGACGACGCTGGGCGCGCCCGTGGAGGTGCTGCCGGATGGGCTGCGGGTGGAGGGCGTCGAGCGCTTCGGCGGCGGCGTCATCGACAGCGGCGGCGATCACCGCATCGCGATGGCGTTCGCGATGGCGGCATTGCGCGCGGATGCACCGCTGCGAATCGACGACGTGGACAATGTCGCCACCTCGTTTCCCGACTTTGCGCATGTCGCGCGAGCCGGCGGCGTGCAGATCGAGGAGGCGGCGTGACTGGACCGGCTCCGGTGATCGCCATCGACGGCCCCAGCGGTTCCGGCAAAGGCACCATCAGTCGTCTGGTCGCGCAACGACTCGGCTGGCACCACCTCGACAGCGGCGCCTTGTACCGCATTCTCGCGCACGCGGCTGCCGAAGCCCACATCCGTCCCGAGGAGCCGGCGCGCGTCGCAGCCCTGGCGCCGACGCTCGACATCCGCTTTGTGCCCAACGACGACGATGGTCGAATTCTGTTAAATGGAGACGACGTGACGTCGGCGGTGCGGGCGGAATCCTGCGGCAATGCCGCATCGAAAATCGCGGTTCTGCCCGAGGTGCGCGCGGCCCTGGCGGACCTGCAGCGACGTTTCCGCGAGCCGCCGGGGCTGGTCGCCGACGGCCGCGACATGGGCAGCGTCATTTTTCCCGATGCCGGCACCAAGATTTTCCTGACTGCGAGCGCCCGCGAAAGGGCCGAGAGGCGCCATAAGCAGTTGAATAAGAAAGGGTTAAGTGTTAGCCTTGACAGCCTTTTGCGAGATTTGGAGGAGCGCGACCGGCGGGATGCCGAGCGCCCGATCTCGCCGTTGACACCGGCGCCCGATGCGCACGTGGTCGATACCACGGGCAAGTCGATCGATGCCGTAGTCGCCGAGGTACTCGATTTAACAGCGAACGGGACAGGACGTCTGCGTTCATTTTGACGTAACCCGTAAAACCGGGATGGGATTTGCGGTTAATTGTTGCCGAAGGGCACGGGACGACGACTTTAATGAGTGAATCTTTTGCTGAACTGTTTGAAGAAAGCATCGCCAACAAGGAGATGCAGCCGGGCGCCATCATCAACGCGATCGTCATGTCGATCGGCGACGATGTGGTCATCGTCAATGCGGGGCTGAAATCCGAGGGTGTCATCCCGGTCGAACAGTTCTATAACGAAAGCGGCGAAGTCGATATTGCCGAGGGCGACGAAGTCGAGGTCGCGCTCGACGCGGTCGAAGACGGGTTCGGCGAGACCCGCCTGTCGCGCGAAAAAGCCAAGCGCGCGCGGTCCTGGGCGCGGCTGGAGAAAGCCCACGAAGCCGGCGAGATCGTCCACGGCTACATCAGCGGCAAGGTCAAGGGCGGCTTCACGGTCGACATCGAAGAAGTGCGCGCGTTCCTGCCGGGCTCGCTGGTCGATGTCCGCCCGGTGCGCGACCCGACCTACCTCGAGGGCAAGGAACTCGAGTTCAAGATCATCAAGCTCGACCAGCGGCGCAACAACGTCGTCGTCTCGCGTCGCGCGGTGGTCGAGGAAGAATACAGTGCCGAGCGCGAACAGCTGCTCGAAAACCTGCAGGAAGGCCTGATCCTCAAGGGCATCGTCAAGAACCTCACCGATTATGGCGCGTTCGTCGACCTCGGCGGCATCGACGGCTTGCTGCACATCACCGATATGGCCTGGCGGCGCGTCAAGCATCCGTCCGAAGTGGTCGAAGTCGGCGACGAAATTGAAGTCAAGGTGCTCAAGTTCGACCGCGAGCGCAACCGCGTCTCGCTGGGCCTGAAGCAGCTCGGCGAGGATCCGTGGGTCGGCATTGCGCGCCGCTACCCGATCGGCGCGCGCCTGTTCGGCCGCGTCACGAACCTGGCCGAATACGGCTGCTTCGTCGAGATCGAAGAGGGCGTCGAAGGCCTGGTGCACGTCTCCGAGATGGACTGGACCAACAAGAACGTCAATCCGGCCAAGGTCGTCCAGGTGGGCGACGAGGTCGAAGTCATGGTGCTCGACATTGACGGCGACCGCCGCCGCATTTCGCTGGGCATGAAGCAGTGCCTGGCGAATCCGTGGGACGAGTTCGCGGCGATGCACAACAAGGGCGACCGGATCGTCGGCTCGATCAAGTCGATCACCGACTTCGGTATCTTCATCGGTCTCGATGGCGGCATCGACGGGCTGGTGCACCTGTCCGACCTGTCCTGGGACATTCCGGGCGAGGAAGCAGTGCGCAACTTCAAGAAGGGCGACGAAGTCGAAGCCGTGGTGCTGGCCGTCGATCCCGAGCGCGAGCGCATTTCGCTCGGCATGAAGCAGCTTGAAAAGGACCCCCTGTCGAACTTCCTCGCGGCGCATCCGAAGGGCAGCATCGTCACCGGTACCGTCAAGTCGGTCGACGCCAAGGGCGCGGTGGTTGACCTGGCCGAAGGCATTGAAGGCTATCTGCGTGCCTCCGAACTGTCGCGCGATCGCGTCGAAGATGCGCGCAGCGTGCTCAAGGAAGGCGAGACGGTCGAAGCGAAATTCATCGCCGTCGATCGCAAGAGCCGCAGCATCAACATTTCGATCAAGGCCAAAGAGCTTCACGAAGAAGCCCAGGCCATCGACGACTACAGCAGCAAGGCGTCGGCCGGGACGACGACGCTTGGGGATTTGCTCAAGGAAAAGATTGGCGGCGACGAAGAGTCCTGATCGCCGTTTTCGCCGGCACCGCCTGATGCGGCGGTGCCGGTGGGTCGGTCCGGCAGGCGCGGGCGTCAGCTATCAGACAAAGGGTGGTCCGATTCATGACTAAATCAGAATTGATCGAGTTCATGGCTCGCGAACAGGCTCACCTGGCGCCAAAGGATATCGAACTGGCCGTCAGGATGATCATCGATCAGATGAGCAATTCGCTGGCGCGGGGCCGGCGCATCGAAATTCGCGGATTCGGCAGCTTTTCGCTGCATTTTCGCCCGCCGCGCATGGGACGCAATCCGAAAACCGGCCGTGCGGTCGCGCTGGCCGGCAAGTACGTGCCGCACTTCAAGCCGGGCAAGGATCTGCGCGAGCGGGTCGACTTCGACCAGACGCCCGCACAGATGGAGCCGCCGGTCCGGGCACAGACTTCGGCGGCAGGCTGACCGACGTCACCGGCGTCGAGCGGTTCGCCGTCGTGACGATGTGTCCATGAGGATGGCTTGCCCATGCTGCGGTTCCTGAGCTCTCTATTTGCACTGATCGTCTTCGTGATCGGGGTGTTGTTCGCGCTGCGAAACGCCTCCCCGGTCAGCGTCGACTACATCTGGGGCGTGCTTCACGCGCCGCTTTCCTACGTGGCCGTCGGCGGGTGTATAGTCGGTCTCGTGCTCGGCTTTATTGGCTGCAGTCTGGAAATGATTCGTCTGCGGCGTGCCAACCGCAAGCTACGGCAGGCGGCGCGCGACGCGCAGGCGGAAGTCACCAGCCTTCGCAAAGTCCCCCTGCAAGATGCCCATTAATCAACTAATCGGCCTGTTCGTACTGGTGCTGGTGTCGATCGGCGTCGGCTGGTGGCTGGGCCGGCGCGGTCGCGGCACCGGCAGCAGCGGTCTGCCGTTCCCGCGCGTCGAGTATTTCAAGGGGCTGAACTACCTGCTCAACGAGCAACCCGACAAGGCGATTGAAGTGTTCATTCGCATGGTCGAGGTCGACTCGGAAACGGTCGAAACGCACTTCGCGCTCGCCAGCCTGTTCCGCCGCCGCGGCGAAGTCGACCGCGCGATTCGCCTGCACCAGAACCTGATCGCGAGACCCAACCTCAACCGCCGCGACCGCAATCAGGCGCTGCGCGAACTGGGCGAGGATTATATGCGCGCGGGCCTGTTCGATCGCGCTGAAACGCTGTTCCTCGAACTCGTCGACGTCCGTCCGCACATGGAAGTGGCGCTGCGCCACCTGGTGGCGATTTACGAGCAGCAAAAGGACTGGGATCAGGCGATCGCCATGCGTCGCAAGCTGGAAGCGGCGACGGGCGACAACCAGAACGCGATTGTCGCGCACTATTTCTGCGAACTGGCCGCGGCACGCCGCGATGCCGGTGACTGGCGCGGCGCGCACAAGCTGCTGAAACGCGCGCAGACCTTCGATCGCGACAACGTCCGCGTCGGCATCATGCTGGGCGAACTGGCGCTGCAGACAGGCGAGGCCGCACTCGCCGCGCGTCATTTCCGGCGCGCGCTGGAAAGCGACATCGTCTTCGCCAGCGAAATCCTGCCGCCGCTCGCGGAAACCTACCGGCAACTCAACATGGAGGATGGCCTGGATCAGACCGTGCAGGCACTGATGGACGGCAATGCAAACGCGGTAGCCGAATTCGCGGTAGCGACGATCCGGCGGCCGGAACTCGCGACCGCGGCCACCGAACGCTGCGTCAGCGATTACGTCCGCACATCCAGTGCTCTACAAGGCCTGCACGAGATTCTGGGCGCAGTTCTGGACCGCGCCGACTGTTCACTCGGCCCGGAGAACCTCGCGCCGTTGCAGCAGGCATTGCGACGCCTGCTGGCCGAAGGCGCAAGCTACCGCTGTCACCAGTGCGGCTATGCCGGCAAGACCCTCTACTGGCAATGTCCAAGCTGCCGAACCTGGGGCAGCACCAAGCCGTACCACGACTTCTCCCTCGCGCCGCGTCGTGCAGCCCCGGCGTTGCCGCCGCTATCGCCTATTCGTGTGCATAGTGCGCATTGATTTGTAGGGGTTAGGTTGTGGTGGGGGCGACGGGGTAGCCTCTTCCGAGAGACGCCATGAATACGTCCCTGTGGCTTCCCTCGGACATCCCTGTCCTCAGAGACTCTCGGAAGAGGCTACCCCACCGCCTCGATACGTTGTCGTGAACTTTCCCGTAAGAATGGCGCGTTTCCTGGTCCCTTCTCCCTGAGGGAGAGGAGGAACCGGCAACAACGTTCGAGGCGGGGGTGTGGGGCCTTCTCCCAGGGCTGTGTGAGGCAGGAGCCGAACCCAGAGCCTACAGGGATGTATTCACGGCGTCCCTGGGAGAAGGCACCGCGCCGCCACCCTCGCGACAGCCTAAAACCCACGAACTTTCCACCCACCAAACCACCTGAAAGCAAATTTCCTCATTGTCCCGAAGCCCGCAATCTGTTAGCTTGTACTCCCGGTTTTCGCCATCCACTCAGCCAGAAAATCGGGTATCTCGATGACTCATTTCATCTTCGTGACCGGCGGCGTTGTGTCGTCCCTCGGCAAGGGCATCGCGTCCGCCTCTCTCGGTGCCATTCTGCAGGCGCGCGGGCTGAAGGTGACGATGGTCAAGCTCGACCCGTACATCAACGTCGACCCGGGCACGATGAGCCCGTTCCAGCACGGCGAAGTCTTCGTAACCGAAGACGGCGCCGAAACCGACCTCGACCTCGGTCATTACGAACGCTTTGTCCGCACCACGATGGGGCGCAACAACAACTTCACGTCCGGGCGCATTTACGAAAGCGTCATCCGCAAGGAACGTCGCGGCGATTACCTCGGCGGCACGGTGCAGGTGATTCCGCACATTACCGACGAAATCAAACAGTCGGTCCGCCAAGGCGCCGGCGACGCCAACGTCTGCCTGGTCGAAATCGGCGGCACGGTCGGCGACATCGAATCGCTGCCGTTCCTTGAAGCCATCCGCCAGCTCGGTATCGAACTCGGCCGCCAGCGCACGCTGTTCATGCACCTGACGCTGGTGCCGTACATCGCCACCTCCGGCGAGATCAAGACCAAGCCGACGCAACACTCCGTCAAGGAGCTGCGCTCGATCGGTATTCAGCCGGATATCCTGTTGTGCCGCTCCGAGCAGCCGCTGCCGGAAGACTCCCGCCGCAAGATCGCGCTGTTCACGAACGTGAACGAGCGCTCCGTCATCTCGGCGGTCGACGCGGACGACATCTACAAGATTCCGCTGCTGCTGCACGCGCAGCACCTGGACGAGATCGTCTGCGAGCATTTCCGGCTCGATGCGCCGCCGGCGGATCTGGACAGCTGGCGGCGAATCGTCGACGCCAAGGCGCATCCGGAATCGGACGTCGACATTGCGATGGTCGGCAAATATATCGAACTGACCGACGCCTACATGTCGCTCAACGAGGCATTGATTCATGCCGGCATCCAGACGCGCACGCGCGTCAACATCCATTATTTCGATTCGCACCGGATCGCGCAGGAGGGCGCCGATTGCCTCGCGGACATGGATGCGATCCTGGTGCCGGGCGGGTTCGGCGATCGGGGTATCGAAGGCAAGGTGCTCGCAGCCGGCTATGCGCGCGAGCACGGCATCCCCTATCTGGGCATCTGCCTCGGCATGCAGGTCGCCGTTATTGAATTCGCCCGCAACGTCGTCGGCCTCGTCGGCGCGCACAGCACCGAGTTTGACGCGACCCCCGCGCATCCGGTAATTGCGCTGATTACCGAATGGCTGGATCAGGGGGGCTCGCTCGAGCAGCGCAGCGCCGCCTCCAACCTCGGTGGCACGATGCGCCTCGGCGCACAGGAATGCCGGCTGACGCCCGGCTCGCTTGCGGCACGCTGCTACGGCGCGGAAACGATTGTCGAGCGGCATCGACATCGCTTTGAATTCAACAACAACTACCTCGATCGGCTGACGGAAGAGGGCATGGTCTTTTCGGGCTTCTCCGTCGACGGGCTGGTCGAGATGGTAGAGCTGCCGGATCATCCCTGGTTCATCGGCTGCCAATTTCATCCCGAGTTCACCTCAAGCCCGCGCGAAGGCCACCCCCTGTTCAGCAACTTTATTCGTGCCGCCCGCAATCACGCGCATGGCGAAGTGCGCGAGGCGGCACGCGCGTGAAGCTCGATACATTCGAAATCGGACTCGACCAGCCATTCTTCCTGATCGCCGGGCCGGACACGCTCGAAAGCGAGCAGCTTGCGCTCGACGTGGCCGGCACGCTCGCCGAGATCACGCAGCGGCTCGGCATCGGCTACGTGTTCAAGGGATCGTTCGACAAGGCCAACCGCAGCTCCGGCGAGAGCTATCGCGGCCCCGGCCTCGAAACCGGCCTGAAGATACTCGCCAAGGTGCGCGAGCAGGCGGGCGTGCTGGTGCTTACCGACGTGCACGAATACACGCCGGTGGACGAGGTCGCAGCGGTTGTCGACGTCATCCAGACGCCCGCGTTCCTGTGCCGGCAGACCGACTTCATTCAGAACGTCGCGCGGCAGGGCAAGCCGGTGAACATCAAGAAGGGCCAGTTCATGGCGCCGTGGGAAATGGCCAACGTGGCCGACAAGGCACGCGCAGCCGGCAACAACGACATCATGTTGTGCGAACGCGGCTTCAGCTTCGGCTACAACAACCTCGTCGTCGACATGCGCGGCCTGGCGGCGATGCGCGCGACCGGCTGCCCGGTGGTGTTCGACGCGACGCACTCGGTGCAATTGCCGGGCGGGCAGGGTGCCAGTTCCGGGGGCGAGCGTCAGCATATCCCGCTGCTCGCACGCGCGGCTGTCGCGGCCGGCGTCAGCGGCGTCTTCATGGAAACACATCCGAACCCGGACAAGGCGCTGTGCGACGGGCCGAACTCGTGGCCGCTCGCGAAGATGGAAGAATTGCTCGAAACGTTGAAGACATTGGACGTCGCAGTGAAGGCGCGGCCGTTTGTCGAAGATGGAATAGTAGCGAGTGGCTAGTAGCTAGTGCTGAGTAAAGAGATTACTGTGACTCCTTCCTAGCGACTAGCGATTAGCGACCAGCGACCAGCGACTCGGACAAGACTTTTTATGCGAGATCACTAATGCCAACAACCAAAATTACCGCCATCCACGCCCGCGAAATTCTCGATTCGCGCGGCAACCCGACGGTTGAAGCCGAAGTTGAACTCGAAGGCGGCATTATCGGCCGTGCGGCAGTTCCTTCCGGTGCATCCACCGGCACGCGCGAAGCGGTCGAATTGCGCGATGGTGACCCCGCGCGCTACGGCGGCAAGGGCGTTCGCCACGCCGTGGCCAACGTCAATGCCGCAATTCGCGAAGCGCTCCTGGGTGACGATGCCGCGGACCAGGCAGGGCTGGACCGCAAGCTGATCGAGCTCGACGGCACCGACAACAAGTCGCGCCTCGGCGCGAATGCGATCCTGTCGGTATCGCTGGCGGCCGCCCAGGCTGTCGCGTTCGGCCGCAAGGAGCCGCTATACGCGTACCTCGCCGGCGGAGACTACCTGTCGATGCCGGTGCCGATGATGAATATCGTCAATGGCGGTGCGCACGCCGACAACGACGTCGATATCCAGGAATTCATGATTGTGCCCGCCGGCGCGCCGAGCTTTGCCGAAGCTTTGCGTTACGGCGCCGAAGTCTTTCATGCGCTGAAGAAGGTGCTCGGCAAGCGCGGCCTCGCGACCTCGGTGGGTGACGAAGGCGGCTTCGCGCCACAACTGCCGTCGAACGAAGCGGCACTCGAGGCGATCGTGGAAGCGATCGGGCAAGCCGGTTACGAGCCGGGGCGCGACGTCTATCTCGCGCTCGACGCCGCGGCGTCGGAATTTTTCCATCACGACGATTATCACTTCGAAGGCAAGCCGATTTCCGCTTCGGCCCTGGTCGATTACCTCGCAGACTTGTGCGACCGTTATCCGATCGTGTCGGTCGAAGACGGCATGGCCGAGGGCGACTGGGACGGCTGGAAGCTGCTGACCGAAAGGCTGGGCGATCGCGTGCAGCTCGTGGGTGACGATGTGTTCGTAACCAACACGTCCATCTTCAAGCACGGCATCGACCAGGGTATCGCCAACGCGATCCTGATCAAGCCCAACCAGATCGGCACGCTCACCGAAACCCGCGCGGCAATCGACATGGCGGTCGATGCGGGTTACACGGCGGTGGTGTCGCATCGTTCCGGCGAGACCGAGGACGCGTTTATCGCCGACCTTGCCGTGGCCACGCGCGCGACGCAAATCAAGACCGGCTCGCTCAGCCGCTCGGACCGAATCGCGAAGTACAACCAGTTGCTGCGCATCGAAGAGGCGTTGGGGGAGCGCGCCACATACCCGGGCACGGCGGCATTCGCGCATATGCGATGAACTCACGGCTCGTCATCGGCATCATCCTCGCGGCGTTGCTGCTGCTGATGCAGTACCGCCTCTGGATCGCCGGAGACAGTCTGCCGGACGCGTGGGCGCTGCAAAAACAGGTGGCGGCGCAGAAGGCAAAAAACGAGCATCTCAAGACGCGCAACCAGAATCTGAGCGCGGAAGTGCACGATTTGAAGCAAGGCCATGATGCGATTGAGGCGCGGGCGCGCAAGGAATTGGGGATGATCAAGCCCGGCGAGACGTTCTACCAGATCATTCGGCCCCAACCGCAGCAGACAGTACCTAAGGATAAACATAAAAAAGATAAAATAAATGATTGAAATAAAAGAACATAATGGCATCATGAATATCTGTCTGGCGCGGCCGCCCGCCAACGCCCTCAATCCGGAACTGGTCCAGGCGCTGGCTGCCGCCGTCACCGAGGCGCCGACGGCCGGAGCGAAAGGGGTGCTGCTGTCCGGCGCGCCCGGCATGTTTTCGGCCGGCCTCGATCTGCCGCAACTGTTGTCGCTTGACCGGCGAGCGATTACCGGCTTCTGGCGCGATTTTGTCGGATTGATGTGCGTGCTGGCGGATGCGCCGATTCCGGTCGTCGCCGCCATTACCGGTCACAGCCCCGCGGGCGGTGCGGTGCTCGCGCTGTGCTGCGATTATCGCGTCATGGCTGAAGGTCGCTACAAGATTGGCCTCAACGAAGTGCGCGTCGGCTTGCCGTTACCCGTGGTGTTGTATGAGACGCTGGCCACCGTCGTCGGTCCGCGCCAGGCGGCACTGCTGGGTGGAGAAGGGCGGCTGCTCGATTCGGAGCAGGCGTTGGCCACCGGTTTCGTCGATGAGCTGGCGCCGCCCGACGACGTCGTTCCGAGGGCGCGCAACTGGCTTGAAAGCGTTCTCGCGCTGCCGGTGAACGCATACGCCACGACCCGCCGGCGCACCCGCGCCTCATTACGCAGCGCGCTCGCCGACGCTGCAACCGGACCGGCCATCGACGCGATAGCCGATTCGTGGTTCAGTGCCGAAACTCAGACAAATCTGAGGCGAGTGGTCGCGGAGCTGCGGGCGAAGCGGTCTGCCTGACCAGTGCGCCGATGCCGCTGGGGTCGATCGGTTTGACGACGTGGCGGTCGAAGCCGGCTTCCTTCGTACGCTGCCGATCGCTTTCCTGTCCGTAGCCGGTGACGGCAATCAGCCGCGTGTCGCGGAGCGACGGGATTTCGTGCAGGCGGCGCGCAACCTCGTAGCCGTCCATGACCGGCAGACCGATATCGATCAACGCCACCTCCGGCCTGAACTCGGTGGCGGCTTCGACGGCCTCGGCGCCGTCGCTGGCAATCCGCGTCTCGAAGCCCTCATAGTTCAGCAACTCCGCAAGACTTTCGGCAGCGCTGGCGTAGTCGTCAACGATCAACACCTTGAGATGTTCTCGCGCGACCATTGACTCCGGCGGCGCAGCCATGATCTCCGTGTGCACCGGCTCGCGTTCGACGGCGCGGCGCTCGACCAGTGGCAGCCGCACGATGAACTCGCTGCCCTGGTCGCGGCCGGCGCTGGTCGCTTCGACGGTGCCGCCGTGCAGCGTGACCAGGCTGTGAACGATTGCCAGCCCTAGCCCCAGCCCGCCCTGCGATCGCTCGATCGACTGTGAATCCTGTGTAAACGAATCGAAGATGTGCGGTAGCAACTCGGGCGCTATCCCAATGCCCTGATCGCGCACCCGAATGACGACGCGGCCGCGCTCGGCGCCGGCGCTGACGTGAATCCGCCGGCCGCGCGGCGAATATTTTGCGGCGTTGGTCAGCAGATTGGTCATGATCTGCACCAGCCGCCGTCGCTCGCCTTCGACGATGAGGCCGTCGCCGATCGCGGTTTCCACCACTTGGCTGCTTTCCTCGAGCATCGGCCGCGCGGTTTCTATCGCACGCAGGATGACATCGCCGATATCGAGCGCAGTCGTTTTCAGTTCGATCTTGCCGCGCGCAATGCGCGACACGTCGAGCAGGTCGTCGACCATGCCGATCATGTGTTGCACCTGTGAATCGATGATCGCGCGCTCGTCGACGAGCGCATTGGGCTCGCGCATCTGCATCAGCCGCAATGTCGTTCTGATCGGCTGCAGCGGATTGCGCAGCTCATGGCCGAGCATCGCCAGGAATTCATCCTTGGCGCGGCTTGCCTGTTGCAATTGCGCTTCGCTTTCGCGCAACGCCGCTTCGGCCGCCGCGCGCTTGACGGCGCTCCAGGTTCGTTCCGCGGCTTCCCGGATCAGCGTGATTTCATCTTCCGTCCAGATGCGAGGCGCATTGTGGTGAACGCCGAAGGCCGCTATGAAGCGGCCATTCTTGACCAGTGGCACAACGGCGCGGGCGCGCATTTTGATGCCGAGACAGGCGTTACGTTCGGCGTCCGTGAGTTGCGGCTCCGTCTCCACATTGTTGACGAAGATCGGCTTGCCGCGGCGGCAGGATTCGAACAGCGCCCTGCCGAAATCCGTAGGTCGGAGCCGTTCGGCGATGGCGCCGATAGCGGGCGTATGGTAGTCGCGTCTGACTGCGAAATAATCGCCGTCTTCCTCGTGCTCCACTTCCGCGTACAATGCGCGACTGACATGAAGATGCTCGGCCGTCGCCCGTGCGGCGACTTCCTGTATGACCTCCGGATCGCCCAGCGGCCGCAACTCGTCGCTGAGCTTGAGCAGGAACTGCTCACGTTCTTCGCGCAGCTTGCGCTCGGTAATGTCGAGCATTGTGCCGACGACGCGTACCGGCGTGCCGTTGCCCTCCCGGTAAACCTCGCTGCCCAGCGAGATCCAGCGTTCCTTGCCGTCGATGCGGGTGATGCGGCTTTCCAGCATGCCCTGGCCGCCCCGGTCGCGCAGGTAGTCCAGCAGGCGATCCCGGTCCGCCGGTTCGAAGTGCTCAAGTGCACGCTCCAGCGTCCAGTCGTCCGGAATCTCGTCGTACCCCATGATCTGGGCATACCGCCGCGATGCATAGAGCAGCTTCCTGTTGCGCAGGTCAAATTCCCATACCCCTATTTGTGCGGCGTTCGTGGCGGCACGCAGTCGCGCCTCGCCGGCGCGCAACGCTGCATCGGCGTAATGGCGAGCAATGAACTCGGACGCCGTCCAGGCCAGCATATCGATCAGCTTGATCTGGTTTTCGGTCGGTCGGTGCGGGCTCCGGAACTGGTTGCTGAGAACGCCCAGCACCTCGCCCTGGCGACTGAGCAGCGGCGTCGACTGCGTCGCGCGGATGTTTTCGGCAAGCGCTACTTCGCGATCGACGGGGGTGCTATCGAAGCCGGGAAAGGTGGCAATGTCTTCGATGATCAGGCGCCGGCGCTCACGACGCACGGCGTCGCACGCGCCCTTCGATCCGTCATGCAGAAAACGCCGTATGAACGGATCGTCGTCGGCGTATCCGCGATACGCGAACATTTCGAGTCGCTCGCCGTCCGCGCTGACGAGTTGCATACAGCCACGGTCGGTCTCCATGAATTCGTTCGAGGCCGAAACAATCTCCTCCAGCGCGGTGTGCAAGTCAGTTTGCTCGGCCAGCCTGGCATGCAATTCGTACAGCCGGCGCATGCCGGCGAGGTCGGCTGTCAGCCGAGCCTGGCTCTCGCGCAACGCCATTTCTGCGCAGACGCGGTCGGTCGTGTCGACGGCGGCAATGACCACGCCGACCACATTGCCGGATTCATCGCGTAGCGCGCTGAAACAGAGATCGAAGTAGCCGGGCTGGCGCATGCCGCCGCGATCGAGAAAGAGCGGCGCGTTCCCGCATCTTCGCGTCGCAGCGGTGGCGAGCACCCGGTCCACCGGTGCGGCGAGGTCGTCCCATATTTCCCGCCAGCATTCACGGGCTGGCTGCCCAAGGGCCGCCGGATGTCGGTCGCGCAAAATGGCCACAGCAGCGTCGTTGTACAGCTGGATGAGATCCGGACCCCACCAGATGAAATGTGCAAAGCCCGCATCGAGGCAGGTGACAACTGCCGTCTTTAGCGACTGCGGCCATTGTTCAACGGCGCCGAGGGAGGTTCGCGTCCAGTCGTATTCGCGGACGCGGGCGTGCATTTCGCTGTCGCCGGGGAAGCGGGCAGACGAGTCGTTACCTGAGCCGGGCACCGGGTCCGCCGTTGTCATAGTGCCGTCCATGGCTGCGTCGGGGAGTTTTCAGTATAGGAGCGTTATGTGATTACGGCAAACTTCGTTCTGGCTGCTATGTCATTGAATGGCGGGATTTTAAGTAGCCTGTGCTTGATATCCATTTTCCAGAACGTCTAAAGCCCTAGTGCTCGCCCGATCTGTAGGGATGCTCAGCTGTCGTGCCCATTCGTAAACCGCGCAAGCAACTCGCCGATCTTCATCGGGTCCAGCGGCTTGACCAGGTGTTCGTCGAAGCCGGCGTCGCGGGCGCGGCGCCGGTCGCTTTCCTGGCCGTAGCCGGTCAGCGCAACCAAGGTGAGTTTTTCCAGGTCCGGTATGTCGCGCAGGTGGCGTGCGACTTCGTAGCCATCCATTACCGGCAGGCCGATGTCGACCAGCGCGACCGCCGGCTGGAATTCGGCGGCGGCTTCCAGCGCCGCCGCGCCGTCATACACCACCCGCACTTCATAGCCGTCCATTTTCAGCAGTTCGGCGAGGCTTTCGGCCGCGTCGACATAGTCGTCGACGATCAGCACCTTGACGCCGCTCGGCTGCTTGTTCGCAGTCGGCGCCTGGGAACCGGCGTCCGGCGCAGACTCACCTGCGAACGACCGTTGGAGCAGCGGCAGGCGGACGATGAATTCGCTGCCGTAATCGCGGCCTTCGCTGCGTGCTTCGACGCTGCCATCATGCAGGTTGGCGAGGTTTTTAACCAAAGCGAGCCCCAGCCCCAGGCCGCCTTCTGCACGCTCGATCGACTGCGCACTCTGCGTGAACAGGTCGAAGATACGCGGTAGCAGGTCGGGCTCGATGCCATAACCTTCGTCGCGTATCCGCAACACTGCCTCGTGTCCCTCGGCACGCGCGCTCACGCGAATGGTTCGCTGCGGCGGCGAATACCTGGCCGCGTTCGTCAGCAGGTTGGTGACGATCTGTACCAGGCGGCGTGCGTCGCCGTCTACTGTCAGATGATTTTCAATCGCCTTTTGCACGATCTGCTGGTGCTTCTCGATCAGCGGTTCGGCAGTTTCGATGGCACGAGCAACAACCTCGGCCATGTCGATCGGCGCCTTCTTGAGTGTGATCTTGCCGCGCGTGATGCGCGACACGTCGAGCAGATCGTCGACCAGCCCGGTCATATGCCGTACCTGCGTTTCAATGATCCGACGCTCGCGGACGAGCACGTCCGGGTTCTGCATGCGCATCAGTTGCAGCGCGGTGACGATCGGCGCCAGCGGATTGCGCAGCTCGTGGCCGAGCATCGCAAGGAATTCATCCTTGGCGCGGCTGGCTGCTTCGAGATCGGCTTCGGCACGCTTGCGTTCCGTGATGTCGATGGTGGCGCCGTAAGCATGCAGTGTGCCGAAGGTGTCGGCAACAATCGTGGCGCGCGAATACAGCCATCGTTCGGCGTCATCCGGCCGCCGGATGCGGAACTCCATCTCGAACGGTTCGCGCGTCTGCATCGATTTCTTCAGCGCAGTCAGCATGACATGGAGATCATCCGCAAACACGACATCCTGCCAGCGGTGTGCCGGGACATGCATTGCAGTGGAACCGAAGCCCATCAGGTCAGCCATTTGTGCCCCGAGGTCGACTTCCCGGGAGTCGAGATTGAGATCCCACGTACCGATCCGGCCGGCCTCGATCGTCATCCGCTGCAGTTCCTGGCCGCGACGCAAGGCTCTTTCCGCACGGGAACGCTCGACCGCTTCCCAGGTTCGTTCGGCCACTTCTTCGACCAGTGCGACCTCATCGTCACGCCATTTGCGCGGCGTTATCTGGTGCACGTAGAAGACAGCAGCCAGACGGCCCCGCTTAATCAGCGGAACGCCGATGCCGCTGCGGATATTGCCGGCATCGGCATAGGCGTCTTCAGCGGCCCGCGAACGCGGGTCCCGGAATGTATCGTCCGTACAGACCGTGTGGCCGGCGCGGTACTCTGCGATGACGTTGTCGGTGAAATTCACGATGCGGCGCGTGCCGACGAGACTCGCCATCTCCCCGTCGGTCCAGTCTCGCCTTACGGTAAATGTTTCCTGGGCGGGATCGACTTCACCGTAGCCGCAGCGTCCGGCGCCAAGATATGTGCCGAGCATGCGGCTCGCCGTCTCGATGATGTCGGCGCTGCTCGCGATCAGCCGCAGCGCATCGCTTAACGCCACCAGGAAATTGTCGCGCTCCTCGCGCCGCTTGCGCTCGGTTACGTCGCGGGTGGTGCCGCCGACGGCCTCGACCGAACCATCCGCCCCCAGGATCGGCACGAAAATGTACTCGTAAATGCCGCGGCCATGGGTACCGGTGAATGATACTTCCCCTCTTACCGGTTCCTTCGTTTCAACCACGCGGTCGATTTCGCGGTCGTGCATCGCCGCGTGCCATTCCGGATAACCGATTTCGAGACAGTTCCTGCCGGCGACTTCATGCCATGTTTTGCCCAGCATTTCGAGTGTGGCGCGGTTGGCGTAGGTGAAGCGGTGGTCGAGATCGAATATATAGGCGAAGTCCGTCACCGACGAGAGCAGCGCATCGTAGCGACGCTGGTTGCCTTCCTCCATACGCACGGCCTCGGTGACTTCGATGCCCGTATTCAGCACGCCCGCAATCGCGCCGGTCTCGTCGCGCAACGGGCTGAAGGCGTAGGTAAACCAGGCTTGGTCGGGCTGGCCGTTGCGCGTCAGCGTGAACTCCATCTGGTTGAAGCGGGTTGCTTCGCCGGCGTACGCCTTTGCCGCCAACGGTTCGATGACGGGTTTTGCTTCCGGCCATGCGGCGAGCAAAGGCTTGCCGAGAATGCTGTGCCGCGCGCCGAGCAGCGGCCGATAGGCGTCGTTGTAAATGCAGGTCAGCTCCGGTCCCCAGCAGATGAGGTGCGGGAATGGCGAGTCGAGTACGAAGTCGACGATGCTGCGCAGCGATTGCGGCCAGCTGTCGATCGGGCCGAGGGGGGTGGTCGGCCAATCGTACGCGAGGATGAGCGCGGCCATCTCTCCCTGAGGGGCGGGAGCCGGAGTGGATGGGGTGAAATTGGGTGCGAATTCGGGTCGGTTCATTGCGCCTTCGTCGTGCTTGCCGGGGGCGTCCGTGCGTCGATGGAGTATAGGGAGATTCGGGGGGTAGGGCAAACCACCAAACCGGCCTCAATCCCGGTTATGCTACTACCTCAAATGAGCAATCGACCCCTCCATTCGAGCCATTCAGTTATGGGCTACGCCCTGCGTTACAGCGCGCGGGCGAAGCGCCTGCAGATCCGCGTGCGGCCGTGGATCGGGGTCGAAATCGTCGCGCCGCGGCGGTGTGCCCTGCGCCAGATCGAGCGGTTCGTGTCGGCGCAGCGGGAGTGGATTGAGAGCGTATCGCGGGACCTGCCGCGGCCGCTGCCGGCGGACAGCCTGCCGGATACGCTCGCGCTGGCGTCGATCGGGTCCCATTACCGGATATTTTACGGCGTTGCCGGCGGCCACGCCTTGGTGGCGGAGCAAGGGCACGCACTGTATGTCACCGCCGGCCGCCGCGATCCGGTGGCGGCGCGGCGGCAGTTGCGCCGCTGGCTTGCGGCAAAGACACGCGAGGCGCTGTTGCCGCGCCTGGGGTACCTGGCCCGGCGGCATGGGTTCCGGTACGACAAAGTTAGCGTGCGCGGCCAGCGGACCCGCTGGGGCAGTTGTTCGTCGAAAAAGCAGATCAGCATCAATTACAAGCTGCTGTTTCTTGCGCCGGAGTTGGTGGACTACCTGTTTATTCACGAGCTTGCGCATACGCGGCATATGAATCACTCGGCGCGGTTCTGGCGGGCGGTGGAAACGTGCATGCCGGAGTATCGAGAGCTTGAAAAACGGATGAGCGGCGCCTGGAAGGACGTACCTGGTTGGGTGGAGGTGGCGTAGCTTGTCGTGGGTGCGCCGGCGCGGTGCTAAAATGCGCCAACAACCTTTTGGGAGAGTGCATGGGGACTCAAGGTTTGGAACGGGTTTCCGTGGGAGTTGCGGGGCTCGATGAAATTCTCGAGGGCGGGCTGATTGCCCGGCGCGCCTATCTCGTTCGCGGTGGCCCCGGCAGGGGCAAAACGACGCTCGGGCTGCATTTCCTGTCGGTGCCGGATGATACGTCGCCGGCGCTGTTTATCGGCTTTCAGGAATCCGAGGCCCAGCTTCGTAATAATGCTCAGACGGTGGGCATCGATGTCGGGGCGATTACTTTTCTCAGTCTCGCACCGGACGAGCATTTCTTTACCGATCAGCAGGGCTACGATGTTTTTGCCGCCGCCGATGTCGAGCAGGAGCCGCTGGCTCGCGCCGTCATCGAGGCAGTCGAGCAGTATTCGCCGAAGCGCGTCTTTATCGATTCCCTGAGCCAGTTGCGCTTTCTGTCCGCCGACATCTTCCAATACCGCAAGCAGGTGCTGTCCCTGTTGCGTTACCTGACGGGGCAGGGCGCAACCGTCCTTTTTTCCTCCGAAAGTACCACGGAATTTCCCGACGACGATCTGCAGTTCATGGCGGATGGCGTCATCAGCTTTGAAGCCGGTACGAAGAGCGCCTCGGTACGCGTGACCAAGTTCCGAGGCAGTGCGTTTCGCCGCGGTAGCCATCAGATGCGGGTCGGGAGCGATGGCCTCAACGTTTTTGTAACGCAGCTACTGCCGAAATCAAAGCTGACGGAAGAGGAGCGCTGGCGCTGGCGCAGCGGTGTTGAGCGGCTGGACGCTATCCTGGGCGGCGGCATTGAAGCCGGCACCGTCTCGCTGATCACCGGGCCGTCCGGCGCCGGTAAATCGACCATGGCGTCGTTGTTCGCCGCGGAAGCGGCGCGGCAGGGGCGGCGTGCGGCAATTTTTTTGTTCGAGGAGGAGGTGGCGACCTTCATGCGGCGATCGAAGTCGCTGCAAATCGACCTGGCCGGGGCGTACGAGGAGGGGCGTGTGCTGATCGAGCAGGTCGAGCCGATGCGCTACCTCGCCGACGAATTCGCGAATCGCGTGCGACGGCATGTCGAGGACGATCAGGTTGAACTGGTAATTCTCGACAGCGTCGCCGGCCTCGAACTGGCCCTCGACGGCGATGAGGAAATCAAGGAACGCTTGCATGCCTTCGCCAAGAGCCTGGCGCGTGTCGGCGTTTCGGTGGTGCTGATCAACGAGACGGAAATGATGATGGGGCATTTCCGCGTCTCCGAGCGCGGCATCAGCTACCTCTCCGATAACGTCGTTTTCCTTCGCTACATGGAGATCGACGGAGAACTGCAGAAGGTGATGGGCGTCCTCAAAAAGCGCCTCAGCAGCTTCGACAGTTGTTTGTACACCTTCAGGATCGGACCGCAGGCACTGGTCATAGGGGAGCCGGTGAGTGGCCTGCGCGGAGTGCTCATCGGCACGCCGACGGTGGAGGAAGGCGCCGGAGATACTGCGTAATGACTGCGCGACTGGCCAGAATCATTCTGGTCATGAAACGTCCCGGCAACGTGCGCGCGACAGAGGGAGTATTGGCGCCATTGGGCGCCGCGTGCGTGGCCGTGGGCGATGAAACTGCACTCGAATGCGCGCTTGACCGCGGTCCCGGCGTAGCCGTCGTGGATGCCTCGGATTTTGGGTCGCGGGCCGGTTCGCTGTGCGACATCCTGCGTAGCCGCGAACTGCCGTTTATCGTGCTGGCGGCGGCGCGCGGAGCGGCTGCCGGCGTAACCGAAGGTTTTTTCGGCGCAGCCCATTATCTCGAGAAGCCGGTGGGCAAAGGCTTGCTGCAGCAGTTGATGTATGACCTGATGCAGCGAGCCGCGACCGATGCCGGGGAGGAACGGCGATGTACGCAGAAAAGCTGAAACAAATTGCCCAGGTCGCCTGGCGCGGTTCCGCCTATGAAGCCGAAGGTCGGGCTGACGAGACTGATGAACACACCCCGGAGCCGGCCGGAGGCCGCATTCTCCTTCTCGTAGAACCGGGCGGTAATCGCGATCAACTGGCCGGGCACCTGCGCGAACTGCACCAGGTGTTGTTGCCGCACGACGGCCATTTTCCGAGCGAACCGTTCGACCTGGCCATCGTCGATGCGGCGGGCTTCCGGCGCTGGCATCGCCAGTTGATCGACGCCAAGCTGCGCGAGGAGCCGACGTTCCTGCCGGTGGTTCTGATCGCGTCGCGGCGCGACCTGCGCCGGCGGCTGCGGGTATTCTGGGACACCATCGACGAGTTTGTCCTGACGCCGATTGATCGTGGCGAATTCATGGAGCGCGTGGCAATGCTGTTTCGCGCCCGTCACCTGGCGCTGACGCAACGGTCGCGGCTGGCCTTCGTCGTCAATCACGACCGCCTGTCCGGTCTGCCCAACCTGAATTTGTTCATGGACCGCCTCACCAGCGCGGTCCTCGACGCGACGGTGCTCAACAAGTCGCTGTACGTGACGGTCGTGCATGTGCCGCTGGCGCACGTGCTGACGTCGCTCGGCCACCAGGGATTTGATCGCGCGGCGGCATTTTGCGCGAAACGCATGCGCGAGTTGCTGGGGCCGGACGTGCCGCTCGCGCAACTCGGTTCGGAAAAATGGGGCCTGATTCATCCGGTGGGACTGCCGATGGACGGCGTTATCGAGGTCTGCGGGCGGATCCGGCGCCTCGCCGAGGAACCGATCAAGGTGGACGGCGAAAGCGTCCGCGTATCGCCGCGCATCGGTATCGGCGGGTATCCGCAGGATGCCTCGGACGCTTCCGCCGTACTCGATTGCGCAATCAGCGCGCTGGCGGGTGCCGTCGATGCGGGGCCCACGTTCTACTCGAAGCGCGACCAGGACAAGGCGCTTCGGTTCATTCGGACCGAGTCGCGCCTGCACGAAGCGCTGGAGCATGACCAGTTCGAGCTGTGGTACCAGCCGCAGTTGCGACTCGCCGACCGCAAGGTGATCGCCGTGGAAGCACTGGTGCGCTGGCGGTTGCCGGGTGGCCAACTGGTACCGCCGATGGATTTCATGGAGGTTGCCGAAGCGACCGGCCTGATTTGCGACATCGATCGCTGGGTTCTGACGGAAGCCTGCGCGGCCGTGCATCGCTGGCGCGAGCAGGGCATCGGGGTGGAACGTGTCGCGGTAAACGTTTCCGCCGAGGATGTTTGCGCCGACGATTTCGCCGACGCGGTTGAGGCGGCCCTCGACCAGTTCGGCATTCCTCCGGCTGCACTGGAACTTGAACTGACGGAGACGGCCATGTTCGAGATCAGCGGCAAGTCGCTCGACAAGCTGAACCGGCTACGGCAGCGCGGTATCGACATCGCCGTGGACGATTTCGGCACCGGCTATTCGTCATTAAGCTATCTGCACCAGTTGCCGGTCACATCACTCAAGATCGACAAGGCGTTCGTCAAAGACGTGAACTCAAATGAGACGAACGCGGCGATCATTCGCACGATCATCCTGCTGGCGCGGAACTTCGGATTGGACACGGTCGCCGAAGGTATCGAGACCGACGACGAGGCGCGTTTCCTGACGTCGCTCGACGTGGCAGTAGGGCAGGGATACCTGTATGCCAAACCGATGCCGGAGGCTGATTTAAGGCGTTGGATTAGTTCGCAGAGCATGTAGGCTTCCCTCAGACATCCTGTCCTCAGAGACTTTCGGAAGAAGTTACCCCACCGCCTCGAAAGCCTGTTGTAAGTTCGGCTTAAGCAGTCCTGCCCGATTCGATTTGGCGTCGCGCCGTTGCCGCGCTCGTATCTTCTGTTTCTTCCCGCTTTTCCCCGCGCCATTTCTGGCTCAGCTTTTCCATCGCCACGTAGAACGCCGGGGTGATGTAAAGCGTCAGGAACTGGGCGAAGATCAGGCCGCCGACGGCGGCGATACCCAATGGGCGGCGTGCTTCGGCGCCCACGCCGAAGCCGATCGCAATCGGCAGTGTGCCGAGGATGGCCGCGACCGATGTCATCAGGATCGGGCGGAAGCGGATGCGGCAGGCTTCGACGATCGCGTCTTCGGCGTCGAGACCCTGGTCGCGCCGTGCGTGCAGCGCGAAGTCGATCATGATGATGCCGTTCTTTTTTACCAGGCCGACAAGCAGAATCAGCCCGACGAAGCTGAACAGGTTGAGTACCTGGTTGGTGATCAGCAGTGCGATCAGCGCGCCGAAGATTGCCAGCGGCAGTGCTGTCAGGATCGTCACCGGGTGGATGAAGTGTTCGTACAGAATCGCGAGCACCATGTAGATCACCAGCACCGTGATCAGCAGCAGGATCGGCAGAGTGTGCATCGATTCCTGGAAGACCTGAGCGTTGCCGGCGAAGGTACCGGTCACGCCGCTGGGCAGAATGTCGGAGGCGATGTCCATGAGCGGCTTCGTCACCTCGCCTAACGAGACGCCGGGCTTGGTGTTGAACGACAGCGTCACCGACGGCAGTTCGTCGTAATGGCTGATCTCGAGCGGGCCGACGCCAGGCGTAATTTGTGCGACGCTCGACAGTGGCACCAGCGTGCCATCCCGCCCCGGCACGTACAGTGCGTCAAGCGCGTTGATGCTGCGCTGGAACTGCGGCGCGAGTTCCATCAGAACCTCGTATTCGTCGGTCTCGCCATAAATCTGACTGACGCGCTGGCCGCCGAACGCGCTGTACAACGTGTTCTGGATATCGGCCGGGTTGACGCCCAGCGCCGCGGCTTTGCTGCGCTCGATGTGGACGTCGATCTGCGGCTGCCGCAGCTGCAAGTCCGTGTCGATGTCGGTGATGCCTGGAATTTGCGCCGCGCGCTTCTGCAACTGCGCCGCGACCTGTTGCAATTGGCCGAGATCCGACCCTTGCAGCACAAAATCATAGGGGCTGTTGCCGTGGCCGGTACCCACGTTGATGGCCGTCGGGATGCTGAAGAACGCTTCGATACTGCCCACTTTCATGGCCTCGCGACGCAGGTCGCGAATGATGGTTTCGGCATCCGGTCGCTGGCTGTGCGGCGCGAGGCCGATCATCATGAAACCGGAGCTCTCGCCGGTGTCGCCACCGCGACCCTGGCCGACACTCGACATCACGCCGGCGACACCCGGCGTCTTCTGGATCAGCGAGGTCAGCTGACGCTGGTGTACCTGCATTTCAGAAAAAGTCATGCCTTCAGGCCCGCGCACGAAGCCGTAGATGACGCCGGAGTCTTCGGTGGGGATAAAGCCCTTCGGCACCATCATGAACAGGAAGACGGTCGCGCCAAACAGCACCGCCGCGACGCACAGCGTGGCGCGCCAGTGGTGGACCGAGTAGCTCAGCGTGCGAACGTAGGCGTCGCGCAGTCGGTCGAACAGACGCTCGCTGGCCTGGTAGAAGCGGCCGTGTTTACGGATCGGGCGCAGCACGCGCCCCGACAGCATCGGCGTCAGCGTCAGCGAGACGACGCCCGACAGCAGAATCGCAATCGCGATCGTAATCGCGAACTCGCTGAACAGGCGGCCGACGACGCCGCCCATGAACAGGATCGGGATGAATACGGCGACCAGCGACAGCGTCATCGACAAGACGGTAAAGCTGATTTCCTTGCTGCCGAGCATCGCCGCCTTGAGCGGCGGATGGCCCATTTCCATATAGCGGACGATGTTTTCCTGCACAACGATCGCGTCATCGACAACAAAGCCGACCGCGAGCGTGAGCGCCATCAGCGTCAAGTTGTTGAGGCCGAAGTCGAGCAGGTACATGATCGCGAACGTGCCGATCAGCGAGGTCGGCAAGGCGAGGGCGCTGACGATCGTCGCGCGTCCGTTACGCAGGAACAGGAATATCACCATGATGACCAGCGCGATCGCCAGCACCAGCGTATAGCTCACGTCGTGGATCGACGCGTTGATGAATTCCGAGCGATCGTAAATGACGTTGAGCGTCGCACCTCCCGGTGCCTGCTTTTCAAGCTGCGGCAGGATGGCGCGCACTTCCTTCGCGACCTGCACCGTATTGGCGCCCGGCTGGCGCTGCACCGACAGCACGATCGACGTGCCGCCGTTGTAGGTCGTCGCCTGTTTGTTTTCCTCGACACTATCGACGGCGTGGCCGACATCGTCGAGCCGGATCGGCGCGCCGTTGTTGTAGGCGAGCACTAGGTTGTTATATTGCTGCGCGCTCGTCAGCTGGCCCTCGGCGCGGACGTTGTACGCGCGCAGGCCGCCACTGATCGTGCCGGCCGGCTGATTGCTGTTGCCGGTCGAAATCGCCTGGCGCACCTGCGCGAGGGACAGTCCGCGCGCGTTCAGCGCGTAAGGGTTGATGTAAATGCGAACGGCGTATTTCTTCGACCCCCAGACATTGACTTCAGCGACACCGGGCAGCGTGGACAGTCGCTGGGAAACGCGTGTCTCGGCGTACTCGTCGAGTTTGGTCAACGCGAGATGTTTGGCGCTGAAGGCGATATAAATGATCGAGTGGTCGTTCGGGTTGACTTTGCGCAGGGTTGGCAGCGACGGCATCGACTCGGGAAGGTCGCGCGAGGCATCCTGGATCGCCGCCTGCACGTCCTGCGCCGCGGCATCGATATTACGATCGAGGTCGAACTGCAGGTTGATGCGCGTACGGCCGGTCGCGCTGACGGACGTAATTGACGTGACGCCGGCGATGCCGCTGAATGAGCGCTCCAGCGGCGTCGCAACCGTGCTCGACATGGTTTGCGGGTTCGCGCCGGGCAGGCTTGCAGAGACGACGATGGTCGGGAAATCGACCTTCGGCAGTTCACTGACGGGCAGGCTGGAGTAGGCGAAAAAGCCGAACAGCACCATCGCCGCCATCAGCACGGTCGTCATGACCGGCCGCTTGATAAAAGGCGCCGACAGGTTCATCGGCGGCCCCCGATGATATCGCTGCGAGTGGCGATCACGACTCCGTCCGCTCCAGTTCCGGCACGGCTTGTGCCAGCGTGATGGTGTGCGTCTTGACAGGCAGGCCCTCGTGCAATTCGCGCGGCACCCGTACGACGACGAGTTCACCTGGCTTCAAGCCGCCGCCGATTACCGCCAGGCCCTGGTACTGGCGCAGCACGTCGACGTTGTGCACGGTGACCTTGCCATTATCTACCGTGTAGACGTAACTCCCCTGCTGGCCGGGTTGCACCGCGACCATTGGTACGACCAGCTTGTCCTTCTGCACCGTCAGCGTCAGGCTGACCGTCACCAGTTCGCCCGGCCAGATTGCGCGGCTGCTGTTGGGGAACAACGCTTTAACGCTCAACGTGCCGGTATTCTGGTCGACGACGTTATTAATAAAGACCAGCTTGCCATCGGTCGCGATGGTGTTGCCGGAGGCATCCGCCACTGCGACCGCCATATCGCCGCCCTTGCGATAGTGCAGCAGCGCCGGCAGTTGCGCCTGCGGCAGGTCGAACTGCACCGAAATCGGCGCGATCTGGTTAATCGTGACGAGGGCCGTCGAGCCATTTGCGTCGATCAGGTTGCCGGCCTTGTAGGTGATTTCGCCGGTCTTGCCGTTGATCGGCGCGCGAATCTGCGTGTAGCCGAGCTGCATCTTCGCTTCTTCGAGCTGCGCCTGATCGGTGGCGAGCGTCGCCACGTCCTGTTTGACCTGCGCCTTGGCGTTTTCGTAATCCTGCTGACTGACATAGCTGTTGCCGATCAGCTTGCTCATGCGTTCGGCGTTGGCCTTGTCCGCGGCGAGCTTAGCCTGGTCCTGTTGAACTTTGCCGTCGGCCTGTTCGACCTTGATCTTGTACGGCTCCGGATCGATGACGAACAACAGTTGCCCGGCCTTGACGCGGTCGCCTTCCTGGAACAGGACTTTCTTGAGTATGCCGCCGACACGCGCGCGCACGGTGACGCTGTGACGCGTCTGCGCGCGGCCGTTGGCCTGGAACACCAGCGGTACCGGCTGAGAACCGACTTCAATCGTGTCGACGGTCATTTCAAATGCGTGATGCGCGCCACGGGCGGCCGGTGCGGTCGGTGCCGCCACGGCATAGATGCGCCAGGCTATAGCGCCGGCGGCCACGATGCCGGCGGCACTGAGGAGGTATCTTGGTTTCACTTCCACCTTCCGGAAAGGCGATTTATGTATCGACGACTTCGTCCGCCGCCTCGCCGTGCATCGCGATCAGCAGGCTGCAATCCAGCCGGTCGAGCAGCGATGCGCTGAGCGGCGTACGCCACCAGCGGGAGAGTGCAGCGTGCCCCCCGTGGCCGACGACAACCAGGTCCGCCTCGACTTCGGTGGCGAGCCTCGCAATCTCGGTGACCGGGTCGCCGCGAACCAGATGGCCGGTCGCATCGAGACCCCAGTCTTTCAACATTGCCACGCCTTCATCTAGAGTCGTCTGAAAGTGATTTAGTTCCGTATCCGCGATGTGTCCGATGTCGAAGCCATGACCGATTTGCGCGCCGAACGCGGGCTTCATCACCGCCAGCAGATGCGTGACCGCGTGAAACTTGATGGCGATGTTGGCACCTTCGCGTAGTGCCCGGCGTCCGCCGAGCGAACCGTCGTAGGCCAACAGGATTCTGTAATACATAAAAGCTCCTATTCCATCGCGCTCGCGGCGGCATGGCCGCCGCCCGACGTCCGGTTCACACGGCGCATGATCGCGACCAGCGGAATCATGCAAATAAAGCTTACAAAGACGACCAGGAAGGCGTCCAGGAAACCGGTGATACGTGCCTGACTCCCGACCAGTTTCGCGAAGATCCCGGCCGCCGCCTGCGAGTCGGGCGACAGACCGAGCCGACTAAGGTAATGCCACACTGCCGGGTTGCTGGCGGTGATATGGCCGCCCAACTGGTTCCAGGCGATCTGCGTATGGCGTGACAGGAGCGTCACGACGATCGCGATGCCGACCGACGAGCCGATCGTACGCACCAGGCTGAACATGCCGGCGGCCTCGGCGGAACTTTCATTGGGCAGCGTCGAGTAGGCGACGGTCGCGAGCGGTACGAAGATCAGCCCCATGCCGAAGCCCTGGATCACGATCGGAAAGATCACCCAGAAGAGATTGATCTGCAGGTTGTACTGCGTCATGAACCAGGTGCCGAGCGTGGATAGCAGGATACCGACGCCCACCATGATGCGCGGCTCGAAACGGGTAATAAGCTTGCCGACCATGAACATGCTGATGGCGCTGGCAATGCCGCGCGGCGCCATCACGATACCGGTCGTCAGCACCGGGTAGCCAAGCAGACCTTCGAGCAGCAGCGGCTGCAGAACGAGGGTGCCGTACATAGCCAGCCCCAGCGCCGTGATCAGCAGCGAGGCAGTGGCGAAATTGCGGTCCTTGAAAATGCGCAGGTCGAACAGCGCCTGTCGCTTGTTACGAAGGCTGTGGTAGATAAAGCCGACAAAGCCGACCACCGACAGGATCACCAGAATGGTGATCACGCCGGAATCGAACCAGTTTTTCTGGTTGCCGCGGTCGAGCACGTATTGCAGGCACCCGATGCCCATGGCGATCAGGACGAGGCCGGTCCAGTCGGTGGTGCGTTTCTTGCGCTCGGTTTCCGGCACCGCGAGCCATGTCAGCGCGAGCGACAGGATGCTGACCGGCACATTGATATAAAAAGTCCAGCGCCAGTTGAACACTTCGGTGAGCCAGCCGCCGAGCGTCGGCCCGAGAATCGGCCCCACCATAATGCCGAGGCCCCAGATCGCCATCGCGCGGCCGCGGCTTTCGCGCGGATACGTGTTGATCAGGATCGACTGCGAGATGGGCGACAGGCCGGCGCCGAACATGCCCTGCAACAGGCGCGCGAGCACGATTTCCGGCAGCGTCTGCGAGATGCCGCACAGCATCGAGGCGATGACGAAGCCGGTGATGCTGATCGTCAGGTAGCGCTTCTGGCCGAGCCGGTCGGTGAAGTAGCCGGTCAGCGGCATGAAGATGCCGGACGCGACCAGGTAACTGGTCAGCACCCAGGTGATCTGGTCCGGGTTCGCCCCCAGTTCGCCCTGCATGTGGGGCAGGGCGACGTTGACGATCGTGGTGTCGAGTACCTGCATTACCGTCGCGGACATCACCGCGACGGTAATCAGGAAGCGCGAGCCGAGCTTTTGCGCTGGCATTGTTTGGAGCTACCAGCGCGTTAGCGGTTGTCGGCGACCTTGTGGTTGCCGGGGCCCGACTGGATGTCGATCGTCACCTCGGCACTGGTGCCGACGCGCAGCGGGTGTGCCGGATCGGTATCCGTAATCAGCACGCGCACCGGCACGCGCTGCGTCACCTTGACCCAGTTGCCCGTCGCGTTTTCGGGCGGCAACAGCGAGAACGCGGTACCCGCGGCCGGGTTGATCCCGATCACGCGGCCGTGGAACGTCTTGTTCGGATACATGTCGACGCTGATGGTCGCCTTGTCGCCGGGATGAATGCCGGCAATGTCGGTTTCCTTGTAATTGGCATCGACCCAGACCTTGTTGTCGCACACCAGCACGAACGGCGAGCGGCCCTGCTGGACAGTATCGCCGGGACGCAGCTGCACCTGGGTCACTTCGCCGCTGCACGGCGCATACACCGCAGCGTGCGCGAGCTGCCACTTGCGCAGGCCCAGCTCTGCCTTAGCCTCCACCACGCGATAGTTGCCTTCGCCCTTCTGGCCGAGCTGCTGCACCGCCTGGTTGAGCTTGGCCTTGGCAAGCGCGAGTGCGGCCTTCGCACTCTTCAACTCCGCCTGCACGTCGGTGCCCTGGGCCTTGGTGCGGTAGCCTTTCTTGACCAGCTTGTGAGTACGCTTGGCATCGAGCTTGGCTTTGTCCAACTGTGCTTCGCGATTGGCGACTTCGGCGCGTGCGGCGGCGACCGCCGCCTTCAGCCCGGCGTTCATTTCGCGCGCCTGTTCGAGTTGCGCCTCGGCCTGCTTGACCGCCAGCTTGAACGGCGTCAGGTCGAGTTTGAACAGCAGGTCGCCCTGGTTGACATGCTCCGCATTGCGAACATTGACGATTTCGACCTCGCCGGAGACTTCAGGCGCGGGATGGATGACATGAGCGCCGATGTAGGCATCGTCGGTGCTGGGGTAGCGCTGCGAATGCTCCCAGTAGAAATAGCCGCCGACGGCGATGGCAATGACAACGGCGATGGCGACAGCCCATTTGATAATGCGCACGTATGACTCCTGAAAAAAAACGCGCAGGAGCGATCGCTCCTGCTCATACCTTTAGATAGTTTCCGCCCGTTGGGCAATCAGCCGAAACACCCGCTGGCAATGCGCGAGGTCGTCCGGCGTCAGGTCGGCCAGCAGATCTTCCCGCAGCTCCCGGATGGTCGCGTCGATGCGCCGCGCGGTCGAGCGCGCTTTGCGTGTCAGGTGGACGGTCTTGCAACGCCGATCTTCCGGCGACTCGCGTCGCTCGATCCAGCCGCCGTCCGCCATACGGTCGAGCAGGCGGGCGAGGCTCGGGGCCTCGATCGCCAGCCGCTCGGCGAGTTCATGCTGAACCATGCCGCCGTGGACACGGCTGAGATGCAGAATGACCATCCACTTCGCCTGGCTCAAACCGAGCGGTTTGAGGCGCTGATTCAGCTTGCGCCGCCACAGCCGCGACAGCTCCCCGACAATCACGCCGAAATGCTCGCGCTCAGTCTCAGCCATCTGTTAGCATGCGAAAAGTTAGCATGCTAACTATTGTAGTGGCGCAGCCGGAAAATTCAAGCTCTTTGCGTGCGTCCGTGGGTTGTGGTGGGGGCGATGGGCTACCCCACCGCCTCGAGACGCTGATGTGCGGTTCTTGTCATTCCTGCAGGAAGCAGGAACCCGGTTGCCATGGACGGTAGCTTGATGTTGCTGATAGCTGCAGCCGTCAACGACGTGTCAGGGCGGGTGGGGTGGCTTCTCTCAGGCACCGCGCCATCGACGCTCGCGATACCCTGTCCGGGTCGATCTTCAATCCAGAAACAAATCCGGAACCAGCGGCGCCCCCGGCTCGACGGCGTACTGGTCCATCGACTTCAAACCCGTCTCGCGTAGTACTTCCTCGTCGATAAAGAACCGCCCGGTTGTCTCCCGCGCCGACCGGACCAGGATCGCGTGCGCCGCATCGGCCATGATCTCGGGCTTCCGACAATTCGCCGCCTTGACCCGGTCGCCAAGCATGTTGATGGCCGCGGTGGCGATGACCGTGCGTGGCCACAGCGCATTGACGCCGATGCCGGCCTCGCGTAGTTCCGCCGACAAGCCCAGTACGCACAGGCTCATGCCATACTTGGAGATCGTGTAGGCCGCGTGGTTCCCGAACCATTTCGGGGCGAGGTTGATCGGCGGCGAGAGCGTCAGAATGTGTGGATTTGCCGCCTGCTTCAGGTACGGCAAGCACGCCTGCGAACAGATATAAGTACCGCGCAGGTTGACTTCGAGCATCAGGTCGAGGCGCTTGACCGGCGTGTCCTCCAGCCGGGTGAGGTTGATGGCGCTGGCATTGTTGACGAGGATGTCGATGCCGCCGAAGTGCTCGGCCGCCTGTTCGGCGGCGGCGCGGACTGCGTCGGCATCCCGGATGTCGACCTGGAGCGGCAGCGCGCGGCCGCCGGCCTTTTCAATCGTCTCGGCGGCGGTGTAGATGGTCCCAGGCAGTTTCGGGTGCGGCCGCGCCGTCTTGGCGGCGATGACGACGTTGGCGCCGTCGGCCGCGGCGCGCAGCCCGATGGCTTCGCCGATGCCGCGGCTGCCGCCGCTGATGAAGAGCGTCTTGTCGCGCAGATCGGCCATTGTGCTTCTCCTGGGTCACCTTGATTTTTCGAGGTCAGCGTATACTGATAGTGTAGTGGCTTAACGGAGGATCAGCCATGAAACGACTGTTACCCATCGCGCTGGCGCTACTGTTCGCGGTGTCGGCAATACCCGCGCTGGCGGACGACAATGCGAGCGCTTTTGCGAGCAGCGATCAGCCGCATGCGGTGCTGCGCTTTAACGGCGGCTTCCAGGCACAGCGGATGCACCAGCTCTACCTGTGGAAGATCAACGGCCAACGCGTGTTCAAGAAGGGCGAGCCGCTGATTTACCTGAAGCCTGGCACCTATACGTTGCAATTCCGTGCCGAAGGCATTGCCAATCGCGGTCACGTGCCGAGTGCCAACATCGCCATGCCCGGCACGCCGCTGTGGCGTGAGACCAAGGACACACTCAAGCTTACGGTCGTGCCCGGCAAAGTCTATTTCATTGCCGCAAAGCCGCATGGCAACGGGGCGTGGACGGCGGTGGTCTGGAAACAAACCAGCGAAGGGTGAAGTCGGACCGCAACGGGTAATGGACACGCTGGTTACAACGGCGCAGTTGGCCGGCCATCTCGACGATCCGCAATGGGTCGTCTTCGACTGCCGCTTCGATCTCGCCGATCCGCAGGCCGGCGAGCGGGCGTGGCGGGAGGCTCATATCCCCGGCGCGCGCTTCGCCGACCTGGAGCGCGACCTGTCGGGGCCGACCGGGCCGCGTACAGGCCGTCATCCGCTGCCCGATCCCGATCTGCTGGCCGGCAAGCTGGCGGGGTGGGGTGTCGGGCCGCAGTCGCAAATCGTCGCCTACGACGATCGCGGTGGCGCATTCGCCGCGCGTCTGTGGTGGCTGACACGCTGGCTTGGGCACAGCCGGGCCGCAGTGCTCGACGGCGGTCTGAACCGCTGGCGGGCGGAACGCCGGCCGCTCGACCAGCGCACGCCGCATCCGGGCGCGAATACGTTCAGGCCGCAACTCGATCACGACCTGTGGCTGCGCACGGACGAGGTGGAAGAAATGATGCGTGAGCAGGTCGGCTGCCTGATCGATGCGCGCGACGCCGATCGTTATGCCGGCAAAGAAGAGCCCGTCGATCCGGTTGCCGGCCATATCCCCGGCGCAATCAATCTGCCGTTCAAGGACAACCTCGATGCGGAAGGACGGTTCCGTTCGCCGGCGGAACTGGCCGGGCGGTTCCGCGCCGCGATTGGCGACACGAGCCCGGCGGAAGTCGTCCATTCCTGCGGCTCGGGCGTCACCGCCTGCCATAATCTGCTGGCGATGGAAGTCGCCGGCCTGCACGGGTCGAGGCTGTACGCCGGCTCGTTCAGCGAGTGGATTCGTGATCCCGGTCGCGCTGTTGAAACCGGAGGCAGGCGCTGACCGAACCGCGTGCTATACTTTTTCGTAGTTCCTAAGGAAATGGAGCAGATAAAAAAATGGATATCGGAAAAAGTTCCGTCCGACTTCTCGGCGGAGTCGCCTTTGGCGTCATGATTCTGTTGGCCGGCTGCGCGCCGGAACCCACTCAACCCGCGTCCTTGCCGCAACCGCGCCTGGCTGCAGCTCCGGCCACGGGCGCCTGCACCAATTGCGGCGTGATCACCTCTGTCCAGTCGCTGTCGCCGACGGACTACCAGGTCTCGATTCGCCTCGACAACGGGTCGGTGCAGACGATCGCGCTGCCGACGCAGCCGGCATTTCAGGTCGGCGACCGGGTGCAGATTCTGTCGCAGCCGCCAACCTACCCGGCGTATTGATCTAAAGCGGCAGCGACAGCCGCGCGACGCAGCCGTATGCATCGCGGCGGTTTTCGAGCGTGAGCGTGCCACCATGCGCTTCCGCGATCTGCCGCCCCAGCGCCAGACCGATCCCGCTACCGCCGGGCTTGGTTGTGAAGAACGGCACGAACAGGTTCTGACTGCCGGCGAGACCGGGGCCGTCGTCGATCACCTCGATCACCGCCTCACCGTCTTTCGCCTGCCACTGAATCGTCACCTCGCCGCCGCCTTCCTCGGTCGCATCGATCGCGTTCTTGACGAGGTTGATCAGCGCCTGTTCGATCTGGTCGGCATCCGCCTCGATTGTCAACGGTCGACCCGACGACACCGACGCGCGCCGACGCGGATCGAACGCTGCCACACGCGCGACCAGGGGTGCGAGCCGCACTCGCCGCTTCTTTGGCGGTGGCAGCCGTGCAAGCATCGTGTAGGCGCGCATGAAGCGGCGCAGCGATTCGGCCCGCTTGCCCACCAGATCCAGACCCTCGGCCATGTCGGCACGCCAGTCTGCCGGCAGGGGTTCCTTTTGTGCCAGACGTGCCAATGTCGAGGCGGTGCTGCGAATCGGCGCCAGAGAATTGTTGATCTCGTGGCCCAGCACGCGAATCAGTTGATGCCATGCATGCCGTTCTTCCTCACGCAGCGCGCGGCTGACGTCTGTCATGACCAGCAGGTGACGGCGATGGCCTTCCTGCCGGAAGATTCGCCGGCGTACATCCCAGGGCCCGGCACCGCCGGGAAAACTACGCTGCACCGTCGCGGCCTGCGGCCCACGCAGCAGCGAGCTTAGTTGCAGCGCCGCCGCCGGGCGGTACATCAGTGTTTTGCGATCTTCGCCGAGCAGATGCTCGCCGGCCGGGTTAATGAATGTCAGCCGTTCCAGGTCATCGAACGTGAGGACAGCAATATCGACTTCATCCACCACCTTGCTCAGCAGCGCCCCGGCTTCCTGCGATGCGACGCGCTCGCCTTGCAGGCTCGCCGCGAGCGCGTTGAGGTGGTCGGTCACCTCGCCCAGCACACCCGGCTTGTGCGCGTGCGTACCGCGCAGCGTATAGCTGCCTTCCTTGAGCGATTCCATCAGGTTGGTGAGCGTGCGCAAAGCGTAAGTGAAGCGGTGGCGCCCGCGAAGTGCAACCGCCAGCGGCCAGCAGAGCGATAATGCGAAGGCGATCCACGCCGGTGGCGGGGCACGGACGCGCCATAACAGAATTGCGAAGCCGAGCAGAGCGGGCAGGGCGGCGACCAGGATCCACAGCGCGAGACGCGTCTCGAACGAACGCGGCCGCCGGGATCGACTCCCGCGTTTCCGCGTTCCGGCACGGTGGCTAATCGCCGATGCCATACCGCTGCAACCTTCGATACAGAGCGCTTCGACTTACTCCGAGCACCGCAGCCGCTTCGTTGGCGCTGCCGCCGCAGCGATGCAGCGCCGCGCGAATCAAATGCTGCTCGGCGTCGGCGAGCGTCATGTATTCCATGCCGGCGGTATCGCCGATCGCGTCGCCGGTCTCCAGCCGCAGATCCTGCGCCGTCAGAACATCGCCCTGGGCAAGCAGTACTGCGCGCTCCATCACGTGCTGCAGTTCGCGGACGTTGCCGGGCCAGGGATAGCGGGCGAGAGCCGCGGCGGCCTCGGGGGCGAGACCGGATATGGTTTTGCCGTAGCGTTGCGCATTGTGTGCCAGGAACTGCATGGTCAACGGCTCGATGTCCTGTGGGCGGTCGCGCAACGGCGGCAATTCGATGCGCACCGTGTTGAGCCGGTAATACAAATCCTTGCGGAAATGCCCGGAGCTGATCGCTCTTTGCAGATCGACGTTCGTTGCTGACACGATACGCACGTCGACCCGGATCGGCCGCGAAGCGCCGACCCGTTCGAATTCGCCTTCCTCCAGCACATGCAACAGCCGCGCCTGCTGTTCCATCGTCAGGTTGCCGATTTCATCCAGAAACAGCGTTCCGCCGTCGGCCAGTTCAAAGCGGCCCATGCGGTCGGACTTGGCATCGGTAAACGCACCTTTGACGTGGCCGAACAACTCGCTTTCGAACAGCGACTCCGCCAGCCCGCCGAGGTTGACGCGAATGAAGGGTTGCCCGGCGCGCGCGGAAAGATCATGAATGTGCCGCGCCAGCACTCCCTTGCCTGTGCCATTCTCCCCGGTGATCAGCACGGCCGCATCGGCGGACGCCACCTGCTCGGCAAGCCGCATGATTTCCCGCATCGCGGGCGACTCGGCGATGAATTGGATCGGCCGGCGTTCGCGCAGTAAGGCATTTTCCGCGTTCAGTCGGCGGCCCTGCTTGAGCGCGTGCGCCAGCGCAATCTGGTTGCGCAGCACGCTGAGCAGACGCGCGTCGTCCCATGGCTTCTCGATGAAATCCGCCGCGCCCTGGCGCATGGCCTCGACGGCAAGTTCCACGCTGCCCCAGGCCGTCATGACGATGACCGGCAGGCTGTCGTCCAGACGATGCAGGGCCTGTAGCAGTTCCAGCCCCTCTGCGCCGGAGGTGGTGTCCCGGGTGTAGTTGAGGTCGATCAAGGCGGCATCAAAAACCTGCGTGCGCAGCGCTTCCAGCGCCGCGGCGGGCGACTGTACGCACAGCGGGCGCAAGTTCTCGCTCTTCAGCAGCAGTCGCAGGCTGTCGAGAATGTGCTGCTTGTCGTCGGCAATGAGAATGTTGGGCTGGGGCATGGCGAAATGTGCGCTTTTCAATGCTGCCGCATGGTACACGATCTTCGATTACGGGACGCGACGTCCCGGAATCGAACAAATGTTACCGCCTTGCGCATGGCAACTAAACGCTAAGTGCTTGAAATACATCCAACAGCAGTATTGGCACAGTATTTGCTTGAGTAAATGCAGGAGGTCCGCTGTTGAAGTGGATCAGTATTGGACGGTAATTCGGAGATAGTGACATGAACGGATTATTGCGTGTGCCTACGCTCGAAACTGGGGGCTCGCGTAGAAAAGGGCTCGCCGCCTGCAGCAATGAGCTTGCAGCTCGACGCTGCGAGTTGCCTGACGTGGTGGTTTTGGCGACGGATCGGCGCGAAAACGTTGCGTGTGCTGACGGCCGTAGAAAAATGCCCCGCCGTTGCGGCGAGTTGAGTTCGCTTCTGGCGTATGGGCGAGTCCGCTATGAGTGAGAGGTATCGGGAATGGCTTCATGTGTTCGATTATGGGACGCGCCGTCCCATAATCGAACATTCGCATCTTATCATCAACCTTAAAATAAATGCGTAACCACTGGAAAGATAACGACAACGTCAGTTTGGCATGGTTTTTGCTTGCGTATACGGTATAACCCGCAACCAGAGGATTTCATGGACAAGCCCCGTTCCGCCGAACATCGCCGCAAACGTCAGCGCAAGCGCTTCGCGCTGATCGGTTCCGCCGCCGCAGTCGTTATTGCCGCGATCGTGCTGGTCGCATTTCTTAAGCCTGCCGCGCCCAGCGTGCCGCGCTCGTCGGTGCTGGTCAGCACCGTCAAGCAGGGTCCGCTGACGATTACCGTGCAGGCGTCGGGTGTTTTGACGCCGCGCGTTATTCAATGGGTCACTGCGCCCGCCGCCGGGGTGGTCGAGAAGCGCCTGGTGCGGCCGGGCGATCATGTCAAGCCGGACAGCGTTCTGGTCGTCATGCACAACCCGGAGGTCGTGCAGGCGGTGGCGCAGGCGAAGACGAAGGTAGCAACGGGCAAGGCGGATCTGGCATCGCTGAAGGCGCAACTGCAAAGCCAGTTGCTCGATCTCGAAAACACGCTGGCGCAGGACGAGAGCAACTACCAGGTCGCGCAGTTCCAGAAAAAGGCTCAGGCGCAGGTCGTCAAGGAACACATTATCTCCGAATTGGATTACCGGCAGACTGTCGCGAAGGCGGAACAACTCAAGCAGAAGGTGGCATCCGACAAGCAGCGTATTCAGCAGTTCAAGGCGAGCCTCGATGCGCAGGTCAACGCGAAGCAGGCGGAAGTCGCGCAGCTCAAGGCCGACCTCGCCGCGCGTGAGCGCGACCTCGACAACCTGCAGGTGAAAGCCGGCATGACCGGCATCGTGACGCAAGTCGCGGTGCAGGACGGCCAACACCTGGCGATTGGCGCGGACATCGCGCGCATCGCGCAGCAGAACAACCTGATGGCTAAGCTGCAGGTCGCCGAATCGCAGGCGGGCGCAATCGCGATCGGCCAGCACGTGATGCTGACCGCGTTCGGCGGCGCCAACAGCACTTTCGTCGGCAAGGTCATTCGCGTCAATCCGACGGTGGAGAACGGCACCGTCGAAATCGATGTCGCGCCGGTCGGCGATCCGCCGAAGGATCTGCGCAGCGGCTTGGACGTGCAGGGCGAAATCGTCCTCGCGAAGCTCGATAACGTGCTCTACATGGATCGCCCGGCAGGCGTGCAGGCGGGCGACACGCTGAGCGTGTTCCGGCTGGTGCCGGGCAGCGATCTGGCGACGCGCACCAAAGTTGAACTGGGCCGCACGTCGGCCAACGCCGTACAGGTCGTCGCCGGGCTCAAGCCGGGCGACAAGGTCATTGTGTCGGATACCTCCCAATGGAGCCAGTACGACCGAATCGAGTTGAGTCATGGGTAATCGCAAACCGGAGCAAACGATGAAAGACGATGAAATGCAGCTGATCAGAATCGACAACCTGAAAAAGATCTACGCCACCGACGAAGTCGAGACGTACGCGCTGAACGGCATCAGCTTCGACATCGACCGTGGCGAATACGTCGCCATCCTCGGCCCCTCCGGCTGCGGCAAGACCTCGCTGATGTCGATCCTCGGCCTGCTGTCGACACCGACCAGCGGCACTTATCAGTTGAACGGCACGGCGGTTGAGGAACTCGACAATGCCGACCGGGCGCACATCCGTAATCGCGAGATCGGTTTCATTTTCCAGACGTTCAACCTGATCGGCGACTTAAGCGTGTATGAGAACGTCGAGCTGCCGCTGGTGTATCGCGGCGGCACGAGCAAGGAAGAACGGCGCGAAAAGGTGAATACGGTGCTGGAACGGGTCGGCATGGCGCACCGCGTCAACCATTACCCGTCGCAGCTTTCCGGCGGTCAGCAGCAGCGCGTTGCCGTGGCTCGCGCACTGGTTGGCGAGCCCTCGATTCTGCTCGCCGACGAGCCGACCGGTAATCTGGATTCGGCCAGTGGCGAGGCGGTAATGGAACTGATGGACGAGTTGCACCATGCCGGCGCAACGATTTGCATGGTCACGCATGATCCGCGTTACGCGACCCGCGCCGCACGCACGATCCAGCTCTTCGACGGCCAGATCGTCGACGAGGACATCACCATCGCCAATCCGGCTCCGGCAGCCTCGCCAGTTGCCGAATAAGCACAGGGAGTCCATAACATGAACGGCCTGTTAACGGACCTGCGGTTCAGCCTGCGCCAGCTGGCATCGAAGCCCGGCTTCGCGGCTGCGGCGATCCTGACGCTGGCGCTCGGCATTGGCGCCAATACAGCCGTGTTCAGTGTGCTCAACGGCTATCTGCTGAAACCGCTGCCGTACCCGCACAGTGAGCAACTGGTAGACGTCAGCGAGCATCAGATCAAGCCGGGGATTCAGCATGCGCCGTTATCGCTGCCGAACTATCTGAGCATCAAACAAAACACTCATGACGTGTTCTCGTCGATCGGCGCGTGGACGTGGCGAAGTTATGCCGTGCAGGCGGGGGGTCAGACGCAGCGGGTACATGCGTCGATGGCGACGGCGTCGTTATTCGATGTGCTCGGCGTCAAACCGCTGCTTGGGCGCACCTTTGACAGTACCGCGCAGCAGCCCGGGCGCGGTCATGTTGTCGTGTTGAGCTACAGTTTCTGGCAACAGACCTTCGGCGCCGACCGGAGCGTGATCGGCCAGTCCATCAAGTTGAATGGGGAGCCGTACACGATCATCGGTGTGATGCCACGAACCATGAATGTCGATATCGGTTTCGGTTTGGCGCGGCTGTGGACGCCGTACGTGATGACCGCGAAGATGAAATCGGAAGCATTCCGGCGCAACCAGAATTCGCCGGTGATTGCGCGACTGAAGCCGGGCGTGAGCCTGCAGCAGGCGAATGCACGACTAGCGGCGGTTCTCGATCAGGTTATCGATACCAGTTCGGAAATGAAACAGTCGCAGGACCAGGTCGGCCTTGACTGGAACGCACGTCCGTATCGCGACAAGCTCGTCGGCGACGAAGACTCGACCCTGTTCTTGCTGCAGGCGGCCGTACTGATGGTTCTTTTGATCGCCTGCGTCAACGTCGCCAACCTCTTGCTCGCACGCATTCTCGGCCGCACGCATGAACTCGCCATGCGCAGCGTGCTGGGCGCGACTCGCGGAGTCCTTGCACGCCAACTGTTGATCGAAGGCCTTTGCCTGGCGGTGCCCGGCGGCATCGCCGGTATGGCACTCGGCTGGTGGGCGCTCGGCTTCGTACAAAATCTGGGCCTCGGAGGATCGCAGATTTTCACCATAAACCCCGATTGGCGCGTCGGTGTATTTACGTTTGGGGCTGTACTCCTGGTGGCGGTTGTAATCAGCCTCTTGCCCATCAGACATTTCAGTCGGGGCAACCTGCAAGGCATCTTGCAGGAAGGCGGCCGCAGCATCGGCGGTGGGCGCGGCGCCAGGCACGTTCGCAATGTTCTGGCTGTGGCTGAAATGGCTCTGGCGGCCGCGCTTCTCGCCGGCGCCGGGCTGCTGATGCACAGTTTCATTGAGTTAAGCGGCATCAATCCCGGTTTTCGCACAAGCCATGTCTTGACGGCCAAAGTTGCGCCGCCGCCGCAGGTGTCGGGCGAGGCCGCGGCGAGTTTTTACCATCAATTGCTCGATCAAATCCATGCCGTGCCGGGGGTGGAAAGCGCGGGCGTGGCGTTGCAGTTGCCGCTCAGCTACGGGGTCAACGGCAGCTATGAAGTCCCGGGGCGGCCGAAGTATGCGCCATTCGCCTGGTGGAATATTACCGATACCGGGTATTTCAATACGCTTGGCTTGCGGCTGCTGCGCGGGCGGCTGTTCAATGCGCAGGATACTGCGCACAGCCAGCCTGTCATGGTGATCGATGACGTCATGGCACAACAGGCGTATCCCGGCAAAAATCCTGTCGGGCGCACCCTGAAAATGGGGGATACGAAAACCACGATCGTCGGTGTTGTTTCGTCGATGCGCGCAGAGCAACTGAGTCGCGCGAACAACATGGGCACCGCCTATTTCCCGGTGAGCCAGTCGGCCCAATGGCTGGCGATGCTTGCGCAGCGGGGAGGGGCGCTTGCGCTCGTGGTCCAGACCACGCTGCCGCCTTATTCGCAGGTCAAGGCGATCAAGGCCACAGTAGCGCAGGTTGCTCCCGGCGCCACCGCCAATGACTTTGAATCGGTGCAGGACCTGATCGCGCACAACTTGCAAGGTCGCCAGTCGCTGATGATTCTGATCCTCGCATTTGGCGCAATCGCGCTGGCCCTCGCCATCATCGGTGTTTACGGCGTCATGAGCTACGCCGTCGGTCAGCGTACCACCGAGTGCGGAGTGCGCCTGGCCCTGGGCGCGCTGCCCGAGGACCTGCTGTGGCTGGTGTTGAAGGACGGGCTCAAGCTGCTCGCGGTCGGCCTGGTGGTGGGCCTGGCCCTCGCTGTCGTGATGGGGTACCTGCTCTCGGCGCGCCTGTTCAGTGTCGCGCCGTTCGACCCGCTGACGTTGGCCGGTACCGCCATCGTCATGGCTGTCATCACGCTGCTCGCGTGTTATCTACCGGCACGTCGTGCGGCGAAGCTCGACCCGGCCGTAGCGATCGTGGAGCAGTGACTTCTCCATTTCCCGCTCCCGGACGTTAAGGGGACTAGAGATACAACATGAACGGCTTTCTCACAGACCTGCGTTTTGGCATTCATCAACTTACAGCCAAGCCTGGATTTGCCGCCGCGGCCATCCTCACGCTGGCGCTTGGCATCGGCGCCAATACGGCGGTGTTCAGCGTTCTGAGCGGCTATCTGTTCAAGCCGCTACCGTACCCGCACGCCGGCCGGTTGGCGCAACTTAACACGGAGCTTCCAAAATTTAGCAGCGGTGATTCCGGTATCTCGATGCCGATGTATCAAATCGTTCAAAGGCACACCAAGGCCTTTGCCGCTGGTGCCGTTTACCATCGCGACTATTTCAATCTGAACGCCGCCAGACGCGCGCAGCGCGTCGGCGGGCTGATCACTACGGCGTCGCTGTTTCGCGTTCTCGGCGTGCAGCCCATGCTCGGGCATACCTTCACCAAAGCCGACATGAAGCCTGGCAGCGACCAGGTTGTAGTCATCAGTTATTCGCTCTGGCGCACTACGTTCGGCGCAGACCCCAACATCATCGGCAAGGCCGTCAATATTGAAAGCGAGGATTATCGAATCGTCGGCGTAATGCCGCGCGGCTTCGCGTTCCCGGACCACGACATCTCGATATGGTTACCGCAACCGATCGTTCCCAAAACTTTCGATCCGACGCGGTTTCTATCGGCACTCGATACTCGATTTATTGGCTGGCTCAAACCCGGCGTCAGCATCGCGACGGCGCAACGGCAAGTACGGCAAGCGGTTCAGACATGGACCGACAATAATTTCCCCATCAAAGTGGGCAACCTCATGTACAACCGGAAACTGCTAAAGAGCATGGGGTTTTCGATGCGCGCCCAATCGTACCGGCAGGGATTGCTCGGCAACCGTCCAGCGACCTTATGGCTGCTGGAAGGCGCGGTGTTACTGATTTTGCTGATCACCTGCGTCAACGTTGCCAACCTGTTGCTGTCGCGCATTCTCGGGCGCGGCCATGAAATCGCGATCCGCAGCACGCTTGGCGCGACCCGGGGCGCGCTGGCGCGACAACTGCTTGGCGAGGCGTTGTGCCTGACAGTGCCCGGTGGCTTGATCGGCTTCGGCCTCGCCTGGTTCGGCATGCACTTTCTGGCGGGCTCAGCTCTCGGCGTTGGTAGCAGCATATTCGACATCGCGCTTGACTGGCGCGTCGGGTTATTTGCACTTGGCGCGGCGCTGGTCACCGCGGCCTTGATTAGCGTTTTACCGATCTGCCAACTCGCCAAAACTGATCTGCAAATTGCTTTGCAGGAGGGTAGCCGCAGCACCGCGGGGCGAGGCGCAAAGCGCGTCCGCAATACGCTCGTTATTGCCGAACTGGCGCTCGCGACCGGCTTGCTTGCGATCGCCGGCCTGGTGCTGCACAGCTTTATGAATCTTGAAGCCGTCGATCCCGGTTTTCGCAAGGACCATGTATTGATCGCGCAGCTTCTGTTGTCGCCCAAGGATTATTTGGACGACAAAGCGATGAGCCAGTTTTACAACCACGTGGTGAAGCGCGTGGATGGACTGCCTGGCGTTTGGCAATCCGGGATTACCGCTTCCGTGCCGATGAGCAATATGGCAATTTTCAACGGCTTCACCATCCCCGGCCGGCCACCGCAGCCTTCGGGCGAGTCGCCGGGGGCTATTCAGGATTTTATCAGCCCAGGCTATTTCAAAACGCTCGGCATCCCGATTTTACGCGGGCGACGCTTCGATGAACGCGATGCGGGCAAGATGCATGCGATCGTCGATGCCCGCGTGGTCAAAAAGTATTTTCGCGGTGTGAACCCGATCGGGCAAAAGATCGACTATGGCGCAAAACAGATCTACACCATTGTCGGCGTTGTGCCGCCGGTCAAATACACGAGATTGTCGCAGCCCAAATTGTCGGCCGCCGTTTACATCGACATCGGCAAATACAGTGTGACGCCCGATATGTATCTTGTCATCCACACCAAGCTGCCACCAGCTGCGCTCATCAAGCCGGTAAAAAACCTGCTGGCCGCGATAGCGCCGAATGTCGCCGTTGCCGACATCCACACCATGCACGCGCAATTGTTGGATTCGCTGAACGATAACCAGACAACGATGACTTTGCTGCTCGCGTTTGGTGGGATTGCGTTGGCGCTTGCGATTGTCGGCGTGTATGCCGTGATGAGTTACGCCGTGGGACAGCGGCGCGCCGAATGCGGCGTTCGTTTGGCGTTTGGCGCGCTGCCGGGCGATTTGCAATGGTTGATATTGAAGGATGGTTTGAAGCTGCTTGCGGTCGGCCTTGTTCTCGGCCTTGGCCTCGCCGTGTTATGCGGCTTCCTGATTTCGTCGCAGTTGTTCGGGGTTGTACCGTTTGATCCGCTGACGCTGATTGGCAGTGCCATCGTGCTGTGCTTCATCACGCTGGCCGCGTGTTATCTGCCGGCGCGACGCGCGGCAAAGCTCGACCCAGCCATAGCGATGATGGAGCAGTAGAGGGGGTAGGGCATGAATGGCTTTCTGAATGACCTGCGTTTCGGACTGCGACAACTGGCCACCAAACCCGGCTTCGCCGTCGCCGCAATCCTGACACTCGCGCTCGGCATCGGTGCGAACACGGCCGTATTCAGCGTGCTCAACGATTACCTGTTGAAGCCGCTGCCGTATCCACACAGCGAGCAACTGACCAATATTTACACCCAAATGCCGAAGTTCGGCGGAAACATGGACATGTGGGGCTCTCTTCCCCTCTATGATGACCTCCGGGATCACGTTAACGCCTTTTCGAGCGTCGCGGCATTTTCGACCACGTCCGCAAACTTGCGCACCGACGGGCGGGCGAATGTCATTTCCGGGGTCAAGGCGACGGGATCCCTGTTCAAAACTCTGGGCGTCAAACCGCTGCTCGGGCGCACGTTCACTATGGCGAATGACCGGCCCGGCCAGGGCAGCGTAGTCGTCATCAGCTATCACTTGTGGCAAAGCAAATTTGGCGGCGACCCGAATATCATCGGGCGTGCGATCAAGTTGAATGAGGATATCTACCGCATACGCGCAGTGATGCCGCCGGGATTCGAGTTTCCGAGCAGCGACATCGGGTACTGGGCACCTCTGACGATCAAGCCGGCGGAACTGAAGGCTCACCCGATGGCGATGGAATACCAGTTGATCGGGCGCCTCGCGCCGCACGCGACACGGGCCGAATTAAAGCCGCAAATAGAGGCAGCCGCAACGCGTATTCGCAGCATGATTGAGCCGGCTAGGCTGAAGCACAGCGGCTACCGCCTCGACACTCAGCCGCTCGCTGACAGACACATTGACAGCAAGGCGCTGACGCTGCTCCTGCTGCAAGCGGCGGTACTACTGGTTCTTCTGATTGCCTGCATCAACGTCGCAAGCTTGCTGCTGGCGCGCATCCTGGGGCGCGGCCACGAAATGGCGATGCGCAGCGCGCTCGGCGCCAGCCGTGCCATGCTTGCACGTCAACTTGTCGTTGAAGCGTTCTGCCTTGCCGTGCCAGGCGGACTCGCGGGCATTGGCATCGGTTGGCTATGCTTGCGCCTTATCCGTCTTGCCTCGTCACAGGCTGGGAATGCAAGCATAGACATGGGCTGGCGGGTTGGCCTGTTCGCGCTTTGTGTCGTGTGCGGCGTCGGGCTGTTGGTCAGCGTCTTGCCGATTTTTCATCTGGCAAAAACAGACCTTCAAAATGTGCTTCAGGAGGGTGGCCGCACAGCATCCGGCAGTCGCGGCTCTCGACGCGTACGCGGGGCATTGGTAGCCGGCGAACTGGCACTTGCGACCGCCCTGCTGGCCAGCGCCGGCTTGCTTCTGCACAGCTTCGTGAACGTGGAGCATGTCGATCCGGGTTTCAATATCAACAACATGCTGACGGCGCGGGTGTTCGTACCGCCTCAGGCAGTCTCCGCCAGCAATCTTTCAGACACGCCTGAACACCGCGAGCAGCTCAAGCATTCGATGAACGCCTTTCGGGTCGACCTGCTGCGTCATGTCCGGGCGCTGCCGAGTGTAGAGTACGCCGCCGTCGGTGCCTGGGTGCCGCTTACCGGCTTATGGATTGATGGCTGGGACATACAAGGTCATCCACGAGGAAATGGACCGCCGCCGAAAGCGATTGTCAATCCGGTAACGTCAGAGTACTTCAAGACTCTCGGCATTCCTTTGTTGAAGGGGCATGGCTTCACAAGCGATACCGCTACTGGTCTGCCTACCGCCGTCGTCGGCAGGAACTTCGCCGACAAATACTTCAATGGCCATGCCATCGGCAAAAGAATTGCTCATTACCGCTTTCTGCATAAGAAGGAGGAGTGGCTGCGCATTGTGGGCGTAGCGGCGCCGATCAAAGTCCGCGGCCTGGATAAAACCAATCCGACCTATCAGGTTTACGAGAATGTTGCGCGTATGGCCATTACCCGTACGCGCTTGTTTGTCCGCACCTCAATTCCGCCGGACATGCTGATCAAGACGTTGCGGCAGACAGTCCAAAAGATTAACCCCGTGGCCGCGCTGTACAACATAAAGACCATGCGCCAGGTCGTTGCGGGCAGCCTGAGCAACAAGCAGATGGTCGTGCTCCTGCTGCTTGCCTTCGGCGGCATCGCGCTGGCGCTGGCGGTAGTCGGCGTGTACGGCGTAATGAGCTACGCGGTCGGGCAGAGGCGGGCGGAGTGCGGCATTCGACTTGCCTTGGGCGCGCTACCCGAAAATTTGCTGTGGCTGATAATAAAGGACGGCCTGAAACTGCTCGGCATCGGGCTGATTACCGGGCTGGGTCTCGCGGTGATATTCGGCTTCGTCCTGTCGTCGCGGCTGTTCGGCATTGCGCCCTACGATCCCATCACGCTCATTGGCACCGTCATCGTTTTGGCGGCGATCACGCTGCTCGCTTGCTGGCTGCCTGCCCGTCGCGCGGCAAGGCTCGACCCGGCCATAGCCATGATGGAGCAGTAAAGGGGTAGGAGATGAATGGCTTTCTGAATGACCTGCGCGTCGGGCTGCGACAACTGGCCACCAAACCCGGTTTCGCCGTCGCTGCGATCCTGACGCTCGCGCTCGGCATTGGCGCAAACACCGCCGTGTTCAGCATCCTGAGCGGCTACCTGTTCAAGCCGCTGCCGTATCCGCATGCCGGGCGGCTGGCGGAGGTCCATGTAGGAGTGCCGAAATTCGGGGGCGGCGACGTGCCCGTTTCGCTGTTGATGAACCGGATCATCGAGACGAAGACGAATGCTTTCGCCGCGACCGGACTTTACTACGGCGATGATATCAACGTGAAGGTCGGCGGCCGGGCGATGGATGTCTATGATTACCTGGTTGCCGGCTCGCTATTTCGGGTGCTGGGCGTGCAGCCGCTGCTGGGTCGCACGTTCACCGCCGCCGACGAGCAGAAGGGACGCAACCAGGTGGCGGTGATCAGCTATGCCATGTGGCGCGACACCTTCGGCGGCGACCCCGGCGTCATTGGTACGACTGTCACGTTCCTGAGCTTGCCGTACAAGATCATCGGCGTGATGCCCAAAAGCTTCGCGTTTCCCGGTCACGACGCCGAGATGTGGACGCCGGTGGCAGTTGGCCCGGAGGCTTTCAAGCCCAACCGATTCCTCGATCTCAACTTCAATTTCATCGGCCGGCTCAAACCCGGCGCCAGTGTGGATGGTGCCGAACAGCAGATTCAACATGCCGTTCATAACTGGCTGGATGGCCATGTGCCGTTCAAGGAGGACGGTCGCCGAATCGACAAGGCGTTTTTGCACAACTCCGGATTCGCCTTACATACGCGGCCTTACCGGCAAGAGCTGCTCGGTAAGAGGCCGGCAACCCTGTGGCTGCTGCAAGGCGCGGTGCTGCTGATCCTTTTGATTACCTGCGTCAACGTCGCGAACCTGCTGCTGTCGCGTATCCTCGGCCGCAGTCATGAAATGGCCATGCGCAGCGCCTTGGGCGCGACACGCGCCGCGCTGGCACGGCAATTGCTGGGAGAAGCCTTGTGTTTGACAGTCCCCGGCGGACTCATCGGCATCGGGCTCGCATGGCTGGGCCTGGACTTCCTCGCCGGCTCCGCGCTCGGTGCCGGCGCCAGCGTTTTTGATATCGGGCTGGATTGGCGCGTTGGACTGTTTGCGCTGGGCGCGGTCCTGCTCACGGCTGCGCTGGTGAGTGTGCTGCCGATTCGCCACCTCGCTGGAACCGACTTGCAAATGATCCTGCAGGACGGCAGTCGCACCAGCGGCGGCGGGCGTAGCGCGAAACGTGCGCGCAATGCACTCGTCGTCGCGGAACTGACACTGGCGACCGGGTTGCTCGCGATGGCCGGGCTGCTCCTGCACAGCTTCGTGAATATCCAAAGGGTCGATCCGGGGTTTCGCACGGATCATATGCTGATCGCGCATCTGACCGTGTCGTGGGACGATTTTTCGAGCCGCGAGGCGATGAGCGCGAAGTACGAGGAAGTGGTACAGCGGATCGATACGCTGCCCGGTGTCGTCAGTGCAGGCGTTTCCGACCTCATGCCGTTAATGGGCGGTGACCTCGCTCACCCGATCGCCATCGTCGGGCGCAAGTCGCCCTCCGGAAAGCTGCCGCTCGCGATGATGGATCGCATCACCCCCGGGTTTTTCCAGACGCTCGGCATTCCAATTCTGCGCGGCCGCCGCTTCGATGCACGTGACGCGGGGAAAAGGCGGGCGATAGTCGACACCTCGGTCGTCGACAAATATTTCCATGGTGACGATCCTGTTGGCCAACAGCTCTGGTACTACGGCCACAAGTGGACGATCGTGGGCGTCGTGCCGCCGATCAAGTACTCGCATTTGTCTCAGCCGCAGTCGACGCCCGCGACCTATTTCAACATGGACACGACGCCGTCCAGCGACATGTTCCTGCTGATCCACACCAAGTTGCCGCCAGCCTCGCTCAGGCAACCGGTGAAAGATCTGGTAGCTGCCGTGGCGCCGAAATTCGCCGTGAGCCAGATGCATACGATGCGCGACCAGATGGCGGATTTGCTGCGCCGCCGGCAAACGACGATGGGGCTGTTGCTGGCGTTTGGTGCCATTGCGCTGGCTCTTGCGATTGTCGGCGTTTACGCCGTCATGAGCTATGCCGTTGGTCAGCGCCGCGCCGAATGCGGTGTTCGCCTGTCGCTTGGCGCGCTGCCGCGTGACCTGCAGTGGCTCATCCTGAAGGACGGATTGCGGCTGCTCGCGATCGGTCTGGTCATAGGGCTGGGCCTCGCGGTGCTGTGCGGCTATCTGATTTCGGCGCAGTTGTTTGGTGTCTCGCCGTTCGATCCCGCGACGTTGATTTCGAGTGCGATCGTGCTGTGCCTCATCACTTTGGCTGCATGTTACCTGCCGGCGCGGCGCGCCGCGAAGCTGGATCCTGCTGTCGCGATCATGGAGCAATGAAAGAATTATGAACGGCTTTCTGAACGACCTGCACTTCGGCCTTCGCCAGCTCGCCGCTAAACCCGGCTTCGCCGTCGCCGCCATCCTGACGCTTGCTCTTGGCATCGGCGCGAACATGGCGGTTTTCAGCCTGCTGAATGGCTATCTTCTGAAGCCGCTGCCGTACCCACACGGCAGCCAGTTGGTGCAGATCGATGTCAGCGAACCCAAGGTCAATATTCAGTACGGCGGTGTGTCCGCTCTGCTGTACAAGACGATCGACGAACGGGTGAAGGCGCTGTCGGGTGGTGCCATTTATGGTGCCACCGCGTTCAACCTGCAATTCAATGGGCGGGCAACGCGCGTCGAAGGGGCGGTTGCGACGGCGTCACTATTCAATGTGCTGCAAGCCAAGCCGCTGCTTGGCCATACCTACGATCGGCAAGCTGATCAGCCGGGGGGCGGCAAGGTCGCGGTTTTGAGCTACGCGCTGTGGCAGCGGCTGTTCGGCGGCGCGCCGGACGCGCTCGGCAAGCAGTTTCGGCTCAACGGCACCATTTATCGAGTCATCGGCGTTATGCCGCGCGGCTTTGCGTTTCCGGATGAATCGGTCGATTTATGGATGCCGGTGACGATCACACCCGATGCTTTGCGGTCGGGGAATATCGCCACGCTGAACTATGAATTCGTCGGTCGGACGCGGCCGGGTGCCACGACGAGCACGGTCTCGATGCAGCTCGGCGCGGTGCGCGATTTTGTGCGGCAAATCGGGACGGCTTCCGATTGGCGCCGTCTTCAGAACGCCGGCTTCGCAATGGCCGCGCGACCGCTCCGCCAGGTGCTGGTCGGCGATCGTGGCGCGATGCTCTGGTTGTTACAGGGAGCTGTGGCGCTAGTACTGCTGATGGCGTGCGTCAACGTGGCCAACCTGCTGCTTACGCGGGTGCTCGGCCGCACGCATGAACTGACGATGCGCGCCGCGCTCGGTGCGACTCGCGCGGTACTCGCGCGTCAGCTTTTTGTCGAAGCTGTGTGCCTGACTGCTCCGGGCGGGGTGGTCGGTATTGTGCTCGGCTGGTGGGCATTGAGTCTGGCTGATGCCTCGGGCCTGGTGACGGCCGGCGACGTCTTCAATGTGACCCCTGACTGGCGGGTCGGATTGTTCGCCCTCGGCATCGTTTGCGTCACCGCGTTGCTCGTCAGCCTGCTGCCGATCCGGCATTTGTCGCGCACCGACTTGCAGGCATTGTTGCAAGCGGGCGGTCGCGCGGTGTCAGGCGATCGGCGCGCGAAGCGCCTCCGCGGTGGCCTCGTCATTCTGCAACTGACGCTGGCGACGGCCTTGCTGGCCGGTGCCGGCCTGCTGTTGCACAGCTTCATCAACTTGCAAACCGTCGATACCGGATTCGCGAAGCAAAACGTGCTGATGGCGGGTTTGCTCGTGCCGCGCCAGGATCATGCCGGCGACGCGGCTTTGGCCGATTTCTACGACCATCTTTTAACCCGTGTTCGCACCATACCCGGCGTGGAGCAGGCGAGCCTGGTGAGTTCGCCGCCGCTGTCGCGCGTGCCCATCGTCTACGTGCGGATACCTGGCTACAAGCCGCCGTCCAACAGCGCTCTTCCATCCGCCGCGGAATTGTTTATCGGCGGCGACTATTTCAAGGCGCTGGACATTCCGATTCTGCGCGGGCGCGGTTTCGATGCGCGCGATCGCGTCGGGTCACGGCCCGTTGCCGTCATCAATCAGCAACTTGCGCGGCGCTACTTCGGCGGCACCAATCCCATCGGCAAGCAGATCACCGCGAGTTGGCCGCAGGGCACGTACACCGTCGTCGGCGTGGTGCCGACCATCAAGCGCAAGCATCTGGACGAGAAGCAAGCGTTCAGTTCGATTTACGTCAGCGCGTCGCAGCATCCGCGCCGCAGCATGCACCTGGTGCTGAAGACGGCGGTTCCGCCCAACACGTTGATCCAGCCGTTGCGAAAGGTCGTCCGCCAGGCGGACCCGGCGATAGCGATGTTCGATGTCCAGACCATGCAGGCCAAGCTCGCGGACGCTGTCGGAAGCAAGCGCGCAACCATGGCGATGGTCATCGTCTTCGGCGGCATTGCGCTGGCGCTGGCGATGATCGGCGTCTATGGCGTGCTCAGCTACGCCGTCGGCCAGCGCAGAAGCGAGTGCGGCGTCCGCCTTGCACTCGGCGCATTGCCGGAAGACCTGCTGTGGCTGGTGATCCGCGACGGCCTGAAGTTGCTTGCGATTGCCATCGTTGCGGGCTTGGGGCTTGCCGTCGCGGGCGGCTTCGCCATCTCGTCGCAGCTCTTCGGCATCCGCCCATTTGATCCGCTGACCTTGGCCGGCGCCGTGGTGGTGCTGTCGGCGGTGACGCTGCTTGCGAGCTATCTGCCGGCGCGGCGTGCAGCGAAGCTTGATCCTGCGATTGCAATGACTGATCACTAAGAGGAACAACGATGCACGGCTTTCTCAAAGATCTCCGCTTTGGATTTCGCCAGATCATTGCCAAACCCGGCTTTGCCGCCGCGGCGATTACCACGCTCGCGTTCGGCATCGGCGCCAACACCGCTGTCTTCAGCGTGCTTAGCGGCTACCTGCTCAAGCCGCTGCCGTATCCGCATGCCGGCCGGCTGGCGCAGGTCAATGTCGAGATACCCAAAGTGAAAGCCGGTGACTTCTCGATATCGATGCCGATCTACCAAGTCATTCAGAAGGACACCAATGCGTTTGCCGCGACGGCAGTTTATGGCCGGGACGATTTTAATTTGAATGCCGGCGGGCGTGCGCAACGCGTCGGCGGCGTGTTTTCTACCGCGTCCCTGTTCCATGTTTTGGGCGTCCATCCCATGCTTGGCCATACCTTTGCCAAGGCCAACATGAAGGATGGCAACGATCATGTAGTGGTCATCAGTTACGCGCTGTGGCGCAGCACATTTGGCGCCGATCCGGACGTTGTCGGCAAGACCGTGAAGATTGAAAGCAACGTGTATCGAATCATCGGCGTCATGCCGCAGCGGTTCGCCTTCCCCGATCGTGACATTTCGATTTGGATACCACGGACGATTGGCCCGCAGACCTTTGCGCCGCAACGCTTTCTGGCGCTGAATGCGCGATTTATCGGCTGGCTGAAACCCGCCGTGACCCCACACGTTGCGCAACAACAGGTACGGCAGGCCGTACGCGGCTGGACCGATCGGACGCTCCCCATCAAGGCGGGCAATTTCACCTTTGACCAAAAACTGCTCAAGAGCAGCGGATTTGCGCTGCAAGCCCGATCATACCGGCAGAAGCTGCTTGGCGACCGCCCGGCGACGCTATGGCTGTTGCAGGGAGCGGTACTGCTGATCCTGCTGATCACCTGCGTCAATGTTGCGAACCTTTTGCTCTCCCGTATTCTCGGCCGCAGCCATGAAATGGCCGTGCGCAGCACGCTCGGCGCAACCCGTGGTGTGCTGGCGCGGCAACTGCTGGGCGAAGCGCTGTGCCTGGCCGTACCTGGCGGCTTGATCGGCGTCGGGCTCGCGTGGCTGGGTTTGCACTTTCTGGCCGGTTCGGCACTTGGGGCGGGAGAAAGCATATTCAATATCGAGCTCGACTGGCGCGTCGGCCTGTTCGCTCTTGGCGCGGTGCTGTTGACCGCCGCGCTGGTGAGCGTCTTGCCGATCCGCCACCTCGCCAAAACTGACCTGCAAAAGGCTTTGCAGGATGGTAGCCGTACCGCCGGCGGCGGGCGCGGTGCCAAACGTGTACGCAATGTGCTCGTGATTTCGGAACTCACACTCGCGACCGGCCTGCTCGCCATGGCGGGGCTGGTGTTGCATAGCTATCTGAATCTCGAGAATGTCGATCCCGGTTTTCGCAAGGACCATGTGTTGATCGCACAACTTGTATTGTCGCCCAAGGATTATTCCGGCGACGGCGCGATGAGCAATTTTTACAGGGAAGTGGTGCGACGTGTAGACGCGCTGCCCGGCGTCTGGAAGGCCGGCATTACCGATTTCGTGCCGCTGGGCGGCGCATCAAGCTTCAATGCCTTCGCGATTCCCGGCCGACCGAAGCCGGCCTCCGGCAAGCCGCCCGCGGCGCTGACCGATCTTGTCAGTGCGGGTTATTTCAAGACGCTCGGCATCCCGGTCCTGCGCGGTCGGCGCTTCCACGAACGTGACGCGGGTAAGGGACACGCGATCGTCAGCGCTGCCCTGGTGAAGAAGTACTTCAGCGGCGTCAACCCGATTGGCCAGAAGATTCAGTTCGGCTCCCAGGATGTGTATACGATCGTCGGCGTCGTGCCCGATATCAAGTACGCGAAACTGTCTCAGCCACAACCGTCGGCGGCCGTCTACATGAACATCGGCAAAGGGGCGTCGAGCGACATGTACCTGGTGATTCACACCAAGCTGCCGCCGAGGGCGCTCGTCAAACCGGTGCAAAGCCTTCTGGCGACAATGGCCCCGAACGTCGCCGTCGACGACATCCACACGATGCATGAGCAACTATCGGACTCGCTGAGCGACAAGCAAACGACGATGACGCTGTTGCTGGCATTCGGCGCCATCGCGCTCGCGCTCGCGATCGTCGGCGTCTATGCGGTGATGAGCTACGCCGTGGGTCAGCGGCGCGCCGAGTGCGGCGTCCGCCTTGCGCTCGGCGCATTGCCGGAGGACCTGCAGTGGCTGGTGCTGAAGGACGGGCTGCGCCTGCTGGCGGTGGGGCTGCTGATCGGTCTCGGTCTCGCCGTCTTGTGCGGGTATCTCATATCGGCACAGTTATTTGGCGTCATGCCGTTCGATCCGGTGACGTTGATCGGCAGCGCCGTCGTGCTGTGCGTGATTACTCTGGTGGCGTGTTATCTGCCGGCGCGACGCGCGGCGAAGCTCGATCCGGCTGTCGCAATCATGGAGCAGTGAAGGGAGAAAACGCATGAACGGCTTCTTAAAAGATCTGCGTTTCGGCATGCGCCAGCTTGCCGCCAAACCCGGCTTCGCGGCCGCCGCGATCCTGACGCTTGCGCTCGGCATCGGCGCGAACACTGCGGTGTTCAGCGTGCTGAACGGCTATCTGCTGAAACCGCTGCCATATCCGCACAGCGACCGACTGGTGCAGATCAACGAGGATCAGGCGAAAGCAAATATCCGTTACGCCTCGATCTCGGTACCGAACTACCTGAGCATGGTGAATCGCGCATCCGATTTCTCGGCCATCGCCGCGGTCAACTGGGACTCGCTGAACCTCACGCGAGCCGGCATGGCGCAGGCTATTCCAGTCGTCAGAACCACGGCTTCACTGTTCGACGTGCTGCAAGTTCAGCCGTTGCTGGGGCGCACGTTCAGTAAGGAAAGCCAGCAACCGGGACGGGGACAAGTCGTCGTTCTGTCTTATCCGTTCTGGCAGCACAAGCTGGGTGGCGATCCGAATGTGGTTGGGCACACGCTTAGATTCGACGGCAAGCCCTATACAGTGCTGGGCGTAATGCCGAGGAACTTCGTGTTTCAAGGCGAGCCAAACCAGCTATTCGTGCCACTGGTATTTACCGCCGAGGACAAAACCGAAAGCCAGCGCGGCGATAACAAACTGAAGATCATCGGGCGGCTTAAACCGGGTGTCAGCATTGAGGCGGCGGGGACACAGCTCGACACGGTCTTGCAGACGGTTAACCGCGTCAGCGCAACGATGCGCGCGAGAACCAAAAAGTACAACATCGACTGGTGGCTGCAACCCTGGCACGCACAACTAGTATCTGGAAGGCCGTCGCTGCTGTTACTGCTGCAAGCGGCAGTATTGCTGGTTCTGCTGATTACCTGTGTGAACGTTGCCAATCTCCTGCTCGCCCGCATCCTCGGGCGTACGCACGAGATGGCGATGCGCAGCGCACTCGGCGCCACGCGCGGGAAGCTGGCGCGCCAATTGTTGATCGAAGGCTTGTGCCTCGCTATTCCGGGCGGCGCCATAGGCGTGGGGCTGGCGTGGTGGAGTCTTCGGTTCATCCGGCAGCTCGGCTGGGGCGCTGAAAGCGGTTTGTTCAGCATCACGCCTGATTGGCGGGTCGCGCTGTTTGCTATCGCAGCTGTCATTCTGGTCGCGCTGGCCGTGAGCCTCTTGCCGATCCGCCATTTCAGCCGAACTGATTTACAGACGGTTCTGCAAGAAGGTAGTCGCGCAACAGGCGGTGGGCGCGGCGCGCGGCGGACGCGCAATGCGCTGGTCACGGTGGAACTGGCGCTCGCGACTGCTCTGCTGGCGGGGTCGGGACTGCTGATACACAGCTTTATTAAATTGCAATCGATAAGCCCCGGCTTCAACCCGGATAACGTATTGACCGCGAGTGTCGTAGTGCCGGCCGGCGACCACGAGGGAACCAAAGCCTTGGCCAGTTTCTACAACGACCTGATCAAGCGCGTGCGTGCATTGCCTGGTGCCAGCGCGGCGGCAGTGACAACGCAGTTGCCGTTTCGTTACGGCACCAACGGCGGTTACGGGATCGCCGGCCGTTCGATTTCACCGCCGCCTTTTGCCTGGATGTCCATTGTCAGTAGCGGCTACTTCAAAACGCTGGGCGTGCCGTTGTTGAGAGGCCGCGCTTTCGGGCCGCAAGACACTGCCGATAGCGAGCCGGTCGTTGTTATTGATCAAATGCTTGCCAACAAGTACTTTTCCGACACGAACCCGGTCGGCCAATATCTTGTCGGTGGCGGCTCCAAATATCGAATTATAGGCGTCGTACCGACGCTCAAAACCAGCTTGGCCGACGAACCTTCCATGGAAACGATTTACTTGCCGGTATCACAAGGTGTCTGGCGCCCTGGCTTAAATCTGATAATCAGGACAACCATTCCGCCGCAGGCGTTGATTCGCCCGTTGACCAAACTGGTCGGCAATATCGACCCACTCGTGTCTGTCACGAACTTCAAAACCATGCACCAGATACTGGCCGACCGGCTGCAGGATCGCCACGCCACGATGCTGCTGGTCCTCGCCTTCGGAGCCATCGCGCTGGCGCTCGCCATCGTCGGCATGTACGGCGTAATGAGCTATGCCGTCAGCCAGCGTCGCGCTGAATGTGGCGTGCGGCTTGCTTTGGGCGCGCTGCCGGAAGATCTGTCGTGGCTGATATTGAAAGGCGGACTGCGACTGTTGGCGGTCGGGTTGGTGCTTGGCCTCGGTCTCGCGGTGCTGTTCGGCTACATGATGTACGCGCAGTTGTTCGGCGTAGCGCCGTTTGATCCGGTGACGTTGGCCGGCAGCGCGGTCGTGCTTTGCGCCATCACGCTGGCGGCGTGTTGGTTGCCGGCGCGGCGTGCGGCAAAGCTCGATCCGGCAGTGGCGATGATGGAGCAATGAGGAGGGCGCTGGCATGAACGGATTTTTGCATGACGTACGTTTCGGTCTGCGCCAGCTAGCGGCCAAGCCTGGCTTTGCCGCCGCGGCAATTGTCACGCTGGCGCTCGGGATCGGCGCGAACACGGCTGTGTTCAGCGTGTTGAACGGCTATCTGTTAAAGCCGTTGCCGTACCCTCAATCGCAACAACTGATTGCGATCAACGAAAGCTTCCCAAATGCGCACCAGCCCTACGTCGGCGTGTCGGCGATGAATTATCTCGACATCAAGAAAGACGCAACGGTACTGGCCGACGCCGCACTATACAAGGAGACGGCTTTTAACCTGACAATCAACGGTCAAACAGAACTGGTTCCCGCCGTTCGTGCGCGCGCTGACTTGTTTGACGTTTTGCGTGTCAAACCCTATCTCGGACAGGTGTTTGGCGACCTTAATGACCAGGGGGGGCGGGACCATGTGGCGGTGCTGAGCTATGGCCTGTGGCAAACGGTTTTTGGCGGCAATCGCGATGCAATCGGTCGTACCATCAAGCTGTATGGCGAGCCGTACCGCGTGATCGCCGTAATGCCGCGGCACTTCGCATTTCCCGACTCAAGTGTCGGACTCTGGGTTCCGTTCCATTTCCCACCTCAACTGTTGCACAAGTGCCGGACCTGCGAGCACAACCAGCAACTAATCGCACGATTGAAGCCCGGCGCTGATCTCAACGCTGCACGTGCGCAGTTGCATCAGATCACTTCGCGGATCGTAGCGGCCGAACCGGCATGGTTTAACCGGATGGTGCAGAAAACCGGCTGGCATCTTCGCGCGCGGTCTTATCGAGGCAAATTGCTCGGCGATCGCGCGACATTGCTCTTTATTTTGCAAGGCTTCGTGCTGCTGTTGTTACTCATGACGTGTGTCAATGTCGCGAATTTGCTTCTCGCACGTATTCTCGGCCGCACGCACGAGATCGCAATGCGCGCCGCCTTGGGCGCAAGTCTAATGAGACTTGTGCGGCAGGTATTCGTTGAAGCGTTTTGCCTGACTATCCCCGGCGGCTTGGCCGGCGTCGCGTTGGGATGGTTGGGACTGAGCTTTATTCAGAATATCGGATTTGGCGCGCGGCTCGGTCTGTTTACGTTGACACCGGATTGGCGGGTTGGGCTGTTCGCCCTTATCGTAGTCGTGCTGGTGGCTGTCATCATCAGCGCATTGCCGATCCGACAACTTTCACGCCGCGATCTGCAGGGCTTGTTGCAGGAGGGCGGGCGGTCAATTCGCGGCGGTCGTGGAGCGAGACGCATCCGCGGTGCCTTGGTTGTGGCCGAAATCGCGCTCGCTGCCGCCTTACTGGGCGGTACCGGATTGCTGGTGAACAGTTTCCTTCGCTTGCAGTCGGCTGATCCCGGTTTCGATGCCGCGCGGGTGTTGACGGCGGAAATCGTGAACGCAAATGCGCGCGATCAATACTATGACGAGCTCCTGCGCCGCGTGCGGGCGCTACCCGGTGTCGAAAGCGCGGGCGTAGTAAACGCCGTGCCGATTGAATGGCCGCCGCTCGGTAATGCATACACGGTGCCCGGTGAGTCTCCGATGGGCCCGCACAAGCCGCTGGGCAATATGGTTATCGCGTCGGAGGGTTACTTTGGAACGCTGGGAATTCCATTGCTGCGTGGACGGGTGTTCGCGCCAGGCGATTCCCGGCCAATGGTCGTCGTAGATAAAAAACTGGCGGACCAATGGTTTCCCGATTCCAGTCCGATCGGGCACCAGATTACGCTTGGGGGTGATCCAACGCGATACACGATCATCGGCGAAGTGGGAACCGTTTACGCCACCTCGCTCGATAGTCCGCCACAGCGGGGAACGTACTATTTGAATGCCGCGCAAAACGCGTTTGGCGACATGCATTTGGTGGTCAAGACCAGCATGCCGCCGTACCGTCTGGTAAAACCGCTCAAGCAGGTCGTTCGGGATCTCAGCCCGAACGCATCGATTTCCCATTTCATATCTATGGCCGACGTGCTCGCGCAATCGCTTACCGAGCGTGAAGCGCTGATGATGCTCGTACTCGTATTCGCCTGCATCGGGCTGGCACTCGCCGCAGTCGGTGTGTACGGCGTGCTGAATTACGTCGTGAACCAGCGCGTTACGGAGTGCGGTGTGCGGCTGGCGCTCGGAGCCCTGCCGGCCGACCTCTTGTGGCTGATCATCCGCGACGGGCTGCGGATGCTGGCGATCGGTTTGTGCATCGGCCTTGGGCTCGCGGTGGTGCTGGGCTATGCAATTTCGTCACAGCTTTTCAATGTGGCGCCGTTCGATCCGCTGACGCTGGCAGGTGTGGTTGTCGCGTTATCAATTATTACAATTGCCGCCTGTTATCTGCCGGCGCGGCGGGCGTCGAAGCTCGATCCGTCCGTGGCGATGTTGGAGCAATAACTGAAACCGGGGAACTCGATGAGCGGTTTTCTGAACGATCTACGTTTCGGTCTGCGGCAATTAGCTGCCAAGCCTGGCTTTGCGGTTGCAGCTATTGTCACACTTGCGCTCGGCATCGGCGCCAACACGGCGGTGTTCAGCGTGCTGAACGGCTATCTGCTGAAGCCGTTGCCGTATTCTCAGCCGCAGCAACTGGTCGCGATCAACGAGAGCGTACCGGCGATCGGCGAGCCTTATACCGGCGTGTCAATCAACAGTTTTACGGATGCGAGAAAGGGGACGAGTGTCTTCGAATCGAGCGCTCTCTATGCCGAAGAGGACCATAACCTGACGCTTAACGGCCGCACGCAGCGGGTGACTACGCTCAAAACCCGCGCCACTCTATTCGATGTGTTGCGGGTAAAGCCCGTGATCGGCCGCGCATTCGATGCCGCCAACGATGAGAAAGGCCGAAACAAAGTCGCGATATTGAGTTACGCATTCTGGCAGCGCACTTTCGGTGGCGACCGCGACGTTGTAGGTCGATCCATCAAGCTTGATGGCGAACGGTATCGCGTAATAGGCGTGCTGCCGAAAGGTTTTGCCTTTCCGGACAACCGCGTCAGCCTCTGGACCCCGTTCTATTTCCCGCCTCTGGGGACGAACCAGTGCCGGACCTGCGGCTGGGACAACCAGCGCGCCATTGCGCGGCTGAAGCCGGGCGCCAGCATCGCGCAGGCGCGCGCCCAGTTGGCCCGGGTTCGCTCCAGCATCATCAAAAAAGTGATTCCGCTGATAGGGAATTGGTACAAGCAAAAGGATTGGGGCTTCAAAGTGCGGCCATACCGCGACGTGCTGTTGGGCGGCCGCACGCCGCTGCTGCTGATTTTGCAGGGCTTCGTGCTGCTGGTGCTGCTGATGGCTTGCGTCAACGTCGCCAATCTTCTGCTTGCGCGTATCCTCGGGCGCACGCACGAAATCGCGATGCGAACCGCCCTGGGTGCGAGCCGTTGGGCGCTGATCCGGCAAATGTTCGTCGAGGGCTTGTGTCTCGCCGTGCCCGGCGCGCTGGCGGGCGTGGCCTTGGGTTGGTTTAGTCTCACGTTCATTCAGAATGCCGGCCTTGGGGCGCGGCTTGGGGTATTTACCCTGACGCCGGACTGGCGCGTCGGCCTGTTCGCGCTCGGGATGGTGTTGCTGGTCGCGATCGTGACCAGCGTGCTGCCGATTCGCCAGTTGTCGCGTAACGATCCGCAAATGCTGTTGCAATCGGGAGGGCGGGCCGTCGGCGGCAGCCGTGGCGCGAAGCGGACGAGGAGCGCCTTGGTTGTCGCAGAAATCGCGCTCGCGGCGGCGCTTTTGGGTGGCGCCGGTTTGCTGGTGCATAGCCTCGCGCGACTGCAGGCGGTCGACCCCGGTTTTAGTACGAATAACGTGCTGACGGCGGACATTTTGATTCCGCCGTCAAAGAACCAGCCCGATAGCGCGGCTCGGGCTCACTATTATCAACAATTGCTGAATGGCATCCGCCGGATTCCGGGCGTCGGGCATGCTGCGCTGGTATCGAACGTGCCGATCAAAAATCCGCCGGATACCGGCGGCTATACCATTCCTGGGCGAGTGTCGGTGACTGACGCAAAAGCACCGGTAGGGAATGCCGAAACCGTTAGCGCCGGATTTTTTGCCGCGTTGAACATTCCGCTGTTGCGCGGACGTACGTTCGGTTTACAGGATACATCGAAGAGCCGGCCGGTGGCGATCATTGACCAAAAGCTGGCGGACAAGTGGTTCCCCGGGGAAAGTCCGATCGGGCGCCAAATTACGTTTGGCTGGATTAAAGATCAAAATCATAAGCGCGTGCATTTTAGAATTATCGGCGAGGTCGCCACGATTCACAGTGGCTCATTGGCGGACGCGCCGGCGCGCGGCATGTTTTATCTCGACAGCGCCCAGTATCCTTCTTCAGGAATCAGCCTTGTCGTCAAAAGTCGGGTGCCACCGGAAACGTTGATCAAGCCTGTCAAGCAGGTCGTCAACAACATCAATCCGCTGGTATCGATCAGCAACTTCTCCACGATGCACGACACGCTCGCGCGATCATTGGCAGAGCGCGAAGCCGTCATGGCGCTGGTGCTGGTGTTTGCATGCCTCGGGCTGGTGCTCGCGGCGGTCGGCGTGTACAGCGTATTGAGCTACGTCGTCGGTCAGCGTGTGACCGAGTGCGGCGTACGCCTGGCGCTGGGCGCGCTGCCTGGTGATTTGTTGTGGTTGATCATTCGGGACGGCCTGAAGATGCTGGCGATCGGCTTGTGTGTCGGCCTGCTTCTCGCGGTGGTACTCGGATACTCGATTTCGTCGCAGCTCTTCAACGTTGCGCCGTTCGACCCAGTGACGCTCGCTGGAGTGGCTGTAGCACTGTCGGTCATTACCGTCGTCGCATGCTACCTGCCGGCGCGGCGCGCGGCGAAACTCGATCCGGCTGTAGCGATTCTGGAGCAATAAAAGTTTTTTTATGAAAACCAATGGGAAAAATATGCGTTGTCTGACTACGATTGGTCTGATCTGTTCGAGCGTTGTGATGGGCGGCTTTTCGGTCGCGCATGCCGCCGACCTGTGGGACGTCTACCAGCTTGTAAAGCAAAACACGCCGAAGTTGCGGCAGGCAGAAGCCGACTACAAGGCCGCGACTGAAAACAAGCCAATCGCGCTGGCGGCCCTGCTGCCCCAGTTGAGCGCAAACGGGACGCGCGAGCGGGACAAATATGCGGGAACCGCGGCCGGGACGACGGCAAATGGGACGGTCGTTCAGCAACAGCTTACGTTGAACAATTTCAGCACCTATGCCCAGTTGCAACTTACCCAGACCGTGTTCGACTGGCAGGACTGGGTGGCGCTGGCGAAGGCCGACGCGCAAGCTGCACAGGCAGCGGCGACGTATGAGGCGGCCCGTCAAAGCGTCATTGTCCAGACGGCGCAAGCGTACTTTAACGTGCTGCAAGCGCGCGACATTCTGCGCGTGACGAAGGCCAACGAGCAGGCGCTCGCCAAGCAGCTTCATCAGGCCGAGCGCCGCTATCAGGTCGGCCTGTCGGGGATTGTCAACGTGCAGCAGGCGCGCGCGGCGCACGATCAGGCGCGCGCATCGGTGATCCAGAATAGGCAAACGCTGATCGCCTTTCGGCAAACGCTCCAGGCGCTGACCGGAGAGCCGGTTCCGACACTGGCAGGGCCGGGCGAAACGCTGCCGCTTAATTCGCCGCAACCGGATAACGTTGCCGAATGGGTGAAGAAAGCGTTGCAGCAGAACGCGACGTTGAACGCGGCCAAGCTGAATGCCGAGGTCGCGGCGCACGAAGTCGATCGGCAGCAGGCCGTCCGTTATCCGGATATCAGCGTGTTTGCCGGTCACGATATCAATAGGGTCAACAGCAACAACGCGCTTCAGAACGAGAATTTGACCGACAACGCCGTGGGCATACAGATCACGCTGCCGATTTTTTCCGGCGGCGCAATCGCCGCCCGCAGCAGCCAGGCGAAATATCAGCACGTTTCAGCCGAAGCGGCCCGCGACCAGCAGGCGCTCGAGGTTCGAGCCAGCACCGTCACCGATTTCCGTAACGTCGTGTCCGGCATCGCCGGCGTCAAGGCACTGCGCGAATCGGTGAAGTCGAACCGTGCCTCGCTCGCAGCAACGGAAAAGGCATTCAAGGTTGGTTCCGCCACGACCTTCGATGTACTGAATGCCCGCAACAGCCTGCTGAACGCGGAAACCGCCTATGCGCAGGCCCGCTATGCCTATCTCTTGTCGACGCTGCAGCTCAAGCAGGATGCCGGGACACTGGGCCCTGAGGATGTGAAGGCAATGAGCGCGTATTTCACGCAACTGCCGGCCGGGCAGTCGACGGCAGGTGTTTCTTCTTCCGGAGAGATGGGAGACTAGGAGAACGAGCCATACGGCATGAATGGCGTCCTGAACGATCTTCGGTTTGGTTTGAGGCAACTCGCCGCGCGGCCCGGCTTCGCCGCCGCGGCGATTCTCACGCTGGCGCTTGGCATTGGCGTGAACACGGCCGTCTTCAGTGTGCTGAACGGCTTCTTGCTGAAGCCGCTGCCGTACCCCGGGAGCAGCAGGCTGATCGATATTCACGTCAGCGCCGACAAATGGCACCGGGATAACATCGGCATGTCGAAGCCGCTCTACATGATTTCTCAAAAGTGGCTTAAGGCGACATCCGGAACCGCTTTGTACAAGCCGATCGCGGTCGATTTTCAGGCGCAAGGGCGGGCGGTACGCCTTGCCGGCATCGAAGCAACGGCATCGCTGTTCCACGTATTGCGGGTGCAGCCGCTGTTGGGGCACGTCTTTGTGGCAAGCAATCAGGAGCCGGGACAGGATCAGGTAGTTGTTCTGAGCTATCAGCTCTGGCAGCAGAGCTTCGGCGGCAATCCGAACGTCGTGGGGCAAACGGTGC
>DASSTE010000054.1:0-4283 GCA_035708085.1 Gammaproteobacteria bacterium | reverse complement strand
TTGCATTTGCCGCAGCGCAGGCAGTCCTTGATCGAGGCGGCGATTTTTCCCGCTTCGGACTGTTCCAGGATCAGGCTCTCGGTGCCGATCAGGCTGAAGCTCGGTGTGTAGGCATTGTCCAGCGTCGCGCCGGCCAGCAGCTTGCCCTTGTTGAAGCGGCCTTGCGGATCGACCTTTTCCTTGTAAGCGCGGAAGTGCTCGATTTTTTCGGGATCGAGAAAATCGAGCTTGGTGATGCCGACGCCGTGCTCGCCCGAAATGACGCCGTCGAGCGACTGTGCCAGGCGCATGATGCGTGCGACCGCCTGCGTGGCGGTCTGCAGCATTTCGTAGTTGTCGGAGTTGACCGGTATGTTGGTGTGCACGTTGCCGTCGCCGGCATGCATGTGCAACGCGACGAACACCCGCCCCCGCAGCACTTCGTGATGAATCGCGTCGCAGCGCTCGAGAATTTTCGCGAACGGCCGGCCGCTGAATATATCGGCGAGCGCGGCACGGATTTCGTCCTTCCATGACACACGAATCGAATGATCCTGCAGCGCGTGGAACACCTGGCCGTCGCGGTGGCGCGTGAACGCCAGCGGCGGCAGCCCCGCGACATCCGGCGCAAGTCCGGCGATCGGGGTGTCGAGATGGTCAAGCAGCCATTGCCAGCGCAGTCGCGTTTCCGCGAGCAGCGCCTGTGCCTGTTCGCTGCGATCGCCCAGCACCTCGGCGGCGGGCAGCGCTTCTTCCGGCAGCGTGAGCGGCAGCTCGCCCGTAAAGCATTCTGCGAGCTGGTCGATCAACCGCAGCTTGTTTGCGATCGACAGCTCGATGTTGATGCGTTCGATGCCGTCCGAATAGTCGCCGAGCCGTGCCAGCGGAATCACCACGTCCTCGTTGATCTTGAACGCGTTGGTGTGGCGCGCGATCGCCGCGGTGCGCGCGCGGTCGAGCCAGAATTTCCGGCGTGCTTCCGGACTCGTCGCGATGAAGCCTTCGCCGCTGCGCGCGTTGGCGATACGCACCACCTGCGAGGCGGCTTCGCCGACCGCATCTTCGTCATCGCTGACGAGGTCGGCAATCAGCACCATCTTGGGCCGACCCGCGCGGCGCGCCTTGGTCGCATAGCCGACCGCCCTGATGTAGCGTTCGTCGAGATGCTCCAGCCCCGCCAGCAGCACCTGCGACTGGCTGTCGAGGTGGCGCCGGATTTCGACGATGGTCGGCACCGCATCACGCACCTGGCCGAAAAACTCCAGGCATACGGTGCGCACGTGCGGCGGCATCCGGTGCAGAACGAAGCGCGCCGAGGTGACGATGCCGTCGCAGCCTTCTTTCTGTATGCCCGGCAGGCCGTGCAGCCATTTGTCGGTGACGTCCTTGCCGAGGCCGGCTTTACGAAATGCGCGGCCGGGGATTTCCAGAATTTCGGGTTCACCGCGCGGCGTGCGGCCGTCGGGCCGGAAACGCGTCAGGCGGAAGCGCGCGGTTTCAACGGTGTGAATCTTGCCCAGATTATGATCGAGACGCTCGACTTCGAGCCAGCCGGCATCCGGCGTCACCATGCGCCACCACACGAGGTTGTCGAGACAGGTGCCCCATAGCACCGCTTTCTTGCCGCCCGCATTCATCGCGACGTTGCCGCCGATGGTCGAGGCGTCGGCCGACGTCGGGTCGCACGCGAACACCAGGCCGGCCGCGTCCGCTGCCTCCATCGCGCGTTTGGTGACGACACCGGCGCCGCAGCGCAGCGTCGGCACCGGCTGCGCCAGACCGGGCAAGCTCACAGGCTCCACTTCGCCCAGCGTTTCGAGCTTTTCGGTGTTGATCACCGCCGAGTGTCTGACCAGCGGGATTGCGCCACCGGTATAGCCGGTGCCGCCGCCGCGCGGGATGATCGTGAGGCCAAGCTCGATACAGGCGCTGACGATCGCGGCGACCTCGTCTTCAGTGTCGGGATGGATGACGACGAATGGATATTCGACGCGCCAGTCGGTGGCATCAGTTACATGCGACACCCGGGCCAGTCCGTCGAACTGAATGTTGTCTCGGCGTGTGATACGTCCGACGCGCCTCAGGATTCTTTTGCGCAACGCGGCCGTTTCATCGAATTCCTGCTCGAAGCGGTCCACCGCGCCGTGTGCGGCCGTCAGCAGTTGCGTCACATGGTCCTGCCGATTCTGGCGCCGCGCCTCGATCTGTTCCAGCCGCTCGCGCATTGCCGCGATCAGCGATGCGCGCCGCTTCGGGTTGGCCAGCAGATCGTCCTGCAGGTACGGATTGCGCGACACCACCCAGAGGTCGCCCAGCACTTCATAAAGCATCTTCGCCGAACGGCCGGTGCGGCGCTCGTTGCGCAACTCGCTCAACACCTCCCACAGCGGCGCGCCGAGAAAGCGGATCACGATTTCGCGATCGGAAAACGACGTGTAGTTGTACGGAATTTCGCGCAGGCGGGCGGTCATGGACGGAGTGGGAGTATCGAGTGGGAAATTCTACTGCAATGCGGTGGGCGGTGCATGAATGGTCGGTCGAAGATAGTTGCCCGGTAGTAGCGGGCAGGCTATTAAAAGATTGCAGGAATGATTTATTGAATGTCATGTATATTGATACGTATCACGTGTCGACGCTATAATTGATCATGATTAAATCGTTCCGGCACAAGGGGCTCGAGCGGTTCTACCGTACCGATAGCAAATCCGGCATTCAGGCGCATCATGTCCGGCGGCTACGCAATATTCTCGGCCTGCTGGATATGGCGCGCGTGCCGAAAGATATGGACGCACCGGGCTATCGACTGCACCCCTTGACCGGCGACATGAAAGGTTTCTGGGCGGTATGGGTTGATCAGAACTGGCGGGTCGTCTTCGGATTCGACGGTGGCGACGTTATTCTGGTCGATTATTGCGACTATCATTGAATTGGAGGTCTTGTCATGACCATGAAGAAGCCGCCCCATCCCGGCGAAGTGCTGCGCGACGGCTGGCTGGAGCCGTTGCACATGACGGTTACGGAATTTGCGCGCCGCGTCGGACTCAGCCGCAAGTCTGCATCCGAATTGCTCAATGGCCGTTTCGGCGTCAGTATCGAGACGGCTCTGAGGTTGGAGCAGGCTACCGGCACTGGCGCTTATGTGTGGCTCGGTATGCAGACGGCATACGATCTGGCCCAGGCGCGGATGCACAAGCTCGACAAATCCATAAAAGTGGAAAAGCTTGCTGCTTGAGGCGTTATCGACGACTATCGCCTGTTTTAGTTTGTAGGTCGGCTTAGAGCCTGTTATGGACTTACCAAGAGATGAATGAATTTGTGAAGCATCAAGCAGGCGAAGGCGAGGTAATGGAATCCCGCCAAGGTTTGAGCGAGGCGTTCGTAGTCACGTGCCAGACGCCGGAAGCGCGCCGCCCAGGCGAAACTGCGCTCGACCACCCAGCGCCGCGGCAACAACACGAAGCCACGTTTGGCTTCAGTGTGCTTGACCACTTCAAGTTCGATACCATGGGCCCTGGCTCCTTGTCGGGCGGCTTCGCCCGTGTAGCCCTGATCGGCATAGGCGAGCGTGACAGCCTGACCAGTGATCTCCTGCACGGCCTGCGCGAGCGTTTGCACTTGCGCTCGGTCCTGTTCGTCGGCTGGTGTGACATGCAGCGCCAGCAGGTGGCCGAGCGTGTCCACTGCCGCGTGCACCTTGGCGCCCTTGCGCCGCTTGGCCCCATCGTAGCCGGCGCGTGCCCCCGACTCCGGTGTCGATTGCAGCGTGCGGCTGTCCAGAATCATCGCGCGAGGCTGCGCCTGACGGCCTGCGTATTCGCGCAGCAACGTCCGCAGATCATGGGCCATCGCTTCGAAGCAGCCCGCCGCCAGCCACCGGCGCATCTGCTGATAGACCACCGGCCATGGCGGAAACTCGTGCGGCATCATGCGCCACGACGCGCCGCTGCGAACCAGCCAGCGCAGCGCATTGAATACCGCACGCAAATCGTGCCGGCGGTTCTCGCCGTCCACTCGATTGAGCGCCAGATACGGAGCGACAAATGACCATTCTTCATCGCTCACATCACTCGGGTAGGGCTGGTATTTCGAACAGGGCGTTTTCATCCCCACTATGTACCAAATTACCGCTCATCGTACAAGTCCATAACAGGCTCTAAGCGGCAGTGGTTCGCTGGCGGGTGTCCCACCACTGCCTGAGCCAGCCTTCGTTGCAGCCGAGCGCAATCACTTCTCGCAGCGATTCCGGAATCGGCGGGCAATTTCGTGTAACGCCGCGCGTATGGTTCACGAACGTCCCGTTCTCG
>DASSTE010000053.1:0-14444 GCA_035708085.1 Gammaproteobacteria bacterium | reverse complement strand
GGTCACCGCCCGCGATCAGCACGTGGCCGAATTTGCCTTTGTGCGCATCCCGCGCGCGTGGCGGCAAGGCGGTGCGAAGGTCGGCTTCGGTCACGCGTCGGGCGGCAGATGCGAGGCCGTCACGCACACTGGCCGGCACGTTCAGTGCCGCGAAATCCACGCCGCCGGTAAAAGCCGGGCCGCGGCCGGTGAACAGGCCGCACTTGGCGCCGATAAACGTGATGGTGGCTGCAGCGCGGACCGCGCAGCCCATAACCGCACCGGTGTCGGCGTGCAGCCCGCTGGGAATGTCGATTGCGAAACAAGGGGCAGTATTCGCGTTGATCGCTTCGACTGCGCGGGCAAAATCCCCCTGCAAATCGCGATCGAGACCGGTTCCCATCAGGGCATCGACGACCAGATCAAAGGTGCCACCGGTGAAATTTTCAAGCGATCCGACGCCGCCACCAGCGTCGGCGTATTGACCCACGGCACGCGCCGCGTCGGTGCCGGCTTTCGGTTCGCGCAATGCAAAGACCGTCGCTTCGAGGCCATGCGCCCGGGCCAGCCGCGCGACCATGTAGCCGTCGCCGCCGTTGTTGCCGCCGCCCGCGACGACACCGATACGACGTGCGGCCGACCAGCGGCGGCGCATTGCGGCAAATGCCGCTGCACCGGCGCGTTCCATCAGCTCTCCGTCGCCGAGGCCGTGCTCCTCGATCGCGCGCCGATCCATCTCGCGCACATCGGCGGCGCGATACAAATCGACAGGCAGGGAATAATCGGCGCCGCTCACATCGTCAGCGTCGGGGTCTCCGAATCCAGCATGCCGGCGAGCACGGCTTCAATCTTCTTCTGGTTGGAGCCGCCGTCCTGCTCGCTGAATTGAATCCCGATGCCGGCGCGGCGCTTGCCTTGTGCGCCGATGGGCGTCACCCACACGACACGGCCGGCGATCGGCAGACGCTCGCGTTCCTCGATCAGGTTGACAAGCACGAACACCTCGTCGCCGATCCGGTACGGCTTGTCGGTGGGCACGAACAGGCCGCCGTTCTTGATATACGGCATGTAGGCCGCGTAAAGCGCCTTCTTGTCCGGAATTTCGAGTTTGAGCAGGCCCTGCTGCGGACCCGGCGGGTTGGCCATCTATCTTTTTCCTTGAGTGGGCGCCAGCGGCGCCAGCAACGACTCCAGCAACAATTGTGAATTGATCGAAGTATCGCGCAGTTTTTCCGCCTCGTACAAGCGATCGAGCATCGCGAACAGCTTGCGCGGCCCCAGCCGCTCGGCCGCCGGATCGGATTCGCCCGCGCCGCCGAGGCTCTGTCGCGCCAGCGACGCGACCCAGCCGATCAGCACTTCGAGCGTCTCGTCCAGCGGCGCGCTGCTCAAACCGGCGGCAACGGCGACCGGGTTGAGCTTGCCGAGCACGATGTCGCGCCCGGCCGCGGGAACGGCTTCAAAACGATCAGTGTCCTCGGCTTCATTCAGCGCCAGCGCCTTCAGCGGCCGGCCTCCCGCGGTCGCCAGCAATCTCGCGGCGGCGGACTTCTCCACGCCCTGCGCCACCAGCCAATCGATCGCCGTCTGCGCAGGCGGGGCGGCAAAGCTGATCTGCCGGCAGCGGCTCCGCACCGTCGCCGGCAGACGCGCCGGCCGCGCTGTGACCAGAATCAGCACGGCCGAGCCCGGCGGCTCCTCCAGCGTCTTCAGCAGACTGTTCGCGGCGTTGGCATTCATCGCATCGGCCGGTTCGATCACGGCGATGCGCCGGCCGCCGCCGTGGCTGGTCAGCGTGAGTGTCTCGATCAACTCCCGAATCTGGTCGACGCCGATGGTTTTCTTGTCCTCGAGCGGCTCGATCGGGAAAAAGTCCGGCGAGGTGCCGGCGGCAAACTGGCGGCACGACCTGCATTCGCCGCAAGGCGCATCACCGCCCTGCGTGCACAACAATGTCTGTGCCAGGCGGCGCGCGAAGGCACCTTTGCCGAGACCGCTGCGGCCCCGCAGCAACAGTGCATGCGGCAGCCGGTCCGCCGTACGCGCCCGCTGCAGCCGATCCCAGTTGTCCGCGTGCCACGGCAACGGGCTAGTCAACGGCCGCTCCTTCAAGACGATCCGCGAGACGCTCAATGATTTCGGCGCTGACGCGCCTGGGCGGCTTGCGGTTCGCCTCGATGACAATGAAGCGATGCGGAAACGCTCGCGCGCGTTCCAGATAGGCATCACGCACGCGCCGGAAAAACTGCACCTTCTCCTTTTCGAAGCGATCCGGTTCGCCGCGGCGACGCGCGCGCTCGAGCCCCACCTCGACCGGTACATCAATCAGAACTGTGAGGTCCGGCTGCGCAGCCGCCGGCAGCCAACTCGTCAGCACGTCGATCTGCTCGGCCGGCAATCCGCGAGCGCCGCCCTGGTAGGCGTAGGTGGCGTCGACGAAGCGGTCGCAAAGCACGGTTTTGCCGGCGGCGAGCGCCGGCGCGATCACTTTCTCGACATGGCTGACGCGCGCCGCGAACATCAGCAGCAGTTCCGCCAGCGGCGGTACCTCCTGTTCCGCGCCGAGCACCACATCGCGGACGGACTCGGCCAGCGGCGTGCCGCCCGGCTCGCGCGTAACCACGACCTCATGTCCGCGGCCCACCAGCCAGTTTCGAACCGCGCTCATCTGCGTGGACTTGCCGACACCCTCGCCGCCTTCGAGCGTAATGAACAGGCCGTTACGGCTCACTTGCCTTTCCCGTCCAACTGATACTTCCGCACCGCGCGCCGCTGTTCCGCCAAAGTCGCGGAGAACGCATGGCTGCCGTCGCCCTTGCTGACGAAGTACAGCGCGTCGCCACGCGCCGGGTGCATTGCAGCGTGAATCGCGGCCAAACTCGGCAGCGAAATCGGGGTCGGCGGCAATCCCCTGCGCGTGTAGGTGTTGTACGGCGTGTCGCTCCGGAGGTCGTTGTAGGTGATGTCGCCGTCGTAGCTCTTGCCGAGGCCATAAATGACGGTCGGATCGCTCTGCAGGCGCATGCCGCGCCGCAGCCGGCGGACGAACACGCCGGCGATGCGCGGCAGTTCCGAGAGCTTACCGCTCTCCTTTTCCACTATCGATGCGAGGATCAGGCTTTTGTAGGGCGAGTCCAGGCTCATGTCGGGATCGCGCTCAGCCCATGCCTCGCGCAGGTGCTCCTGCATCAAGTCGTAGGCGTGGCGCAGAAACGTGACGTCGGACATCCCCCGCGGAAACTTGTAGGTGTCCGGGAAAAACCGGCCTTCAGGCTGCTCGTCGGGATGACCGATACGCGCCATGATTTCGCCGTCGGATAGCCCCTTGAGCGTGTGTTTGAGCAATGGATCCGCTTCAAGCCGCTTCATCAGCTCGTGAAAGGTCCAGCCGTCGATGACGGTAAAGCTGTGCAGAATGACATTGCCGCTGACCAGCTTGTCGAGCAGGCTCGCGGTTGTCGCGTGCGGCGGCACGGCGTATTCGCCGGCGCGCACGTCGGTGGACTTGCCTTCCAGCCGCGCGAGCCAGACAAGATCCCACGACTGATACAGCACACCCTGCTGCTTGAGCGCGGCGGCGGTGGCGCCAAGTGGCTTGCCGGCCTCGACCACGACGGTTGTTTGAGATGTCGGCGGCAGCGGGCGCACGAACCAGCGCCAGTAGAGGAAACCGGCCGCTATGACGGCCAGCACTACCACTACACCTGCAATGGGTGCCAGGCGTTTCATGGGCGGTATTGTGTGGGTTCGGCTATCAAGATGGCTCCCATTTTAAGCTTTTGTTGCGGCCGGGTTGTTGCGGGACGGGCGGTCTTCAAGGTTTTCGCACCACCCCGGAATTTATTCCCTCACCCTGCCCTCTCCCTGAGGAAGAGGGTTTTAAGAGCCGGATGCGGCTGCATGTCCGCTCCCGCGCATCGCCTAACGCCAGCGATTAATCTCGTCTCTTAATTTCCGGGCTGCATCACCTGCTGCTTCGGCAAAATCGGCCCCGTCCCCTGCATAAATAATTCCGCGCGACGAATTCACAATCATCCCCGTGCCGGCCGCGGTTTTCCCGTTCTTCACGCACTGTTCGACGTCACCGCCCTGCGCGCCGATGCCCGGCACCAGCAGCGGCATGTCGCCTGTTATGGCGCGAACCTCGCCCAACTCCTGCGGATAGGTCGCGCCGACGACCAACAGTACATTGCCGTGGGCGTTCCAGTCGTTGGCGGCCTTTTGGGCGACGTGCTGATAGAGTTTTTTGCCGCCGGATTCGACGTTCTGGATATCGACCGCGCCCGGGTTCGACGTGCGGCACAGGATGATGACGCCCTTGTCGGCACGCGTGATAAATGGCTGCAGCGTGTCGCCGCCCATGTACGGATTTACCGTAACCGCGTCAGCCTGATAACGATCGAACGCTTCGCTGGCGTACATCGTTGCCGTCGCGCCGATGTCGCCGCGCTTGGCGTCGAGGATGACCGGGATGTCCGGGTACAACTCGTGAATGTAGGCGATGGTCTGCTTGAGTTCGCCCTCGGCGCCCGCCGCGGCGTAGTACGCAATCTGCGGCTTGTAGGCGCAGGCGTATTCCGCGGTGGCGTCAATGATCGCCTTGTTGAACGCGAAGATCGGCTGCGGCTGCTTGCGGACCTGCGCCGGGATGCGCTCCAGCGCGGGATCGAGCCCGACGCACACGAGCGAGTTCTTCCGCGCCCACGCCTGCTCGAGTTGTTCAATGAACGTCATTTACGGCGTGACGAATCGCTTATTCCGCGCGACGAAACACCAGCGTGCCGTTGGTGCCGCCGAAGCCGAACGAGTTGGACACCGCAACATTCATCTTCATCTGCCGGGCCTCGTTCGGAACATAGTCGAGGTCGCACTCGGGATCGGGGTTCTCGAGGTTGATCGTCGGCGGCGCAACCTGGTCGTGTAGCGCCAGCACCGAGAAAATCGCCTCGACCGCGCCGGCGGCGCCAAGCAGGTGCCCGGTCATCGACTTCGTGGAGCTGACGGCGAGCGACTTGGCGTGGTCGCCGAAGCAGCGCTTGATCGCGATCGTCTCGCCCTTGTCGCCGACCTGCGTGGACGTGCCGTGGGCGTTGATGTAATCGACATCGCCGACATTGATGCCGGCATCCGCGACCGCGTTCGCCATGCACAGCCGCGCGCCTTCGCCGTCTTCCGGCGGCGCGGTGATGTGATGCGCGTCGCCGCTCATGCCGAAGCCGATCAGTTCCGCGTAGATCTTCGCACCGCGTGCCTTGGCCCGCTCGTATTCTTCCAGCACCAGAATGCCGGAACCGTCCGACAGCACGAAGCCATCGCGGTCGCGGTCCCAAGGGCGACTGGCTTTCTGCGGTTCGTCGTTGCGCGTCGACAATGCGCGCGCCTGACAGAATCCGCCGACGGCTGTCGGCGTGGTCGACATTTCCGCGCCGCCCGCCAGCATCGCATCGGCGTCGCCGTAGGCGATCGTGCGCGCGGCGATGCCGATATTGTGCGTCGCGGTCGTGCACGCGGTGACGACCGCGAGGTTCGGCCCCTTGAGGCCGTAGCGAATCGACAGGTTGCCCGAAATCATGTTGATGATGCAGCTCGGCACGAAGAACGGCGAGATCTTCTTAGGCTTGCCGGTCTCGAGATAGCTTGCGTAGGCCTTCTCGATACCGTGAATCCCGCCAATGCCGGCGCCCACGGCTACACCGACCCGCGGCGCGTCCGCCTCGCTCACCTCGAGCCCGGCGTCGGCCACCGCCTGCGCGGCCGCGGCCATCCCGTAATGGATGAACGGATCCATCTTGCGGGCGTCCTTGGGATCGAGATATTTGCTGACGTCGAAGTCGTGAACTTCGCCGGCGAATTTGGTCGGGAATGCCTCGGTGTCGAAATGTGTAATCGGGCCGATGCCGCTGTTGCCCGCGAGTACGTTGCGCCACGCGTCGGCGACGTTCAGCCCGACCGGCGACACGATGCCCATTCCGGTGACGACGACACGTCGTTTCATGCTGACCTCAGACTTGATTGCACGCGCGCCGGGAATAACCCGTTGGGCGGGTCGTTCCCGGCGCGTACTTTGAGCATTTGACTACCGCCGCGGTCATGCGGCGGCAGCACGGAGGAGGAACCGGCGTCAGGCGTCGCCGAGGTGCTCCTTGACGTAATCGACAGCCTGCTGGACGGTGGTGATTTTCTCGGCGTCCTCGTCGGGGATTTCGCATTCGAACTCCTCCTCCAGCGCCATCACCAGCTCCACAGTGTCGAGCGAATCGGCACCCAGATCATCGACGAACGATGCTTCCGGCTTGACGTCTTCTTCTTTGACACCAAGCTGTTCGACGACAATCTTCTTGACCCGTTCTTCGACGCTACTCATAGCAAATTCATCCTCCCAAACCAGGAAAAAACAGTACCGGACGTGCCAGGTACAACAACGGTGCCGCGTTCCCGGCCACCGGACTGCGGAGCGTATTGTATTGGAATACCCGCATGCAATCTACAGTTTTCTGGACCAGACCTTAAACCATCAGCATACCGCCGTTGACGTGCAGTGTCTCGCCGGTGATATAGGCGGCCTCCGGCGAGGCCAGGAAGCGCACCGCCGCGGCCACGTCCTCGGGCCGGCCCAGCCGATGCAGAGGCACCTGAGCCAGCATCGGCTCGCGCTGCGCCTCGGTCAGCGCCTGGGTCATTTCGGTATCGATAAAGCCGGGCGCCACCGCGTTGACGGTGATGTCGCGTGAGGCAACCTCGCGCGCCAGCGATTTGGTGAAGCCCAGCATGCCGGCCTTGGCGGCCGAATAGTTCGTCTGCCCCGGATTACCGGACAGGCCGACCACCGAAGCGATATTGACGATGCGGCCGTGGCGCGCCTTCATCATGCCGCGCAGGCAGGCACGCGACAGGCGATAGATCGCGCCGAGGTTGGTGTCCAGCACTTCGGCCCACTCTTCGGGCTTCATGCGCAGCAGCAGGTTATCGCGCGTGATGCCGGCGTTGTTGACCAGGATCGTGGTCGCACCGTAGTCCGCGCCGATCTTCTTGACCACCTCGTCGATGGCGTCGGGGTCGGTCACGTCGAGCACCATGCCGGTGCCCTGAATCGATTTTTCGGCCAACGCCGCGCTGATGCGCTCCGCGCCGGAGGCGCTGGTCGCCGTGCCGACGACGGTCGCACCGACTTCGCCCAAAGCCGCGGCGATGGCTTGGCCGATGCCGCGAGTGGCGCCCGTAACCAGCGCTATTTCATCTTTTAAATTCAACCGTCTACTCCCATTTCTTCAAGTTCTTTGTCGAGTGACTCCGGGCTGTTGACCGCCGCCCCGGACAGGCTTTTGTCGATGCGTTTCACGAGGCCGGTCAGCACTTTGCCCGGCCCGAATTCCAGCACCCTGTCGACGCCCCGCTCCGCCATCGCGCGCACACTGTCCGCCCACAGCACCGGCTCGGAAAGCTGCGCGATCAACGCATCGCGAATTGCGGCGGGATCGGATTTCGCCGTCACGTCGCAGTTGTGAATCACCGGCACTTCCGGCGGCCGGATATCGATGTCCGCCAGGCGCCGCGCAAGCTGGTCCGCCGCCGGCCGCATCAGTTCGCAATGCGACGGCACGCTGACCGGCAGCATCACCGCACGCTTGGCGCCGGTGGCCTTGGCCGCTTCGACCGCACGCGCAACCGCGATGCTGTGCCCGGAAATCACCACCTGCCCCGGCGAGTTGAAATTTGCCGCGGCAACGATGTCGCCGACGCCTGCCGCTTCCCGGCAGACTGCGCGTACGCGGTCGTCGTCGAGGCCCAGGATCGCCGCCATCGCGCCCGAACCCGTGGGCGCGGCATCCTGCATCGCCCGGCCGCGGAATTCGACGAGCGCCACCGCGTCCTCGAAAGCAATCGAGCCGGCCGCCACCAGCGCCGTATATTCGCCCAGGCTGTGGCCGGCCATCACCGCCGGCCGCGCTCCGCCACGCTCGCGCCAGGCGCGCCACACCGCGACGCCCGCGGCCAGCAGCGCCGGCTGGGTGCGCTCGGTCGCATTGAGATCGTCCGCCGGCCCCTCGGCGGCGAGCTGCCACAAATCGTAATTCAGCACGGTCGAGGCGGCATCGAACGTCTCGCGCACCACCGGCGCCGCCTCGGCCAGTTCGCCGAGCATCCCGACGGCCTGCGAGCCCTGGCCGGGAAACACTACCGCGAAGGTCATATCACTTCCTCTGGTTGGTTCGTTGGTTGATTGGATGGAATGTGAACGCGCTGCCCGGGCAGCATCGCGAGGCCGACGAGCAACCCGCCCACCGACCCCCACAGGTGCGCGGCGGTCACGACCGGATCGGACAGCAGCGCCTCGGAAAACGGCATCGGCCCAACGGTCTGCTCCCAAATCAGCTTGACGATCAGCCCCGCGATCAGCAACCAGCCTTCCCGGTAGCGCCGCGCGATCAGCAGCAGCGCGCCGGCCGCCCAGTAGGTGTGCAGCACGCCGGAAATACCGACGTACCACGCAACCGACGGCGCGAACAGCAGCAGCCCGAAGCCCACTGCGAACACGCCGGCCGCGGTCGCCACGAGCCAGCGCCAGCCGGCCATCACCGGCGCGCAGAGTATCCACAGCAACGCGAGGCCCGACAGGTCCATGAGCAGGTGGTCGATGCCGAGGTGCACGAAATTGCCGCTGACGATGCGCCACCACTGGCCGTCGAGGATCGCCGCACGCTGATACTCAAGCGCCTGGTGCCACCCGGCGCCGCCCAGCGCCACCGCAACGCAGATAGCCGCGATCAGCCACGCCGGCCATGCGGCGCGGAGCGCGCGCAGCATCGACGGATGGCTGAAAATTTGCCTTACGCGTGCGTTCATTACGGGTATTTGTGTAGTATGGTGGCGCTTTGACTGCTAAGTCGTCACTTTAATTGTCATGCTCCACATTCGCAATCCGATAGCGCATAAACACACGCGCCACGCCGGCTTTACGCTCATTGAAGTCATGGTCGTGGTGGTGATTCTCGGCATCCTCGCCGCGATCATCGTTCCCAAGGTCATGAGCAAGCCGGACCAGGCGCGCGTCGTCAAAGCCAAGCAGGACATTCGCGCGATCGAGTCGGCGCTGAATATGTACAAGCTGGACAACTACGTCTACCCCACTACCGACCAGGGTCTGCAGGCGCTGGTCAAGAAACCGACGACCAACCCGGTGCCGCCGCACTGGGCACAGGATGGTTATCTGCCCCGCCTGCCGGTCGATCCATGGGGCCACCCGTACCAGTATCTCAACCCCGGCACACACGGCGCGATCGACATCTATTCGCTGGGGGCCGACGGGCAACCCGGTGGCGACGGAATTAATTCGGACATCGGCAACTGGAACCTGAATTGAGCATGATGCGCCGTTCCACACGCGCCGCGAATCGCGGCCTGACGCTGATGGAAATTCTGGTCGTGCTGGTGATCATCGCCGTGGTCGCCGGGTTCGCCGTACTGTCGACGGTATCGCTGGGCGGCGATACGCCGCAGGAGCGCACCGCCCGACGCGTCGCCGCATTGATTCAGCTGGCGTCGGAAAATGCGGTTATGGGCAGCAAGCAGTACGGTATCGAGATCCAGCCGCACGGCTACCGGTTCTTTATTTACAACGGCACGAGCTGGCAACCGATAACGAAAGATCAGACGTTCCATCCCCGCCATCTCGACAGCAGCATCGTCCTGACGCTGCAACTGGAAGGCAGGCCGATCACGCTGCCGCAGCCGGTGACGGCAATGCCGGCCGCGGAAGGTGCGCCTGCGCCCGCCACCAGCGCCCTCGCGCAAGGCAGCGATAACGGCACCCAGGCAACCACGGGGCCACATCCGCAAATCCTGGCCTTGTCGAGCGGCGAGCTGACCGCGTTCGATCTCGAAATCTCGGATGTCGGCCACAAGACCAGCTACCACGTGCGCGGCCACATGAACGGCAAGATTCAACTCATCCCGCCGAAGACCCGGGTTCTGAACCGCTGAGATAATCGTGTCCCGCCAGTCCGGCTTCACGCTCATGGAAGTGCTGATCGCACTGGCGATCCTGGGCATCGGTATGCTCGCCGTCATCTCCACCGTTGGTCACAGCACCGGCACCGCGCTCGAACTCAAGCAGCGCACGTTCGCGCACTGGGTCGCGATGAACGAGGCCGCAAGGCTGCGGACGTCGCTCCAGTGGCCGGACGTTGGCGAACAGAACGGCACCGTGCGCTTGGCCAATGAAACCTGGCGCTGGACCGCCGATATTTCGAAGACGGTTGCGCCGAATCTGCGCCGCGCCGACATCAGCGTGGCGCTCGACAACAAGCCGGACGCGCCGGTCTCCACGCTGATCGTCTTCATCGGCAAACCGATGCCGGCCGGGCCGTCGGGACCGCAATTCGCCGGACCGCATGCTCAACAGGCTGGCGGGAAATGACTTCGTCTTCCCGAGTCCCGACTTCGAATCGCGGCTTCACCCTGCTCGAAATTCTCGTCGCCATTTCCATCTTCGCGGTCGTCGCCGCGATGGCCTACGGCGGCCTGAACGGCATCATTCATCAACGTCACGCGGTGCGGGCCGCGATGACACGCGTCAAGGCGCTGCAACAGGGCTTCACCCTCCTTACCCGCGACCTGAGCCAGGCTGCGCCGCGCGCGATTCGCGACACCATCGACGCCGCGCCGCGCCCTGCATTTGCCGGCGCAACCCGGAACATCCCGGCGCTGGTGCTGACACACGGCGGCTGGAGCAATCCGCTCGGCGATGCCCGCAGCACGCTGCAGCGCGTCGCCTACGAACTCGACGGCGACCAGCTCGTGCGCCTGTCTTGGCCGGTGCTGGACCGCTCGCGCGAGATCGACCCGCTGCGCCAGGTACTGTTCGACCACGTCGTCAGCTTTCGGTTGCGATTCATGGACGCGGCGGGCCAATGGCAGGAGCAATGGCCGCCGCTCAATCAGCCGCCGCAGGAATACCTGGAGCGACTGCCGCGCGCAGTCGAGGTCGTCGTCGACTTGAAGGATGAAGGCGAAATCACGCGTATCGTGGAGTTGCCCCAATGACCTCGCGCTATCGCCAACGCGGCGTCGCCGTCCTGGTGGCGCTGGTCGTGCTCGCGATCGCCGCGACGCTGTCCACCGCGATGCTCTGGGACCGCAACCTCGACGTGCACCGCACCGGCAACATCCTGCACATGGCGCAGGCGCGCGAATACCTGCTGGGCGCCGAGGATTGGTCGAAGCAGATCCTTGCGCGCGACCGCCAGCACAGCCAGACCGACTCGCTCGGCGAAGCCTGGGCCTCGCAACTTCCGGCGCTGCCGGTGCAGGGCGGGGCACTGACCGGCCGCCTCGTCGATATGCAGGGCCGCTTCAATCTCAACAGCCTGGTCGGCAGCAACGGCAAGGTCAATAAAGTCGCCTACGCGCAGTTCGAACGCCTGCTGGTGATTCTCAAGATCGACCCGACGATCGCCGCCGCGGTCGCCGACTGGATCGACGCGAACGTGACGCCGATAGAACCGGGCGGCGCCGAAGACGGCTATTACGCGGCGCTCGAGGTGCCATACCTGGCGGCCGACCAGCCGCTCGCCAGCGTCAGCGAGTTGCTGGAGATCAAGGGCGTGACGTACCCCGATTACCAACGGCTGCTGCCCTACGTCGCCGCACTGCCGACCTCGGCGAGCGCGATCAACGTCAACACGGCGCCGTGGCCCGTCATCATGTCCCTCGCCAAGGGCGTCACACCCGCAGAAGCACAGGAGGTGGTAACGGAACGCGGCACCAACGGCTTCCAGTCGGTCTCCCAATTTCAGAGCCTGCTGCATGAACGGGTGCCGGTTGGTTCGGTCGGCTTGTCGAGCAGCTTTTTCCGTCTGGTCGCGACGGCCAGGATTGGCAGTTCGAGCCTGACCCTGTACAGTCTGCTCGAGCGCGGTCAAACGGGGGCCGTGTACTGCATCCGGCAGACGCTGGGGACGTTGTAGTGGCCGAGAGACTGATAATACGGTTGAAAGACGATGGGCCGGTCGAGTGGCTGGTGCTGGACGATCATGACAACCGCGTCGGCGCCATCCAGACCGGCGATCTCGACTCGCTCACCCCCCAATCCGCCGGCCGGCGCGTGATCGTCTTCGTGCCCGGCCTTCACGTGACGCTGCTCCACGCCCACCTGCCAAGCCAGAACGCGCAGAAGATCGCGCAGGCCCTGCCTTACGCGCTCGAAGAACGGCTGGCGGAAGATATCGATCAACTGCATTTCGCCGCCGGCCCCGCCGAGTCCGGCGGCCGCCGCGAGGTCGCGGTGGTCCGGCGCGCGATGATGGATGCGTGGCTCGCGCGGCTGGCGGAGGCCGGGCTGCGCGCGGACATCCTGCTGCCAGATACGCTGCTCCTGCCATTTGCCGCCGGCGAATGGCAGGTAGCCGCTGAATCGGGCGCCATGCTGGTTCGTACCGGCGCGCTGGCTGGATTCGAGAGCGACACGGCGCTGGCCGAAACGGTCGTCACGCTGAAGCTGGAGCAAACGGCGGAGGCGGAACGGCCGGACACGATCGCGATCCATGCCGCGGACCCAGACGATCCGGAAGTCGCGGCGCTGGCCACGGCCTGCGCCGCCGCCGGCACCGAAGTACCCGGAATCGACCCCCTGCCGGGCGGGACGGCGCTGGCGCTCGCCGGCGCAGGCCTCTCCACCACAACCGGATTCAACCTGCTACAGGGCGACTACCGGCCGCGGCGGGACTGGGAACAGCGCTGGCGCCGCTGGCGTCTCGCGGCCACCCTCGCGGCCGCGTGGCTGATCGTGGCAGCGGCGTGGCAGGGCGTCGGCTACTACCGGATGGATCAGCAGGAAGCCCGGTTGAACAAGGCGATCGCGACGCAGTTCCGGCGCGCGCTGCCGGGCACGCACCGGATGGTCAACCCGCGCGCGCAACTCGAATCCCGCCTGCGCGCCCTCCGCGCCGCCGCCGGCAATGGCCCGCACAATGGCCTGCTCGCGATGCTCGGCGCCCTCGGCGAGGGCATCGGCGACCAGTCGCGCCTCACCACGCTAAGCTGGCACGACAATGTGCTCGAATTGCAGGTGACGACGCCCAACGTGCAGACGCTGGGCGAGCTGCGCAACAAGCTGGCGAAGAAGACCGGTCTCAACGTGCAGATCGAATCGGCCAATGCCCAGGGCAACAGCGTCGACGGCCGCTTGCGCATAGGCGGCACGTCATGAACGGCTTCGGCGGATTGCGTGACTGGTACCTCACGCTGGCGCCGCGCGAGCGGCTGGTGGTCACGTGGGGCGCCGCCGCGCTGCTGCTGATCGTGATCTGGCTGGCGATCATCGCGCCGTGGCTGGGCGCGAAGGCGTCGCTGCAATCGGATGTCGAAGCCGACACGCAACTGCTGGCGTGGATGCAGCAGGCCACCGCCGAAATCAAGCAACTGGAAAAGATCGCCCCGGCCGCCGCGCCGCAGGCCAATCAATCGTTATTCGCGACGGTCGAACAGACCGCGCGCACCTCGCCGATCGGCAACGCCATCAAGCAGTTCCAGCCACAGGGCAACGACAGCGTGCAAGTGCACCTCGACGCCGCGCCGTTCGACGCGCTGGTCAGCTGGCTCGGCCGGCTGCAGGCCCAGCACGGCGTCCTCGTCGCCGCGTTCGGCATGCAGCGCGCCGACAAGCCCGGCACCGTCAATGCGGATATAACGCTGGAACGGCCCAAAAAATGAGTTGGCGCCGCATCGCCCTGTTCGCCGGCGTCGGCATCGTCGCCTACCTGTTCTTTCTGGCACTGACGCTGCCGGCGTCGATGCTGTTCCGCTGGGTATTGCCGGCCAACGGTCCGATCGCCGTTATCGCCCCGCAAGGCACGCCATGGAATGGGCAGGCGCATCAGCTGGAGGTCAACGGCGCAGCCCTCGGCCGCGTGAGCTGGAGCGTCCATCCTTGGGAACTGTTCACAGGCAAGCTCGATTACGACCTGCGAGTCCACGGCGCCGCAACCGAACTGACCGGCGAAGCCGTGCTCACGCCGGGCGGCAAGATTATCGTCACCAATGTCCACGGACCGCTGGACCTGACACCGGCGCTAGGCTGGCTGCACCTGCCCGCCAACAGCGCGACCGGCCGCGTGCTTTTTGATCTGGACCGCTTCGTACTGGCCGACAACCACCCGGCCGTGCTCATCGGCCGCATCACCGTAGACCACCTGCATGCCCAATGGCCGCAGCCAATGAATCTCGGCGGCTACGTCGCCACCTTCACAACCGACGCCCACGGCATTATCCACGGCCGCGCCCACGACAGCGGCGGCCCGATCGACCTCGACGCCACGGTAACCGTCAGCAAAAACGGCCAATACCAATGCCGCGGCACCATGACCGCCCGCGGCAACGCCGCCCCGGGCCTGAAACAGGCGCTGGGTTTCCTCGGCCGTGCCGACAACAATGGCACAACGCACTTCGCATTCAGTGGCAATTTAACG
>DASSTE010000052.1:0-19655 GCA_035708085.1 Gammaproteobacteria bacterium | reverse complement strand
GCGCAACTGGCCCGATGATGTTTGTTTGGATCCTGCTGGCCGTCGGGTGTCGCCGACGGTATTTCAGATTGGATCGTAGAGCGGATTGAACAGTTTGCTCTGACTGCAAGGAATCGGCGAAAATACGCGGCTCACACCGGGGAGCCACCATGCCTGATCGCCGCGAACTTGCCAATGCCATCCGTGCGCTCAGCATGGATGCGGTCCAGAAAGCCACCTGCGGGCATCCGGGCATGCCGATGGGCATGGCCGATATCGCCGAAGTGCTGTGGCGCGACTTTCTGCGCCACAATCCGGTGGATCCGCGCTGGCCGGACCGCGACCGCTTTGTGCTGTCGAACGGTCACGGCTCGATGCTGCAGTATTCGCTGCTGCACCTGACCGGCTATGCGCTGCCGCTCGACGAGATCAAGCGCTTCCGCCAGTTGGGCTCGATGACGCCCGGACACCCGGAATATGGCGTCACGCCAGGCGTCGAGACGACGACCGGGCCGCTGGGGCAGGGCATTGCCACGGCGGTCGGCATGGCGCTGGCGGAAAAGCTGCTGGCGGCGCGCTTCAACCGGCCGAACCACGCGATCGTCGATCATCACACCTATGTTTTCCTGGGCGACGGCTGCCTGATGGAAGGGCTGTCGCACGAAGCCTGCTCGCTCGCCGGTACGCTCAAGCTCGGCAAGCTGATCTGCTTTTACGACGACAACGGCATCTCCATCGACGGCGAAGTCGCAACCTGGTTTGGCGACGACACGCCGGAGCGCTTCCGCGCCTATGGCTGGCATGTGGTGGCCGGTGTCGACGGCCATGACAGCGACGCGGTGCGTGCGGCCATCAAGGCGGCGCAGGCCGAGAGCGACCGGCCGACGCTGATCTGCTGCAAGACGGTCATCGGCTGGGGCGCGCCGACGCGCGCCGGCACCGCCAAGGCCCACGGCGAGGCGCTGGGCGAAGACGAAATCGCCGCGACGCGCGAGCGGCTCGACTGGCCGCATCCGGCCTTTTATATTCCACCGGAGATCTACGCGGCGTGGGACGCGCGTGAGCGTGGCCAGGCGCTGCAGAAGGAGTGGAGCGATCGCTTTGCCGCCTATGCCAAGGCGCATCCTGATCTCGCCGCTGAGTTCGAGCGCCGGATCGCCGGGCGGCTGCCGGCCGACTGGGGCGGCTGCGCCGACAAAATGATTGCCGACGCCGCCGCGATGACGGCCGGCCAGGCGACGCGCAAATCCTCGGCCGCGGCGATCGAGGCGATTGCGCCGTGCCTGCCCGAGCTGATCGGCGGCTCGGCCGACCTCACCGGTTCGAACAACACCAACTGGTCGGGTACCCGGGCCATCACCCCGACCGACGCCGCCGGCAACTACCTGCATTACGGTGTGCGCGAGTTCGCGATGGCGGCGATCGAAAATGGCTTGACCGGGCACGGCGGCTTTATCGCCTACGGCGGCACGTTCCTGACGTTCTCCGACTACGCGCGCAACGCCTTGCGCCTCGCCGCGCTGATGCGGATCGGCAGCATCTTCGTGATGACCCACGATTCGATCGGCCTGGGCGAAGACGGCCCGACGCACCAGCCGATCGAGCATGTCGCGAGCCTGCGCCTGATGCCGAACATGAGCGTCTGGCGCCCGGCCGACGCCGCCGAGACCGCCGTCGCCTGGCGAGTTGCGATCGAGCGCCGCGATGGCCCGACGCTGCTCGCGCTGACGCGCCAGAACGTGCCGCAGCAGGCGCACAAGGGTGATGCACTATCGGACATCCGGCGCGGCGGCTATATACTGGTCGACACGCCCGAAGCGCCGGACGCGATCCTGATCGCGACCGGCTCGGAAGTGCAGCTGGCCGTGGCCGCGGCGCAGGAACTGGGCCGCCGGGATATCGCGGCGCGCGTCGTATCGATGCCCAGCACCGATGTCTTCGACGCCCAGGACGCTGCGTACCGTGAGCAGGTCCTGCCAAGCGACTGCGACTGCCGCATCGCGGTCGAGGCGGGCGTCACCGCCGGCTGGTACCGCTACGTCGGCACGCGCGGCCGCGTCATCGGCATCGACCGCTACGGCGAATCGGCCCCTGCGCCGGTGCTGTTCGAACACTTTGGATTCACCGTCGATCACGTGGTCGCGGCGGTGGAAAGCTTATTGTCGGAAAATAAAATCGAGGTTTGAAAGGAATGGCCAAGAAAATCGCAATCAACGGATACGGACGCATCGGGCGCAACATCCTGCGCGCGCTGTACGAGTCCGGGCATGCGAACGACCTGAAGATTGTCGCGATCAACGACCTCGGCAACGCCGAGACCAACGCGCACCTGACGCGCTACGACACCGCCCACGGCCGCTTTCCGGGCGAGGTGAAGGTTGAGGGCGACGATCTGGTCGTCAATGGCGATCACATCAAGGTGCTGGCCGAGCGCGATCCGTCGAAGCTGCCGTGGGGCGATATGGGTATCGACGCGGTGCTCGAATGCACCGGCCTGTTTGCGAGCCGTGAGAAGGCGAGCGCGCATCTTAAAGGCGGCGCGAAGAAGGTGCTGATTTCCGCGCCGGCCGGCAAGGACGTGGACGCGACCGTCGTCTACGGCGTCAACCACCAGGCGCTCAAGGCGAGCGACACGATCATCTCCAATGCCTCGTGCACGACCAATTGTCTCGCGCCGTTCGCCAAGGTGCTGAACGACAGCGTCGGCATTGTCGCCGGCCTGATGGTCACGATCCATTCCTACACCAACGACCAGGTGCTGACCGACGTTTATCACAAGGACATCCGCCGCGCGCGCTCCGCGACGCAGTCGCAGATTCCGACCAAGACGGGCGCCGCCGCGGCCATCGGCCTGGTGCTGCCGGAACTCGACGGCAAGCTCGATGGCTACGCGATGCGCGTGCCGACGATCAACGTGTCGATCGTCGATCTGACCATCAGCACCGAGCGCGCCACCAGCAAGGAAGAAATCGATCGCGTGATGAAGGCAGCCGCCGAAGGTCCGCTCAAGGGCGTGCTCGGCTACACCGAGGAACTGCTCGTATCGAGTGACTACAACCACAACCCGCTGTCGTCGATCTACGATGCGACGATGACCAAGATCAGCCCGGACGGCAAGCTGGTGAAGGCCTGCTCGTGGTACGACAACGAGTGGGGTTTCTCGAACCGCATGATCGACACCACGATCGCCGCGCTTAACGCCTAGTGCTGAGTACCTGGTGGCTAGGACTGAGTATGGAGAAGCACGACTCAGTCCTAGCTACTCAGTCCTAGCTACTCAATCGGCTGCCCAAATGTCGCTATCGCTTTTGAAGATGACCGACCTGGACCTCGCGGACCGCCGCGTTTTGATTCGCGAGGACCTGAACGTGCCGATCGGCGACGATGGCAAGGTGGCGAATGACGCCCGGCTGCGCGCGGCACTGCCGACGATTCGCGCCGCGCGCGAGGCTGGCGCGAAACTGTTGCTGGTGTCGCATCTCGGCCGGCCGAAGGCAGGCGAGTTCGAGGCGAAATTTTCGATGCAGCCGGTGGCCGAGCGGCTGAGCGAAATGCTGGATGCACCGGTGCGCCTCGCGCCGGATTGGATCGACGGCGTCGAGATCGAGCGCGGCGAAATCGTGCTGGCGGAGAACGTCCGTTTCCTGCCCGGCGAAAAGGAAGACGACGATGCGCTGGCGCGGAAAATGGCGGCGCTGTGCGACATTTACGTGATGGACGCATTCGGCACCGCGCATCGTGCCCAGGCCTCCACCCACGGGGTGGCCAGATTTGCGCCGGTCGCCTGCGCGGGTCCGCTGCTGACCGCCGAACTGGACGCGCTCGGCCGCGCGCTGGCCGACCCGGCACGGCCGCTGGTCGCGATCGTCGGCGGCGCCAAGGTCTCGACCAAGCTGACGGTGCTCGAAACCCTGCTCGGCAAGGTGAACAAGCTGATCGTCGGCGGCGGTATCGCCAATACGTTTATCGCGGCAACCGGTCACGACGTGGGCAAGTCGCTGTACGAGCCGGACCTCGTCGATGAAGCGCGCGGCCTGCTCGAGCACGCCCGCCATCGCGGTATCGACATTCCGCTGCCGACCGACGTGGTGGTCGCGACGGAGTTCGCTGCCGATGCCGAGGCGGTTGTGCGTGACATTGACGCGGTCGGCGCCGACGAGATGATTCTCGACGTGGGGCCGAAGACGGCCGAGGCGTTGGCCGGGCAGATTGCCGAAGCCGGCACGATCATCTGGAACGGGCCGCTCGGCGTGTTCGAATACGACCAGTTCGGCGGCGGCACGCGTGCGCTGGCCGAAGCGGTCGCGGCGAGCGACGCGTTCTCGATCGCGGGCGGCGGCGACACGCTCGCCGCGCTCGACAAGTACGACATCGCCGGCGAGGTGTCCTACGTCTCGACCGGCGGCGGCGCATTCCTCGAATTTCTGGAAGGCAAAACCCTGCCGGCCGTCGCGATGCTGGAATCCAGGTTTCAGGAAACCGCGGCAGCGCGCTAGACTAAGGCGCAATCCGCTCTTTCAAGAAGCCGGCAATATCGCCTCGGAAGGCTCACTTATATGGCAAGACGCACAAAAATCCTCGCCACCCTCGGCCCCGCCTCCGATCCGCCGCACGTGCTCGAAAGCATGATTCGCGCCGGCGTAGATGCCGTCCGCCTCAACTTTTCGCACGGCACCGCCGACGAGCACGCCCGGCGCGTCAAGGCGGTGCGCGCGGCGGCTGCCAAGGTCGGCAAGGATGTCGGCGTCATCGCCGACCTGCAGGGGCCGAAAATCCGCATCGAGAACTTTGCGGCGGGCCCTGTCATGCTCGCCGACGGCGCCGAGTTCACGCTCGACGCGGAGCTGCCGGACGATGCCGGCGACGAGCATCGCGTCGGCATCACCTACAAGACACTGCCCGGGGACGTCCACGAGGGCGACCGGCTGCTGCTCAACGACGGCCAGATTACCGTGATCGTGCAGCGCGTCGACGGCCCGCGCATTGTCTGCCGGGTCGAAAGCGGCGGGCCGCTGTCGGACCACAAGGGCATCAACCGGGCGGGCGGCGGGCTCTCCGCCAAAGCGCTGACGGACAAGGACCTGCGCGACATCAAGACGGCTGCCGAACTGGGCGCCGATTACCTCGCCGTGTCGTTTCCGCGCGAGGCGGCGGATATTGAACTCGCGCGCAAGCTGCTGCGCGAAGCGGGCGGCGACGCCGGTATCATTGCAAAAATCGAACGCAGCGAGGCGATCGCCAACGTCGAAGAAATCATCCGCGCCAGCGACGCGGTGATGATCGCGCGCGGCGACCTGGGGGTCGAAATCGGCGATGCCGAACTGCCCGGTGAACAAAAGCGCATCATCAGCATGACGCGCGACATGAACCGTGTTGCGATCGTCGCCACGCAAATGATGGAGTCGATGATTTCGTCGCCGATCCCGACGCGTGCGGAGGTGCTCGACGTGGCCAACGCCGTCATCGACGGCACCGATGTGGTCATGCTGTCGGCCGAAACTGCGGCCGGCAAGTACCCGGTGAAGGTGGTCGAGGCGATGGCGCGCGTTTGTGTCGGTGCCGAGTCGCAGCGCATGTCGCCGCTGTCGCGGCGGCGGCGCGAGGCGAAGATCGAGCGTATCGACGAGGCGATTGCGATGGCGGCGATGTACACGGCCAACCACGTTGGTGCGAAGGCGATCGTCGCGCTGACCGAATCCGGCTCGACGGCGCTGTGGATGTCGCGGGTGCGCTCGGGCATTCCGATTTACGCGATGACGCGCCACGACAGCACCCGCTGTCGCGTGACCTTGTACCGCGGCGTCTATCCCGTGCGCTTTGACGTGACCCACGGCAACCCCGACCGCGTGCTGCAGGCCGCGGCCGAAGAACTGGAACGGCTGGGCGACGTCGAGCCGGGCGACATTGCGATCTTCACCAAGGGCGACATGACCGGCGTCAGCGGCGGCACCAACAGCATGAAGCTAATGCGCGTCGGCTCATAAATTCTTGCGCCAGATCACTGCGCGAGACGATCCGTGTCGTCACAATTTTGTTTTTCCCGCCTACATGGAGGTAGTCATGAAAATTTCCCGTACCGTTTTGCTGGGCGCCGCCATGGCGCTGAGTCTGCCGCTGGCGGTGCCGGCCTTTGCCCAGACCGGCGGCACCAATCAGCAGCAAATGTCACAAACAAACAACGTGCAGTGGCAGGGCAAGGACACGATCCACGGAAAGGTTCAGAACGTTGATCAAAGCAGCAGTATCGTCACCGTCCGGACCACGCATGGCCACGAGCTGAAACTGCACTATCCGTCGTCGGCGCTGCAGAAGGTTAAGGAGGGCGATAACGTGGCCGTTCAGCTCGCGTACGCCAAAACCAACGGCACGTCCGGTGCGACTTCGACTAGCCAGCCGTCGAAGATAGAGGGCAGCGAGTCGACGAGCGGCGGCAATTGGCAGGGCGCTCACATCATGTCGGCGACGGTGAAGAAAGTCGACCAGAAAAAGGGCACGGTGCAGGTTGAAAGCGAAGGCAAACCCCTGGTCGTCGCGTTCGAGCCGTCCGCGCTGAGCCAGCTTAAACAGGGCGAGAAAATCAAGATACATCTCGCCATTCGCGATACATCTTCGCCGACCTCCAGTATCTCGCGCTGATCCAGCCGACCACCGAGAGCTTGACGGGCTGCTGAAAGGTATTTCAGCAGCCCTTTTTTTTTGTGCGGCGATACAGCATTGACCCTACGTTGCGCAGCGCCCCGCCGCAGCCTACGCTAGCGACGGATATATCCCAAACACGGAGGTGGTACCGATGAAACTTTCCCGCATGGCGCTTCTGGGCGCCGCGATGGCGCTGAGTTTGCCGCTGGCGTTGCCGGCGGTGGCGAGCAACCACGACGCCTACCAGAAGAAAATGACAAAAATGTCGCACCATTCGCAGTGGACGGCGATGCGCACCGTCCATAACGCAAAGGTGCAGAGTGTCGATCAGAGCACCGGCATCGTGAAGGTGTCGGCACGCGGCAACGAAGAAATGACGTTGCACTTTCCGCCCAGCGCGTTGAAGAACGTCAAGGAGGGCGACAAGATCGCGCTCATGTACGGGTATGCGACCAGCAAGGCCGGCACGAACGGAACCGAAAGCGGCTCGTCAAGTTCCCGCCACGGTGCGATGCACTGGCAGGGTGCGCACACCATGCCGGCGACCGTAAAGAACGTCGACGCAAAAAAAGGTCAGCTGACGGTTGACAGCGAGGGCAAGCAGCTCGTGCTGGCGTTCCCGCAGTCGTCGCTCCAGAAGCTCAAGGAGGGCGAGCAGATCCAGGTGCACATGGCGCTGCGCGACACGTCGGCGACCAAGTCCAGTATCGCGCGCTGACACGCGATCGCGGCACCGACCTTCGAGAGGGGCTCCTCGGCCCCTCTCTTTTTTTGCTCCTGTCGAGCGGTTAATATCCGCCGGTGGCCGAGACCGAATCACCTCAAGAAGAAAAAGCCCCGAAGCGTAAGCCGCTACGCCTGCTGAAGCGCATCGCGTTCTGGACCGGCATCGGCATCCTCGTCATCCTGATTCTCGCCGGTGGCGCGATTTACGGCCTGTTGCGCGGCAGCCTGCCGCAGCTCGACGGCCGCGTCGCGCTCGTGGGATTAAGCGCGCCGGTCAAGATCGAGCGCGACGCAAACGGCGTGCCGACGATCACCGCCGCGAACGAACTGGACGCGGCGCGCGCGCTTGGCTACGTGCACGCCCAGGATCGCTTCTTCCAGATGGACTTGTTGCGCCGCGCGGCGGCCGGCGAGCTCGCGCAACTGGCGGGCCCCGCGCCGGCCATCGTCGATCACGATCGCGATCGCCGCCGCTTCCGGATGCGGGCGGTGGCGAAACAGGTTCTCCGGCTGCTGCCGCCGCGCCAGCGGGCGCTGATCGGCGCGTATACGCTAGGAGTCAACGAGGGTCTCGCGGCGCTCGACGTGCGGCCGTTCGAATACCTGCTGCTGCGCCAGAAGCCGGCGCGCTGGCAGCCGGAAGACTCGATCCTCGCGATCATGGCGATGTATTTCGACTTGCAGGACTCGACCGACCAGCGCGAGCAGGCGCTGGCGAAAATGAACGCGATCCTGCCGCCGGCGCTGTACGACTTCCTGACGCCGCAGGGGACGCGCTGGGACTCGCCGATCAAGGGGAAGGCCTTTGCGCCGCCGCCGATTCCGGGGGCGGACGTCATTGACCTGCACGCGCAAAAAAAGGCAGTCGCCGACTTGTCCGATGCCTTGTCGCCCGACCCGGCACGCCACCTGATCGCCGGCAGCAACAATTGGGCGGTGGCAGGCTCGCGCACAGCGAACGGGGTACCGCTTGTCGCCAATGACATGCACCTGCATCTCGGCGTGCCGCCGATCTGGTATCGCGCGCGACTCATCTACAAGGAACTGCGCCCGCCGCACAAGGCGGTGAACGTCACCGGCATCACGCTGCCGGGCGTGCCGGGCATCGTGGCCGGCAGCAATGGCCATATCGCCTGGGGCTTCACCAATGCCGACGGCGACTGGGTCGATCTGGTCAAGGTCGAAACCGACGCGGCGCACCCGAACCGCTACCGCACGCCCGATGGCTGGCGGCCGTTCCGGATTCACAACGAGGTGATCCACGTGCACGGCGCGCCCGATGTGACCCTCAAGGTGCGCGGCACGATCTGGGGGCCGATCGTCGGCAAAAGCCTTGACGGCCAGCCGCTCGCGGTGCACTGGGTCGCGCAGCAGCCGTCGGCCACCAATCTCGAAATCTGGAACCTGCAGGGCGCACAGACCACGAAGGAGGCGCTCGATATCGCCGCACGTGCCGGTATGCCGGAGCTGAATTTTGTTGTCGCCGACACCGCCGGCCACATCGGCTGGACGCTCGCGGGGCGGATTCCGCACCGCATCGGCAATTACGATCCGTCGCTGCCGGCGTCGTGGGCCGATGGCGACAACGGCTGGGACGGCTGGCTCGACCCGGCTAAATACCCGCGCATCGTCGATCCGGATGGCGGCCTGGTCTGGACCGCCAACAACCGCGTGGTGGGCGGCAAGGCGCTGGCGAAGATGGGCGATGGCGGCTATGCGCTCGGCGCCCGCGCGCAGCAGGTTCATGCCGATCTGAAGCCGGTCCAACACGCGACGCCGGCGCACATGCTTGCGATCCAGCTCGACGATCGCGCCCGATTCCTTTCGCGCTGGCACGATCTGCTGCTGCGTCTGATCACACCGAAGGCTGCAGCCGCCAGCCCGCGTCGGGCGGCCTTTCGCCGTTACGTCGCCGCCTGGGGTGGCAAGGCGGCGGTCGATTCGGTGGGCTATCGGCTGGTACGGCTGTTTCACGAGCGGCTGCGCGCGCGCGTGCTGGCCGCGTTACTTGCGCCGGTGCGTGCCAGGGCGCCGCACTTCGAGGCGCCGGCCCTGTCGCAGTTCGAGGGGTCGTTATGGGAGCTGGTTGAAAAGCAGCCCGCCAACCTGCTGCCGCCCCGTTACAAGAGCTGGGACGCATTCATGCTGGCGGTGGTCGATTCGATCATCGCCGATCACTGGCAAGCCGAGGGCGGGCTGGCACATTTCACCTGGGGCAAGCGCAATACCGTGCAGGTGCGTCATCCGCTGAGTTACGCGGTGCCGCTGCTCGCACCGTGGCTGGACATGCCGGTGATGGAGTTGCCGGGAGACCATAACATGCCGCGCGTGCAGGCAGTGTCGTTCGGCGCGTCAATGCGCATGGACGTGGCGCCTGGCGACGAGCAGGATGGCATTTTCGAGCTGCCGGGCGGCGAGAGCGGCCACCCGATGTCGCCGTATTACGGCGACGAGTTCAAGGCCTGGGCCACCGGAAAGCCGACACCGTTTCTGCCGGGGCCCACCGAGCATGTACTGATGCTGGTGCCTGCGAAGTCGTGACGGCCGGGGTCTCCAGCCACTCGAAAACCGGCCGCCACTGCACTTTGTCCGCGCGCACCCGCCGCGAATCCAGCTCATGAATGCCGAGACCCTGCTCGGCGGCCAGCGCGTAATGCTGTGTGTTGCGGAGCGTAGTGATGAACGGGATCGTGAGGCTGTCGAGAAACCGTACCAGCGCGTCGTAGACTTGCGTATTGCGGCGCACGCGATTGGCGATGACGGCCAGCCGCTGGTGGCGGCGCAACGAACTGGTTGCCAGCAGCAGGTCGCCGATGGCCCGTGAAGAAGCTCGAATATCAAACGCGGACGGCAATACCGGCACGATCACCGCGTCGGCATCGCGGGTGACGTCGCGCAACTGCATGCGATCGAGTCCGGCCGGCGTATCGACGATCAGCCGCTCGGTCTCGGTCGGCACACGGATCGCAAAGCTGCGCGTGATGCCTTCCATGCGCTGATGTGTCCAGACGCCGGCGATCGGCGCCCGTTCGCGCGGCCGCACGCCGAGCCATTCTGTGCTCGAACCTTGCGGATCCATATCCAGCAGACACGTCGCGCGGCCGGCATTGGCATAATATGCCGCGATCGTCGTCGCGAGCGTGGTCTTGCCACAGCCGCCTTTCAGGTTGACCAGCACAATACGCCGCATGTCGCACCGTGTTATCAGGTAATCGGGCCTGATAATCTAACTTAATGCGCCGATCAAAGCTAACGGGCGTGGGAGAATAGTCCTGATGGAAAACGATCAGCAGCCGGCTCCCGGCGAACAGTGCGGTCTGGTCCTGCCGGGCGGCGGTGCGCGTGCCGCTTACCAGGCGGGCGTCATCAAGGCGGTCGCCGAGGTGCTGCCGCCCGGCGCACCCAATCCGTTTCCGATCATCACCGGCACATCCGCCGGCGCAATCAATGCGGCGATGCTCGCTTCCCACGCGATCGAATTCCAGCGTGGCGCAGAGCGGCTGGCGGAGATCTGGGAAAACCTGACCGTCGAACGCGTGTTCCGCGCCGACTTGTGGACCATGATCAGCACCGCGGCGCGCTGGCTGCTGACGCTGATTCACGGTGGCAACGGCCGCCATGTGCCGCGCGCGCTGCTCGACAACTCGCCATTGCGCAAATTGCTGGCCGCCAATATCCCGTTCGCCGACGTCGATCGCGCCATCGACGCGGGCGCATTGCGCGCGCTGGCGATCGTCGCCTCGGGCTACAGTTCGGCGCGCTCGGTCGCATTCTTCAATGGCTCCCGCGATATCGAGCCCTGGAGCCGGGAGCGCCGCGATGGCCGCCGTTCGGCGATCACGCTGGATCACATCATGGCGTCGATCGCGCTGCCGATCATCTTCCCGTCGGTACGCATCGAGCGCGAGTTTTTCGGCGACGGCTCGATGCGCCAGGCCGCGCCGCTCAGTGCGGCCATTCATTTGGGTGCGAGCAAGATTCTGATCGTCGCGGTGCGCAACGAACAGGCGAATGTGATGCCCCAGATGGCGGTGTACCCGAGCTTCGGCGAAATCGCCGGGTACGTACTCGACACGCTGTTCATGGACACGCTCTACACCGACCTCGAACGGCTGAAGCGCATCAACCAGACTTACGAGCACGTACCGGAGGCCGCGCGCGAGCCGGGCACGCCGGATCTGCGCATCATCGACACGCTGGTGATTGCGCCGAGCGTCGACATCGGCGAGATCGCCGACCGCCACCGCCGCGAGTTCCCGCACGCGGTCAACGTGTTGCTGAAACGCATGGGCGCGCATCGCTCGGACGGCAACCAATTGATCAGCTACCTGCTGTTCAGCGGCTCGTTCTGCAGCGAGTTGATCGAGCTCGGCTACCGCGACGGCCTGGCCAATCGGGTGCGGATCCGTGAGTTTCTCGGGGTTACTGACGACGCAGTTGTGTGATCAGTTGATTTCGTTATGCCGCACGATCACGTTGTCGTGGCCGGCGCGCAGACGCTCCGCGAGGCGTTCGGCCAAATAAACCGAGCGGTGGAAGCCGCCGGTGCAGCCGATGGCGATGGTGAGGTAGCTGCGGTCGTTGGCTTCGAAGCGGGGGATCCATTTGTCGAGGAAGGTGCCGATGTCGGCGAGCATTTCGCCGGCTTCGGGCTGGCTTTCGAGGAAGGCGATAACTTGTGGCTCGCGCCCGGACAGCGGGCGCAGTTTGAGGTCCCAGTAAGGGTTGGGCAGGCAGCGGGCGTCGAAAACGAAGTCGGCGTCCGGCGGCACGCCGTGACGGAACGCGAATGACTGGATCAGGATCGACAGCGCGTTCTGCGGCGAACGGTGCACACGCTCGCGAATCATCGTGCGCAGGTCGTGGATGCTGGTGTCGGTGGTGTCGATGGTCAGATCGGCCTGCTCGGCGACCGGTGCGAGCAGGTCGCGCTCGGTGCGTATCGCATCGCGCAGCGACATCTTGTTGTGCGATAGCGGGTGACGGCGGCGCGTTTCGCTGTAGCGCTTGACGAGTTTTTCCTCGGCGGCGTGCAGGAAGACGAGATCGCAATCGACGCCGGCGCGTTCGAGTTCCTGCACTGCCCCGGCGAGCGCCGCGATGTCCTCCCCGCGGTTGCGTGCATCGACGCCCAGCGCCATTAGTTTGAATTGCGGTTCGCCGGTGAGAATGGTCGCGCGCGCGACGCTGGCGATCAGCGTGATCGGCAGGTTATCTATGCAGTAGTAGCCCAGATCCTCGAGCATGTTGAGCGCAACCGATTTGCCGGAACCGGACAGGCCGCTCAATATCACCAGTTTCATGCGCGCAGGCCTACCTGCATGTCCCGCGCATGGTTTACGTCCTCTGTAAAACAAGCATAAAGTGCTTTGCTGGTTTTCGCTCCGCGCAGGCAGCGGCGCACCTCCGGGTCGCTCAGGCGCAGCGTTATCTGCGACACGAGTTGGGCGTGTGCGTCGGTGCATTCGAGCGGCACCAGGATCGCGAACATCAGGTCGACGGGGACGTTGTCCTCGGCGCCGTAATCGACCGGCTCGTTGAGCCGGATCAGCGCGCCGATAACCTGCGTGATGCCGGCGGCGCGCCCGTGCGGTACCGCGATGCCGCCGCCAATGGCGGTGCTGCCGAGTCGCTCCCGCGACACCAGGCCCTGCATGACCTCAGCTTGCGACAGATCGGGCTGATCCTTGCTCAGCAGTTCGCTCAGCACTTCAAGCGCGCGTTTGCGGCTGTCCGCCTTGGCGTTGGCGAGTACACGCGCGGGAACGATCAGCTGGTTGAAATTCATAAGGCAAGCCTACCAAAAGCAATGCCGGCTGCCGCAATGCGACAGCCGGCCGTGATTGGGGTTCGGCGTCAGTCAGCCGTGCGGATGGTGGTTGGTTTTCTTTTCCTTGAACGTCTTGACCTGGCGATCCAGCTTGTCGACCAGCTCGTCGATCGCCGCGTACATGTTTTCATCTACGGCGTCGGCGAACAATTCATTGCCCGGCAGATTCATTCGGGCTTCCGCCTTGTGGCGCAGCTTTTCGACCGACAGTATGACATGAATGTCGGTGGCATGGTCGAAGTGGCGCTCCAGGCGTTCGACCTTGTTGTCCACGTAACTGCGGAGTGAGGGGCTGATATCGACGTGATGACCGGTCAGGCTCATTTCCATGACAATCTCCTTTGTTCACGACTCGGCGTGAGTCTGCTTGCGCAGGTGAGAGGGCGGGATCGACAGCGCCTCGCGGTACTTGGCGACCGTGCGGCGTGCGACGTCTACTCCCTGGTTCTTCAGAACCGCGCTGATGCGGCTGTCGCTTAGCGGTTTGGCGGCGTTTTCGTCCGCGATCAGCTTGCGGATCATCGCCCGGATGGCCGTGGCTGAATGGTCCTCGGTGGCACCATTCGACACGGCATTCGAGAAGAAATAACGGAATTCGAGCATGCCGCGCGGCGTCGCCATGACCTTGTTGGCGCACACACGCGACACGGTGGATTCATGCATCTTGAGGCGCTCGGCGATACTTTTGAGGCCGAGCGGCTTCATCGCTTCCTCGCCGAAGTCGAAGAAATCCTGCTGGTGCGCAACGATCGCGCCGGCGACGCGGAGCAGGGTTTCGCCGCGCATTTTGATGCTGCGCAACAGCCAGCGGGCCTCGTCGAGTTGCTGGCGCAACACCGCCTGGCTGCCGTCGCCGCGGCTGTCGCGCACACACTTTTCGTACAACGGGTTGATTCTCAGGCGCGGCGCGATGCCGGGGTTCATCCGGCACTGCCACTCGCCATCGCGGCGCTCCACCAGCACGTCCGGCACCAGATAATCGGCGGTCGTGCCACCGGCCGCGGCGCCCGGGCACGGGTCGAGGCTTCGGATCAGCGCGGTGGCGGCGGCGAAGGTGGCGTCGTCGAGTTCGAGCTCGTCCTGGATTTGCCGGCGCCGGCCGGCGCCCAATGCTTCGAGATACTTTGTGGCGATGGCCAGCGCGGCGGCCTTGCCTGGGGTTGCAGCAGCGCAGGCGGCGATTTGTATGCTCAGGCATTCCGCCAGCGAGCGCGCGCCGACACCGAGCGGATCGAAGGTCTGGATGCGGTGCAGCACGGCTTCGACCTCGGCCGGCCCGACCGAGACGTCCGGCTTCAGGCCCGAGGCGATGTCGGCGAGGTCGGCGCGGAGATAGCCGTTCTCGTCGATACTGTCGATGAGGGCCGAGCCGATGGCGAAATCGTCTTCGGACATCGGCGAGAGGCGCAACTGCCAGAGCAGGTAGTCCTGCAGCGATTCCTCGCTCGCCGCGGCGCGGTCGCGCCAGGCGTCGGGGTCGCCTGACCAGCCGTCGCCGCCGAAATCCGGCACGTCCAGGTCGAGGCCGCCATCGTCCTGGTGCTCCGCGGGCTCGGCGTCGGCTTCGATCCCGTCGGGCTCGCCGTCGGCGCCGTCCGGACCGGATTCGACCGGCTCCAGCATGACGTTGCCGGCCAGCACCTCGTTCAGATTTTCCTGCAGTTCCAGCGCCGAAAACTGCAGCAGCTTGAGCGCCTGGCGCAGCTGCGGCGTCATCGTCAGCTGCTGGCCGAGGCCCAGTTGCAGACCCGGTTTGATCATGGTTCTAGTGTACTGCCTCGCTCGCGAACCGGCCACAGCGGGGAAGACCCCGCCCGGGACCGATTCAGAGGCGGAAATCCTCGCCCAGGTAGACCTCGCGGACGCGCCGGTCCTCGAGCACAGCCTCAGGCGTCCCTGCGGCGATCACCTGCCCTTCACTTAATATATAGGCGCGCGAGCAGATGCCGAGCGTCTCGCGGACATTGTGATCGGTGACCAGCACGCCGATGTTGCGCTGCTGCAGGTGGTCGATGATCCGGCGGATATCGATAACCGAGATCGGATCGACGCCGGCGAACGGTTCGTCGAGCAGGATGAAGCGCGGCTCGGCGGCCAGCGCCCGGGCGATCTCGACGCGGCGGCGCTCGCCGCCCGACAGGCTGATGCCGAGGCTGTCGCGGATATGACCAATGTGCAGTTCTTCGAGCAGTTCGCCGAGCGCGCGACCGCGCTCGCTGCGTTTCAGGTCGCGGCGGGTCTCCAGGATCGCGGTGATGTTCTCGGCGACGGTCAGCTTGCGGAACACCGAAGCTTCCTGCGGCAGGTAGCCCAGCCCGAGGCGCGCGCGGGCATGTACCGGCAGCTTGGTAATGTCGCGGTCGTCGATATGAATCGTGCCGCCGTCGGCCGGGATCAGCCCTACGATCATGTAGAACGAGGTCGTCTTGCCGGCGCCGTTGGGCCCCAGCAGTCCCACCACCTCGCCGCTTTCCACCTGCAGCGAGACGTCCTTGACAACCTCCCGCTTACGGTAGCGCTTGAGCAGCCCGTCGGCGGCCAGCTTCATCGGTGGCCGGAACCGTTGTCTTTGGGCGGAATCACGATGTGCACGCGGCCTTTCTTCTGCTTCGCACGGTGGGCGATCACTTTACCGGCCTGCGTGTTGTAGCGGATGTAGTTCGCCGTAATCAGCTGGCCGCCCTGGTCCACGCGGGCATTGTCGATCAATTCCACCGTGCTCGTGTCAGTGTCGTAATGGATCTCGCGCGCATGGCCGTGCACCGGCTTGGCGTCTTCCTTGGCCTGGTAAAAGGTCGCCGGGCTGCCGACGATTACCGCCTTTTTGAGCTTGCCGTTTTTCAGCGTCAGCGTCGCCTGGTCCGCAGTAATGCGGATGCTGCCCTGGGTGATGACGACGTGGCCGGTATAGACGCTGGTGCCGTTGTCGCCGTTGGCCGAGCCGGTGTGGTCCCAGCGGTCGGCGGTGATGTTGATCGGCTGCCTGGCGTCGGATTTGAGCGCGTAAGCCCGCTGCGGCAGCGCCCACGCGAGTATGCACAAGACCAGGATCGAGGTGATGCCGACTGGCCGGTGGCGTAGCCGAGCTCTTTTTTGCTCCAGATTCTCGCCGGCCACGACGGCCGAGCTAATGCGCATAAGTGCCTCGAACCGCATGTTCGAGCTCCATATGATTCTGCTGCATATCGATAACCATCCCCACCGCGTGAACGTGGCTCGGACCCTGGACGATCCGCACCGGATCGGCGGTACGCGCCTCGCGCTTCTTCGTATACAGATCGAGTGTCGGCGCGAAAACCTTCAGCATCTCCCCGTTTCGGGCCGGATGCGTCACAACGACATCACCACGCAAATGCACGATATTGCCGCCGGCGGGAATGGTACCGTGCCGGGCGGTGACGTGCCACGGCGCGGCCGGATCGGCCGGTGTGTACCAGGTGAAGCGCGGAGCGGTGAGGTCGACGCTGCCGTCGTCGGGATGATGCGTGACGGTGTCCGCGAGCAGCCGGTACTCGAGCTTGCCGGCGGTGTTCATCTGGGTGATCGTCGCGCCCTTGAACCAATAATCCGGCGCGTGGGTCACGGCCTGCGTCGGCGCCTGCGCCGACGGGCTGATGTGGCGCAGCAACCAGTAGGTGCCGCCGGCCAGCACGGCCAGCAGGACGAGCGTCAGCCAGAGCCGCATAGGCCGGTCAGCGTGCCGAGAGCAGCAAATCCGCCACGTCGCGCACCGCCCCATACCCGCCGCGGGTGGGCGTCACCCAATGCGCGGCGCGGCGAATGTCGGGATGCGCATCGGCGACCGCAATCGCGAGGCCCGCCGCCTGCAGCAACGGCAGGTCCGGCAGGTCGTCGCCTACCGCGGCGCAGTCGGCCGCGTCGAGCTCATAGCGGGCCAGCAGTTCGTTGAAAATCGGCAGTTTGTCGGAGCGGCCCTGCATCACGTCGCCGACGCCGAGTTCGTTCATTCGGCGAGTGACGGCTTCTGACTTGCGCCCGGAAATAACGGCCGTGCGCATGCCGGCCTCGTGTAGCAGCTTGATGCCGTGACCGTCGCGGGTGTGGAACGCTTTTAGTTCGAGATCGCCGGGGCCGTAATAAAAGCGGCCGTCGGTGAACACGCCGTCGACGTCGAACACCACCAGCCTGATCCGAGCGGCGCGTTTTTGCAGCTCGGCATCCATCAGACGACGCCGGCGCGCAGCAGGTCGTGCATGTGCAGGACGCCGGTGAGGCGGCCGTCGGAATCAGTCACCAGCAGCACAGTGATCTTGTGCTGCTGCATCAGCTTGACGACCTCGCCGGCGAGCGTTTCGGCGGCGATCGTCTTGCCCCCCGGCGTCATCACGTCGCGAATCGGTGTCATGTGCACGTCGGCGCCGCGGTCGAGCGTGCGCCTGAGGTCGCCATCGGTATAGACGCCGAGGACGTGGAAATCGTCGTCGACGATCGCGGTCATGCCCAAACTCTTCTGCGTCATTTCGAGCAGCGCCCGGCTGAGCGGGACGTCGGCGGTTACCGCCGGAATTTCATCCTCGCGGTGCATCAGGTCGGACGCCCGCAGCAGCAGCCGCCGGCCGAGCGTGCCGCCGGGGTGGGAGCGGGCGAAGTCCTGCTCGGTAAAGCCGCGGCTTTCAAGCAGCGCGATCGCGAGCGCATCGCCCATCGCCAGCGCCGCGGTCGTGCTCGCGGTCGGCGCGAGGTTGAGCGGGCAGGCTTCCTCGGCGACGCTGACGTCGAGGTTGACGTCCGCCGCCGTGGCAAGCGTCGAATCCGGTTTGCCCGTCAGCGTGATCAGCGGTACGCCCAGGCGCTTGATCAGCGGCAGCAGCGTCACCAGTTCCTGGGTCTCGCCCGAATTCGACAGCGCGAGCACCACGTCGTCGCCGGTGATCATGCCGAGATCGCCGTGGCTGGCCTCGCCCGGGTGGACAAAAAAGGCGGGCGTGCCGGTGCTCGCCAGCGTGGCGGCAACCTTGCTTGCGACGTGCCCGGATTTCCCCATGCCGCTGACGACGATGCGGCCTCTGCAGGCCAGGCACAGCCGGCACGCCTGCGCGAAGCCGTCGCCGAGCCGCGCGGCCAGTGCGCCGACGGCTGCCGCTTCGACTTCGAGCACGCGCTGCGCGCGCGTAACCGCCGCCGTCGCGTCGAAGGACTGGGAGGGGGAATTGATCATCGCGCAGAGGATACCGGAATACCCCTGGACGGGCCATAACCGGCACTCGGCGGCAGGGCGGGACGCGGGACTGAAATATCTATAAAATAGCGGGCTTCCCCAGGACAACGGACAAACCGAATGGACGCCGCTCAAGTCAAACGGCTGATCGAGGAGGCGCTGCCCGCTGCCGAAGTGGCGGTCGAAAGCCCCGACAACACGCATTTCACCGCGGTAATCGTTGCCCCGGACTTCGCAGGCAAGAGTCGGATTGCGCGCCACCAGCTGGTGTACGCCGCGCTGGGAGCGCGCGTGGGGGGCGAAATTCATGCGCTGTCAATGCGGACGCTGACTCCCGAAGAGACCAAAGACCTTGGATAAGCTGCTGATTCAGGGCGGCCGCCGCCTTGAAGGGGAGATCCGGATCTCCGGTGCGAAGAACGCGACGCTGCCGATCCTGGCGGCAACGCTGTTGGCCGACAGCCCGATGACGGTCGGCAACGTGCCGCACCTGCATGACGTCACGACAACGATCGAGCTGCTCGGGCGGATGGGGGTCGGTCTGACGATCGACGAGCGCCTGCGTATCGAGGCGGACTCGAATACGATCCGCGAGTTGTACGCGCCCTATGAGCTCGTCAAGACGATGCGCGCATCGATTCTCGTACTCGGCCCGCTGCTGGCGCGTCACGGTCGCGCCGACGTGTCGATGCCCGGCGGCTGCGCGATCGGCACCCGGCCGGTCAACCTGCACATCTCGGGACTGGAGGCGATGGGCGCGGACATCGCCGTCGACAGCGGCTACATCCGGGCCAAGGCCGACCGGCTGCACGGCGCCCGCCTGGTCATGGATCTGGTGTCCGTCACCGGCACCGAAAACCTGATGATGGCCGCGGCGCTCGCCGACGGCGTGACAACGATCGAAAACGCCGCGCGCGAGCCGGAAGTGGTCGATCTGGCCAACTGCCTGAACCAGATGGGCGCGAAGGTCCGTGGGGCCGGCACCGGCACGCTCACGATCGAGGGCGTCGAGAAACTGCATGGCACCGATTACAACGTTCTGCCGGACCGGATCGAAACCGGAACATATTTAGTGGCTGCGGCGCTGACCGGCGGCCACGTACGGTTGCGCGATACGCGGCCCGAATTGCTGGATGCGGTGATCGTGAAGCTGCGTGAGGCGGGCGCCGACATTCATTGCGGCGACGATTGGATCGAGCTGGACATGCACGGCCAGCGGGCGAAGGCGGTCGATCTGCGCACGGCGCCGTACCCGGCGTTTCCGACCGACATGCAGGCACAGTTCACGGCGCTGAACGTGGT
>DASSTE010000051.1:0-35599 GCA_035708085.1 Gammaproteobacteria bacterium | reverse complement strand
CCCGAGGCCGTATGGTGCGGCGCGCGGAACGGGCGCTCTCCCCAGCGTTTGGCATCGAAGCCCGACCGGCTGATCGATGCAACGGCCGCGGCCTCCAGCGCCTCGTCTTCCGACATCGGTGGCAGGATTCCCGGCAGCCGGCTCGCGAGCATGCTTTTGCCGGTGCCTGGTGGCCCGACGAACAGCAGGCTATGCGCGCCGGCGGCGGCGATTTCGAGGGCACGCTTGGCGTGTTGCTGGCCGCGCACGTCCGCGAGGTCGGGATAGCGCGGCACCGCCTGGCTTTGATGCCGCGCGAGCGGATCTTCTCCGGCCAGATGGGCGGCGACGGCGAGCAGGTGATCGGCCGCGAAGATTTCCGCATCCGACGCCAGTGCCGCTTCGTCGGCGTTCGCCGCCGGTACGATCAGCGCCCGCTCGGTCGCGCGCGCCTGGATCGCCGCCGGCAGCGCGCCCCGCACCGGGCGGAGCTCGCCGTTCAGCGACAGCTCGCCGAGAAATTCGTATCGCGACAGGATTTCGGCGGGAAGCTGGCCCGAGGCGGCGAGGATGCCGAGTGCAATCGCGAGATCGAAGCGCCCGCCTTCCTTCGGCAAATCGGCCGGTGCGAGGTTGACGGTGATGCGCCGCGGCGGAAATTCGTAATTGGCGTTTAACAGCGCGCTGCGCACGCGGTCCTTGCTTTCGCGCACCGCCGCTTCCGGCAGCCCGACCATTGTCAGCGCCGGCAGGCCGTTCGAGATATGCACTTCGACAGTGACGGCCGGCGCGTCAACGCCTGCCGGTGCGCGACTGAAAACCCTCGCGAGTGGCATCTTGCTCCCCCTGTTATTGTGGTTCCATGTCCGTCATACCTGCCCTTCGCGGGCATGACGCAAAGCGGCTAGTCGGCTTTTGGCGCCTTTTTGCTTGCCTTCTTTTTGGTTGCGCCTGAAGCCTTCGCCGGCGCCATTGTCTCCGTTTCCATCTCGCGCAACCTCTCGCTGATCTGCTCCAGCCGTTCGCGGGTGCGCGACAGCACCGCCTGCTGCGCGTCGAATTCCTCGCGTGTCACCAGGTCGAGCCGGCCGAGGGCGCTTTGCAGGACGGCGCGGAAATTGCTCTCCAGGTCTTTCTGCACGTGCCGCATGCCCTCGGGCACCACGGCGGACAGCCGTTCGGCGACCTGATCGAGTATGTTGGGATCGAATTTCATAATGTTCTTCCTTCGCGATGGCGCCCTTTTATCCAGTATAAACGTCCGCACGCCCCGGCGGCGAGTGGCGCGGCCGGGCGCGGTGCTAAACTGCGGACATAAAAACGGAGTTGTGCACGATGAAAATGATTGCGGCGATCATCAAGCCGTTCAAGCTCGACGACGTACGCGAGGCGCTGGCGGACATTGGCGTCCAGGGCATGACCGTGACCGAGATCAAGGGCTTCGGCCGCCAGAAAGGTCACACCGAGTTGTACCGCGGCGCCGAGTATGTCGTCGATTTCCTGCCCAAGATCAAGCTCGAACTGGCGGTGCCGGACGACCTCGTCGAGCAGGTCGTCGAGGCGATCATTCAGGCGGCCAAGACCGGCAAGATCGGCGACGGCAAGATTTTCGTGACGGAACTCGCGCAGGCGATCCGCATTCGCACCGGCGAAACGGACGCCGACGCGCTGTGACGAGCGCGGCGACGAAAACAGGGGTCGCGCTGCTGCTGGCGCTGATGGCGGCGACCGCGTGGGCCGGCGTTTATCGCTGGGTCGACAAGAACGGCGTCGTGCACTACAGCGATTCGCCGCCGCCGAGCGGCGCGAAGCTCGTTGCCGTTGAATCCACGCCGACCGATCCCGCCGCTGTCACCGCGCGCAAAAAGGCGCTGCAAAAGCAAGTAACGACGTATCAGAAGCAGCGGCACAAAGCCGCCGTGGCGACGGCCAAGGCCGAGCAGAAACAGCAGCAGCGTGAAAAGGCATGCAAGCGGGCGCAAAGTCGCGTTGCGCAGCTCGCCGGAATTGATCGGCTGCGCCTGCATGGGGCAGATGGCAAGACGCAGTTTCTGAGCGGAAACGATCTGGCGGCGTACAAGCAAAAAGAGCGCGAGCGCGCGGCCAAACTCTGTGATGCAAATTAGTGCCGAAAGCCGATCAACAATTTGGCTCCTTCTCCCCTCACCCTGCCCTCTCCCTGAGGGAGAGGGTCAAGCGGTAGCCAGGGCCTCTGCAACAAACGCTGGCAACGCCAGGGCGCCGCGATGCACGCTGGCGGTGTAATAGCGCGTCACAAATTCCTTCTCCGCCGCGTCCTGCTCCCGAAACTCGGTCACCGCCGGACCGGCCAAAGTCGCCGACCACCAGCCGGACGGATACGTCGGCTGCGGAAAGCTCAAACAGGCCGTGGTCGAAAAACCCGCCGCGTGCAAATCCGCATGCATCTTCTTGAGGATCCGCGTGTGCAGCAGCGGCGATTCGCTCTGCTGCACCAACACGCCGCGCTCGCCGAGCGCCCGTCGGCACGCGCGGTAGAACTTCGACGTAAACAGCACTTCGCCCGGCCCGACCGGGTCGGTGCTGTCGACGATAATCACGTCGAGGCTGTCGGCTTCGGCGTCTTCAATCCAGCGGATGCCGTCACGGAACATCAGCTCGGCGCGCGGGTCGACGTTCGACTCGCATAACTCCGGGAAAAACTGCTGCGACAACCGCGTTACCGCCTCGTCGATATCGATCTGGACGACGTGCTCGACATTCGGGTGCTTGAGCACTTCCCGCAGCGTCCCGCAGTCGCCGCCGCCGATAATTGCGACGCGCTTCGGGTCGGGGTGCGTGAACAGCGCCGCATGCGCCATCATCTCGTGGTAGACGAAGTTATCGCGGTCGGTCAGCATCACGCAGCCGTCGATGACCATCAGCCGGCCGAAGCTTTCCGTCTCGTAAATCTCGATGTGCTGGTACGCGGAGTGCTCGTCGGCCAGCTTCTCGCGTACCTTGAGACCGAGCGCCATGTCCGCTTCGGGTGCTTCTTCCACAAACCAGTCGTCGCCGAGAGCCATCTCAAATCCTTGTCACGCAAAGCAAACAGTATAGCGGCTGGACGCTGAATGCTTTAACCTTCGCGCGTGACTTCCGACGCCCGCGACATCTTCAACATCGCCCACTGGGGCGCAGGCTACTTCGACGTCAACGACGCCGGCCACGTCGTTGTCACGCCGCGGCGCGACCCCTCCGCGGGCACCATTGATCTGCATGAACTGACCGGCGCGATCCAGGACGCCGGCCTCGCGCTGCCGGTGCTGGTGCGCTTCGTCGACATTTTGCGCGACCGCGTCGCGCGGCTCGCGACCACTTTTCAAACCGCCATTGCGCACCACGATTACGCCGGCCGCTACACACCGATCTTCCCGATCAAGGTCAACCAGCAGGCGAGCGTGGTCGAGGAAATCCTGCGCGACGGTCTCGCCGGGCTCGAATGCGGCAGCAAGTCAGAGCTGATGGCGGTGCTCGGTGTTGCGCCGGCCGGTGGCACCGTGATCTGCAACGGTTACAAGGACCGCGAATACCTGGCGCTAGCGCTGATCGGCCAGGCGCTCGGCCTCAAGGTGTACATCGTTGTCGAAAAGCTGTCCGAGCTGGTGCTGCTGCTGGCCGAATCGGCGGCGATGGACATCCAGCCGCGCATCGGCCTGCGCGTGCGCCTCGCGACGATCGGCGCCGGCAAGTGGCAGAACACCGGCGGCGAAAAGTCCAAGTTCGGCCTGTCGGCGGCGCAGGCGCTCATCGCGCTCGACAAGCTGCGCGCCGCCGGGAGGCTCGACTGCCTGCAGCTGCTGCACTGTCACCTGGGCTCGCAGGTCGCCAACATTCGCGATATCCAGCGCGGCATGACCGAAGTTGCGCGCTATTACGCCGAATTGCGCGCGGCCGGCGCGGCGATCGACGTCGTCGACGTCGGCGGCGGCCTGGGCGTCGACTATGAAGGCACGCGCTCGCGCAGCTACTGTTCGGTCAATTACAGCCTCGCCCGCTATGCCGAAGTCATCGTCCGCGCGCTCGCGGAAGTCGCGGCCGAGCGCGATTTGCCCCAGCCGAATATCGTCAGCGAATCCGGCCGCGCGCTGACCGCGCATCACGCGGTGCTGATCGCCGACGTCATCGACGTCGAGGCGGTGCCGGAGACCGAGCCGCGGCCGCCGGCCGACGACGCGCCGACGATCCTGCACGATCTGTGGGCGAATTACGTCGAAATCGACAAGAATGGCGCGGAAAGCTATCAGGACGCGCTCTATTGGCTAGGCGAAGTTCATAACCTGTACAGCCACGGCATCGTCAGCCTGGCCGAGCGCGCCGAGGCCGAACAAATCTACCAGGCGCTGTGCCGCAAGCTCCGCGGCCGGCTGCGCGATTCGGCCCGCAGCCAGCGCGAACTGATCGACGAGCTGAACGAGAAGCTCGCCGACAAGTACTTCTGCAACCTGTCGGTTTTCCAGTCGCTGCCGGACGTCTGGGCGATCGACCAGGTGTTCCCGATCCTGCCGATCCACCGCCTCGACGAGCCGCTGACCCGGCGCGGCGTCCTCAAGGATCTGACCTGCGACTCAGACGGCCGCATCGACCGCTACGTCGATTGCGACGGCATCGAGCCGACCCTGCCGCTGCACGCGCCCGATGGCAAGCCGTACCTGCTCGGCTTTTTCCTCGTCGGCGCCTACCAGGAAATCCTCGGCGACATGCACAACCTGTTCGGCGACACCAACTCCGTCAACGTGGAGCTGACCGGCGACGGCGGCTGGCAACTCGCGCGGCCGGAATACGGCGACACCGCCGCTGAATTGTTGCGCTATGTCCACTTCGACACTGAAGCCTTGCTGGCGACATACCGGCAGCGGATCAATGCGGCCGATCTGCCGGCGCCGCGGCGGGAAGAGTATCTCGAAGCACTCGCGGCGGGGCTGGAAGGCTACACTTACCTGGAAAAGTAAGCCGCGCTAGTCGGCAGAAACGTCGCGCGCCCGCCATTGCTGGCGGGCGACGATTCCGGCGCCGAGCGCGGTACCCAGCGCCAGCAGATACCAGGTAATCGCGTAACCCACGTGGGCGTTGCGGAAGTGGATCTTGGTGAGCCCTCCCACGGGACCGCCGGGTCGGGTGGTGACCGCATCGGCGTCCACGAAATACGCGGCCACTTTGTCGGCAGGCAAGGCGCGTGCCTTGGCGATACCGGCCACGTCACGCGAATACCATTGGTTGCGGTTCGGCTTGTTGGACCGGAGGAAACTGCCGCCCGGTTGCGACAGGCGCAACAGGCCCGTCAGCGCCACCTCTCCCGGCGGCGGCTTTACCTTGGAGGCATCCGGGTCCGGAACGTAGCCGCGGTTGACCAGTACGATGAAGCCCCGGTCGGTCTTGAGCGGCGTCATCACCCAGTAACCGTAGCCGAGCTTGCTGGAGCCATGCACCAGGGTCTGCTTGCCGGCCACGTAACGGCCGGCCAACCTCACATGCAGGTAGCGCAGGTCGGTGGCGCTGGACCACTGTGCCGGTCCGGGCGCGGGCACGGGTTTCGCGTGAGCCCGCGTGGTCACGTCGTGAATGAGCTTTAGTTTCCAGCTCTCCCGATGGACCTGCCAGGTCCCCAGCGCGATGAAACCGGCGAAGAAGATGGCCGCCAGCACCATCCAGAGAATGAAACGGCCGGTCGCTCGTGGCTTCGAGCTATCTGGACGGACCACTATAAGACTGGTGCATGGACTGCGACGACATCATCGGCATCATGTTGGCATTTTCCTCGAACATGACCCAGATGGACGCGCCCAGCACGATTATCACCAGCACGGCGGTGAAGATGAAAGCCATCATGTTCCAGCCGCCCTCGGATCGAAAATCGAGGTGCAGGAAATAGATCACGTGCACCATGATCTGCACGACGGCCAGCGCCAGCACCACGAATATCGTGACGGCCGGGCTCGCAATGACGTGTCCCATCACCAGCCAGAACGGGATGATGGTCAGGATGATCGCCAGCGCGAAGCCGGTCAGGTAGCCGCGCAGGGAGCCGTGGTGCGCGTGCATGCCGCCGTCGTGGCCGGCTGTAGTGGTAGAACTCATCGCAACACTCCCGCCAGATAGACATAGCTGAAGACGCCGACCCACACCAGGTCCAGGAAGTGCCAGAACATGCTCAGGCATTGCAGGCGGCGGACGTTGGCCTCGTTGATGCCGTAACGGATCGTCTGCACCATCAGCACGCCGAGCCACAAAATGCCGACCGTCACGTGCAGCCCGTGGGTGCCGACCAGGGTGAAAAAAGAAGACAAAAACGCGCTGCGATCGGGTCCCGCGCCCTCGGCGATCATGCCGATGAACTCGCGAATTTCCAGCCCGACGAACCCCGCCGCCAGGAGTCCCGCCACGGCCAGCCAGCAGAGCATCGCGGTCTTGTTCTCGCGCGCCATTTGCAGCATCGCGAAACCGAACGTGACTGACGACACCAGCAGCAGTGCGGTGTTGACCGCCAAGCCGGGTAAATCGAGCACTTCGGCGCCGGTGGGGCCGCCTGCATAGTTGGCGCCGAGCACCGCGTAGCAGGTGAACAACGCCGCGAAGATGAAGCAGTCGCTCATCAGGTAGAGCCAGAACCCAAGCAGGGTCCCGTTGTGCGCCTGCGGTTCCTTGAGGCAGTAGAAATCCGCCGGCGCGGAATGAGCTGTATTGAGTGTCGTAGTATTCATGCCGCGGCTCCTTCAGTTTCCGGTTCCCAGCCGCCGGCGCGTTCGACTCGACTCACCTCGTCGGCCGGGATGTGGTAGTCACGGTGGTAATTGAACGTGTGGACAATAGCCGCGCCGACAACGCCCACGAACGAGACGACCGCCAGCCACCAGATGTACCAGACCATCGCGAAGCCGAAGATGCAGGCGAGCGCGCCGATGACGACCCCCGCGGCCGTGTTCTTCGGCATGTGAATGGCGTGGAAGCCTTCCATCGGCTGACGGGCGCCGCGCGCCTTCATGTCGGTCCAGGCGTCACGCTCGTGGACCCGCGGAATGAACGCGAAGTTGTAGGCCGGCGGCGGCGAGGTCGATGACCATTCCAGCGTGCGGGCGTCCCACGGATCGCCGCCCACGGCGTAGGCGTCGCGCCTGCGGATGCTGACGTATATCTGCACGATGAATGTGACGATGCCGAGCCCGATCAGCAATGCGCCGAACGCGGCGACGATAAACCACGGTTGCAGGCTCGGATCGGTGAAATGGCTCAGGCGGCGCGTCACGCCCATCAGGCCGAGCACGTACAGCGGGCCGAACGCGACCCAGAAGCCGATCTGCCAGAGCCAGAAGGTCATCTTGCCCCAGAATTCATCGAGCTTGAATCCGAAGGCTTTCGGGAACCAGTAGTTGACCGCGGCGAACACGCCGAAGACCACGCCGCCGATAATCACGTTATGGAAATGCGCCACCAGGAACAGGCTGTTGTGCAGCAGAAAGTCCGCCGGCGCCACCGACAGCATCACGCCGGTCATCCCGCCGATGGTGAAGGTGAACAAAAAGCCCATTGTCCACAGCATCGGCACCGTAAAACGCACGCGCCCTCGGTACATCGTGAACAGCCAGTTGAATATCTTCACCCCGGTCGGGATCGAGATAATCATGGTGGTCAACGAGAAAAACGAGTTGACCGACGGCCCCGACCCCATGGTGAAGAAGTGGTGCAGCCACACCAGGTAGGACAGGATCATGATCGCGATCGTCGCGTACACCATCGAGGCATAGCCGAACAGCGGCTTGCCGGAGAACGTCGGCACAATCTCCGAGTACACGCCGAAAATCGGCAGGATCAGGATGTACACCTCCGGATGGCCCCAGACCCAGATCAGGTTGATGTACATCATCACGTTGCCGCCGAAGCCGGCGGTGAAGAAATGCGTGCCGAGGTAGCGATCCAGCGTCAGCAGGAACAGCGTGGCGGTCAGGATCGGGAACGTCGCGATGATCAGGCCGCTGGTGCAAAGCGTGGTCCACGAGAACACCGGCATCTTCATCATCGTCATCCCTGGCGCGCGCATCTTGATGATGGTGGCGACGAAGTTGATGCCGGTCAGCAGCGTGCCCACGCCGGATAGCTGCAAGCCCCAGATGTAGTAGTCGACGCCCGGCCCGGGGCTTTGCTGTAACTCCGATACCGGCGGATAGCCGAGCCAGCCGGCGGTGGAAAAGTCGCCGACGAACAGCGAGATCATGAACAGCACCACGCCGCCGAACGTGAACCAGAAACTCAGATTGTTGAGGAACGGGAACGCCACGTCGCGCGCGCCGATCTGCTGCGGCATCACGTAGTTCATCAGGCCGACGATGTAGGCCATTGCGACGAAAAAGATCATGATCGAGCCGTGCGCGGTGAAGATCTGATCGAAGTGATGCGGCGGCAGGTAACCCATGTTGCTGCCGAACGCGACGGCCTGCTGCGCCCGCATCATGATCGCGTCGGAGAAGCCGCGCACCAGCATCACCGTGCCGAGGATCATGTACATGATGCCGAGCTTCTTGTGGTCCACCGTGGTGAACCACTCTTTCCACAGGTAACCCCAGTAGCGTTTTTTGGTGATGAAACCCAGGAGGCACAAGCCGATGGCAGCGACTACGAAGAAGGTATAGACGACAATCGTGTTGTGCAGCGGCAGCGAGTCGAGCGACAGGCGCCCAAGCAGAAAATTCCAGAAAGCGGAACGATCAGGCATGGCTTGAATCTCGGAAAAAGCGGATCAGTCGATCGCCGCGCGGCGCGCGGCGACCGGATTGGAGCGGGCAACGGATTGCACGTTGGCGCTCCGGCGCATGCACGCTTTCCCCGGATCGACGCAGCGATGGAGGATTCGCGTGTACAGGCCATCGGCAAAATGGGCGTAATAATGCACGGGTTCCGCGCGGCTGGGCTGCTTGAGGCGGTTATACGTTTGCCGGTCCAGGCTCCCGCCCTGGGCGCGGACCTTGGCCACCCACTGCTTGAAGCCCTGCTGGCTCAAACCGTGGAACACAAAGCGCATGTCCGTGAATCCGGCGCCACTGTAATTGGCGGAAAAGCCCTTGTAGTCACCCGGCTTGTTGATGACCCCGTGCAGCTCGGTCTGCATGCCGGGCATGGTATAGACCTGCCCTGCCAGCGCCGGCACGAAAAATGAATCCATCATCGTGTCGGAAGTCAGCTTGAAATCGATCGGCCGGTCGACCGGCGCGGCCAGTTCGTTGACGGTGGCAATGCCGTACTGCGGATAGAAAAACAGCCACTTCCAGTCAAGCGATACCACATCCACCTCGAGCGGCTTGACATTGGCCGGTAACGGCTTGTCCTTGTCGAAGTGGGTCAGCGGCCGGTAGGGATCGAGCTGATGGGTGCCGATCCAGCTCACCGCGCCCACGGCGATGATGATCAGCAGCGGCGCCGCCCACACCAGCAGTTCAACCTGTGGCGAGTGATCCCACTTGGCGTCGTAGCGGGCCCGCTTGTTCGAGGCTCGATAACGCCAGGCCACAAGGGCGATGGTAATCAGTACCGGTACGATGATGATCGCGATGATGATCGTGGTCGTGATCATGATGTCGCTTTGACGCTGTGCGACATAACCTGAAGGATGGAGCAGCACCATGTGGCAGCCGCCGAGCAGCACTGCAACGGCGAGCAGCAACAAGCCGCGTAGATATTTGACAGACATGACGTTTGGAGACGGAGGGGAAAACCCGCGTATAATACGCCTCGCTTTCGCGTTTCGCCAATCTTCCCCACGGTATTACATGTCGATGAGTCACACTTCCCTTGCCGGTTCGTCCGCTGACGCGCGCGCCGAGTATCTTGAGGCCCAACAGCGCGTCACCCCCGGAGACATTTCCATTGGCGTGATCGTCGGGCGCACGGTCGGATTCTTCGATCTGTTCGTGTTCGGCCTGGCCTGCGCACTGGTGTTCCCCAAAGTGTTTTTCCCGTTCGCAAGCGTTGTGGACGGCATGATCTACTCGTTTGCCATCTTCGCGCTGGGCTTCATCGCCCAACCGCTGGGTTCGCTGGTTTTTCTGCCGATGCAGCGCCGCTTCGGCCGCGCGCCCAAGCTGACCGTTGCAATGTTCCTGCTCGGTTCGGCCACGGTCGGCATCGCGTTTCTGCCCGGTTACAAGGATATCGGCGGGGCCGCCATCATCGCGCTGGCCGTGTTGCGCCTGGGCCAGGGTTTCGCTATCGGCGGCAGCTGGAACGGCATGGCGTCATTGCTGGCGCTGCGGGCGCCGCGCGATCGCCGCGGCTGGTATGCCGCCATTCCGCAGCTGGGCGCGCCGATCGGCTTCATCGTCGCCGCCGGTCTGTTCGCGTACATCTGGTCGAGCCTCTCGCATGACGAGTTTTATGCATGGGGTTGGCGCTATCCGTTCTTCGCTGCCTTCGCCGTCAACGTGGTGGCCTTGTTCGCCCGCCTGCGCCTGGTGGTCAGTCCCGAATACGCGTCGCAGTTCAAGTATCGGGATCTCGAACCGTCGCCGATGGGCGAGCTGATCCGCACGCAGGGTAAGACCATCGTGCTGGGTGCGTTCGCGCCGCTGGCCAGCTACGCACTGTTCAACCTGGTCACCATTTTTGCGCTGTCGTGGGCACTGGTATTCACCGATCAGTCGCCGACCAATTTCCTGCTGGTGCAGATCGTCGGCGCCCTCGTGGCCATTCCGTGCATGCTGGCGTCCGGCCGGATTGCCGATCGCCTCGGGCGCCGCATCACGCTCGGCCTGTTCGCCATTCTGATCGCGGTCTACAGCGGCTGGACGGCGCTGATGCTGGCGGGCGGCACCTTCCAGAGCTACCTGTTCATCATCATCGGCTTTGCCTTGCTCGGCTTCTCGCACGGTCAGTCCGCCGGCGCAGTGAACGCCAGCTTCAAAAGCTATTTCCGCTACAGCGGCGCGCGCATCACCTCCGACCTGAGCTGGCTGATCGGCGCGGGCTTCGCGCCGTTGGCGGCCCTGTTGCTGGCCACCTACCTGGGCACGGACTACGTGGGTCTGTACCTGCTGTCCGGCGCCGCCTGCACGCTCGCCGCGCTGTGGATCAGTCGCAAGATGGGCGGCCTGCCCGACAATTGATGCGGGAATCGATTTAATGAAAACAGCTTTTATCGGCCTGGGCGCCATGGGCGCGCCAATGGCACTCAACCTGCAAAAGGCCGGCTATCTGGCCGCGGTGCATAACCGTACGCCGGCACGGGCCGAAGCCTTTTCGGCGGAGACCGGCTGCCCGACTGCGCCGACCGTCGCCGATGCCGTAAGCGGCTGCGATGCGGTCGTGCTGTGTGTGTCGGCGGACGCGGACGTGCTCGCGGTGGTCGAAGCGCTCGCACCGGCGTGTACGGCCGGCGCCATCGTCATCGACTGCTCCACCGTCAAGGCGGAGACCGCCCGGGAGGCGGCGGAAACACTGGCGAAGTTCGGCATTCATTTTCTCGATGCGCCGGTCTCCGGCGGTACCGAGGGCGCGAAAGCCGGCACGCTGGCGATGATGGTCGGCGGCGAGGCCGCCCTGTTCGAGCGCGCCCAGCCGGTGCTGCAAGCCATGGCGAAACGCATCGTGCACATGGGGCCGGTCGGCGCGGGGCAGGCGACCAAGGCGGTCAACCAGATCATGGTCGCCGGCATCAACCAGGCGGTGACCGAGGCACTCGCCTTCGGCGAGGCGATGGATCTGCCGATGGACAAGGTGATCGACGTGGTCGGCGGCGGCGCGGCCGGCAACTGGTTCCTCGCTCATCGCGGCGCGACGATGGTGCGTGGCCAGTTCCCGCTCGGCTTCAAGTTGGTGCTGCACGACAAGGACCTCGAAATTTGCCGTGCGATGGCTGCGCGCCGCGACGCCAAGCTGCCGATCGTCGAAATGACGCTGCTGCATTATGCCCGTTTGTTGCGCGAAGGCCACGGCGATGAAGACATATCGACGCTGTTTCACCTAAAAAAGGCGTTATTTACCGACTGAACGCGGTAAAACCCTTGCATATTCGCGCGCGCCTGTAGAGACTACCGGGCATGAACAGTCGCGTCGCGGAAGCATCGGTCACAGTCGAAAATCGTTCGGCAGCCGATGGCTTCTTTCTCCCGGACTTCTGTTCGGGCGCGGCGATCCTGCCGGTCATCCTGATCGCCGAACTGCTCGCCTTCATTCTCGCCACGGCCGGCCACGAACTCGACGTCACCTTCTGGTCAGAGCTCGGCCTCACCTCGCTGTTCCTGCAATGGGTCGCGCTGACCAGCGCGGCGGTGCTGTGCATGGTGCGCCAGCGGCTGTCCGGCAGCCCGACACGGCGCGCCGTCATTATCAGCTACCTGTTGCTGCTCGCGACCACTGCGGTGCTGAGCGAGTGCGCCTACCAGATCGCCTCGGTTACCGGCATCGCGCCGGGTGTCACCGCCGAGGCACACCTGGTGTTCATTGGCCGCAACCTGATCGTGAGCGCAATTCTCAACACGCTGGTGCTGCGCTACTTCTACATCACGCACCAGTGGAAGCAGAACATCGAGCGCGAGGCGCAGGCGCGCATCGAGGCCCTGCAGGCGCGCATCCGCCCGCATTTCCTGTTCAACAGCCTGAACACGATTGCCGCGCTGATCGGCCCGCAACCGCACATTGCCGAGCGTGCGATCGAGGATCTGGCCGATCTCTTCCGTGCCAGCCTCGGCGCGACCGGAACTGTCGTGTCGCTGGCCGACGAGGTGGCGCTGACGCGCGAGTACGAGCACATCGAAATGCTGCGTCTGGGCGACCGGCTACGGGTCGACTGGCGCATCGACGACCTGCCGGGCGAGGCGCGCGTGCCGCAGCTCATCCTGCAGCCGGTGCTCGAAAACGCGATCTACCACGGCATCGAACCGTGTGCCGACGGCGGCGCGGTGGCCGTCATCGGCCGGCGGCTCGGCGACGACATCGTCATCGAGGTCGACAATCCGGTCGGCCCGGTGCCGAGTTCGCGTCGGCGTGGCAACCGCATGGCGCTCGATAACGTGCGCGAGCGCCTGCGCCTGTTGTACGGTGCGGCCGCGTCGGTCGAAGCATATCCGTCGAAGGACCGCTTCCGGCTGGTGCTGCGCTTCCCGTGCCGAACTCCGGAACAAATACCGGCTCAAATTGCGGAGGTAACATGAGACTGCTGATCGCCGACGATGAAGTGCATGCCCGCGACCGTCTGCGGCGCATGGTCGAGGAGATGCCCGACTGCGAAGTGGTGGGCGAGGCGGCGGACGGCCGCGATGCGCTGCTCGCGTGCAGCAAGCTGTACCCGGACGCCGCGCTGCTCGATATTCGCATGCCGGTCATGGACGGCCTGGAAACCGCGCGTCACCTGCTGGAACAGGAGGAGACGCCGCCGGCGGTGATTTTCACCACTGCCTACAACGAATTCGCGATCGAGGCGTTCGATGTGCGCGCGGTGGCCTACCTGCTCAAGCCGGTACGCCGCGAGCGGCTCGCCGAGGCGCTGCAAAACCTGACGCGCCTCAACCAGGTGCAGATGAACGCGCTGTCCGAGGCCGACGGCAAGCCGGCACGCCGGCACCTGTGCGCGCGGCTCGGCAACGAGCTCAAGGTTATCCCGCTCGAAGAAGTGTTGTATTTCCACGCCGAGCAGAAGTACGTGACCGTGCGCCACCAGCGCGGCGAAGTACTGATCGATGATTCGCTGCGCCAACTCGAAGATGAGTTCGGCGACCAACTCCTGCGCATCCACCGCAACGCGCTGGTGATGGTGACGCAGGTCGCGGGTCTCGAAAAGGATGCCAACGGCCGCATCCGGGTGCGGTTCCGGGATTCGGAGGCGACGTTGGAAGTGAGTCGGCGCCAGGCGGGGGAAGTGCGGCAGAGGCTCAGAAGCCTGTGATGGAGGTCAAGGGTCAAAGGTAAAAGGTAAAGGGATAAAAGAGACGTTACACTCTGTCCCTTAACCTTTGACCGTTTACCCTTTACCCAATGCTCATAGCCACCCGCAAAAGTGAACTGGCGCTCTGGCAGGCCGAGCATGTCGCCGGGCTGCTGCGCAACCTCGATCCGGATCTCGATGTCGAACTGCTGCCGCTGTCGACGCGCGGCGACGAAATCACCGACCGGCCGCTGGCGACGCTCGGCGGCAAGGGCTTGTTTACCAAGACGCTAGAGGCGGCGTTGTTCGACGGCCGCGCCGACATCGCCGTACATTCGCTCAAGGATGTGCCCGCCGAACTGCCGGACGGCATGAGCCTGGCCGCCGTCACCGCGCGCGGTAATCCGCGCGATGCCTTCATCTCGCCGCGCTACCCGAGTCTGGAGGCCCTGCCGCAGGGCGCGCGCGTCGGCAGCGCCAGTCTCCGGCGTCAGTGCCAGCTCAAGCACCGGAGACCTGACCTGGATGTGCTGTCGGTGCGCGGCAATGTCGGCACCCGGCTCGCCAAGCTCAAGCGCGGCGACTTCGACGCGCTGATCCTTGCCGCAGCGGGTCTCGAACGGCTCGGACTCAGCGACGAGATCACCGCCTGCCTCGATCCGGCTGTCTCGCTGCCGGCGATCGGTCAGGGTACGCTCGCGATCGAATGCCGTGCCGGCGACGCGCAAACGGAGGCCATCATCGCGCGCCTGAATCACGCGCCCACCTGGACGCGCACGTTGGCCGAGCGCGCCCTCAACCGCCGTCTGCAAGGCAGCTGCCAGGTCCCGCTCGCGGGCTACGCCGAGATCGAGGGCGACCGGTTGACGCTCGACGGACTGGTCGGCGCACCGGACGGCAGCCTCGTGCTGCGCGCGCAACGTGAGGGCCGGGTGGAGGACGCCGAACAGATCGGCGTTGATCTCGCCGATGAGCTGTTGCGCCAGGGCGCGGGCGAACTTCTTTAGAGATGATTGACAAGCCGCTTGCCGGCCTGAACATCGTGATCACGCGGCCCGCCGGCACGGGCCACGCGTTGGCGGCACGGCTGCGGGAACTGGGCGCGGCGGTGCTGCATTTTCCCGCAATCGTTATTGAACCGCAGCCGCTGTCGTCCCTGTCGCGCTGTTTGCTCGACGAGCTCGCCAGCTTCGATTTCGCCATTTTCATCAGCCCCAGCGCCGTCACTCGCCTGTTTGCGGTTTTTCGGCACCGCTGGCCGGCGCACACCCGTCCAGCGGCCGTCGGCGAGGCCACTGCGCGGGCGCTGCGTTACGAGGTGCTGGCGGACGTGCTGGAACCGCCGGTAGGCGCCGGCGCGGGGGCCGAGGCATTACTTGCGCTGCCCGCGTTTGCCGATCTCACCGGCCGCCGCGTGCTGATCTTCGGCGGCGAGGGCGGCCGCCCGGAACTTGCGGCCGAACTGATCCAGCGTGGCGCGAGTGTCGAAAAGATCGCGCTGTATCGGCGCGCGCCGCCCGCCGATCTCGGCTCCCTCAGGTTCTGGCTCGACACCCATGCGCCGGCGGCCCTGATCGTCACCAGCGTCACTGCGCTCAATCATCTGGAGAGTGTCGGCGCGGATGCGCAACTGGTGGCGCCGTCGCCGCGTGTGGTAAAACATGCCGGCTTGTTGGGCTATAAACACATCATTCAGGCCGCCGACGCCGGTGACGCGGCATTGATCGCGGCGCTGATCGACCACTGGAAACGCGCATGAACGAACCGATGCCGGCCGCGAAGCCGGCTTCCGCCGACCGAAAGACTGCCAGGCCGCGTCCGCCAAAGCGCCCGGTACTGCCGACGTTGCTCGCGGTGGTGGCACTGCTTGTCGCCCTTGCGGCGCTGGCCGGCAGCGCCTGGACTTGGCGGCAGATGCATGCCTTCGCCGGGACCGCCGATCAGGTGCAGAGCGTCAGCCGCCTGGTCGACCAGCAGCGCCAGACCATTACAGATCTGCAGCAGCGGCTGACGGCGCTGGCGAATTCGGCGGCCACAACCGATCAAGTGACGGGTCAGTTGAATAAGCTCGCGCAGCGGACCCGGAGCGAAGCGTCGCAACTCGATTCGCGCCTGGCACATCTGCAGGACAGCACCGGCCGGGCGCTGACCGAGCTGCGGCAACAGGTCGGCGGCCGGCGCGACAGCGTGCGCATTGCGGATGCGGCTTACCTGCTGCGCGTCGCGCGGCACCAGGCCGAGATCCGCCACGATTCGGCGGCGATGGCCACTGCGCTGACCGCCGCGCAACAGACGCTGGCCGGGCTGCAGCAGCCGGCCGCCGACGCGGTGCGCCGCCACATCGCCACCGCGCTGCAGCAGCTCAAGAATGCGCCGCAGGCTTCGCCCGGAGCGATCGCACGCCAACTGACGGCGCTCGCTGCAAAGGTCGACCATCTCCCGCTCAAGCCGCCCATCGGCGCGTCCGCCTCGGCGTCCACGCCGCCGCCGGCGCAATCCGCGCACTGGTGGCAGCGCATCGGCAGCGGGCTCGCAAACGCATTTGGCGAACTGGTGACGATCCGCCATTCGCAATCGGTGGCGGTTCCCTTGCTCGCGCCCCAGCAGCGCTATTTCCTGTACCGCAACCTGGGTCTGCAGCTCGACGCTGCGGGCGTCGCCGCGCTTGAAGGGGACACCGCCAGCTTCCGCGCTAGCCTCGAACGTGCGCACGACTGGATGGAGCAGTACTTCGACACGAACAGCCAGGCTGTGCAGGCGGCTCTTGCCGAACTGGCTCAGTTGCACGATGCGAAGTTCGATGCACCGCTGCCGGATCTGTCGGCGGCGTTCGCCGCGCTCGAACGGCTGCGCACGCAATCGGCGGGGGCAGGCAAATGAAGCGCGCGATCGGGCTCGTCATCGTGTTGGCAGTCGCGACGCTGATCGGCGTCGCGCTCCAGGCCGATAACGGCTATGCGCTGTTCAGCTATCGCGGCACCACGGTGGAGATGTCGCTGGTCGCGCTGGCGCTGTTCTGCATCCTCGCATTCATTGTCGTCTACGTGCTGGTCAGATTCGGCATTCGCTTCGCGCGCCTGACGCGCGGTGCCGGCGAACGCCGCAAGGATCGCCGCCAGCGGCGCGCCAACCAGACGTTCATCAGCGGCCTGATCGATGTCTCCGAAGGGCGATGGGAAAAAGGCGAGCGCGAGGTCATGCGCGCCGCCGACGGTAGCGACACGACGCTGCTGAATTATCTCGTCGCCGCGCGCGCAGCGCAGGAACAGGGCGCCGACGAGCGCCGCGACGAGTACCTGCACAAGGCCTACGAGCTGAGCGACAAGTCGCGCATGGCGGTGCTGCTGACGCAGGCCGATCTGCAGATCGCGCACCGGCAGTTCGAACTCGCGCTCGCGACGCTGCGCCGCGTGCAGGAACTGAAGCCGCATCATTCCTACGCGCTGCGCCTGCTCGCGCGACTGTACCGGGAACTGGGCGATTACGAGCAGCTGCACAGCCTGCTGGACTCGCTGCGCAATTATCACGCGCTGCCGGCGGCGCGCATCGACGAGATCGAACTCGACACTGTCGCAATCCTGATGAACGCTGCCGCCGAAGCGCGCGACGCGACGCGGCTGGACAAGCTGTGGCAGGGGATGGCGAAGCACTTGCGGGCGCGGCCGGCGGCCACGCATGCGTATGCGCGCGCCTTGATTCAGGCCGAGGCCGGCGAGGCGGCGGAGTCCTTCATACGGGCGCAACTGAAAGCGAGCTGGGACGATGAACTGGCGCGCTGCTACGGCCTGATTCCCAACGGCGACCCTGCCAAGCGGCTGGCGCGAGCCGAGGGCTGGCTGAACCAGCACGGCGACAGCGCCGAGCTGCTGCTGAGTCTCGGCCGGCTGGCGATCGCCTGCGAATTATGGGGCAACGCGCGAACTTACCTCGAAAACAGCGTGCGTCACGGCAAGCGCGCCGACGCCTGGATCGAACTGGGACGGTTGCTGGAATCGCTCGACGAACAGCCGGCGGCGGCCGAAGCCTACAAGGCCGCCTTGGCGCTGACGGCGGATATGCCGGCGACGCCGGCGCCCAGGGCACTGCCGCTGGCGGCTGCGGCTGAATGAAATATCGTCTGTAGGAGCGGCCGCCGGCCGCGATTCCAAATTAATCGCGAGCGGCGCTCGCTCCTACTTCACCTGAATCAGCAGCGGCTTGAAATGGTGCGCAGCGAGCGTCTTGCGCGCTGAGTTGAGCTGGTCGAGATTGCTGATCGGGCCAATGCGCACGCGGTTCCACGTTTCGCCGTCGCCGATCTGCACCTGCTGGATATGCGACACCAGCCCCAGCAGCGCGAGGCGCGCCTTCATCGCGTCGGCATCCCGATAATCCTGGAAAGACGCCACCTGCAGCACGTATTCGCCGGGTGTGTCGATCGGCTTCTTGCCGGTATCCGTCTGCACGTCCTTGTCCTGCTTCGGGATCACCACCTGGAATTTCGGCAGCAGCTTGTAGAAGTCGAAATGCGGTGTATCTTGCGCATGCGACGGTGCCTGCGATTCGGCTTGCGTCTGCGTATTGCCGGTCAGATCGGTGGAATGGTGAATGGGCGGCGCGACATGCTTCAACTGCCGTGCGATGCCGAGCAGCCGTGGCGCGTACAGGCCGATGACAATCCCGAGCGCAAGAATGCCGCCGATCCAGAACCAGCCGGGCGGACTCGGCATGGTGCGGGCGGTTTTGTTGCGCTTGGCGCCGGGTTTGGGCGTGTTTTTGTAATCCTTGGGCATTGGTTTCCGGCTTCTACATTCGGTCCGGCGCGCTCACGCCCAGCAGATCGAGACCATTCACGATGACCTGCCGCGCGGCGGAAATCAGCGCGAGGCGCGCGTTGCGCAGCGCGGCGTCGTCGGTCAGGAACGTGTGCGCGTTGTAATAGGTGTGAAAGGCGTTGGCGACGTCACGCAGGTAGTGCGCGATCTGGTGCGGCGCGCAATCGCGCGCGGCGAGTTCGACGACTTCCGGGAAACGCGCCAGCGCGACCAGCAGCGCGTCTTCGTGCGCCTCGGTCAACTGGTCGAGATGCGCGAGCCCCGCCGCCTCATTGTATGTCCAGCCCTTTTCGTCGAGCTGCCGAAATACACTCGCGATGCGCGCGTGCGCATACTGGATGTAATAGACCGGGTTGTCGTTCGACTGCGACTTGGCGAGATCCAGATCAAAATCCAGGTGCTGCTCAGCGGCGCGCAGCACGAAGAAAAACCGTGTCGCATCGCGCCCGACCTCGTCGATCAGGTCGCGCAGCGTCACATAGCTGCCGGCCCGCTTGGAGATTTTGACTTCGGCGCCGCCGCGCGTCACTGTCACCATCTGGTGCAGCACGTACTCCGGCCAGCCCTTCGGGATGCCGGCGTCGAGCGCCTGCAGCCCGGCGCGCACGCGCGCGAGCGAACCGTGATGGTCGGCGCCGAGCTCGGTAATCGCGCGGCGGTAACCGCGCTCCCACTTGGTCAGGTGATAGGCGACGTCCGGCAGGAAATAGGTGTAGCTGCCGTCGGACTTGCGCATCACGCGGTCCTTGTCGTCGCCGAAATCGGTGGTCCTGAGCCACAGCGCACCGCCGTCTTCGTACGTATGGCCATGCTCGACCAGCCGGGCCACGGTCTCCTCGACCTTGCCGGCCTTGTACAGCGACGACTCAAGGTAATACACGTCGAAGCCGATGCCGAACGCGTGCAGGTCGTGATCCTGCTCGCGCCGCAGCCAGGCGACGGCGAACTCGCGAATGGCATCGAGATCGTCGGGATCGGCGCCGGCCGTCACCTCGCGATCGTCCGCGTGCACGCTTTCCCCGGCGAGATACGCCTGCGCCACGTCCTTGATGTAGTCGCCGCGATAGCCGTCCTCGGGCCAGCCGGACTCGTCCGGCTCGATTCCGCGGCAGCGCGCCTGCACCGACAGCGCCAGGTTGCCGATCTGCGCACCCGCGTCGTTGTAGTAAAACTCGCGCGCCACATCCCAGCCGGTCGCCTCGAGCAGACGGCTGATGCAGTCGCCGAGTGCCGCCGCGCGACCGTGGCCGACATGTAGCGGCCCGGTCGGATTGGCGGAGACGAACTCGACGCCGGCTTTGGTGCCACCGCCCGAGTCGTTGCGGCCATACGCCGCGCCGGCTGCGAGAATGTCTCTGACCTCGACGTGATACGCCCTGGGCGCAAGAAAGAAATTGATAAACCCGGGTCCGGCCACTTCAACGCGGGCGACAAACTCATTGTCCGGCAGCTTCCCGACAATGCGCTCAGCCAGATCGCGCGGCTTCATGCGCGCAAACCGCGCCAGCGCGAGCGCCGCATTGGTTGCGAAATCACCGTGCGCGCGGTCGCGGGTGCGCTCGACGACGGGTGTTATCTGCGAAAAATCGGCGTCGAGATCGCGCGCGAGCGCAGCAATCGCATCAGAGACAAGTTGTTCAATTTGGGCGCGCACAGGAGTAGAGCCGGGTGGTCGTTGAGTAGCCGGCAAGTTTAACGTGCCGCGCGCGCTATCGAAAGCAGCGAAGCGCCGAGCGGTCAGTTCACGTGGTCGAACTCGGGCATCGGCTTGAACAGCTCGCCGCGCCAGCTTTCCGCGCCGGGGCGCTTGTAGACGATCTTGCCGCCGACGATCGTGTACAGCACGCGCGTGCGCAGTATCTGGTCGGCGGGCATGGTGAGCAGGTTGCCGGAGAACACGTCGATGTCGGCGAGCTTGCCCGGGGTCAGCGAGCCGATCTCGTTTTCCTCAAAAATCGCATAGGCGTTGTTCCATGTGTAGGAGCGCAGTTCCTGCAGGCGCGTCTTGGCCTCGCCGGGAAAGAACGTCTTTTTGCCGTGGTCGTAGCGGCGGGTGACACCGCAGTAGAAGTTGGGGATCGGGTTGGTGTCCTCGACCGGCGTGTCGGTGCCATCGAGCACGATGGCGCCGCTCTTGATCAGCTTGTGCCAGACGTAGGCACCTTCGCGGGCGCGCTTTTCGCCAAGGCGCGGCACGACCATCGGCGCGTCCGAGCAGGCGTGAATCGATTGCATCGAGGCGATCACGCCCAGTCGCGCGAATCGCGGAATGTCCGTCGGGTTGAGGTGCTGCGCGTGCTCGATGCGCCAGCGCAGCTGGTGCGCGGCCGGATCGGCGGCGAAGATCTTCTGGAACACGTTGAGCGTTTCGCGGTTGGCGCGATCGCCGATTGCGTGCACCGAAAGCTGAAAGCCGTCGCGCGCCGCGATCTTCGCAATCTGCATAATGTCATGCATCGGCGTGACATTTTTGCCGGTGATGTTCGGCGCGTCGCTGTACGGCTTGAGAAACCACGCGCTGCGCGTGCCGAGGGCGCCGTCCGACAGAATCTCGCCGATCCCGCGCACGGTGAAGTGGTCGTTCGCGTAACCGATGGTGCGGTATTGGGCAAGGTGCTTGTCCAGGGCCGCGACCGATTCGCTGTTGATATTGACGTACAGGCGTAACGGCAGCCCCTTGGCCGCCTGCTGCTTCAGCCAGTCCACCGTCTTGAAGTCTTCGCCCATGTCCACGAACGTGGTGATGCCCTTGCTGATCTCGTTCTGCACGGCGAGCTTCAGCGCCTGTTCGCGTCGTGCGGCGAGTTCTTCCGGCGGCAGCGTGGCGAGGTAACGGTTGTAGGCCCGGTAAACGGGGCCGGCGGCGGTATCGCGCAGCATGCCGATCGGCTTGCCGCGGGCGTCGTGCACGATGCTGCCGCCCGCCGGGTCGGGCGTCTGAGCGGTGATGCCGGCAAGCCTCAGAGCATCCGCATTGACGTAGATCGCGTGGCCGCTGGCGTGCTCGAGCAGCACCGGGTTGTGCGGCGAAACGGCATCGAGCGCTGTCGGTAGCGGCAGGCCGTTCACGTTGGGCTGGGGCCTGCGGGTCCACTTGGTTTGCTGCCAGCCAGTGCCGAGAATCCATTGTCCCGGCTTGGCCCTGGCCACCGCTGCCTTGACCATCGCGACGATGTCGCTCCAGCTGGCGGCCTTGCCGACATCCAACTGCATCAGCGATTGACCTGTCTGGAGCAGATGACCATGACCCTCGATGAACCCCGGCGACACGAACGCGCCATGCAGATCGAGCACCTGCGTGTGGTTGCCGATGTAGTCACGGATCGCCGCGTTGCTGCCGACCGCCTCGATTTTGCCGTCGCGAATCGCGAGCGCCTGCGCCCGCGGCTGCAGCGGATCAAGCGTGACGATGGCGGCGTCCTGCAGGACGAGATCGGCGGCCGGCGACGGCGGCGGAAAGCCGGCGATCGAGGCGCTGCCGGCGAACGACAGTGCGGGAGACATGACTAAAGTGGCGGCAATCAACAGGCGGAACTGGCGCATGACGTACCTCGTTGGAGCGTGAAGCTGCTTGACAATATCAGAACAATTCAATCGGATCGACATCAATGGACCAGCGCACGCGCCGTGCGTCGGGGAGCATTTCGATTTGCGGCGTCAGCGCCGTGAGCAGCGCGTGCAGCGCATTGCGGCTGCCGGCCTGTAGCAGTAACTGGAATCGGTAGCGCCCCTGGCGCCGCAGCATCGGCGCCGACGCCGGGCCGAGCCGTTCGATTCCGTCCGATCGGCCGTCGCCCGCGAGCGATGCCACCGCGCGCAGGAAACGCTGCGGCGCCTCCGCGGTTGCGGCCTCGGCGCGGATCAGGGCCATGTAAGTGAACGGCGGCAGGCCCGCCGCTTTGCGTTCGGTGAGCGCGGCTGTCGCGAAGCGGCCGTAGTCGCCGCCGGCGATTTGTGCGAGCAGCGGATGGTCCGGGTGATGCGTCTGGATGACGACTTCGCCCGGTTTGTCGGCGCGCCCGGCGCGCCCTGCGACCTGCACAATCAGTTGCGCCATGCGCTCGGGCGCGCGGAAATCGACGCCGTAGAGGCCCTGGTCGGCGTCGACGATGCCGACCAGCGTCAGGTTGGGAAAATCATGGCCCTTGGCCACCATCTGCGTGCCGATCAGGATATTGCCCCGGCCGCTTTTGACGTCGTCCAGCAGGCTTTCCATCGCGCCCTTGCGCCGCGTGCTGTCACGGTCGATGCGCACGATGCCGATGTCGGGAAAATGTTTGCGCAGCGTGTCTTCGAGACGCTCGGTGCCCTGGCCCAGCGGTGCGATGGCGGGGCTGCCGCAGCTTTCGCACTGCGCCGGCGCCGGCCGCTCGGCGCCGCAGTGGTGGCAGACCAGCCGCCCGCGGCGTTGGTGCACCGTCATGCGCGCATCGCAGCGGCGGCAGTCGGCGACCGCGCCGCAGTCGTGACAGCGCAGCACCGGGGCAAAGCCGCGACGATTAAGGAACAGCAGGACCTGCCCGCCGGCATCGAGATGCGTCGCGGCGGCATCGAGCAGCCGTTTCGACAGCCCCCCCTGCATCGGCTGCCTGCGCATATCGACAATCCGAAACGGCGGATGCGCGGTGGCGTTGGTGCGCTCCGGCAGCCGCAGCCGCCGGTAACGGCCGCGGCGGGCGTTGTTGAGCGTTTCCAGTGATGGCGTCGCCGAGCCGAGTACCACGGGAATATTCAGCCGCCGGGCGCGGACCACGGCCAGATCGCGCGCTGAATAACGGAAACCGTCCTGCTGCTTGTACGATGCGTCGTGCTCCTCGTCGCAAACGATCAGGCCGGGCCGCGCAAGCGGCAGAAAAATGGCGGAGCGCGTGCCGATGATGACGCCGGCGGTGCCGTCGCGTGCTGCCTGCCAGACACGCGCGCGTTCGCCGTCGGCGAGGCCGGAGTGATAGGCCGCGACGGCGGTGCCCAAGCGCCGCTCGAAGCGCTCGACGAGTTGCGGGCTGAGCGCAATTTCCGGGGCCAGCACCAGCGCCTGGTGGCCCGCGGCGAGCGTTGCCGCGACGGCGGCGAGATAGACTTCTGTCTTGCCGCTGCCGGTGACGCCGTCGAGCAGGAACGGCTGGAAGCCGTCCAGAGTCGCGAGAATCGCCTCAATGGCTTCCTGTTGAGCCGCGTTCAATGCCGGACCGGGCTCGGCCGGGCCCTTTGGTGCGGCGGCGCGAGGCGCCAATTCGAGTTCTTCGATCCAGCCGCGTTCGGCCAGTCGTTTGAGCGGCGCGCGCCAGCCCTCGCCGGCTGCGGCGAGTGCGGTAGCGGAGGCACCGCCGGAACCCGCCGTCGCAATCAGCCGCAACAGCGCCGCCTGGCGCGGGGCGCGTGTATCGGGTGTCGCCTCGCGGCCGGCCGGGGTGAGCCGCCAGCCGTGCTCGCTGCCGGCAGGCCGGCCGTCGCGCAACGGCTTGGGCAGCAGGCCGGTCAGTACCTCGCCGGGCGGATGGCGGTAGTAATCGGCGGCCCAGCGCCCGAATGCCAGCAGTTCCGCCGGAATCAGCGGTGCCTCGTCGAGCGCTACGTGCGCGCGGCGCAGTTTGGACGGCGGCAGGTCGCTGGAATCGGCCAGTTCGGCGAGAATGCCGACGACGCGGCGGCGGCCGAACGGCACCCGCAGGCGCATCCCCGGCGTCAGCGCGTCCGCAGCCATGCCGGCTGGTGCGAGATAGTCGAAGTAGCGGAACAGCGGCGATGGGACACCGACGCGCAAAATGCAGTTACGCGCCAATCCGGTTCTTCTTGACAAATCGCTTATCCACAGAATCTGTGGATAACTTTGTGGACGAATAGTTGGCGGCGGGGCTGAAAGCCGCTACCCGCGGCATGTCTGTTTGATTGGTCAAAAAATGTTCAAGATAAAAGCGTTTAAAAATCAAAGGGTTGCGGATTCTGTCGCCGGGGCCCGACGTCTACGGGTAAGCCCTGATAGGGCGAGCCGCCATCGTGTGTATAACCTCAGCCGGTATCAAGCAGCTTTAACCCCTTGAATTAACTCGGCAACCGCCGCCTGCGCGTCGCCGTAGAGCATGCGCGTGTTGTCCTTGTAGAACAGCGCGTTCTCGACACCCGAGAAGCCGGCGCCGCGACCGCGCTTGATGACGATCACATTGTGCGCCTGGTCGGCGTTGAGGACCGGCATGCCATAGATCGGGCTGTCGGAGGCCGTGCGGGCGACCGGGTTGACCACGTCGTTGGCGCCGATCACGAGCGCGACGTCCGCGCCCGCGAACTCGCCGTTGATTTCGTCGAGGTCGAAAATCCGGTCGTACGAAACCCCCGCCTCGGCAAGCAGTACGTTCATGTGCCCGGGCATACGCCCGGCGACCGGGTGAATCGCGAATTTTACCTGTACGCCGCGGCCGGTGAGCAACTGCTCCAACTCGTGGATTTTGTGCTGCGCCTGGGCGACCGCCATGCCGTAGCCGGGCACGATGATCACCTTGTTCGCGTACGCCATCATGATCGCTGCGTCGCCCGATTCGATCGGCTTGAGCGCGCCCTCGATCTCGCTGTCGCCCGGCGTAGCGCTGCCGCTTTCGCCGAAGCCGCTGAACAGGACGTTGGCGAGCGAGCGGTTCATGGCTCTCGCCATCAACTGCGTCAGCAGCGTGCCGGCCGCGCCGACCACGGTGCCGGCGACGATCATCGCGGCGTTGCCCATCGCGAAGCCTTCGAACGCGACCGCGAGGCCGGTAAAGGCGTTGTAAAGCGAAATCACCACAGGCATGTCGGCGCCGCCGATCGGCAGTGTCATCAGCACGCCGAAGATCAGCGCGAGCGCGAAGAACACCGCCAGCAGCGCGATGTGGCCGGGTGCGGTGAGCCACAGGCCGACACCCGCGGCGACCGCCAGCACGATCGCGAGCAGGTTGACGACCTGCTGGCCGCCGAAGCGCAGCGGCCGGCGGATCAGCCCCTGCAGCTTCGCGAACGCGATCAATGAGCCGCTGAATGATACGGCGCCGATCAGCCCCCCGAGCACCGCGAGCCCGCCGTCCGCCAGATTGCCCGTCACGCCGCCGAGCAGTTCCGTCGCCGCAATCGACGCCGCCGCGCCGCCGCCCATGCCGTTGTACAACGCGACCATTTGCGGCATTGCCGTCATCGGCACGCGCTTACCGCTGACCCAGGCGAGTCCGCCACCGACCACGATCGCGATCAGGATCAGGATGATGTTGCTGAGATGCAGCCCGGGCGCGAAGAATGTGACGATCACCGCCAGCGCCATGCCGAGGCCGGCCCAGACGATGCCGCCGCGCGCCTTCGCCGGCGAGCTCATTGCCTTCAGGCCGAGGATGAACGCGAGCGCCGCGACGAAGTAAGCGCCCTGGATGACTCCGCTCATTTCTTCAAAGTCTGGTCGCGCTTGAACATGGCCAGCATCCGCTCGGTCGACACGTAGCCGCCGACGACATTGGCCGCGGCGAGCGTCGTCCCGATGAAGCCGATCGCCTGCTCCGCCGGCGTGTCGGCGGTGCCGAGCGCCAGCATCGCGCCGACCAGCACGATGCCGTGAATGAAGTTCGAGCCGGACATCAGCGGCGTGTGCAGGATCACCGGCACGCGGGCGATGACCTCGTAGCCGGTGAATGCGGCGAGCATGAAGATGTAGAGGGCGACGATGTCGGTGATCATGAGGTTTGGTTAGGGTTAGTGAAAAGGACTTTGCCGTACCGCGTGACGCAGCTTTTCGCGTAGATTTCGTCGTTCCAGTCGACCTCGAACTTGCCATCCTTGACCAGCGGCGTGATGAAGTTCAGCAGGTTGCGCGCGTACATTTCGCTCGCGTGTTCGGCGATGGCGGCGGCGGGCCGGCTCACGCCGACGATGCTGACCGCGCCGGCGTGCACGATTTCACCCGGCACCGTCAGTTCGCAGTTGCCGCCGGCATCGGCAGCGAGATCGACAACGACCGCGCCCGGCTTCATCGCCATGACGCGCTCTTTGGAAAGAATGCGCGGGGCGGGTTTGCCGGGCACCATTGCCGTGGTGATCACCGCATCCGCTTCGCCGATGTTCGTCGCCAGCGCCGCCTGCTGCGCGTCGCGCTCTTCGGCGGTCAGTTCGCGCGCGTAGCCGCCTGTACCCTCGGCCGCCACGCCGGCCGCGACGAATTTCGCGCCCAGCGATTCGACCTGCTCGCGCGCCGCCGCGCGCACATCGTAGCCCGACACGACCGCACCCAGCCGCCGTGCGGTGGCAATCGCCTGAAGCCCGGCGACGCCGGCGCCGATCACCAGCACCCTCGCCGGCCGGATCGTGCCGGCGGCGGTGGTCAGCATCGGGAAAAAGCGCGGCAAATGCGTGGCGGCAATCAGCGCGCCGTAATAGCCGGCGGCGGCAGCCTGCGACGACAGCACGTCCATGTTCTGCGCGCGTGAAACGCGCGGCACGAGTTCTAGCGCGAAGGCGGTCAGACCCGTATCGGCCAGCGCCTGCAGGTAATCGGGATGGCTGTGCGGCGCGAGCTGGCCTACTAACAAGGTGCCGGGGCGGCAGCGCGCGAACAGCGCCGCATCCGGTGCGCCGATTGCGGCGATGGCGTCAGCCTGGGCGCAGGCATCGGCCGGATTGCTCGCCCATGCAACGCCGTCGAATTCCCCATCCGGCATCGTCGCGCCGCCCAGTCCGTGCTCCAGCAGCAGATCGACGCCCAGCGCCGCGAATTTCCCTACCAGTGCCGGCGACATCGCCGCGCGCCGCTCGCCGGCGGCACGTTCTCGCGGTATGAACAGGGTCAACCCCATCTTTTCTCCCAAGTACTGCCGCGGCCAGCATAATCAAAACTGCCGCCCGACGCACGGTTCCAAGCCGATTGTCAAGGTTAAAACTTGCGTTTTGCTGCGATTTCTGGAATAAGTACATCCGCCGATTGCGTTACATCGTACCGTAAACGGAGTTTCTGAAGATCATGATGCTGAGCCAACAAGTGCTGCGAACTGACGCATCGGGCATGCCGCTCGAGTGGATCGGTTACCAGGAAGCTGTCCGGTTGTACCACCTGGAGCAGGTAGCCTATGCCTGCGGCAGCCTGCTGTACCGGCTGCACGGTGGCATTAACGCGGCCACCGGCACGCGCAGCACCACCGAAGTCAATTCGATCATCGCGACCTACGGCAACACACATGCGCAATCGCTGGCGCGCAAGGATTACGTGCCGCCGGTCAATAACCACGCGCTGTTCCGGCGCGACGCGCACCTGTGCCTGTACTGCGGCGAAACGTTCATGGCACGCGATCTGTCGCGCGATCACGTGACGCCGCTGTCGCAGGGCGGCCGCGATGCATGGACCAACCTCGTCACCGCCTGCAAGCGCTGCAACAACCACAAGGCCGGCCGCACGCCGGAACAGGCCGGCATGCAACTGCTCGCCGTACCGTTTACGCCCACGCACGCCGAGTACATCTATCTGAAGGGCAAGCGTGTGCTTGCCGACCAGATGGAATTTCTGCGCGCGCATTTCCCCCGCAAAAGCCCACTACACGAACGGCTGAGTCATCTGCAGTAGCATTCGCTGACAGCCGAAGGGGTGTTCTGCCACGAGCGACTGGCGACAAGATGTTGCGTCCACGATCGCCGCCGCGGCCGGCGGTTTCAGGTTAAAGCACGCCGTGCCGGTCGGCGGCGGCGATATCAACGAAGCCTGGCGCTTCGACGGTGACGATGCGAGCTGGTTCGTGAAGCTCAACGTCGCGGATCGTCTCGACATGTTCGAGGCCGAGCGCGAGGCGCTCGACGAACTGGCGCGTGCGGACGCCGTACGCGTGCCACGGCCGCTATGTCTCGGCCGCACCGCCGACCACGCGTTCCTGGTGCTGGAGCACCTTGATTTGCGATCGCCTGACGGAGCGTCGGACGTGCGCCTTGGCCGTAACCTCGCGCGCCAGCACCGACAGTGCGCATCGCGCTTCGGCTGGCATCGCGACAACACCATCGGCACGACGCCGCAGGCGAACGCCTGGCTGCACGACTGGCCCACGTTCTGGCGCGAGCGCCGTCTCCTGCCGCAGCTTGAGCTTGCGGCACAAAACGGCCACCCGGAGTTGCGCGACCGAGCCGCGCCGCTGCTTGAACATCTGGACGATTTCTTTGCCGCCTACATGCCGCAGCCGTCACTGCTGCATGGGGATCTTTGGAGCGGCAACTATTGCCGCGTCGACGACATGCCGGTGATCTTCGACCCGGCTACCTATTACGGCGACCGCGAAGCCGACATTGCGATGACGGAGCTCTTCGGCCGCTTCGGCGGCGGCTTTTACGACGGCTATCGGGCGGAATGGCCACTCGATGCCGGCTACACCACGCGCCGCGATCTCTACAATCTCTACCACATCCTCAACCACCTCAACCTGTTCGGCGGCGCGTACGCGGGTAGCGCCGAACGGCTGATCGAGAGGCTCAGCGCTCTGTGTTGACCCGGTCGTCATCGCCGCGCCCGGCGAGCGGCAACAGCGCCAGTCCGGCGAGAATCAGGACGATGCCGATGCCTTCGGCGAGATCGGGTTGTTCGCCGAGTTGCAGCCACGCGGCCGCGACGCCGATGATCGGGATGATCAGCGAACTCAGGCCGCTGATCGTCGCCGGCAGCTTTTGCAGGATGTAAAGCCACAGCAGCCACGCGATCATCGTGCCGCCGACGGCGTTGTAAATAACCGCGCCGATGAAGTAGCTGCTCCACTCGATCGGCGGCTGCGGAACCCAAATCGCAGCGGTAATCAGTGGGATCACGCCGAACAGCATCTGCCACGTCGTCAGCGACATCAGTTCGCCGCGGCCGCTGACCGGAATTTTCTTGACGATGATCACGCTGATGCCCCACGAGCAGCCGGCGCCGAGGGCAATCAGGCTGTTCGACAAATCCGCGCCGCTGTGCCACACCTGCAACACCAGGATCAGGCCGACCAGCGCAAGACCGACCGCCGGCCACTGCCAACCGCGCAGGCGTTCGCCGAGAAACGGCCAGCCGAGCACGATCACCCAGAACGGCATCGTGTAGGCGAGCACCGCGGTTTTACCGGCGTGACCGAATGCCACCGACAAAGACACGAGCCCGACGAAGCCGGTAGTCTGGAACAACCCGAGCAGCATCGTTTTGCCGATGTGGCGCGGTTTGAGTGGCGCGCCGGTCGCTAGCAGCAGGCCGAACAGCAGCAGCACGCCGAAGCCGACGCGCAGCACCGCGAAGTCCATCGGGCCGCAAAAGCGCATCGCGATTTTCATCACGACCCAGTTGTAGCCCCAGATCAGCGCGAGAACGGCGAAGGCCGCCGCCGGTTTGGTGGAATCGGACATTGAAGTTCGTGTTATCACTTTTCTTGTCATTCCAGCGAAGGCTGGTAGACGGAATAAAGGAAGGTCGTCTTGATTAAGAGCGATCGTACCAATCGCGTATCAGGCGATGGGCGATCGACAACTCCGACGGCAGCCGGAATTCGCCCCTCGCAACGCCTGCGTCGATGTCGGCACGCCTGAACCAGCGCGCGTCGCGCAATTCGCCGTCGCGCAATTGGATGTCGGTGCGGGCGGCGGTCGCGGTAAAGCCCAGCATCAGCGACGCCGGAAACGGCCACGGTTGTGACGAATGGTAATGCGCCTCGCCGACGACGACCCCGGCTTCCTCGAACACTTCGCGGCGCACCGCGTCTTCAAGACTTTCGCCCGGCTCGACGAAGCCCGCGAGTGTCGAATAGCGCCGGCCGGAGTCGACGCTTTGCGTGCCGAGCAGGCAGCGGTCGCCGTCCTCGACCAGCACGATAATCGCCGGATCGACACGCGGAAAATGGTGCGTGCCGCAGGCCTCGCAGTAACGTTCATGGCCGGCCGCGGCGGCCGTCGTTGGACTGCCGCAGTGCGAGCAGAAACGATGCGTGCGATGCCAGTGGCCGAGCGCGCGAAACCAGGCGAGCAGGTTGGCTTCGCCAGCGTCCAGCAGCGGGCCGGTCTGGCGCAGGTCGGCGGGGGTGAACGGCAACTCCGCGGTGGGTGGCGCATCCAGAATCAAGCCGAAAAGCGCCTTGCCCTCCGCCTCGCCCAGCAGCACGACTTCGCGCGCGCCGGCGCGCCAGGCCGCGACCGCCTCGGCATCCAACCACGCCGCGGCCGGTTGCTCATCGCGCCAGACCGTCGGGCTCAGGTGATCCCAGGCGACAAGAAAGCGGGCGCGATCGCTGGTCAGCGCGGCTTCGAGCCAGGCGGCATCCTTGCGACGCTCCGCGAGGCGGTCGAAAGGACCACCGGCGAAGATATTGGGCGGATTAAGTGCCATAACAAATGAGCTGCAAAGAATTCCGTCCGTCTGAGCTTATCGAAGTACGGGCGGAATTCCTTCGGTCGGACCGAAGAGCCCTTCGACGCGCTCAGGGCGAGCCGGGATTCTTTGTTATTGCAGGTCCTTGAGCATCAGCGTCACCGTCTTCGTACCGCCTTCGGTTTCCTGCATGCCGACTTCCTTGAAGCCGCGCGCCAGGTGAAACGCGCGCGACGGCTCGTTCGGCGGGCGCAGGTTGACCTCGCATGCGATGCGCGGCGCACCGCGCTCGCGTGCCCAGGCTTCGAAGTCTTCGTACAACGCGGTGCCGAGGCCCTGGCCGCGATTTGCGGCATCGATCACGACGCGATCGACATAGGCAAAGGCGTTGTAGCGCGCGCTGAACCAGCGGTAGTTGACACTTTGATAATCCGCGCCGGCTTCGAAACCCAGCAGGAAACCGGCGTCCTCGCCGTCCTGTTCGACGACGCGGCAATAGGGCGCCATCGCGAGCAGCTTCTCCAGCGCCGGGCCGTCCAGACCGTTCACTTCCGGTACCGACGATTCGTTCAGCACCATCAGGTAGTCGAAGTCGTCCGCGTCCGCATTGCGTATCCGGATACTCATTGTTTCGGATCCACGTACGTCGAAAACAGGTTCTGAATCTTGCGGTACTCGTGCAGCCACGCCGCCGGTGCGACGAAGCCGTGGTGCTCCATCGGGAAAAACTCGACATCAAAGTTCTTCTTCTTCAGTTCGATCAGTCGCTGCACCATGTACACCGTGTCCTGGAAGAACACGTTGTCGTCTTCCATGCCCTGCTCGATCAAGAGCGGGTGCTTCAGGTTCTGCGCGTAGTAAATCGGCGAGCTGCGCCGGTAGGCGATCGGGTCGACGTTGGGCGTGTTCAGAATCGCCGACGTGTACCCGCGGTTGTAGTTGGCCCAATCGGCAACCGGGCGCAGCGCCGCGCCGGCGGCGAACATGTCCGGCCGGCGGAACATCATCATGTAGGTCATGAAGCCGCCGTAGGAACCGCCGTATACGCCGAGCTTGCGCGGATCGACGTGGTAGTGCTTTTCAATCCAGTGCACGCCGTCGGAGATGTCCTGCACTTCCGGATGGCCCATGTCGCGGTAGATCGCGGTGCGCCAGTCGCGCCCGTAGCCGGCGGAGCCGCGATAGTCCATGTCGAACACGACGTAGCCTTCGCGCGTCAGCAGGTTGTTGAACATCATTTCGTGAAAATAGTACGACCAGCCGCTGTGCGCATCCTGCAGGTAGCCCGCGCCGTGAATGAATACCGCGCCGGCATAGGTCTTGTGCGGGTCGTAGTTCGCCGGCAGATACAGTCGCGCGTAAAGCGGGCGATCTACGTGGCTCGACGGAATCTTCACGATCTTCGGTGCGACCCAGTCGATCGACTTGAACGCGTCGCTGATCGTGTGCGTCAGCCGCAGCGGCTGTGCGCCCGGATGCGTGGCGGTGACGTACAGTTCCGGCGGGCGGATCGCGGTCGAGTGATAAAACAGCAGCTTCGAGCCGTCCGGCGACAGCACGAAGCGGCTGTTGCTGTGCAGCCCCGGCTGCGTGCCGTTCAGGCCGGACAGTTGCGTAACCGGCTGCATCGCGCCGCCGTGGGTGGCGACACGATAGATATTCCAGGTGCCGGGCTCATTCGGGTTCGCCTGGAAATAAATATAGCGCCCGTCGTGGCTGACCTCGGGCGACTCGACGACGAACTTGCCGTGCGTCAACGCATGGGTGTGGTTGCCGTCGGCGTCGGTCGTATAAAGCTGCGACCAGCCGCTTTTCTCGGACAAAAACCACAGCGTGTGGTTGTCCGGCAGCCAGCCGAACGCATTGTGCGTCCAGTTGATCCACGCCGGGTCGTGCAGGTGATCGGCCGTCACCAGCTTGTGGTCGTCGAAATCGACCGTCGCGATCCAGCGATCCTTGTTGTCGACCGACACGAACTCGATCGCCGCCTGCGTGCCGGCGTCGTTCCACTCGATGCCATACACCTGCACCGGCCGCACCTTGGGCGCCTTGACCGACGCCTCCGCGTTCGCGCGCGTCACCCCATGCTTCACGTCCCACGCGACCGCCTGCTTGCGCAGCTTTGCGAGCGGGTCATCCTTGATGCCGGGCAGCACGGTTTCGTCGAGTTTGTACTGCTTGTGCGTCTTGAGATCGAGCAGCAGCATGTGATTCGGCGCGGGCGGATTGAGGCCGACGCGGTAATGCACATCGTGCATCGTGATGCGGCCATTGTCGTTGATGTAGTCCGGCATGTTGCCGGGCTTGCCTTCGTTATAGCCCTTCGGCTCCGTCACCAGCAGCAGCCAGCGGCCGTTCGGCGACAGCGAGCGGCCGGCAAGCTTGATGTCGCTGCCGAGATACCACGGCACGCCGGCGCGGGTCGGGTCGGCTTCGGCCAGCGCCTGCTCCTGCTCACGCTCGGCCTTCGCGTCCGCCTTTTTCTTTTGCAGCGATTTGAAAATGCGCAGCGGGTCGGCGTTGGCGTAGTCGTAGTGGCTCGGCGGCGCGTCGGGCGCATCGGCCAGTTTCAGGTCGGCGACCGCCACCGTCAGCCCGCTCGCCGGATCGACCACGAACCAGCGCTGATCCTGCTGATAGGCGACGTGTTCGCCATCGGCCATGAATATCGGATTCTCGACCGACGCGCCGCGCGTCAACTGTGTCACGTGACCGTTCCCGAGGTCGCGGACGAACAGGTCGCCATGCGCAACCCAGGCTTCGTGGTTCAGAGCGCGGTTGTAAACCGCCTGGGTCGAGCCGGTGGTACTCCAATCCGCGGGCGCGACCTTGTGCACGTCGCCGCCGCTCGCGCTCACCGAGTACAGCGTCTCGACCGGCGAGGCGTGTTTCTGCTTGTCGAAGAAGACGGTCTGGCCGTCTGCGCTCCAGTACGGCGATTCCGCCGGCACCTGGATCCAGTCCGGGTTGGACATGATGCGTTCGAGGGTCAAGTTGCCGTTCGCCGGCGCGGCGATGGCGCCCAGAGGCAGCAGCAGGGCGGCGATCAGAAGTGAACAGGAACGCATGACAACTCCTTACTTGTTAGCTAAAGCTTCATCCAGATCGGCGATCAGATCGTCGACGTGCTCGACGCCGACCGACAGCCGCAGCAGGTTTCGGGGCGTACGTGTTTCCGGCCCCTCGATCGACGCGCGATGCTCAATCAGGGTTTCGACGCCGCCGAGGCTGGTCGCGCGCTTGATCAGGCGCACGCGGGCGGCAACATTGATCGCGGCCGACTCACCGTCCGTAACGGTAAACGACAGGACGCCGCCGAAACCCTTCATCTGCCGCGCCGCAAGCGCATGGCCGGGATGCGTCGACAAGCCCGGATAGTAAACCCGCTCGACACGTACATGCTCGGCCAGATGTTCGGCCAGCCGGCCGGCGTTGTCGGTTGCCGCACGCACGCGCAACGGCAACGTCGCCGCGCCGCGCAGCACCAGCCAGCAATCGAACGGGCTGGGCACCGCACCGCCGGCGCCCTGCAGAAAGCGGATGCGCTCCCAGAATTTGTCGGCGGCGCCCGTCACCAACCCCCCGCCGAGCACATCGCTGTGGCCGCCGAAATACTTGGTCGTGCTCAGCATCGAGATGTCGAAGCCATGGTCGAGCGGGCGCTGCAGGATCGGCGTTGCGAACGTGTTGTCGCAGACGCTGATCGCGCCGGCATCGCGCGCGATCGCCGCGAGCGCATCGAGATCGCTGATCTTGAGCAACGGATTCGACGGCGTTTCCGCCCACAGCAGCCGCGTTGCGGGCCGGATTGCCGCGCGCACCGCGTCGAGATCGCTGGTGTCGACCAAGCTCACTGCCAAGTCCCAAGGCGTCATCACTTCGCGCAGCAGCCGCAGGATGCCGTGATAGGCATCGGCCGAGGCGACAACGTGCGCGCCCGGCCCAAGCGCCTGAAATACGGTCATCGCGGCCGCGGTGCCGGATGCAAACGCCGCCGCCTCCGCGCCGCCTTCAAGTGCGGCAAGGCAGGTTTCGAGATGCGTGCGCGTCGGATTTGCGTAACGGGTATAAATGTGGCCGTGCGGAAAGCCGCCATCGGCGGCGCGCTCGAAAGTCGTGCTGGGATGAATCGGCAGCGCGACCGCGCCGGTCTCGGCATCGACTTCGCGGCCGGCATGGACCGCGAGGGTTTCAGGATGAAGGGCGGCGTCCGACATGGTGCGTTATTGTCGCACGAGTCGAGGTTAGGGGTCAGAGGTTAGCGGCTCCACTGACCGCCCGTATTGATAGACTGTCCGCACCACCACGTTAAAAGGGCATGGGATGGATCTCGCCAACTTCAGTTATACCGGCGCGCTGATCGCCGGCGTCTGCGGCTTCGTGCTCGGCGCAGTCTGGTACGCGCCGTTTACGTTCGGGCCGCTGTGGCTACGCTACAACCCTTCGGCGATGGACGATCTGACAGCGGGGGGGCGGTTGCAGCGCTACGTGATCGCGCTAGTCAGCTCGCTGGTGCAGGCGTTCGTGCTGGCGATCATATTGGCCGCGGCGGCGCCCGAGCCGGAGCTCGGAATTGCGCTGGTGCTGGGATTCCTGATGTGGCTGGGTTTTACCGCCGCGCCGTCGCTGGCCGATTCGCTG
>DASSTE010000050.1:0-44681 GCA_035708085.1 Gammaproteobacteria bacterium | reverse complement strand
TGGCGAGCGGCCTTGTCGGCGCCATCGTCTGGTTTCTGCTGCCGTGGGATGCCGCCCAGACCGCCGCCACGCAAACAGCACCGAACCGGCTGGCCGTGGCCGTGCTGCCGTTCGAAAACCTGTCCGCCGATCCGGCGAATGCCTACTTCGCCGCGGGGATCCAGGACGAAATTTTGACGCATCTCGCCAACATCCGCGGTCTCAGGGTGATTGCACGCACGTCCACCGAGCGATACCAGAGCCACCCCGTCGACCTCCAGACCGTCGCCAGGCAGCTCCGCGTCGGCAGCGTGCTCGAAGGCAGCGTCCAGAAGATCGGCAAGCGCGTGAGCATTAACGTGCAGTTGATCGACACCGGGAGCCGCGCCCATATCTGGGCCAAAAGCTACACCCGGACGCTCGACGACGTGTTCGGTGTTGAAAGTGAAGTCGCCGCGCGCGTCGCGCAAGCGCTTGACGCCAGGCTGAATGCGCGTGAGGTGGCTCGTATCGCGACGCCTTCGACCCGCAACGCGCAAGCCTACAATTTCTTTTTGCAGGGGCAGTACTACGCGGATCGTGCCGCCAACGGGTTCCTGAAATCCGATTTTGACGCCGCGGTTCGGAATTACCGTGCCGCTGTCAGGCAGGACCCGGCATTTGCGCTGGCTTGGGCGCGCCTGTCGATCACGCTGTCGCAGCAGGTGATCGACAATGCCGATCAGGTCAACGTGGAGGAATTATCCGCCGAAGCCCGGGACACCGCGGCAAAGGCGCTGCAACTGGCGCCAGGACTCGCCGCGGCACATATGGCTCAGGGCTGGTATCGGCTTTATGTTTTGCAGGACCGGGCAAGGGCTGCTGCGGCGTTCACCGCCGCGCTGGCGCTGCAGCCGAACAACGCCAAGGCATTGTTTACGGTGGGATTGATTCACGAGGAGGCGGGTGCGCTGGCGGAGTCGATTCAATACCTGCGCAAAGCAATCGCGCTGGACCCGCGTCACACGGGCTACCTCGTGGAGCTGGTGGGAGTCGAAGATCAGGCGCACGACTATGCGGCGGCGGAAAAACCGGCGTTGCAGGCGCACGCGATTGCCCCAGATTCGCTGGCAACCGTGGTCAGTCTTGCGAACGTTTACAAGTATTCGGGTGATTTCAGACGCGCTGCGACCGTGCTCGACGCGGCACCGGAGACCGTTCGGAAAAATCCGTTCTGGAAGTTGCAGCGGGTGGATTTGCTGTTTCTGCAGCACGATTTCGCCGGCGCGCAAAAACTGCTGACCGGCATCAAGCCGGGCGGGCTGCTTCCCGCCTACGAGCTGGAGGTCTATCGCGGCAACGCGGCCTGGTACGTCAACGACCGCAAGCGGGCGCGGGCGCATTACCGGACGGCGCAGGCAATGATCGAGTCGCTCCTCAAGGAGCGCCCGCATTCCGTGTTTCTCAACAGCAACCTGGCTTGGGTTTATGCGCGCCTCGGTCGGAATGCCGACGCCGGGTCACTGGCGCAGGCGATGATTCAGCGCCATCTGCATGCGGCCAATGTTTTCAGGACGATGGCCGCGGTCGCGAATGCCGCGTTTGTCGATGCGCAAATCGGCAAGACGGAAGTCGTGATATCCGAACTGAAGCGGCTCTATTCGATGCCGCATGGTGACATCATTTCAGCCGCGGTGATGGCGCACGATCCGCAATGGGATCCGGTGCGCAGCGATCCGCGATTTGCGGCGCTGATCCGTCAGTTTGCGGCCCAGGAGACTCTCGTGCCGCCGAGGGCGTCAGTGGCGATTAAATAGCCTCGCATAGGCGCACGCGGCAAGTTCGATATCGGCGGCAGCGAACACGCCGCTGACGACTGCCAGGAAATCGGCGCCGGCGTCGATCAGCGCCTTTCCGTTGGCAGGTGTAATGCCGCCGATCGCAACCACCGGCACGTGCAGCCCGCGCGCGGCCCGTAGCAGGTCGATCGGCGCGCGCACTGCGCCGGGTTTTGTTGATGATGGATAAAAACTGCCGAAGGCGACGTAGTCGGCCCCGGATTTCGCTGCCAGCTCCGCGCACGCCAGCGAGTCATAGCAGGACACGCCGATGATGGTGTTTTTGCCAAGTCGTGCGCGTGCTTCGACCAGCGAAATGTCGTCGACTCCCAGGTGTACGCCATCGGCATTGAGCGCGGCGGCCAGTTCCACATCGTCGTTGATTATCAGTCCGATGCCCGCGTCGCGGCAGAGCTTCTGTAATCGTCCGCCGTCACGCAATCGGCGGCGCCGGTCGGTCGTTTTATCGCGATACTGGATCAATGTTGCGCCGCCGGCGATCGCGGCTGCCACGGCATGTTCCAGCGCGTCGCCTCGCGTCTCACTGGCGGTGATGGCGTAGAGCCCGCCGGCCGGGAGCTTCATGGCATCCGGTACGGGATCGGCTGGCCGCGGCCCAGCCGTTGCGCGCGTTGTAAGGCGTCGAAGGTAAATTCCTGCGCTCTTTTGACGGCGTCAGCCACGTTCATGCCTTGTGCCACGGCGGCGGCCGCGGCGGCGGCGAGCGTGCAGCCGGAACCGTGGAACGGACCGGGAAGTCGCGGCCATTCGTACTGCTGTGGTGCAGCCAAGTTGCTGTACAACGTGTTGCGGACGGTGGCGGTATCGTCGTCGCCGCCGGTGATGAGGAGGTTGGCGCAGCCGCCGGCCAGCAGGGCCGACGCACGTTCGGCATCGTCGCCCCGATCGCTAAGGCGCAGGAATTCGCGACGGTTCGGGGTTGTCAGCAATGCACGCGGCAGCAACGCGTTGCGCATCACGTCGATCAGCATGTCTTCGGCGAGCCTGGCGCCGCCGCTGGCGACGAGCACCGGGTCGAGCACGACGGGGATGTCGGGCGATTCGTTCAGCAATGCGGCTACGGCTTCGCCGGTCGCGGCGCTGCCGAGCAGGCCGAGTTTAATTGCGGCGACGGGCATGTCGGCGAGGACTGCGCGTGCCTGCGCGGCGACGAAAGCGGCGTCGAGCGGGCGGACTTCAAGTGCGTTGCGGGTATCCTGGACGGTGAGGGTGGTGGCGACGGTTGCGGGGTGTGCGCCAAGTGCGGTGATTGTCTGGATGTCGGCGACGAGCCCGGCGCCGCCGGACGGATCGAGTCCGGCAATGACGAGGACGACGGGCGTTGTTGATTTCATGCCATGCATTTTATCAATCGGCCGGTTTCGCCGTTGCGCCGTTCATGGGAAAATAGCGGGATGAAGACTTACATGTGCGTGATTTGCGGCCACATTTACGATGAAGCGGAGGGCGACCCGGATTCCGGAATCGCCCCCGGTACAAAATGGGAGGACGTACCATTGAACTGGACTTGTCCGGATTGCGGTGCGGGAAAGGAAGATTTCGAGATGATCGAGGTATAAATGGGGTTAGTGGTCAGTGGTCATCCCCTCACCCCTTGCCGCTAACCTCGCTATAAACGCCGTCTTCGCCGACAATTCCAACGAGCACGTCCACTTATACGCCAAGTTGAGGCTGTCGGCCTGCGCATAGACGCCGTGGCCGCGCACGATGGCGATGCGATGGTCGGTGAGCGCGGTGGCAACCATGTCCGGCGCACGGTCGACATATTGGTCGTAGGCGATGCTGATGACCGGCACGTGGGGAAAGTAAAAGCCGCCTTCGAAGTCGATCGGGGTGAACGGTTTGCCATCGAGCGTGAGCGCGACGCTGTGCGGCCCATGGCTGTGGAGGACGGCACGGGCCTCTGGGTTGCGGCGGTAGACGTTGACGTGCAGCGGCGCGTCGAGAGACGCACCATCGCCGGGGCGGCCATCGATCGGGCAGGCGACGAGTTGGTCCGGTTCGAGCGTGTCGGCGCAGGCGCCGGTAGGCGTGACCCAGATGGTGTCGCCGTCGCGCACGGAGGCGTTGCCGCTGTGGGAGTCGTTCAGCCCGTGCTGGCGCAGCCAGCGGTAGTAGCGCACCAGCTCTTCGCGAATGTCCATGAGTTGTCCCGGTTCTACTGGATTCTGACGACGCTGGATTCTATCGTACCGTCCGGGTGAAGGTGCAGTCGCCGGTAACCGGGGGCGGCGGCGTCGAAGGCGGGTTTCGTTACGCCGGGCTGGAACTGCACCGACGTCGAAGGTGTCGTGAAGTAGTCGACGGCGCCGCGCCGCGCGCGCATTTCCTGGTGAACGTGGCCGGCGACGACGCCGCGCACCGCCGGATGCCGATCGATGACATCGAAGAAGGCGTCGGTGTTGGTGAGGCCGATTTCGTCGAGCCATGGGCTGCCCACCGCGAGCGGCGGATGGTGCAGGCAGATCAGCGTCGGCCGGTTGGTGTCGAGGGCGTGGTCGAGCAGCGCCAGCTCGGCGTCGTCGAGTCGACCGTAGGTTTCGCCCGGCACTTGCGTGTGCAGTTGCACGATGCGCCACGCGCCCGCATCGGTTTGCTTGTCGAGCGTGATGGCGCTGCCGGCGAACGCAGCGGCCATACGATCGGGATGATCGTGGTTGCCGCAGAGGGCGAGGACCGGCATCTCGAGCGGGGCGACGACGCCGGCGAATTCGCGATACGCCTCGAGCGTTTCGTCCTGCGCCAGATCGCCGGTCGCAACCAGCAGGTCGGGACGCTCGTCGGCGGCGATGGCAGCGATCACGCGCTCAAAGCTTTCGCGGGTGTCGACGTGATGCATGCACCGGCCCGGTTCGGCGAACAGGTGCGTGTCGGTGATCTGGACGAGATGCAGGGTTCCGTCCGCGGTTGGTTTGGGATACGCTTTGACCATGTCGAATCGCACAATCAGTCTTGACGAGTCACTTTACCAGTACCTGCTTGACGTGTCTGTGCGCGAGCCCGGCATTTTGCGTCGTCTGCGCGAGGAAACCGCCCGCCGGGAGAATGCGAACATGCAGATCTCGCCAGAGCAGGGACGGTTGCTGGCGCTGCTGGTGCAGGCGATCGGCGCGCGGCGTTGCATCGAGATCGGGGTTTTCACGGGGTACAGCAGCCTCAGCGTAGCGCTGGCGCTGCCGGACGACGGGCGCATCGTCGCGTGTGACGTGAGCGAGGAGTACACGGCCGTTGCACGACGCTATTGGCGCGAAGCCGGGGTTGAGGACAAGATCGATCTTCGCATCGCGCCGGCGTTGAAGACGCTGGAGCGCATGATCGATGCCGATGAAGACCGACTTTACGATTTCGCCTTCATCGACGCCGATAAGACGCGTTACGGCGATTATTACGAGCGAGTGCTGAAACTCCTTAAACCGAACGGTCTGATCGCGATCGACAACACGCTGTGGGGCGGCCGCGTCGTCGATTCCGCGGATAAGGACGAAGACACCATTGCCATCCGCGAGTTCAACGAAAAGCTTTTTGCCGACGAACGCATCGATCTCAGCCTGGTGCCGATCGGCGACGGTTTGACGTTGGCACACAAGCGGCTGTAATTCCCTTTCTCGCGAAGTCGGCACCGCCTGGCGAACCGCCGTCAGCGCGATGCGCGGGTGCGATAACATCCCGATGGACATCACGATCTTGCCGCTCAAGAGCGCCGGCAGGCTGATCCGAAAGGGGCACAATGGCGCGGAGCCGACCGCCGGGCAGAATCTAGTCTGCCCGGCGTTTGTTTAAGCCGCGTCAGCTTGCGCTGCCGCTTCAGCGGCTGATCATTGATTGCTGTTGTGTCGCCGAACTGAGTTGAGCGAGCTTTTGATTGTAAACGTCGACGCTCGACGGCACCTTGTTCATCTGAAACAGCACCTGTTGCGCGTCCGGATGCGAGTTGTTGTAGATGTCACCGGTCGATGTTTGATCGAAGTTCAACACCGAGCCGCTCAGGCTGATGCCCGCAAACAGACCGGTGCTGCTCACCTGGTAGCTGACGACTGCGGCGGGCGCGGCGTTCACGCTCGCATTCCAGCCGACCGGGCCGGCTGCGACGGCGATATCGGCGCCCAGCTTGACGTTATTCTGGGTCAAGGCATTGACCCCCTGCTGGGTGAGGAACAGCAGCACCACGCCGCTCGACTGAATGCCCCACTGGAAGCCGACGCTCCCGGCACGCAACGTGTAGAACGCCGGTGATGCGTTACGCCAGCTTTGGCTGTTCTTGTCCCGGCAGGCGACAATTCCGTTGCCGCTCGCGCCGCCGACGATAAATGCCGCCTTGGTGAACTTCGGAAATACCGCGATGCATCGTGCGCTCGCGATCAGCGCCTGGGGAATGCGCTTGTCGGGCGACTGCTGCATTTCGTTTTGCAGCACGTTGGCCGCCTGTGTCGCCAGGGTCTGCTCTTCCAGCGGCTGGGCGCCCGGCGGTTCGTTGTGCATCGTCGTGCAGCCGACCAGAGCCAGCACGGCGCAGGCTGCGGTGAAGCTCTTGATATACATGGGACTCTCCTTGTTCCGTTTGTTGGCACTCCATTAGAACGCGGCCGGCTGGCTCTAACAATAGAGGATTCCCCGTGTCGCCACGGCGGGACAACGCCGAGTAGCTGGTAACTGGAAACTACCAACGAGCGTCGTAGTACTAGCTACTCAGCATTTTCTTCAGTACCGGTAATGATCGGGCTTGAACGGCCCCTCGACCGGCACACCGATATAGCTCGCCTGCTGGGGTGTCAGCTCGGTCAGATGCGCCCCGAGGCGCTCCAGATGCAGCATCGCGACCTTCTCGTCGAGATGCTTCGGCAGCACGTACACTTTGTTTTCGTACTGGTCGGGATGCGTCCACAGCTCGATTTGCGCGAGCACCTGATTGGTGAACGAGTTCGACATCACGAAGCTCGGATGGCCGGTCGCGCAACCGAGGTTCACCAGCCGGCCGCGCGCCAGCACGATGATGCGCTTGCCGTCCGGGAAGATCACGTGATCGACCTGCGGCTTGATCTCCTCCCACTCGTACTTGTCGAGCGAGGCGATGTTGATCTCCGAGTCGAAGTGGCCGATGTTGCAAACGATCGCCTGGTTCTTCATTGCGGCCATGTGGTCGTGGTCGATGACGTGGTAATTGCCGGTGGCGGTGACGAAGATGTCGGCCTTGTCGGCCGCTTCGTCCATCGTCACCACGCGAAAGCCTTCCATCGTCGCCTGCAGCGCGCAGATCGGGTCGATTTCGGTGACCCAGACGGTCGCGCCGAGCGAGCGCAGCGACTGGGCGCAGCCCTTGCCGACGTCGCCGTAGCCCGCGACCAGCGCAATCTTGCCGGCGACCATCACGTCGGTCGCGCGCTTGATGCCGTCAACCAGCGATTCGCGGCAACCGTACAGATTGTCGAACTTCGACTTCGTGACCGAGTCGTTGACGTTGATCGCCCGAAACGGCAGCCGGTTCTCACGCGCCATTTCGTACAGGCGATGCACGCCGGTGGTGGTTTCCTCGGTAACGCCGCGAATGTTCGCGCAGACCTTTGAATACCAGCCGGGCTTGCTGTCGAGGCGCTTCCTGATCGCCGCGAACAGCGCCTTTTCCTCTTCGTTTGTGGGATTGGCGACCAGCGACGGATCTTTTTCGGCGCGCGCGCCGAGCGTCGCCAGCAGCGTCGCGTCGCCGCCGTCGTCGAGGATCATGTTGGCGGTTTCGCCGTCGCCCCAGTCGAGGATGCGGTGAGTGAATTCCCAGTACTCGTCGAGGCTTTCGCCCTTGTAGGCGAATACCGGCGTGCCGCCGGCCGCGATCGCCGCGGCGGCGTGGTCCTGGGTGGAATAGATGTTGCACGACGCCCAGCGGACTTCGGCGCCGAGCGCGTTCAGGGTCTCGATCAGCACCGCGGTCTGGATTGTCATGTGCAGTGAGCCCGCGATGCGCGCGCCTTTCAGCGGTTGCGCGTCGGCGTACTCGCGTCGCGTCGCCATGAGGCCCGGCATTTCCGTCTCGGCGATCGCAATTTCCTTGCGGCCCCAATCGGCGAGGCCTATATCCCGGACGTAGTAATCGGAAGTTTCATTGTCTACGACTGCGTTCATCGTGTTGACTCCATTAACGTTGAACGAGCGCCGTTCGAAGATGAAATGCTCCTGTGCTCCGAGCCTGACGAATCTGTGTTCGTTGCAGCGCTCCTCGGAGTGGAGCCATTCTAAAGCCTTAAGCCATTGCGGGCTCTTTTAATCCCGCCGCTTCACGCAATTCTTCCGCGCGATCTGTCTTTTCCCAGGTAAAGTTGTCGTCCTCGCGGCCGAAGTGGCCGTAGGCGGCGGTAGCCTGGTAGATCGGCCGCACCAGGTCGAGCATCTTGAGGATGCCGTACGGGCGCAGGTCGAAGTGCTCGCGGACGAGCTGCGTCAGCCGGGCCTCGTCGACCTTGCCGGTCCCGAACGTCTCGACGGTGACCGATGTCGGTTCGGCGACGCCGATCGCGTAGGACACCTGCAGTTCGCAGCGCTCGGCAAGGCCGGCCGCGACGATGTTCTTGGCGACGTAGCGCATCGCGTAGGCCGCGGAGCGGTCCACCTTGGACGGGTCCTTGCCGGAGAACGCGCCGCCGCCGTGGCGGGCCATGCCGCCGTAGGTATCGACGATCAGCTTGCGTCCGGTCAGGCCGCAGTCGCCGACGGGGCCGCCGATTACAAATCGGCCGGTCGGATTGATGTGGTAGCGGGTCTTGGCGTCGACCCATTCGGCCGGCAGCACCGGCTTGATGATTTCTTCCATCACCGCTTCGGTCAGCGTTTTCAGATCGACATCCGGCGAGTGCTGCGTGGAGAGCACGACGGCGTTGATGCCGACCGGCCGGTCGTTTTCGTAGCGGAAGGTGACCTGGCTCTTCGCGTCCGGGCGCAGCCACGGCAGTGCGCCCGAGCGGCGGACTTCCGCCTGGCGCTGCACCAGCCGGTGCGCGAACGTGATCGGTGCCGGCATCAGCACGTCGGTTTCGTTGCTGGCATAACCGAACATCAGGCCCTGGTCGCCGGCGCCCTGTTCCTCGGGCGCAGAGCGGTCGACACCCTGCGCGATGTCCGGCGACTGCTTGCCGATCGCGTTCAGCACGGCGCAGGTTTCCCAGTCGAAACCCATTTCGGCGCGATAGCCGATGTGGCGCACGATCGGCCGCACCAGCTCCTCGAGATCGACCCATGCCTGGGTGCTGACTTCGCCGGCAACAATAATCATGCCGGTCTTGATCAGCGTTTCGCAGGCGACGCGCGAGCGCTTGTCCTGGCGCAGGATCTCGTCGAGCACCGCGTCTGAAATCTGGTCCGCGATCTTGTCCGGGTGGCCTTCCGAGACCGACTCGGACGTAAACAGGTAGTTTCGTGACATCTTCCGATTCCTGGAGACTGTAAAAAATGCAACCGGAAGTTTAACCCGCAGCGGCGCGAAAATCGACGTCTGCGGTTTTGTGACGCGCTTTGCGCTTCCCCGCGGCCGTTTCCCCCAACTTTACGCGTTCGTCCGGATCGACCGGGCTTACGGCAACCGTTACAGTGTGCCGCACAGGACGTAGCTCGACCACGAATGGAGGCAACATGAACAAATTTCCGCACGCACGGCTTCGCCTGCCGGCGCTGGTTGCAGCGCTGGCCCTGACGCTGCCGGTGGCCGCGCTGGCGCAGTCCGGCAACAACAACGGCGAGACCCCCGGCAACTACATCGGCATCGGCCTCGGGGCCAACTTTCTGCATGACTCGAGCGTCTACAGCGGCCGCCACGCGCCGTTCTTTTTCCACGACTCGGTCAAGTACGACACCGGCTGGGCGGCGATGCTGACGTTTGGTCACCTGTCGCCCGGCGGCTGGCGCAGCGAGATCGAGTTCAGTTACCGACGCAACGATTTCGACTCGATTCGGCACTATGACATCGGCCGCTACGACGCGACCGGCGACGCCGTGTCCTATGGCCTGTTCTTTAACGAGCTGTACGACTTCCAGACGAACAGTGTCGTCACGCCTTATCTCGGCCTGGGGCTCGGCGTGTTGCGGCTCGAATATCGCAGTGCCGGTCCATTCGGTCGTAACGCGACGCGCAGCCCGGACATCCGCATCGACGACATCGACTCGGGCCTCGGTGCCCAGGCGATTGCGGGGCTGAAGTTCAATATCAGCGACAACGTAGCGATGGCGCTCGATTATCGCTATTACGTGCCGGTGCATCTGACGTTCAACCCGAGCCTCGACGGCTATGACGTTTCCTGGACGGGCAACACGCTGATGCTGGCGCTGCAATTCGGGTTCGGCGGGCAGACGCACCCCGCACCGGCGCCCGTGCAGGCGCCGCCACCGCAGCCGATGGATTCCGATCATGACGGCGTTACCGATAACATGGACCAGTGTCCGAACACGGCGCCCGGGACGGAAGTCGACCGATATGGTTGCCCGACCGATTCGGACAACGACGGCGTGGTGAACGCGCAGGACCAGTGCCCGCACACCCCGCCCGGCACGCAGGTCAATTTCCAGGGCTGCAAAGTGCTGGCAACGCGCAAGCTGAACAGCCTGCATTTTGCATTCGACAGCGCGAAGCTGACGCCAAAGGATCAACGGTATCTGAGTACCGAGGAGGACAAGATCAACAGGGTGCTGGCCCAACATCCGCAGGCTACGGTGGAAATTGCCGGCTATACCGACAGCATTGGAACGAAGCCTTACAACAAAGGGCTGTCGCAACGCCGCACCAATTCCGTGCGCCAGTACCTGGTAGGCCACGGCGTGCGCCCAAGCCGCATCGTCTCGCACGGTTACGGCGAATCGGATCCTGTCGCGACCAACAGCACCAAAACGGGTCGGGCGCAAAACCGGCGCGTCGAGGTTCGGCTGATCGGTCATGGCGAGCAGAGCAGCATCACCCGATGACGTGACTTTCGGCCGCGCCGCTTAAAAACGCCCTCTTCGGAGGGCGTTTTCTCATTCAGGCCAGCGTCTTCCGGCCCCTATGGAGTAATCGTTCCTGTTCCGCGATCTGCGCGCCAAGCTGCCGCGCCTGTTCGTCGCTGAGGATGTGTCGCGCCTGCGGAAATATCCGGTTTTCTTCTTCGTCGACGTGTTCTTCCATACCCCTGTGGAGCGCCCGGCATTTGTCCATCCACGCATCCGCGCGATAGTTCATCGTCGCCATTTCGCCCAGCAACTTGTTCATCTTGCCGTAGCGGCCGGCAGCGTGCTCCACCAGGTCGTGAGTCTGTTCGTGGTCCTTGAGGAGCGGGTAAAACAGCGCCTGTTCCGCAGAGGAGTGCGCCCGCAGGATTCGCTGCAAGCGTTTGAAGGCGTCGCGCCGTCGATCGACGGCGGCGGCGTCCGTGTCAAAGAGCGCTTCGAACAGGACGGATACTTCGTCGTGGTCGCGTCTCAGTGCTTCGTAGATGTCCATGCGTCCTCCTTGACGGTTGCGGTTCAACAGGAACCAGTACGCTACCACAGCGAAGCGCCGCGGTCCGTAAGGGTTTTACCCGGTGAGGCCGCGGGAAAGGCAGCGTCGGCATACGCCAACATGAGGGGTTTGTCTTAAGGCAACTACCGGTGTCATAATCTGAAGCAACAGGGAACGTCAAAACAAGGAAGGATGCAATGGACAATGCGCGCGTACGGCAGCTGGCGGACCGTTTCCAGGCACGGCACGGCAGCGCCCAACTCACCCCCAGTCGGACCTCCGTTCGTACTTTTACGGTCAAGACCTTGTCACCCGCCGACGAGGCGCGCTGGGATATCTTTGTCAGCACGCGGCCGGATGCCACCTTCTTTCATCGCGTCGCCTGGGCGCATGTCATCGAAGAAGCGTTCGGCCACAGAACCCACTATCTTTACGCCGACGGCGCCGATGGTATCGCCGGCGTTCTGCCGCTGGTCGAGATGAAGAGTCGCCTGTTCGGTCACGCGCTCGTCTCGACGCCGTTCTGCGTCTATGGCGGCATTGTCGCCGACACCCCCGGCGCCGAACGCGCTCTGCGGGCGGCGGCGTGCAACCTGGCAGATAACCTGGGCGTGGACTATCTTGAGTTGCGCAACCTGCGGCCCGGGCCGGCGGACTGGCCGACCAAGTCGCTGTACGTAACGTTTCGCAAAGCGCTGGATCCTGACCCCGAGGTCAACTTGATGGCGATCCCCCGCAAGCAGCGGGCGATGATCCGCAAGGCCGAGGCCGGCGGATTACGCGTCGAGATCGATGAGGATGTCGACCGCGGCTATGACCTGTACGCGGAAAGCGTACGCAATCTCGGCACGCCGGTATTCAGTCGCCGGTATTTCCGGCTGCTCAAGGCGCGCTTCGGCGAAGACTGCGAGATGTTGACGGTGCTGCACGACGACCGCCCGGTCAGTGCGGTCATGAGTTTCTATTTCCGCGATGAAGTGCTGCCGTATTACGGTGGCGGCGGCAGTTTTGCGCGTGTGGTGAAGGCGAATGACTTCATGTACTGGCAAACGATGTGCCGCGCCATCGAACGCGGCGCGCGGCTGTTCGATTATGGCCGCAGCAAACGCGGCACCGGCGCATACCGCTTCAAGACGCATTGGGGTTTCGAGCCGCAGCCGTTGTACTACCAGTACCACCTGGTTCGTGCGAAGCAGGTGCCGGACATCAGCCCGAACAACTCGCGTTATCGGCCGTTCATCAACGCCTGGCAGCGGCTGCCGTTGCCGGTCAGCCGAATGGTCGGACCCTGGATCGCGCGTAGCCTAGGTTAGCGTTCGCACCCCGTCATCGCCGGCAAGCAGCAGCACATCCGCCGGCCGGGCAGCGAATATGCCTGCGCAAACCACGCCGGCGATCGCTTCGATTTCGCGTTCCAGCTTGAGTGGTTCGGTAATGCTCAAGCCGTGCAGATCGATGATCTCGTTGCCGTTGTCGGTGACGACGCCTTCACGCCAGACGGGCCGTCCGCCCAGCTTGACCAGCTTGCGCGCAACGTAGCTGCGCGCCATCGGGATGACTTCAACCGGCACGCCAACGTTGCCGAGAACGCCGACCAGCTTGGTGTCGTCGGCAATGCAGACGAATCGGTCGCTGGCGGAGGCGACGATTTTTTCGCGCGTCAGCGCGGCGCCACCGCCCTTGATCAGTTGCAGGTATTTGTTGGACTCGTCGCAGCCGTCCACGTACACCGGAATGTCGCCGCTGCGGTTCAGCTCGATGACGGGAATACCGGCGGCGCGCAATTTTGCCGTAGTTGCTTCGGAGCTCGAAACCGCGCCGTCGATCTGCGCCCTGACGGCGGCCAGTTCCTCGATGAAGTAATCGACCGTCGAGCCGGTGCCGACGCCGACGATCGCGACGTCTTCGATATATTCCATGGCCGCTTTGGCGGCCGCACGTTTTTTGGCGTCTTTGTCCATGGCCTCTCTCTAAACAAAAGGGCCCGCCGAAGCGGGCCCCCAAACCGTAATTTTTGCCTTGCGTCAGCTTGGCAGACCCTGCAGGACGAAGGTCGAAGCCTTGCTCTTGCGGCCGGCCTTTTTGCCTGCCGTCTTCTTTCGAGTAGCCGTTTTCTTGCGCGCGGCAGCTGTTTTCTTCCTTGGCGCTGCCTTCTTCTTGGTGGTCGTGCGCTTCTTCGAAGCGGTCTTTTTGCGCGCGGCGGTCTTCTTCCGCGCCGGTCGCTTCTTCGCAGCGGCCTTCTTCTTTGCCGCAGTCTTCTTGCGGGCGGTCGTCTTCTTCTTGGCGCCGGCCTTCTTCCGTGTGGCGGTTTTCTTCTTCGCCGTCGCCTTCTTTCGGCTTACAGTCTTTTTCCTGGTAGCCGCCTTCTTGCGCGCCGGCCGCTTTTTGGCAGCCGTCTTCTTCCTTGTCGCCGTCTTTTTACGAGCGGCCGTTTTCTTTTTGGTGGTCGCCCGCTTTTTGGCCATTACCTTTTTAGTCGTGGCCTTTTTGCGTGCCGTTGCCTTCCTCGCGGTCGTCTTCTTTTTCTTGCTTGCCGAAACTTTTTTCTTCGCCGAAGCCTTACGTGTAGCCATTGAGTATCTCCCGGTACTGGAATGCTCGCACTTGAGTATATACGAGAAAAGTCAAATTGCCAGCGCAACTATGCGGCGAAATTGCATATACGTCAATATTTTTGTCAAGGCCGTTCGTCGGCAAGTTTCAACACGCAACGCCATTCGCGTTCGCTGACCGGCGTAATCGATAACCGATTGCCGCGTCGCAGCACCGCCATGTTCGCCAGATCGGGCTGTGCACGCAGCATGTCGAGAGTGACTTTATGCTGGAATTTACTTACGAAACGCACGTCGACCCGGAACCAGCGTGGGGCATCCGGATCGCTTTTCGGGTCATAGTGCGGGTCTTCAGGATCGAACGCAGTGATGTCGGGATAGCCTTCGCGACACACCTCGGCGATGCCGACGATACCCGGTGGCTGCGAGTTCGAGTGGTAGAAAAAAACCCGGTCGCCGCGCTTCATTTCGTCGCGCATCATGTTACGTGCCTGGTAGTTGCGGACGCCATCCCACGGTTCGACCTGGTTCGGACGGTTCGCCAGGTCGTCGATCGAGAACTCGTTCGGCTCCGTTTTCATCAGCCAGTAACGCACCTTATTCGTCTCCTTTTACTAGTCCGCCGTACAGGGTTCGTTCCGTGACCACGCCCCACAAGGGCACGTCCCACGGTTGCGTGTCGATACGCTCGACACGCTGAAATTCGTAGGCGACGCCGATCAGCCGCGGCTGTTCCGGAGGCGGTGCATTGCGCAGAAACGCAAACGCGCGGTCGTAGTAGCCGGCGCCCATGCCGATGCGATGACCGTCGGCATCGAATGCCACCAGCGGCGCGAGCACCAGGTCGAGTCCGTGCGGCGCGCGCACGACGCCGTTCGCGGCATCCGGTTCGGGAATACCGAGAGCGCTTTTACGCAGCACGGCGGCGGCCTCGTGACGCACGAATCGCATCGCCCGTTCCGGCCCCGGAACAATGACCGGCAGATACCAGTGCTTCGCGGCCGGCGCATCGTGCCACAACGATTGGAGATCGACTTCACCGCGGATTGCGCTGTAGACGGCAATGTGCAGTGCCTGCTCAAACAGTGGCAGTTGACGGATGCGCTGAACGATGGCAGCCGATGCAGCCGCCTGTTCGTCAGGCGTGAGCGCCTGGCGCAGACAGCAAATCTGCCGGCGCAGTGCGTCGATATTGGTAGGGGTTTTGGAAATCAAGAGAAGGGGACACCTCCCGCCGATGCCGTCGCGAACTTTTCCCTTGAACCAGTGGCTCAGGTGGGGTGCGTTGGCGGCGCTTCAGGCTTTTCGCTCGAGGCGAACATGCTCACGGCAACCACTTTGCACACCCCCGGGTAGAAGTTAGGCTCAAAGAGATACCCAGCTCGCGTCGAACACCGCAGGAGATGTCGCAACCATTTTATACCGTCGACCCGCGGGCGCGAACGTGAGCGGGCGCGCATTTTTCATGAAGCGTTCCGATCTTCCAGCAGCGTCAGTTCGACCTTGTCGTGCATCCGCTGCAGGCGCCTGGTGACGTCGTCGGCAATCGACTTGCTGCTGGCGTCGCTTTGCAGAAATTCGTGTGCCAGGTTGAGCGCCGCCATCACCGCGATGCGGTCCAGGCCGATCACCGAGCCCGATTTGCGGATTTCCTGCATCTTGCGATTCAGCAAAGACGCCGCTTCGAGCAGCGCCGGTTTTTCTTCCGGCGGGCAACCTATCTGGTACTCGCGGTCCAGAATACGAACGGTGACGCGTGTCGTGTCGGAAGTCATGTCAGACGTTCTGTTCCAGCGTTCGTAGCCGGCCGATCATCGCCTCGACGCGCCCGCGTGCCTGTTCGTTCTTGTCCAGCAGTGCGGCACGTTCGGTCGCCAGCGCTTCCAGCCGCTCCATCAGCGAGCGGTTTTGCAGGCGCAGGCGATTACAGACTTCCGTCAGCTCGTCGAGACGAGCTTCCAGACGGCTGAGTTCGCTTTCGATAATTTGGTTCGCGCTGTTCATTGCCGGCCGACCCTGTTGATGCGCCAACTATAGAGCCGACATTGATGCGGGTCAACGTGGTTAGAGCGCCTCTTTAAACGGTGATAGTATGGCACTTTGTGCTCTCAAAGCTTCCCGCCGCCATGACAACCGTCGCCGATCTCCGCCCGCAGTTGAATGCCGTGCTCGACCCGACCGATGCCGCGGAATGTCACGGCGCATTGACTGGTCTGGTGTGCGGCGCCGATCCCGCGCAGCGTCCCGACTGGCCCGACGCGCTGCCGGACCGGGAAACGCTCGCCGCCGTTGAACAGGACGGTCTGTTGAAGGCGCTGGGCGACGCAATTGCGGCGACGCTCGACAGCGGCGATATGCGGTTCGCGCCGCTGCTGCCCGACGACAGCGAAACGATCGAAATCCGCGCCGCCGCATTAAGGTTCTGGTGCCGCGGTTTCCTGTACGGCTTCGGGATCGGCTTTGCGCCGGGCGAATCGCCGCCGTTGCCTGACGAGGTGCGCGAAGTGCTGGGCGACTTCAGCGAAATTGCCCGCCAGGAACTCGACGCCGAGGCCGGCAACGAAGCCGACGAAACCGCTTACGCCGAGATCGTCGAATACGTTCGCGTCGGCGCGCAGCTTGTTTTTGAAACCATTCATCCGGCGGAGGCCAGCCGTCCGGTTTTGCACTAGGAATCAAAGAGAATGAAGCCGCAGGAATTCGCCAAGCGCCGCAAGCAGCTCATGCGCATGATGGGCCGCGACACGATTGCGATCGTGCCGTCGGCGGTCGAGACGATCCGCAACCGCGACGTCGATTATCCCTTTCGGCAGGACAGCGACTTTCAATACCTGACCGGCTTTCCCGAACCGGACGCGGTCGCGGTGCTGATTCCGGGGCGCGCATCCGCCGACTACGTGCTGTTCTGTCGCGAGCGCGACCCGATGAAGGAAACCTGGCACGGACGCCGCGCCGGCCAGGAAGGCGCAATGCGCGACTACGGCGCCGGCGACGCCTTTCCGATCGCCGACATCGACGACATCCTGCCCGGACTGATGGAGAACGCAGAACGCGTGTTTTATACGATGGGTGCGCACCCGCAGTTCGACCAGCGCGTGATCGGCTGGGTGAATCAGCTGCGTACCGGCCGCGGGCAAGGTGCGAGCGCGCCGCACGAGTTCGTCTCGCTCGAGCCGTTCCTGCACGACATGCGCCTGTACAAGACACGTTCCGAAATCGCCGAAATGCGACGTGCCGCGACAATTTCGGTCGGTGCGCACGAGCGCGCGATGCGCGCCTGCCGGCCGGGCATGCACGAATACGAACTCGAGGCCGAACTGTTGCACGAGTTTCACCGCCACGGCGCGCGCGTCGCCTACAACTCGATTGTCGGCGGCGGCGGCAACGGCTGCATCCTGCACTACACCGAAAACGATGCGGTGCTGAACGACGGCGAGCTGGTGCTGATCGATGCCGGTTGCGAAGTCCACGGCTACGCGTCCGACATCACCCGCACGTTTCCGGTTAACGGCCGCTTCACCGAAGCACAACGTGCGATCTACGAGGTGGTGTTGCGCGCCCAGTACGCCGGTATCGACGCTGCCCGGCCCGGCAACCATTGGAACCAGCCGCACGAGGCCGCGGTGAAGGCGCTGACGGCCGGGCTCGTGAAGCTCGGGCTACTGAAAGGGCCGGTGTCGAAGCTGATCAAGGACGAGGCGTATCGCCGCTTTTACATGCACCGCACCGGTCACTGGCTCGGCCTCGACGTGCACGACGTGGGTGACTACCGCCTCGACGATCAGTGGCGCGAACTGGAGCCGGGCATGGTGCTGACTGTCGAGCCGGGGCTTTATATTCCAGCGGGCAGCAAGGGCGTCGCGAAGAAATGGTGGAATATCGGCGTGCGCATCGAAGACGACGTGCTGGTGACGCGCGACGAACCGGACGTGCTGACCGGCAAGCTGCTGAAGGAGCCGGACGCGATTGAGCGATTCATGCAGCGTTCGAAAGCGGCAGCGTAGTCTGGGAAGGAGCTATGGACGAAATAAAAACCGAATACGACATCCTGATCGCCGGCGGCGGCATGGTCGGCGCGAGCATGGCGCTGGCACTCGCCGGGCTCGACCTTGACGTTGCCGTGGTCGAACCGATGCCGGTGCGCTCCGACGCGCAACCGAGCTACGACGAACGCGTGACTGCGTTCTCGGCCGGCAGCCGATCGATCCTGGAACAGATGACATTGTGGCCGGCGCTGGCCGAACATGCGACGCCGATCGAGCATATTCACGTATCCGAGCGCGGCCGTTGCGGCTTCAGCCGTTTGCATGCCGCCGACGAAGGTGTCGAAGCGCTCGGCTATATCATGCCCAACCGGGTTTACGGCGCCGCGCTGCACGGCGCGCTGCGGAAACGCAGCGGTGTATCAATGCTGTGCCCCGCGAGTGTCGAAAGCGTCACGATCGACAAGGCATGGGCGCAGGCACGGCTGACGGCCGACGACCGCCAGATCGAGACACGCGCCAAGCTTCTGATCGTTGCCGACGGCGCACGCTCGCCATTGCGCGAACGGCTGGGCGTGCACGCGACCGTACATGACTACCACCAGAGCGCCATCATCGCCAATGTCACCCCCAGCGAGCATCACGGTTACTGGGCGTACGAACGGTTCACTTCGCAGGGTCCGGTCGCGATGCTGCCGATGAGCGCCGGACGCGTTGGTGCCGTCTGGACGGTTGCGGCCGATGCCGCGGATGCGGCGCTGGCCCTCGACGACGAGACGTTCCTGCACAGCCTGCAGGCGTTGTTCGGCTACCGGCTGGGCCGCTTCGTACGTGCCGGCCGGCGTTTCGCCTACCCGTTGAAATTGCTGCGCGCCGAGCGTCAGGTCGGGCCGCGCTTCGCCGTCATCGGCAATGCCGCGCATTCATTGCACCCGGTGGCCGGACAGAGCTTCAACCTGTCTTTGCGCGATGTCGCAACGCTGGCGGAAGTTGTCGGCGACACCATTGCGCGCGGCGAAGATCCCGGCGCGATTGCCGCGCTGGAATGCTACGCCGCGCGGCGGCGACGCGATCAGCGTCTGACGGTCGGAATTACCGACGGCCTGATGCGCACATTTGCGCCGCGCTTCGTGCCGCTCGCCAAGGCGCGCAACGCCGGCCTGCTGGGCTTTGACATGCTGCCGGGCGTGAAGCATCTGTTTGCGCGCCAGACGATGGGGCTTGCCGGCCGGCTGCCGCGGGTGCCGTCGTGACGAACGACTACGATGTCGTGATCGTCGGCGCGGGCGCGGTCGGCGCGACGCTCGCTGCCGCGATTGCCGACAGCATGCTGAAGATCGCGCTGCTCGAAGCGCGTGAACCCGAAGCTTTTGACGCCGGCGCTCCGCTGGACCTTCGGGTGTTTGCCATTTCGCGCGCCTCGGAACGCATCCTGCGCAACCTCGGCGCCTGGGACGGCATCGCCGCCGCGAACCGGATCTGCGCCTATCGCGGCATGCAGGTCTGGGATTCCGCCGGCGGCGGTCGGATCGAATTCGATGCGGCCGACGTCGGTGAGCCGGACCTCGGCCACATCATCGAAAACCGCCTGTTGCAATCCGCGCTGCTGGACCGGGTCGGCGCGTTCAGCAATGTCACGACCTTGTGGCCGCGCGCCTGCACGGGCCTTGCAGCCAATCCCGACCACATGAGCCTCAAGCTCGACGACGGCAGCGAAATGCGCGCGCGACTGGTGGTCGCGGCCGACGGCGTCGGCTCCCGGTTGCGACAGTGGGCGGGCATCGAAGCGCCCTCACATTCTTACAACCAGCGCGCCGTTGTCAGTCATTTGACCACTGAGCAGGACCACGATGGCGTTGCGCGGCAGGCTTTTCTCGATAACGGGGTGCTCGCGCTGCTGCCGCTGGCCGATGGTCGCTCGTCGCTGATCTGGTCCACCGACAGCAGCGACGCCGAAGAATTGCTTGCGCTCGACGACGCCGAATTCAACCACGCCGTTTCAAAGGCGAGCGATTACGCGCTCGGCGCGGTGACCGCCAACGATCGTCGCGCCGGTTTTCCACTCGTGCGCATGCACGCGGAGCGTTACGTCCGTCCCCGCTTTGCACTGGTCGGCGATGCCGCCCATTCGATACATCCGTTGGCGGGGCAGGGCGTCAACCTGGGGCTGCTTGATGCCGCTGCTTTGGCGGAAACGCTCAAAGCGGCAGCCGCCAACGGTCGAGATGTCGGTGCGATATCGGTCCTGCGCCGCTACGAACGCGTCCGCCGTATGGAAAATGCGGCGATGGTCTGGTCGCTGGACGGATTTCAGAAGCTGTTTGGTGCGGCGGAGCCGATTCGCGCATTGGGCGGGTGGGGGCTGAGTTTCGTCAACAAATTACCGCCGGTGAAGAATGCGTTTATTCGGCGGGCGCTGGGGATTGAGGGGGATCTGCCGCTGCTCGCGCGGCGCGCCGGGTAAAGGGTTAACGGTAAAGGGTCAAAGGTCCATGCCTCTCACCTCTTACCTTTTTTACCTTTCACCCTTTACCTTTTTCCCTTTACCTTTGACCCTCTCCAGCGTAGCAAAGCTATATCGATAAAGGTTCTTCTCGTCCGGCCCGTGCTCCTCGCATTCGACTTCCCGCCACGCGTCGTCGTCGAGCGCCGGAAACCAGGTATCCGCCGGGAAGCTCGCCTTGATCCGCGTCAGGTAAATCCGCTGCGCTTGCGGCAGCAGCACCTCGTAAAGCGTCGCCCCGCCGATCACCATCAACATCTGGTCCGCGGGCGCGGCGGCGAGCGCCAGATCGATTGACGCAAACACGCGGCAGCCGTCGGGCTGAAAACTGACGTCCCGGCTGACGACGAAGTTGTCGCGTCCCGGCAGCGGCCGACCGATCGACTCGAATGTGCGCCGCCCCATCAGGATCGTGTGCCCCATCGTCACGGCCTTGAAATGCTTGAGGTCGGCCGGCAGATGCCAGGGCATTTTGCCGTCGTGGCCGATCTCGCGTTCAGCGCCCATGGCCACTACCAGCGCAAGGGGCGGGGCGGTTCTGGTATCGTGTGTCATTGTATCCGCCATTGTAAGGACCGCTTGACGTGCGGTCCACGGAATCGCGTGCTCGCGGAAGGCAAGGATCGCAATGCTTCCTCCGATCAGTCCCAGCGTCGACTTGTCGCGCGGCCAGTTCGCGCTGACCCTGATTTTCCACATCCTGTGGCCGGTGTTCACGATCGGCCTGTCGTCGTTCCTGGTGGCGATCGAAGCGTTGTGGCTGAAGACCGGCGACGAAGATTACTACCGCCACGCGCGTTTCTGGGCGAAACTGCTGCTGCTGAATTTCGGCGTCGGCGTCGCGACCGGCCTGCCGCTGGAATTCGAGTTCGGCACCAACTGGGCGCCGTTCTCGCGTTTCGCGGGCAACTTCTTCGGCAACATTCTCGGCTTCGAAGGCGCGATGGCCTTCATGCTCGAAGCCGGCTTTCTTGGCATCATGATGTTCGGCTGGCGCCGCGTCGCGCCGGCGATCCACATGTTCGCGACCTGTATGGTTGCGCTGGGCGCGTCGATGTCCGCGTTGTGGATAATGTCGGCGAATTCGTGGATGCAGACGCCGGCAGGCGGCCACGTCGCCAACGGCCACTTCGTTGTCGACAACTACATTCAGGCGATTTTCAACCCGTCCGCGCCCTGGTCCATCACCCACATGTGGGTTGCGTGCCTCGAAACCAGCCTGTTCGTGATCGGCGGCCTGAGCGCGTGGTACATCTACCGGAATCGGCATCGCGCCTTCTTTCTGCGCTCGTTCAAGGTGGTGGTCGTCGCGGCGATCGTGATTACGCCGGTGCAGATTTTTCTCGGTGACGGCTCGGGCGGCGTCGTGTTCGAGTATCAGCCGGCCAAGGGCGCGGCGATAGAAGGGCATTGGATAACGAATCCGCCCGGCGAACCCGCGGCGTGGTCGCTGCTCGCGTGGCCGGACCAGGCGAAGCAGAAAAACGACTGGTCGCTCGAGATTCCGTACGGTCTGAGCCTGCTGGCGACACACTCGCTCACCGGCCAGGTCAAAGGTCTGCGCGACTTTCCGCGCAAGGATCAGCCGCCGCTACTGCCGCTGATTTACTATGCGTTTCGCCTGATGGCGGGAATTGGCTTTTTCTTCTTCGGCCTGATGATCTGGACTGTCTGGCGCTGGTGGCGGCGCGGCCTGACGCCTGACAACGCCGGCCGCAACAAGTGGCTGTGGCGGCTGTGGATCGGCGCGATTCCTCTCGGCTACATTGCCGTCGAGGCCGGCTGGACCGTGCGCGAAGTCGGCCGCCAGCCGTGGGTGATTTACGGCATCATGCGCACGGAACACGGCGCGTCGATGCTGCCCGCCTCGACTGTCGCCGGCACGATGATCGTGTTCGGCATTATCTACGCGATTCTGCTGGTGACGTTCCTGTACTTCGCACGGCGCATCCTGCTGGAAGGGCCGGACGTGACGATGGAGGCGCCGCCGCGCCGGGGCGGCGGGCTGATCGACACGCGCACCGCCTGGGAAACCGGTGAAGGCCAGTCGAGCGAGGGCATGAAATGAACGACGTTCACCACTTCCTCGCCGACATCTGGTTCGGCCTGATCGGCGTATTGCTGATCCTTTACGTGGTGCTCGACGGCTTCGACCTGGGCGTCGGCATCCTGTCGCTGGGCGCGCGCGACGACAACGAGCGCGGCATCATGATGGCCTGTCTCGGCAGCGTCTGGGATGCCAACGAAACCTGGCTGGTGCTGCTCGGCGGCGCGCTGTTCGGCGCGTTTCCCGATGTTTACGCGATCGCGCTGCATGCGCTCTACATTCCGATTATGGCGACGCTGTTCGGGCTGGTGTTTCGCGCGGTGGCGTTCGAGTTTCGCGAGAACTCCCGCCGCAAACGTATGTGGAACATCGCCTTCGGCGCCGGCAGTTTGCTCGCCGCGATCGCACAGGGTTTTGCCCTCGGCGCGATCATTTCGGGAATTCCGGTGGGGCCGCATGGTTTTACCGGCGGCGTGTTCGACTGGTTCTCGCCGTTCTCGCTACTGGTCGCGGTGGGCGTCGTATTCGGCTACATGCTGCTCGGCGCGACGTACCTGATCGTCAAGACCATCGGCGATACCCAGTCGCGCTTCTTTCATCAGGCAGCGTTCGCGGCATGGCTTACGGTCGTCGTCGGCATCGGCGTCAGCCTGTGGACGCCGCTCAAGTTCGATTACGTGCGCGCCAAGTGGTTCGGCGAGAACCTGTACGCCATCGGCACGCTGCCGCTGTGCGCCGCGATCTCCTTCGGCGTGCTGCTCTACAGCCTTCGGCGACGGCACGAATATGCCCCGTTTGCCTGGAGCATTCTGATCTTCCTGTTCTCGTTCATCGGCCTCGCCACGAGCTTGTACCCCAGCATCATCCCGCCGGACGTCACCGTTTACAGTGCCGCGTCATCCGGCAAGACGCTGGTGTTCATGCTCACGGGCATCGGCATGCTGATCCCGGTGATGCTGATCTACAACGCGTATCAATACCTGGTGTTTCGGGGCAAGGTGACGACAGGCGGCTACGGGCATTAAATGCGAATAGACTTGTTTCCGGCGATCGACTAGAATAAATCGCTTGTATTCCGCGTAGTTACCGCATCCACGGAGCATTTATGGCACGCGTTACCGTCGAGGACTGCCTCGACAACGTCGATAATCTGTTTCAGCTCGTGCTGGTCGCGACCCGTCGCGCGCGTCAGTTGAGCCACGGCATGGAGGCGACGGTGCCGCTCGAGAACGACAAACCGACCGTGGTGGCGCTGCGTGAGATCGCCGAGGGCCACGTCGACCGGTCGATTCTCGACGAACCGGAGCGGCCGCAGCCGGTCCGCGTCGAGGAGCCGGAAATCATCGAGCCGACGCCCGAAGACTTCATTTCCCCGCAGGACGACACCGGCTCGCCGCAGTAAGTCCGGCGGGACTTTCGCCTCCCAAAGCCCCCGCGCCAAAGGTGTAAACTGCACCTCTTATGGCGCACGCAACTTCATTGCTGACTCGTGCCGGTCGCGAACGCCGTTCGGCCGGCATCGACCATCTTCTCGCGCGGCTGGAAACCTATCTCAGCCCGGAGCAGGTGGACACGGTTCGTCGCGCCTATGATTTCGGCGCGCATGCCCATGAAGGCCAGCGCCGCGTCTCCGGCGAACCATACATTTCCCATCCCGTCGCCGTCGCCGGCATTCTCGCCGACATGCGCATGGATGCAGCGACCATCACCGCGGCCGTGCTGCACGACGTCATCGAGGACACCCCCAACTCAAAGGATGAAATCGCGGCCGCATTCGGCGAGGAGGTCGCCGAGCTCGTCGACGGCGTCAGCAAGCTGACCCAGATCCGCTTCCAGAGCCGGGCCGAGGCGCAGGCGGAAAACTTCCGCAAGATGCTGCTGGCGATGGTCGAGGACATCCGCGTGATCCTGATGAAGCTCGCGGACCGCCTCCACAACATGCGCACGCTCGGCGTCATGCCGCCGCCCAAGCGCCGCCGGATCGCGCGCGAAACGCTCGAGATTTATGCGCCTATCGCCCATCGCCTGGGCATGAACGCGATGCGTCTTGAACTCGAGGATCTCGGTTTTCGCGCGCTGTACCCGAAGCGCTACCGCGTGCTTGCGCGCCAGCTCAAGCGCAGCCGCGGCCACCACAAGGAGATCGTTCGCAAGATCACCGGCGTGTTCCGCCAGGCGCTCAAGCGCGAAGGTGTCGAAGCGCGCATCGCCGGGCGCGAAAAGCATTTGTACAGCGTCTACACGAAGATGCGCACCAAGCGGTTGCCGCTGCGCGAGATCATGGACATGTACGGCTTCCGCATCGTCGTCGATTCGGTCGACGCCTGCTATCGCGCGCTCGGCATCGTGCATGCCTGCTACAAGCCGGCGCCGGGCCGCTTCAAGGATTACATTGCAATCCCGAAGGGCAACGGTTACCAGTCGTTGCACACGGTATTGATCGGGCCGCGCGGCGCGCCGGTCGAGGTGCAGATCCGCACCGAGGCAATGCACAAGATCGCCGAATCGGGCGTCGCTGCGCACTGGCTGTACAAGTCGCACGAAACCGCCGCGACCGCGCCGGAAGCGCGCGCGCGCGAATGGTTGCGCGGCATGTTGGACATGCAAAAGGGAGCGGCGACATCGGTCGAATTTCTCGAAAACGTCAAGGTCGACCTGTTCCCGGACGAGGTGTACGTATTCACGCCGCAGGGCGACATTCGCCGCCTGCCGCGCGGTGCGACCGCGGTCGATTTCGCCTACGCGGTACATACCGACGTCGGAAACGCCTGCGTCGCCGCGAAGGTCGATCGGCGCATGATTCCGCTGCGCACGCCGCTGGTGAACGGCCAGACGGTCGAGATCATCACTGCCAAGGGCGCGATCCCGAACCCGGCGTGGCTCGACTTCGTCGTGACGGCGAAGGCGCGCGCAAACATCCGCCATTACCTTAAGAACCTCAAGCGCGACAAGGCGATTCTGCTCGGCCGCCGCCTGCTCGAGCGCGCGCTGGAAAGCTACAAGGCGCGGCTGAAAAAGCTGCCGGCGGCACAGATCGAGGCAGTGCTTGCCGAGTTCAAGCTGGCCAGCATCGACGACCTGATGGAGCAGATCGGTCTCGGCGAGCGGCTCGCGCCGCTGGTCGCGCGTCGCTTGCTGCCGGATGCCGCGCGTGAGAGCGAGCCGGCGGCGAGCGGGCCGCTGTCGATCAAGGGCACCGAAGGCATGGTCGTCAGCCTCGGCCGCTGTTGCCACCCGATTCCCGGCGATCCGATCATGGGCTATCTCAGCGCCGGGCGCGGCATCGTCATTCACCGTGACAGTTGCCGCAACCTCGCCGACTACCGCAGCCAGCCGGACAAGTGGCTGGAGGTGCAGTGGGAGAAGGATATCGGCCGCGAGTTCGCCGTCGAGATTCGCTGCGAGGTCGTCAACCAGCGCGGCGTGCTGGCGACGGTCGCGGCAACGATCGCGGAACTGGGCTCGAACATCGAACATGTCGCGCTGCAGGAGCGCGACGGCCAGACTTCGACGCTGAACATGGTGTTCTCGGTGCAGGACCGCAAGCACCTTGCGCGCATCATGCGCCACTTGCGCAACATGCCGCAGGTGCTGAGGATTGCACGCACAAGATTCTAAAACGAAGGAGTAGCAATGATTACGGCCATTTCCACCGACAAGGCGCCCGCGGCAATCGGTCCTTACTCACAGGCCGTTCGTGCCGGCGATACTGTTTACCTGTCCGGCCAGATCGGGCTCGACCCCGCCACCGGCGAGCTGGTCGCGGCGACGGTCGAGGCCCAGGCGCGCCAGGTGTTCGACAACCTGCGCGCGGTCACGGCTGCGGCCGGCGGTGGGCTCGACAAGATCGTCAAGTTGACGGTCTACCTGGGCGACCTTGCCGACTACCCGATGGTGAACGAGGTCATGGCGGACTATTTCGAGGAACCGTACCCGGCGCGCGCCGCGATTGCCGTCGCCGGCCTGCCCAAAGGCGCGGCTGTCGAGGTAGAGGCAATTCTCGCGCTTTGAAGCCGACGACGATTGCCGCGCCCGACGCCTCGACGGTGCCGGTCACGGCGCTGAAGGGGGTCGGCGGACGGCTGGCGGAGCGCCTTGGAAAGCTGCACATCGAGACGCTGCAGGACCTGCTGTTCCACCTGCCGCGGCAATACGAGGACCGGACCCGGATCGTGCCGATCGGCAGCCTCCGGCCCGGTGCTGCCGCCGTCGTCGAAGGCGAGGTCGAACTCACCGAAACCGTCTTCCGCGGTCGCCGCAGCCTGCTCAGCCGGATCCGCGACGGCAGCGGCGCGCTGACGCTGCGTTTTTTCCATTTTTCGGCCGCGCAGGCGGCGACGCTGAAGCGCGGCACGCGCGTGCGCTGTTACGGCGAGGTGCGTCCGGGCAAGGTCACGCTGGAGATGATTCACCCGGAATACCGCATCGTCTCCGCTGGCGCCACGCTGGAAGAATCGCTGACGCCGGTGTATCCGGCCACCGAAGGGCTCGGCCAGCCGCGCCTGCGCGCACTGGTCGGGCAGGCGCTGGCGCGGCTCGAAGAAGATCGTGTGGTACTGCCGGACTGGCTGCCGGCCGAAGCGCTGGCGCGGGCGGAGTACCCGACGCTCCGGGACGCCATCCTTTATCTGCACAATCCGCCGCCGGACGTCGACTGCGAGCGGCTTGCGGCCGGCACCCACCCCGCGCAGCGGCGCCTGGCGTTCGAGGAACTGCTCGCGCACCATTTGAGTCTCCGGCGCCTGCGGCTCGCGAGCGACCGCCGCCGGGCATGGCCGCTGCGGGACGGCGGCGAGCTGCGACGCCAATTCCTGGAACGGCTGCCGTTTGACCTGACCGCGGCCCAGCGGCGGGTCGACGAGGAGATTCGCCACGACCTCGCCGCCGGCCGGCCGATGATGCGCCTCGTGCAGGGCGATGTCGGCTCGGGCAAGACCGTGGTTGCCGCGCTAGCCGTGCTGGCTGCCATAGCCGCCGGTCGACAGGCTGCGGTAATGGCGCCGACCGAACTGCTGGCGGAACAGCATTTTCATAACTTCGACGACTGGTTGGCGCCGCTGGGTGTGCCGGTCGTCTGGCTGAGCGGCACAGTGGGTGCGGCGGCGCGACGCCGGGCGCAGACAGCCATTGCGACCGGCGAGGCGGCAGTAATCGTCGGCACGCACGCGCTGTTCCAGGCCGGTGTGAAATTCGCCGATCTCGCGCTGATCGTGATCGACGAGCAGCACCGTTTCGGCGTACACCAGCGCCTCGCGCTGCGCGAAAAAGGCGAGCGCGACGGGCGCCATCCTCATCAACTGATCATGACGGCGACGCCGATTCCGCGCACGCTGGCGCAAACCGCGTACGCCGATCTCGACACGTCGGTTATCGACGAGCTGCCGCCCGGCCGCCAGCCGGTGAAGACGGTGGTGATGCCGGAAAGCCGCCGCAACGATATCGTCGAAAGCCTTACCCGCGCGCTGCGCGAAGGCCGCCAGGCCTATTGGGTCTGCCCGTTGATCGAGGAGTCGGAAGTGCTCGAGTGCCAGGCGGCCGAAGACACTGCGGCGAAGCTGACTGAAGCGCTGCCGCAGTGGCGCGTCGGTCTCGCGCACGGACGCATGAAGCCGGCGGCGCGCAACGCGGTGATGGCGGCGTTCAAGCGGGGCGAGATTCATATGCTGGTCGCGACGACGGTAATCGAAGTCGGCGTGGACGTGCCGAACGCGAGCCTGATGATTATCGAAAACGCCGAGCGGCTGGGTCTCGCGCAACTGCACCAGTTGCGCGGCCGTGTCGGGCGCGGTAGCGCCGAAAGCAGTTGCGTGCTGCTGTATCGCGGGCGGCTGTCGGCGCCCGCGCGCGCGCGACTGAACGCGATGCGCGAGACCACCGACGGGTTTGAAATCGCCCGCCGCGATCTCGCCTTGCGTGGGCCGGGCGAAGTGCTCGGCACCCGTCAGACGGGTGCGCTGCAGCTCAAGATCGCCGACCTGGTGCGCGACGAGACGTTGCTGCCATGGGTGCAGCGCGTCGCGGGAGAATTGTTGACGCACCACGCCGACCGCGTCGCGCCGCTGATCCGCCGGTGGATCGGCGATGGCGGGCGATACGGGAGGGTTTGATGAAGGGAGAAGGGCAAGAAGGCTGTTAGAATTGGCGCATGAAAGATTTCAGCCTCGAAGCCGCTCCAGTAGCAGGCCGTACACCCGCCTGGCGCGCTCCCGAAACCGTTCCGGACATTGAGCGTCCGGCAATGCTCTGGCCCTGGCTTACCGAATCCGGCTCATTGACGGCGCGTCTGCGCAGCCGTTGCGGCGACGGCTTCTGCGTTCGCATTCTGCGCAGCGACACCGCCGCGCTCACCGCGGACGAAACTGCCTGGACCGGTTGCGAGCGGGGCTTTGTGCGCGAGGTGCATCTATGCTGCGGCACGACGCCGTGGGTCTACGCGCGCACGCTGGCCGTCAACGGCGGGGCGCCGGAAGCGCGGTTGCGCGACCTGGGCCGCAAGCCCCTGGGCGATTGGGCATTCGACCAGCCAACCGCGCGGCGCAGCCCGCTCGAAGTGGCCTGGCTGGACGACGCGACCGAACTGTTTCCGGACGCGATGATGCCCCCTGGCACGGGCGGTCTGTGGGCGCGACGCTCGGTCTTGAGCGTCGGCGATCAATCGCTTTATATATCCGAATGCTTTCTCCACGGCGCAACACCCTGGCAATGATGCGCCGCTCGAAGAAGCGGGCGATGGCATCGAAGTGGGAGCGGCCGAAGTTGTCGCCGCAACTCAATCCGTCGCTCTGGCGCCGCATCGTCGCACGCCTGCCGCGCATCGAAACCGGCCCTCCCGATTTCCGCAAGCGCTTCCAGCGCGCACGCCGCAGCGCCTTCGCGACCCGCACGCTGCCCGCCGTCACCGCTCGTCTTGACGCCTACGCGCGGCTCACGCGCCTCAACCGCCCGATCGGCGCGTTCCTGCTGTTGTGGCCGACGCTATGGGCGATCTGGATCGCGAGCGGCGGCCGGCCCGACCCGCTGGTGTTCGTCGTATTCGTGATCGGCGTGTTCGTAATGCGCTCCGCAGGCTGCGTGATGAACGACTTTGCCGATCGCAAGTTCGACCCGCACGTCCGCCGCACACGCGAGCGGCCGCTGGCGACGGGCGAGATCAGCGTGCCCGAAGCGATGATCGTGTTCGCGGTGCTCGTGCTGATCGCGCTCGGCCTCGTGCTGACCATGAACCGCCTGACGCAGTATCTCGCCATCGCCGGTCTCGCGCTGGCGGTCAGCTATCCGTTCATGAAGCGCTATACGTGGCTGCCGCAGCCGTATCTGGGCATGGCGTTTGGCTGGGCGATCCCGATGGCATTCGCGGCGCAGCTCGGCGCATTACCGACGGTGGCGTGGCTGCTGTTCATCGCGAATATTTTCTGGGCAACGGCCTATGATACCGCCTACGCGATGGCCGACCGCGAGGACGACCTCAGGATCGGCGTCAAATCGTCCGCGATCCTGTTCGGCGACAACGACCGCCTGATGATCGCAATCCTGCACGCGGTCGTGCTGCTGACACTCGCCCTGGTCGGCCGGCAGATGCAGTTGGGGCCGGCGTTCTACTGGGGGCTGGGCGCCGCCGCCATCTTCGCAATTTACGAGCAGTGGTTGATTCGCAAGCGCAAGCCGGCGGCCTGTTTCCAGGCGTTCATGAACAACAACTGGTTCGGCGGGGCAATTTTTGTCGGGTTGGCGTTGAGTTATATCTTCAATGGGTAAAGGGTCAACGGTCAAAGGTTAAAGGTGAGAGTGCGCTGCTTATTCTTTCCTTTAACCCTTAACCCTCAACCTTTAACCCTTAACCCTTAACCCTTAACCCACTCTTAACCTGACGCTCATTCGTCCGACTGCCACACGTCGACGGTTGCCGTCTCCATCTCCGGATCCACTCGCACATCAAACTCGATCGGCTGGCAGCAGACTTCGCAGTCCTGGATGTAGCGCTGGTCGCCGGCGGTAACGTCGAGCACGACTCCGAACGTCTCGCCGCAATACGGGCAGGTGACGTCCTTTTCCTCCAGCGGATTCATGCGGCTTCCGGCAGAAACAGCGCCTGCAGATCGTTCAGATACGCGCGGCCGCGGTCGCTGGGAAACCAGCGGTCGCCCGCACGCTCCAGCAGTCCCAGCCGCGCTGCCTCGGCGAGCGCCGCATCGGCGGCGTCGAGCGCGCAGGCGGTGCGCGCCTCAAAAAGGGGGCGGTCAAAACCTTCGTTCAGCCGCAGCGCGTTCAGCATGAATTCGAACATGCGGTCATTATCGGCGACCGCGGTTTCGGTGAACACCGCGGGCGAGCCCGCGGCACGCATGTAACGGCTCGGATGGCGCAGCTTTTCGCGGCGGACGATGCGCCCGCTCGTCGCATCGGTCAGCTTGCCATGCGCACCGGCGCCAATGCCGAGGTAATCGCCGTAGCGCCAGTAGTTCAGGTTGTGGCGGCACCGGCGGCCGTCGCGCGCGTAGGCGGACGTTTCATATTGGACGAAGCCGGCAGCCGCGAGCGCAGCCTGGCAGTCCGTCTGCATCGTCCAGATCGCGTCGTCGTCGGGCAGCGCTGGCGGACGCTTGGCGAATGGCGTTTGCGGTTCGAGCGTGAGCTGGTAGTGCGAAATGTGTGTCGGGTCGAGCGCGATGGCATGCTCGACGTCGGCAAGCGCCAGCTCAAGCGACTGCTCCGGCAGACCGTACATCAGGTCGAGGTTGAAATTGTCCAGTCCCGCCGCGCGGGCTTCATCGACGGCGCGTCCGATTTCATCCGGACCGTGAATGCGGCCGAGACGCTTCAGCGCGGCGGCATCGAAACTTTGCGCGCCCAGCGACAATCGGTTGACGCCGGCAGCGCGGTAAGCCGCGAACGCGCCATGTTCGACGGTGCCGGGATTCGCTTCGAGCGTGATTTCCGCATCGGCGGCGAGTTGGCCTCCATTAGCCTCCAGAACGCGCGCAATGGCCTCCGCGCTGAACAGGCTCGGCGTGCCGCCGCCGAAGAAGACGGTGTCGATCGTTCGATCCGGCGCGCGCGCGAGTTCGTCGGCCAAATCGCGCAGCAGCGCATCGAGATAATCCTGTTCAGGCAGCGCCGCGCGCAGCGGATGGGAATTGAAGTCGCAGTACGGACACTTCTGCACGCACCAGGGCAGGTGGACGTAGAGGCTGAGAGGCGGGTTCCGGAGGCGCGGCATGGCTTTCATTGTACTCGTCGAGTTCAATCCCCACTCATATAGGCCTGCAAAGCCGCGAGCGCCTGGCCGCGATGCGACAACCGGTTTTTTTCCTGCGCCGCAAGCTGCGCCGCCGTCTTCCCCAGCTCCGGCACGAAAAACACCGGGTCGTAGCCAAAGCCGTTCTCGCCCATCGGCTGCATCGCGATGCGCCCATTCCAGGTGCCTTCAAAAATCAGCGGCGAGGGGTCGGCGCCGTGGCGCATCAACACGAGCACGCAGCGAAAGCGCGCGCCGCGTTCCGCCTCCGGGCGGTCGCGAAGCGCGTCGAGCAGCTTTGCGACATTGGCTTGATCGGTCGCATCGGGTCCCGAATAACGGGCCGAATAAATGCCCGGCGCGCCGTCCAATGCGTCGACTTCGAGACCGGAGTCGTCCGCGAGCGCCGGCAGGCCACTCGCTTTCGCCGCGTGACGCGCCTTGAGGATGGCATTTTCGACGAACGTCAGGCCGGTTTCTTCCGCCGACTCGATATCGAAGTCGCTCTGCGGCACCACGTCCACGCCCAGTACCTCACGTATCTCGGCCAGCTTGCCGCGGTTGCCGGTGGCGAGGACCAGCCGGTCGAATGTCACGATGCCAGCGCCTCGGACTGAAGCTCGTGCAGGCGGCGGATGCCGTTGCCGGCGAGATCCAGCAGTCGGTCGAGTTCTTCGCGACGGAACGCGTGACCCTCGGCGGTGCCCTGCACTTCGATAAACGCGCCGGCGTCGTTCATCACCACGTTCATGTCGGTTTCGGCATGCGAGTCTTCGGCGTAATCGAGATCGAGCACCGGCTCGCCGTCGACAATGCCGACCGAGATGGCCGCGATCGCACCGTGAATCGGGTTGCGCTTGATCAGCCGTTTCGCCATCAGGCCGTCAACGGCATCGACCAGCGCGACATAGGCGCCGGTAATCGCCGCGGTACGTGTGCCGCCGTCGGCCTGGATGACGTCGCAGTCGAAGATGACGGTACGCTCGCCGAGCGCTTCGAGGTTCGCCACCGCGCGCAGCGAGCGTCCGATGAGTCGCTGGATTTCCTGCGTGCGGCCGCTTTGCCGGCCGCGCGCAGCTTCGCGATTGCCCCGCGTGTGCGTGGCGCGCGGCAGCATGCCGTACTCGGCGGTGATCCAGCCCTGGTTCTTGCCTTTCAGAAACGGCGGCACCCGTTCTTCGATGCTGGCCGTGCACAGCACGCGCGTGGCGCCGAATTCGGCGAGCACGGAACCTTCGGCGTGTTGGGTGTAGTGGCGGGTAAGGCGGATCGGGCGCAGTTCGTCGGGCGCGCGCTGGCTGGGTCTCATACGGAGTCTTTCTGGAGGGTAAAGCCTCAATTATACCGACTGGAACTTCCGGGTGCTGGCGACTCACTGGACTTAAGTGGCTAGTGGCTAGGGCTGAGAGAAAGAGTAAGAGTTGCCGGCTCCAGCACTAGCGACCAGCGACTCAGCACTAGCGACTTAACCGGGTTGCCACCCGCGTCGGTTGCGGTCCAGGAACTCCATGAACTCGTCGTGCGGCATTGGCTCGGCAAGGTAATAGCCCTGCGCGACGTCGCAATCGAGGTCACGCAGTGCATCGAGCGTCGCCTCGTCGGTCACGCCTTCGGCGACCGTGCGCAGTTCGAACTTGCGCGCGAGGCCGATCAGCGACTCGACAATGTGGTGGTCCTTGTCGTTCTTCAGCATCTTGATGACGAAGTCCTTGTCCACCTTGATTTCGCGCGCCGGCAGGTTGCGGAAATACGCAAACGACGAGTAACCGGTGCCGAAGTCGTCGATCGAAATCGTGATGCCGGCGTCGTGCAGCCGCTTGAGCGTCGCGTAGCTTTTTTCCAGTTCGCGCATCAACGCCGTTTCGGTGATTTCCAGCACCAGCCGCTGCGGTGCAACGCCCCAGATGCCGATCGCGTTGAGCACCAGCGCCGCGAATTCCCGGTCGCTCAAGAGGCCCGCCGAGATGTTGACGCCGATCTTGAGCGGCAGCTTCAGCGTCGGCCATTCGCCGGCGCGCTGCAGCGCCATGTTGAGCGCGCTCCAGGTGATCGGGCGGATCTGGTTGGTGCGTTCGGCGGCGCCGATGAAGAAGTCGGGCGTAATCAGGCCGCGCTCCGGATGGTGCCAGCGCATCAGGGCCTCGGCGCCGCAAATGCGGTTGCTCGCGATTTCGAGCTGCGGCTGGTAATACATTTCCAGCTCGCTGTGCGCGAGCGCGTCGGTCAGTTCCGTCTCGATATCCCAGTCCAAGGCCGTCGCGCGTGCGGTGGCGTCGGCGTAGGCGGCGTACGGGGTGTGGGCGCTCTCGGCGGAAGCCAGCGCGAGTTCCGCGCGCTGCAGCAATTGCGCGGCCTCGGCCGCGTTGGTGGAGGTGCCGATGCCGATCGTGATTGCCATGGTGTGCGCGGTCTTGCCGACGGTAAAGGGTTCGGCCGCGGCGCGAATCGCCTTGTTCGCCGCCAGCTCCGCGTGACCACGGTTGGTGAGGTTCGGCAGGATCATCGCGTATTCGTCGTCGGCGATCAGGTGGATTTCGTCATGGCCGCGCGCGATGGTCCGCAGCCGGTCGCCGAAGTCGGTGAGGATGCGGTCGCTGACGGCGTGGCCGAAGGTCGCGTTGACGCGACGCAGGTGATGCACGCGGATGACCAGCAGCCCCAGTGTGCGTCCGCCGGGGTTGCTGGCCGCGGCATCGTCAAGCCGGGCGGTAAACGCGTCGCGAGTGATGCGCGCGACCGGTGCTACGGCGCTGGCCATGGGAGGTTAAAGGTAGAGTTCCGCCGGGTCGATGCCGTATGCGCCGGCTTCGAGGCTGCTGATGATGCGTAATTCCTCGCCGGCCCGATGTTCGCTCTGCATCATCAGGTCGACCGGTTCAAAACTCTCCAGGCGTTCGCGCGCCGCGTTCATGATGACCATCACTTTCGGCTGCAGCCGCCGCGTGCGGTTCTGCGCGATGACCACGCCCACTTCGCCGCTGTTCAACTCAACCAGCGTCCCGGTCGGATAGACGCCGACAGCCTGTACGAACTGATCGACAATTTCCGCCTGGAATTTCTTGTCGCGCATCTGATGCAGCTGCTCGACCGCCTGGATCGACGCCGTCGCCGGCCGCCCGTCGTACGGCTTGATTGTCGCCTGGTACCAGTCGACGATGCCGGCCATACGCCCGAACACCGGAATGTCGGTGCCGCGCAGGCCGTTCGGGAAGCCGGTGCCGTCAAAATGCTCGTGGTGCGACCAGACGCCCGCCACCACCTGCGGACTGATGCCCGGCGTCTTTTGCAGAATCTCGATGCTGTAATCCACGTGGCGGCGCAGTTGCGCGGCGTCCTCCGGCGACAGCGGCGGCTTGCGCGTCACCAGCCCCGGCGGCAGGCGGCTTTTGCCGACATCGAACAGCAGGCCGACCATCGCCAGGTTTTCGAGCGCGCTGCGGTCAAGCCCCAGCGAGCGGCCGAAGATGATCATCCACACCGAACAGTTGATCGCGTGCTGGTAAATCAGCGACTTGCGCTCGCGCAGCTGCGTCAGCCACGCCATCGCATCCGGGTTGCGGATGATGCTGTCGACCATCGAATTCAGCGCTTCGCGCAATGCCACGCTGTCGATCGCATTGCCGGCGCGCGCGGCACTCATGATGTCGTTGACGACGGAAGTGATGTGCCGGCGGACCTGCTTGGCCTCCACCAGCTCTTCTTCCATCGGCACCGCGTCCTGGTAGCGGCCGGGGCGCGGCTTGATGCTGTCGACGGCGGCGGGTGCGGTGAATACCGGCGCGTCGGCCGGTGTCGTGCGTTGCACCTTGGAAGTCGTTGTCTCGCCGGCTGCAGCGGCGGGCCGGTCGACCGGCGGCGCGCCCAGTTCCACGTCGATAAAAACGTATTGGCAGTGGCGGGCGAGTTCTTCGATCTCGTCGTTGGAGCGGATGGTGAAGCCCTGGAACAGGAACGGCGTGTCGAGCCACGGCCGATCCAGCTCGGCGACGTACATGCCGGGCTTGAGTTCCTGTACCTTGAGCTTGACCAGCGAGATCGCCATAAACGGCCTTTTTGTTTCAATGGAAGCAGCTTATAGCCGCTTTTTTACCAAATTCATGAACTGGATGACAATATAGACCAGGTTTGCTTTTCATTCTGCTGCCGCGACTTGCACCGGTCTGATTTTCCGGTCGAACGGCAATTCTTCATGCCCTGGCGGGGCTCCACAATAACACGCTGACGGCGCCCGCGGCGCGCAACACCCGAGCGAGTTCGCCTGCGGTCGCGCCGGTGGTGACAACGTCGTCAATAATGGCCCAATGGCGCGTCGGCAGCGGCCGGCGCATAGTAAACACACCGGCGACGTTCCGCCGTCTCGCAGCGGCGGACAGAGACGATTGCGCGGCCGTGTCCGCGCGCCGCTCGCATACGTCCGTGACAACCGGCAGCCTGAGCCGCGCCCCGACCGCGCGGGCGATCTCCGTTGCCTGGTTGAACCCGCGCCGGCGCGCGCGCAGCCGATGCAGCGGCACCGGCATAATCGCCTGCGGCAGCCGGCCGTTGCGGTACTCGATGTAATCGGCGAGCAGCCCGCCGAGGGTGCGCGCGTAGCCGAGCCTGGCATGAAACTTGAGCTTCACCAGCAGGCGGTTGACCGGAAATCGGTAGTGAAACGCGCACAGCGCGGCGTCGAACGGCGGCGGTGACCGCAAGCAGGCACCGCAGGTGCCGGCGCCTGTCGGTATTGGAATCCCGCAACGGCCGCAGGCGGAAGTATTCCACGGCAGATCTTCGCGGCAGGCGTCGCAGCAGGTCGAGCCGGCACCGGCGCGGCCGCCGCAGAGCAGGCAATGTTGCGTAAATTGTGGCCAGATGTTCACCATAAAAAGCGATTCAGGTTGACAGCCGCCTGCGTCCGGCTACACTTGCCGGGTTTTCGAATTATCCCAAGGACCCTCCCATGAGCGCAGTGCCGCAGGCCGCTACTTCCGACACCCGCCACGACTGGACGCAGGCTGAAATCGAGGCGCTGTTCGCGCTGCCGTTCAACGATCTGCTGTTTCGCGCGCAAAGCGTGCACCGCCGCTACTTCGATCCGAACGCGGTCCAGGTCAGCACGCTGTTGAGCGTCAAGACCGGCGCCTGTCCGGAAGACTGCAAGTATTGCCCCCAAAGCGTACGTTACCACACGGGTGTCGAAGCGGAAGCGCTGATGGACGTCGAGACGGTTCGCGAGCGCGCCCGGGCCGCCCGGGCCGCGGGTGCGACGCGTTTTTGCATGGGCGCGGCCTACAGGCACCCGAAAGACCGCGACATCGACAAGATCGTCGATATGGTCAAGGCGGTCAACGATCTCGGCATGGAAAGCTGCGCGACGCTCGGCATGCTGACGCCGGAACAGGCGAAGCGCCTTGCCGACGCCGGCCTCGACTACTACAACCACAACCTCGACACGTCCGAATCCCATTACGGCGACATCATCACGACGCGCACCTACCAGGACCGCCTCGACACGCTCGCGCATGTCCGCGCGGCCGGCATGAGCGTGTGCTGTGGCGGCATTGTCGGCATCGGCGACACGGTGACCGATCGCGCCGCAATGCTGCACACGCTGGCCACGATGCCGGTGCATCCGGAAAGCGTCCCGATCAACCGGCTGGTCAAGGTCGAAGGCACGCCGATGGCCGATGCCGAAGACGTAGACCCGTTCGATTTCGTGCGTATGATCGCTGTCGCCCGCATTCTCATGCCGGAATCGCACGTGCGCCTGTCGGCCGGCCGCAACGATATGAGCGACGAGTTGCAGGCGCTGTGTTTCTTCGCCGGCGCGAACTCGATCTTCTACGGCGAAAAGCTGCTGACCACGCCCAACCCGGAGGCGCGCGGCGACATGAAGCTGTTCGAGCGCCTGGGGCTGACGCCGGAGCCGCGCTGCGAAGCCGCCGAAAGCGTGCAATGACGGCTTATTCTGTAGGAGCGGCCACTGGCCGCGATTAAAACTGAATCGCGAGCACCGCTCGCTCCTACATGTATGCCGCAGACCTTGACCGATTTCACCACCAATCGTGCCGCACTCGAAGCACCACTTGACGCGGCGCTGGCGGAGCGCCGGGCCGCACATTTGTACCGCAGCCGCCGCATCGCCGAAGGCGCGCAAACAATCCGCCGCCGCATCGACGGCCGCGACTACCTGAGCTTCTGCAGCAACGATTATTTGGGCCTCGCCGCCGAACCGGCACTCGTGGAAGCCTGCCGCGCCGGCGTCGACACCTACGGCGTCGGCAGCGGCGCAGCGCACCTGGTCAACGGCCACACGCGCGCGCACCACGAGCTGGAAGAAGCACTCGCAGATTTCGTCGGGCGTCCACGCGCGCTGCTGTTCTCCACCGGCTACATGGCGAATTTGGCCGTGACCGGCGCACTGGCCGGACGCGGCGATGCCGTCTTCGCCGATCGGCTGAATCATGCGTCACTGCTGGACGCCGCGCTGCTGAGCGGCGCGCGCCTCACGCGCTACGCCCACTGCGATGCGGCGGTACTCGCAGCGCGACTGCAAGCTTCAGAGGCGCCGACGCGTCTGGTCACCACGGACGCCGTCTTCAGCATGGACGGCGACAGCGCGCCGCTCGCCGATCTGGCGCGTGTCGCGGCAGCGCACAAAGCGTGGCTGGTCGCGGATGACGCGCACGGCATCGGCATCCTCGGCCCGCAAGGGCGGGGTAGCATTGCCGCCGCCGGACTGGGTTTGGAGGAAGTGCCGGTATTGATGGGCACGTTGGGCAAAGCGTTCGGCACGTTCGGCGCGTTCGTCGCCGGCAGCGAAGCGATGATCGAGACCTTGATTCAGAAGGCGCGACCGTTCATTTACACGACAGCGCTGCCGGCCGCTCTGGCCGTTGCGACACTAAAGGCGCTCCAGCTGGTGCGGGACGCCGATGATCGACGCGAACATCTCGCGGCGCTGATTGCGCGTTTTCGGGAAGGCGCGGAACAGCTCGGGCTGCACCTGATGTCATCGACGACGCCGATTCAGCCACTGTTGATCGGCGATGCTGGCAACGCGCTAGCCGCTAGCAGTGTGCTGGAGAGCGCCGGAATTCTGGTGACGGCAATTCGGCCACCGACAGTGCCGAAAGGCAGCGCACGACTGCGGGTAACGTTTTCTGCAGCGCATAGCGAGGCAGACGTAGATCGTCTGCTCGAAGCATTAGCGATGCTCCGATAGGAGCGAGCCACAAAATGCCTTTAAACGAAACGCAATGAACTTGCACAAAACCACAACCGGCTCAGGATACCCATTAGTCCTACTCCACGGCTGGGGCCTCCACGCCGGCGTCTGGAATGACACTATCCCGACACTCGCGCGGCACCACCGCTGCATCGCAATAGATCTACCCGGTCATGGCGCAAGCCCGGTCATCGAAGGCGACGTCGATGACTGGGCGCAAGCCTGCCGAGCAGCAGCACCCAAAGGCGCAATCTGGCTGGGCTGGTCGCTAGGCGGCATGGTCGCAATGGCGGCGGCGCTGCAGGCGCCGACCGACATCGCCGGACTACGGCTCGTTTCGACCACGCCGCGGTTCGTGGCCGCTCCCGACTGGCCACACGCCATGGCGCCCGAAACGCTCGCGAAATTCGCGGCTGAACTCAAATCCGACTGGCGCCAGACGGTTGAAGACTTCCTCGTGCTGCAAACGCTGGGCGCCGCGACCGGCAGGAACGCGCTCCGAACATTGCGCCACGAAGTCTTCGCGCGGGGCATGCCGGATCCGGCCGGACTCGCGGCGGGGCTGCGCATCCTTGAAAACATCGATCTGCGGTCGCGACTGGCGGAAATCGACATTCCCGCGAAGGTGATGAGCGGTGAGCGCGATCGTCTTACGCCGCCGGCCGCCGGGCGGGCGCTGGCCGATGCGCTGAACGGAGAATTCGAATTGATGTCGCGTAGCGCACATGCGCCGTTTTTGTCCGACCCGGAGCAGTTTGTGCGCTGGGTCCAGTACCCTCTCCCAACCTTCTCCCTGCGGGAGAAGGAGTAAGAAATGAGCGACAACAATGTTTTTCGACTCGACCGCCGCGCGGTGCGCCGGTCCTTCGGCCGCGCCGCCGCCGGCTACGACGCCGTCGCGGTGCTGCAGCGCGAAGTGCAATCGCGCCTGCTCGAGCGACTCGACCTGATCAACTTCACGCCTGCGGCGATCCTCGACGCCGGCGCGGGTACCGGCAACGGGCTGCGTGCGCTGGCCGAACGCTATCCGGAGGCCGAAGTCCTGGCGCTCGATGTCGCCGAAGGGATGCTTGCCACGATCCCGTCCGACCAGTCGCGGCTGTGCGGCGACATCGAAGCGCTGCCAATCCAGGACGGCCGCTTCGATCTCGTCTGGTCGAACCTCGCGGTGCAGTGGCTGAGCGATCCGGACCGCGGGTTCGGCGAACTGCGCCGCGTGTTGAACGAGCGCGGGATGCTGCTGTTCAGCACCTTCGGCCCCGATACGCTCCAGGAGTTGCGCGCGGCCTGGTCGACCGTCGACGACTTCAACCACGTCAACCATTTCATCGACATGCACGACCTCGGCGACGCGCTGGTGCGCGCCGGCTTTGCCGAACCCGTGATGGACGTCGAGCAGTTGACGCTGACCTACGAGGACATCAGCGGCTTGCTGCGGGATCTGAAAGGACTTGGTGCGCACAACGTCACCGCCGGGCGGCCGCGCGGCCTGACCGGCCGGGCGCGGTTGAAAAAACTTGAAGCAGCGTACGAACGCTGGCGGCACGACGGCCGGCTGCCGGCAACCTGGGAAGTGGTTTACGGCACCGCCTGGGCGCCGATGGCGTTTGAGCGCGTCGCGCTCTCTCACCAGGGCGAGATTCCGCCCGATGCATTGCGCGAACTATTGCGGAGGAAGCGGCATGGATCATGAACGCGGCTATTTCGTCACCGGCACCGATACCGAAATCGGCAAGACGGTCGTCTCGGTGGCGCTGATTCGCGCGCTCAACCGGCGCGGGCTGCGCACGGTCGGCATGAAGCCGGTCGCCAGCGGCTGCATCGAGACCGGCGAAGGCCTCCGCAATGAAGATGCGCAAGCGCTGATGCGTGCGGCCGCGGTGGCATGCACCTACGAGAACGTCAACCCGTACGCGTTCGCGCCGCCGATCGCGCCGCACATCGCGGCCGAGGAGGCCGGCGTCACTATTGATTTCAAGCGGATTCGCGAAAGTTACGGGCGGCTTGCCGGCGCGGCTGATTGCGTGGTGGTCGAAGGCGTCGGCGGCTGGACCGTGCCGCTGAATGCGGATCAGTCGGTAGCCGATCTCGCCGTCGCGCTCGATTTGCCGGTGGTGCTGGCGGTCGGCATGCGCCTCGGCTGCCTGAACCACGCGCTGCTGACGGCCGAGTCGATCCGCCATGCCGGCGTCCGTTGCGCGGGCTGGGTGGCCAACGAGCTGGATGGTTCGATGGCGCGCCTGGAGGAGAACATCCGGACGCTGCAGGCGATGATGCCGTTTCCGATGATGGCCCGCGTGCCGGTTCTCAGCAATCCGGACGAGGGCGCCGTCGGGTTCGATATTTAAAAAAAACGCGGCCCCGGCATGTGCGCCGGGGCCGCACTTCGCTAACCCCTTACCGAATCGTCGTAAAGAACACGCTCTGTCCCTGGCGCACCGTCAGGAGCAGCGTCCCCTTGAATTGCGACAGCGCGTTGCGGAACTGCGCGAGATTCTTGACCGGGTGACGATTCACCGCGAGGATCACCATACCCGGACGAAGGCCGGCCGCGAAAGCCTCCCCATCGGGGTCGACATCCGTCACCAGTACGCCCTGCACCTGGCCGTACAACGGCGAGTCCTTGGTGATGTTGCTGAACTTGGCGCCCAGCTTCTCGTTCGCCGTGCCGCCGTTCGGGGTAGCCTCGCCGCTCTGCAACTTCGCCTTGACCTCTATCGGCTTGCCGTTGCGAATCAGCTTCAGTTCGACGGTGGTGCCGGGTCGCATCAGGCCGATCATGCTGGGCAGCACGTCGGGGTTCTTGATCGGCTTACCATTGACGGCTACCAGTACGTCGCCCTGCTTGATACCGGCCTTGTCGGCGGCGGAGCCGGGAATGACCTTGGTCACAACCGCGCCGTGGTTCGCGCTGACATTGAACGACTTTGCCAGCGCCGGCGTCAGCGGCTGGAAGTACACGCCGAGCTTGCCGTGCTCGACCTTGCCGTACTTGATGAGCTGGTTCATGACCGTCTTGGCCATGTTGATCGGAATCGCGAAGCCGATGCCGATGTTGCCGCCGCTACGCGACAGGATCGCGGTGTTGATGCCGACGAGCTGGCCGCGCAGGTTGACGAGCGCGCCACCCGAGTTGCCCGGGTTGATCGACGCGTCGGTCTGGATGAAGTTCTGGTATTGCGCCTGCTCCTCTTCGGGCCCGTTGCCACGCGGAAGCGAGCGGCCGAGGCCGCTGACGATGCCGGACGTGGCGGTATGCGACAGCGCGAACGGGTTGCCGATCGCGATCACGAAATCGCCCACCTGGAGCTGTGACGAGTCGCCGAGCGGAATCTGGTTCAGGTTGTCGGCCTTGATCTGGATAACGGCGAGGTCGGTGCTCGGATCCTTGCCTACCACCTTCACGTTATTGAAGACGCGCCCATCGTCCAGCGTCACCGTGATCTTGTCGGCGTGCGCAATAACATGATAGTTGGTGAGGATATAGCCCTTCTCTGCATTGACAATCACGCCCGAACCCAACGCCTCGAACCGGCGCTCCGCCGGCTGCATCTGCCCGAAGCCGAAAAACTGGCGGAAAAACGGGTCCGACATCAGCGGGCTCTGCTGTACCTTGACGTGGCCGCTCGTCGAGATGTTGACGACGCTCTGCGTCGCCTGCTTGATGATCGGCGCGAGGCTCGGCACCGGCTCCGTGCCGATCATGGACGGCACGCTGGCCTGCGCCGGTTGAGGGGCGACGGTCGCCAGCGCGGCGGCCGCGACGATCGCGAGCGCGAATTGTTTCATGTTGTTGCCTCTTTTAGCGAGAGTGAACGATGCGCAAAAAAAGACCGCCATGCGTCACCGTCGGGCAACCCGAAGGAAACGACATGGCGGTCATCATCAGGGACAGCCGCTGGAGCCGTAAGTTCCCGATTCCGGATCAGTGCTCAACGGTGATCTTCCGCGGTTGCGTCTTGGCGTGCTTCGGAATCCGGATTTCCAGGACGCCATTATTGCCGCGGGCGGTGATGCCCTCGGAGTCGGCCGTGTCCGGCAGCGTGAAGCGGCGATAGAACTGCCCGCTGATGCGCTCGACGCGGTGATAACCGTTGCCGTCGCGCTTTTCTTCCGAGCGGCGCTCGCCGCGGATCGTCAACTGACCGTTCTCCATCGTGACTTCAATATCCTTCGGCTCAACGCCGGGCAAATCCGCCATCATCACGAAGCAGTCGCCTTCTTCGCGGATGTCTACGGCCGGAACCCAGTCGGTCGTCACGACACTGTCGTCATCGCCGTAGCGGTGCCCGAGTTGACGGTCGAACATCCGGTTGATGTCGGAATGGAGCTGGTTGACCAGGCTCCACGGTTCGTAAGTCGTCAAAGCCATGGGAATCTCCTTCAAAAGCCAAGGAATCTATGCCCGATATCTATGGGCGCGCGCGTGGGTTTCAAGTCCTTTTCAAGGCTGACGATAGCTGAAAGCGGCCACTAGATGTAGTATTGCGGTATGTCCTGCAAATACAGTCCAAAGTGAAAGAGACGTATTTAAGCCTTTGAAAATAAAGGGAATCAAATCGCTTGACAGGCTCTCTCGTCAGGCTTAGGATTCCGGGGAAGCCTACAAGATGTTGTGTTCTTCTATCCACAACTTCTCCACAGCTTATACACGCGTTTTTAGCCGGCGACGCCAATAAAATACGGAGGGTAGGGTACGAGATGAAAACTGCGATGAAATCAGAACCGACAAGCGTCATGGAAATCCCGGTGCAGGAAGCATCTGCCGACATCTGGGACAAAAAATATCGCCTGAAGACCAAGGACGGCACCATCCTCGACGAAACCGTCGACGACACCTACAAGCGCGTCGCCCGCGCGCTGGCCGAGGTCGAAGAGCCGGCCAAGCGCGACGAGTGGTACGACAAATTCCTGTGGGCGCTGCGCCACGGCGCGATCCCGGCCGGCCGCATCACCTCCAACGCCGGCGCCTGGGAGCACAAGCCGGCGACCTCGACGATCAACTGCACCGTCTCCGGCACCATCCGCGACTCGATGGACGACATCCTCGGCAAGGTCCACGAGGCGGGGCTCACGCTCAAGGCGGGCTGTGGCATCGGGTATTGTTTTTCGACGCTGCGCCCGCGCGGCGCCTACGTCGCCGGCGCCGGCGCCTACACCTCCGGCCCGCTGTCGTTCATGGATATCTACGACAAGATGTGTTTCACCGTTTCGTCCGCCGGCGGCCGCCGCGGCGCGCAGATGGGCACCTTCGACGTCGGCCATCCGGACGTGCTCGATTTCATTCGTGCCAAGCGCGAGTCGGGCCGGCTGCGCCAGTTCAACCTGTCGCTGCTGATTAACGACGAGTTCATTCGCGCGGTGAAGGAAGATGCGCCCTGGCCGTTGGCGTTCCCGCTGAACGAAGGCGAGGCGGAAGCGGAAGGAATCAGTCTCGACGATCCGGCCAAGGTCGTCTGGCGGGAGTGGGAAGTCACCGAAGGCTACGTCACCAACGAGGCGGGCCTGGTCGCCTGCAAGATCTACAAGACTCTCCCGGCGCGCCGCGTCTGGGACATGATCATGACCTCGACCTACGACTTCGCCGAACCGGGCTTCATTCTCATTGACCGCGTCAACGAGATGAACAACAACTGGTTCTGCGAAAACATCCGCGCGACCAATCCATGCGTCACCGCGGACACCTGGGTGCAGACCGCCGCCGGACCGCGGCAGGTGAGCGAGCTGTTGGGCGCGCAATTCGAAGCGCGAGTGGACGGTGTCGACCACGCGAGCGGCGCCGAGGGCTTTTTCCGCACTGCGACCAAGCCGGTCGTACGGCTGGAAACCGCCGAAGGCTACGCGCTGCGCCTGACGTCGGACCACCGGGTTCGCCGCGTCAGC
>DASSTE010000049.1:0-9874 GCA_035708085.1 Gammaproteobacteria bacterium | reverse complement strand
GCATCGAGTGCCAGAGTGTTTACGCCGCGAAGCATGGCCTAACCCATTGTTTACCACTTTTTCCCACTTGCCGACACTATAGGGAGCGGAAGTCGCTGGTGTCAAGGGATTTCCCGGGGAAAACTATGGAATTTGTGCTTAGTGGTCAGGGACTTACGACGGGTGGGAGGGGTTTGACCTGCGGCCGGCTTTGGATTGGTTTTATAAATCAGGTGGTTGCGGCGGTTTGCTGTTAATTGACGTTAAGAGGGGTTTTGTCCGCCTTCGGCGGGCTGATTAGCCGGGGGTGTCGACCCCCTGCGACGAGTTACTTTCCTTTCGGGGAAAGTAACCAAAGCCATTGTTCCTGTCGCTTGGTCCGCAGCACATCCTGTGCTGCGGACTGCCCGAAGATCGGGCTGAAAAGGGGGCCGGAACAGAACTCAGCCGTCCATGGCTTCGGACAATGTTCCTTGTTTCCCCCTTTTTCAGCCCGATCTTCGGCTGCGCTCGATGTCGCGGGAGAAGAAGCCGGCCGTCGTGGCCGGCAGGAATTAAGAGAAAGAAAAGAAATAAAGAGTCGGCCTGTAAGCCGGGTTCTGTCTCGCGCTTTCGCGCTGAGGCAGCCATTCCTCTAGGCGCCGCGTCGCCGCGGCGCTCGAGCGACCTACCCGGGAGCGGTGCGGACCGCACCTGGCGCAGCCGAAGCCGCGCCGCTCCCCTATTTGGTCTTGCTCCGGGCGGGGTTTACCGTGCCGCCGCGTGTTGCCAGCGGCGCGGTGCGCTCTTACCGCACCTTTTCACCCTTGCCTGCACGCTCGCGCGTACATCGGCGGTCTGTTTTCTGTGGCACTTTCCGTGGGCTCGCGCCCCCCAGGCGTTACCTGGCGCCCTGTCCTTCGGAGCCCGGACTTTCCTCGTCGCGCAATGCGCGGCGCGGCTGCCCGGCCGACTCGGGCTCTATTATAAGCGAGCGCGGCGGCTATTTACGCGCCAACGCCTGTGCGTAGACTTCATTACGCGGTGCACCGGTCAGCTTGGCCGTCAGCGAGACTGCCTGCTTGAGCGGCAATTCGGCCATCAGCACCGCCAACATCCGGTCGAGGTCTGCGACTTGCGGCCCGCTCGGCGTTGGGTCACCGGCTATAACTACCACCCATTCCCCGCGTGCCTCCATTTCCGCCTCTGACACCAGCGTCGCCAAGGGGCCGGTGCGCACGGTTTCGTACAGCTTGGTTAGTTCGCGGGCGATGCAGGCGTGGCGCTCGCCGCCGAAGGCAGTGGCCATATCTTGGAGCGTGGCGGCGATGCGGTGCGGCGATTCGTAGAAGATCAGCGTGCGCGGTTCGTGGGCGAGTTCGTCCAGGCGCTTGCGGCGGGCGGCCTGGCGTGGCGGCAGGAAGCCTTCGAATGTGAAGCGGTCGGTGGGGATGCCGCTGACGGATAACGCGGCGACGAAGGCGCTGGGGCCCGGCACCGCGCGCACCGGCACGCCGGCCGCGCGGGCTGCGCGCACCAGCGGCAGGCCCGGGTCGCTGATCAGCGGTGTGCCGGCATCCGAAATTACTGCGACCGAGTCGCCGCGCTCGAGGCGCGCGAGCAGTTCCGGGCTGCGTTCGCGCTCGTTGTGTTCGTGGAAGGAGACTTGCGGCGTCGGGATGCCGAAGTGCGCGAGCAGCTTGCCGCTGTGGCGGGTGTCTTCGGCAGCAATGACGTCGACTTCGGCCAGCACGTCGCGTGCCCGCGGGCTCAGGTCGCCGAGATTGCCGATCGGCGTGGCAACGATGTATAGCCCGGGTTCAATTGACACGGCATGCCCCGCCAAACATACTGCGGCCCAAACGGTTCATCCTGCATTTGATATCGCCTCCATGCAAGCCATTCGTTTCAAACGCTCCTTCCGCCGGCTCCTTATCGTTGCCGCCATCGTTACCTTGGCCGGCTGCGGCACGCACGCGCTGAAGCCCGGCGCGGGCGCGAGCCGGAGCCAAGCCGACGCCCTCTTTCAATCCGGCCGGTATGCCCAGGCGGCGAAGCAGTACCAGCAATTGGCCGGCCAAGCCAAGCCACCGGCGCGCGCGCAACTGCTGCTGCGAGCCGGCGAGGCCTGGGGCAAGGCCGGGCAGCCGGAAGCGGCGCTCAAGGCGCTGGATGCCATTCCGGCCAACGCGCTGCGAGGGGCGGACCATACCCGCCGCGTCTTATTGAGCGCGCGGCTCAAGCTCGCCGCTCAGCGGCCGCAGGCAGCACTGGATACCTTGTCCGCCGCCCCCTTGCCCGCCACCGAGCAGGCGACGGTACTGGGATTGCGTGGACAAGCCTTATTTGCGCTGGACCAGCCGGTCGCGGCGGTCGAAGCGCTGACCAAACGCGCCGCTCTGCTGCAGGATCCGGTCGAGCGCAAAGCCAACCGCGAACTCATCTGGCAGGGCCTGACGCGGGCGCACCAGTCGCTGGCCGCGACCAACCTGCCGGCCAACCTGACACCGACCGTCGCCGGCTGGCTGGCGCTCGGCGAGATCGGCCGGACGGCCTGGCAGGCGCCCTATCGATTCGGCGCGCGCGTGTTTGCGTGGCAGCAAAAATATCCGCAGCATCCGGCCAACGGGCCGTTCCTGCAGCACCTGTTGCAGACCCATGCGCAACGTACGTCGTACCCGGGCCGGGTCGCGCTGCTGCTGCCGCTTGAGGGACCGCAGGCGATACGCGCCGCAGCGATCCGCGACGGCCTGCTGGCGGCGCGCTATTCGCGTCCCGGCGACGCAGCAGGCGGGAACGCCGGTTCGACCGTCATCAAGGTATACGACACGCACGGCAAACCGGCCGATGCGGTGGCGGCTTACAACCAGGCCATCGCCGACGGCGCGAAAGCCGTCATCGGGCCGCTCGACAGCGGCGCGCTGACGGCGCTGGTCAATGCCGGTGTCATTTCGGTACCCACGCTCGCTCTGACGGATTTGCCGGACCAGACGGACGCCGCGCAACCGGTGGCGCCACAAAACGGATTCGCACCGCTTTTTCAAAGTGCGGCGGCGACGACGACACCGAACGTCAACCCGAAGTTGTACCAGTTCGGGTTCGAGGCAACCGACGAGGCGCGCCAGGTTGCGGAACGCGCGGTACGCGACGGCCGGTTCCGCGCAGTGGCGCTGGCGCCGGACACTCCGCGGGGCAAGAAGCTGGTCAGCGTCTTCGCGCAGCGCCTCAATGCGCTCGGCGGCACGTTGCTCGACCAGGCGTATTTCAAGCCGGGCGAAACCAACGTCGCCACCCAGATCAAGCAGATTCTGAACCTCAACCTGAGCCACATGCGGGCGAAGACGCTGAGATCGGTCATCGACCGCGACATCAACTTCACGCCGCGCCGCCGCCAGGACGTGCAGTTCGTGTTCCTGATCGCGGACAACGGCGAAGCACGACTGATCCGTCCGCAAATCCGCTTCCATCACGGCATTGGACTGCCGGTATACGCCACATCGCGTATCTACGAGCCGGGCAGCCATTCCGAGTACGACCTCAACGGCGTCATGTTCACCGACATGCCATGGCTGCTGTCGCAGGATGACGCGGTCGGCACAGTACGCAAAGAGATCCGGCAACTGTGGCCGGAACGCTATGCAGCCGTCACCCGCTTCTACGCACTCGGCTACGATGCCTGGCGGCTCGTGCCGCTGATCGTGCACCTCAACACGCCGCTCGCCCAGCCGGTACGTGGCGTGACCGGTCTGCTGACGATCGGCCCGGACCACCGCATTCATCGCGAATACGACTGGGCCATCTGGCGCCACGGCCAGATTCGCCCGCTCGCGCCGGTCACAGCGAGCCAATGAGGTGAGCGTGCGCGCGCCGCATTTGCGCCGGGGCGACTATGCCGAGCGGGTGGCGTGGCGTCACTTGCAGACGCACGGCCTGACGCTGGTACGGCGTAACTGGCGCTGCAAGCTCGGCGAAATCGACCTGATCTGCGCCGAAGGCGACTACGTCGTATTCGTCGAGGTGCGCTACCGGCGTAATCCGCGCTACGGGTTTGCCGCCGAAACCGTCGACCGGCACAAGCAGGCGAAACTCATTCGCGCGGCGAAGTTCTTCCTGCAGCGCTACCCGGAATACGGCGACCGGCCGCTGCGCTTCGACGTGGTCGCGGTGCAGGGCCGCGACGACGATCTGACACTCGAATGGATTCCCGACGCATTCCAGGTGCTGGCATGAGCGAAGCCCGCGTGCTCGAACTGTTTGATGCCAGCATCGACGCCAAGCGTGACGCGCGCGAGGCGCTGGCGCCCGTCATCGTCCGCGCCGGCGCATTGATGGCCGAGGCGCTCGCCGCCGGCGGCAAGATCCTGAGCTGCGGCAACGGTGGCTCAGCCGCCGATGCGCAGCACTTCGCCGCCGAACTGCTCAACCGTTTCGAGCGCGAGCGCCGGCCGCTGGCTGCCGTCGCTCTGACCACCGATTCGTCGACATTGACGTCGATCGCCAACGATTACAGCTACGATGAAGTGTTTGCGAAGCAAGTTGTCGGGCTTGGTCGCCGTGGCGATGTGCTATTTGGTATTTCGACCAGTGGTAATTCACGCAATGTGCTGCGGGCTATCGAAGTCGCGCATGAGAATGATGTTGCGGTGGTCGCGCTGACCGGGCGGGATGGCGGCCGGATGGCGGCGGCGCTGATCGATGGCGACGTTGAAATTCGGGTGCCGGCTGAATCTACTGCGCGGATTCAGGAAGTGCATTTGCTGGTACTGCACTGCCTTTGCGATTTGATTGACTCGCAGTTGTTTGGCTAGGTTTTGCGCCGCCTGCGGCGGCGGGCTTTTGGGCGGGGTGTCGCTGGAACATGCCGTTCGATTAGCTATTTCCCAACAGGCAGTCGTAAATCGCCGCGTCCTCGTTGTTGAAGCAACAAGCGATGATGCGCTCGAAAAAAGGTTCATTCGCACGCATTTCGGCGAGGGCGATTTCGGCCGCGGCGCGCTTGGGGTAGTGATAGACGCCTGTGCTGATGCAGGGAAACGCAATGCTTTTTGCATTGTGCTCTTTCGCCAACTCGAACGCGCGGCGATAGCAACTGCGTAGCTTCTCCGACTCTCTGCGAGTGCCCCCATGCCAGACGGGGCCGACGGCGTGAATGACCCATTTCGACGGCAACTCGAAACCGGGGCTGATTTTGGCGTCGCCGGTCGGGCAGCCGTTCAACTCGCGGCAGGCTTCGAGGAGTTTCGGGCCGGCCGCGCGGTGAATGGCGCCATCGACGCCACCGCCGCCGAGCAGGCTGGCGTTGGCGGCGTTGACGATTGCGTCGACGTCGAGGGTGGTGATGTCGCCGGTGACGACTTCGATCACGGCTACTTGATCACCTTGAGGTGCGGGCGGCCGTCGGCCGGCTTTTCAGGCTTGTCCGGCGCGGCAGGCTTGCCGTCGGTTATGGCCGGCGTGTCGGCTTCGTCTTCGGCCGAGAACACGATGCCCTGCCCCGTTTCGCGGGCGTAGATGGCGAGCACGGCCGTCACCGGCACGCTGACTTGGCGGGCGACGCCGCCGAAGCGGGCGCTGAACGTGATGATGTCGTTGCCGAGGTTGAGGCCTTGCACGGCCGCCGGGGCGATGTTGAGCACCAGCTTGCCGTCGGTGGCATAGCCGGGCGGCGCTTCGACGCCGGGATCGTTGGCATCGACGACAAGATGCGGCGTGCAGTCGGAATCGACCATCCACTCGTGCATCGCGCGCAGAAAGTATGGCCTTCTGGAGAGCATGCCGCAAGGCTAACGCATTTCGCGTTCGATTTCCGTGAGGCTGGCGCGGAACGAGCGGCGCTTGAACATGCGCTCGGCATACTTTTCGACCGGTCGGCCCTGCTTGGGCGGCAGATTGATGCCGTAGTGCGGCAGGCGCCACAGGATCGGGGCGACGCTGCAGTCGACCAACGAGAATTCCTCACTGAGAAAATACGGCAGCGCGGCGAATATGTCGGCGCTCGACAGCACGCTGTCGCGCAGCATCTTGCGCGCCTTGTCGGCCTGCTTTTCGGTACCGCGTTCAAGCTGGTCGACCAGCCCGTACCAGTCCTGCTCGATCCGGAACAGTGCGAGCCGTGCCCGCGCCCGCGATACCGGGTCGACCGGCATCAGCGGCGGATGCGGGAAACGCTCGTCGAGGTATTCCATGATGACGCGCGGGTCGTAGAGCACCAGTTCCCGGTCGACCAGCGTCGGAACGCTCTGGTACGGATTGAGGTCGATGAGGTCTTCGGGCACGCGGCCCGGCTCGACCCGCGCGATGTCGAAGTTGACATTCTTTTCGGCGAGCACGAAGCGCACGCGATGACTGTGCGGGCAGTCGTCGCGCGAGAACAGCGTCATGATCGATTGCCGGTTGGCAACCGATGCCAGCGGTTCTTCATGCGCGTGCGGGGACGCGGGTTCGCGGCGGGTTCTGCGAGTGGCCACGTCAGTCTGCGGTGCCTGAATGTGCCGCGTCGCCCGGATGCGTCTCGTCGGCATGCGACTGAAGATGGACGTCGCGCCAGATTTCACGCTTGAGCGCATAGCACAGGCCCAGCAGCACCAGGATGAAGATGATCGCCGCCCAGCCGACGTCGGTGCGCGAAAGGGCATCCGGCTCGCCAACGTAAACCAGGAAGTTGGCTATGTCGTGCACGACGCGCTGGAACTGCGCCGGCGTCAACTCGCCCTTGGTCGCCTGTTTGAAACCGGCGAACTCCCGGTGAGACCGGCCGTCCGGATCCTTGATCGTCTTGAACTGCGCCTGCTGCAGGCCCTGCAGTTGCCACAGCACATCCGGCATCGCGGCGTTGGGCAGCAGCAGGTTGTTGGTGCCGGTCGGCCGCGACGGGTCAAGGTAGAAGTCCTGCAGATAGTTGTAAATCCAGTCGGCCCCACGCAGCCGGGCGATGACCGACAAGTCCGGCGGCGTCTTGCCGAACCAGTTGGCGGCGGCGGCCTTCGGCATGGCGTTGGTCATCATGCTGGTATAGCCGGCATCCGACCCCATGATCAGGTATTTCATCATGGCCGTTTTTGGAATCTGCAAATCCTCGGCGACGCGCTTGAAGCGCACGTACTTCAGTTCGTGGCAGCCCATGCAGTAGTTGACGAAGTACTTCGCGCCGCGTTGCAGCGACGCGCGGTCCGCCAGGTCGGTGTGCGCCGGCTGCATCGGAATATCGCCTTCCTCGGCCGCGAACGCGAGCGCCGGTGTCAGCGCGAGGAGCAGAAGAGCAATTAGCGTACGTTTCATCATCAGTGCGTCACCCCAGTCACCCGCTCCGGTACGGGTTTCGGTTCATTCAAGCGCGTAAACAGCGGCATCAGGAAAAAGATCACCGAGTAAATGCCCGGGATGAACCAGCTCGCTATCGTTGTCGTGCTGACTGCCGGATTGTAGTTGAACGCATCGTAGGCGGAGATCAGCCCCATCACCACGATAAACGTAATGACGTGAGTCTTCGTGGCGCGGGGTTTGGTATAGAGCCATGAGGTAATGAAGAACATAAAATACAGCTCACCGAAGCGCTGCCCCAGCTTCGCCCACTCCTGGGTGGCGTGCTGCATGCCGATGTAGCCGAGCACCAGGAACGTGATGCCGAAGACGATGATGAGCGCGCGGTACAACCAGCCGCGATAGCGCAGCGACTTGATCGGGTTGCGGTCGATCCACGGCATAAAGAACAGGATCAGGATCGACAGGCCCATCACGGTCACGCCGCCGAGCTTGGACGGAATCGAACGCAGCATCGCGTAGAACGGCGTGAAGTACCACACCGGATGAATATCCGGCGGCGTCTGCGTCGGATTCGCCGGCTGAAAGTTGTCGGTCTCGATAAAGAAACCGTGGGCGGTCGGCGCGAAGAAGATGATCGCGGCGAAGATCAGCACGAACACCAGTACGCCGAACGAATCCTTGATCGAGTAGTACGGGTGGAACGGGATGCCGTCGAGCGGAATGCCGTGGGCGTCCTTGTGCTTCTTGATCTCAACCCCGTCGGGGTTGTTCGAGCCGACTTCGTGCAGCGCCGACAGGTGAAACAGCACCAGGCCGACCAGCACCAGCGGCAACGCAATGACGTGGAACGCGAAGAAGCGGTTCAGCGTCACGTCGGAGACGTAGAAGCCGCCGCGAATCCACTCCATCAGACCCTGGCCGATGCCGGGAATGGCGCCGAACAGCGAGGTGATGACCTGCGCGCCCCAGTAGGACATCTGGCCCCACGGCAACAGGTAGCCGAAGAAGGCTTCCATCATCAGCGCGAGGTAGAGCAGCATGCCGAAGATCCAGATCAGCTCGCGCGGCTTCTTGTACGAGCCGTAGATCAGCCCGCGGAACATGTGCAGATAGACGACGATGAAGAAGGCCGACGCGCCCGTGGTGTGCATGTAGCGGATCAGCCAGCCCCAGTGCACATCGCGCATGATGTACTGGATCGATGCAAACGCCTCGGCCGCCGAGGGCTTGTAATTCATCGTCAGGAAGATGCCGGTGATGATCTGGTTGGCCAGCACTACCAGCGCCAGCGAGCCGAAGAAATACCAGAAGTTGAAATTTTTCGGCGCGTAATACTGGCCGACGTGCTTGTTCCACGTGCTGGTGACGGGCAGCCGCTCGTCGATCCAGGTCATGAATGCGCTCTTGCGGCCGGTTTCCGGCCGATACTGCGGCTCACCACTCATCCGGTTTCCTCTTGAGGATTTTTGTCAGAATGCGCCGATAGCACGGCAATCCGCCGGCGCGGGGCCGATTGGCGTTCCCCTTCCTGGATTGAACGGCCGGCACGATGGGCCCAGCCCGAATGCCGCCGCGGCGACGGAATGCGCTATTATACACAGCCCCGCCGCGGATAGGGACAGGCGGGGGGTGATCGGAAAGGGGAACGCCATGCGCTCGGTACGCAATTTGCTGATGTTTTTACTGCGCTCCGTCGTGGTCGGGCTGGCGTTGGCATTCGTGATCGTCTTCTTCTGGCCGCAGTTGCTCGGCCACCGCGCGAGCGGCTCCGCGCCCTCCTACGCCGCCGCCGTACGCGCCAGCAGCGCGTCCGTCGTCAACATTCATAGCGCGCGGCGCGAGCCGGAGGGCAGCCGCGACTTTGCCGCCACGCCGAATCGGCGGCAGTACCCGGCGGCACCGCCGGACGGCCGCGACAACGCCACCGAATCCACCAGCCTGGGCTCCGGCGTCATCGTGAGCGCCGACGGCTACATCCTCACCAACGATCATGTCATCCGCGGCGCCGACCGCATCGAGGTGGGTCTGAGTGACGGCCGCAGCGCCGCCGCCACTGTCATCGGCGTCGATCCCGACACGGATCTCGCGCTGCTCAAGATCGACCTGCCGCACCTCAACCCGATCACGCTCGGCCGCTCCGACAAGCTGGCCGTCGGCGACGTCGTGCTCGCGATCGGTGATCCGTACGGCATCGGCCAGACCGTCACGCAAGGCATCGTCAGCGCCACCGGTCGCAGTCAGCTTGGCCTGTCCACGTTCGAAAACTTCATCCAGACCGACGCCGCCATCAACCCCGGCAACTCCGGCGGCGCGCTGATCAACGCCGCCGGCAAGCTCGTCGGCATCAACACCGCCGTCTTCTCACCGCACAACGGCTTCAACGGCATTGGCTTCGCCATCCCCGTCAACCTCGCCCGCGGCGTGATGTCCGACCTGATCAAGTACGGCCGCGTCATGCGCGGCTGGGCCGGCCTCGATGTGCAGAATCTGACGCCGCAGCTTGCCAGGGCCTTTCAGGCCCCCGGCACCGACGGCGTCGTCGTCAAGGGCGTGCAACGGGATGGGCCGGCCGACCATGCCGGGATCCACGTCGGCGACGTGCTGACCGCGATCGGCGGCAAGCCGGTCGACAACTTTCGCGATGCGCTCAATG
>DASSTE010000048.1:0-8061 GCA_035708085.1 Gammaproteobacteria bacterium | reverse complement strand
TTTCCGCCGCACCATGGGCGTGTGGCAACTCACCGCCATTGGTATCGGCGCGATCGTGGGCGTGGGCGTCTTCGTACTGGCGCCACATCAGGCCGCGTTGAACGCCGGCCCCGCGATCGTCATCAGCTTCCTGATCGCCGGTGTGGGCAGCGCCTGCGCGGCGCTGTCGTACGCCGAATTCGCCGGCATGATTCCCGTCACCGGCAGCGCCTACACCTACGGCTATGCGGTGCTCGGCGAATTGCCGGCCTGGATCATCGGCTGGGACCTGCTGATCGAGTATGCGCTGATCGTGGGCGTTGTCGCCGCCGGCTCATCCAATTACCTGCAGGCACTGATTACGCAAATCACCGGCTGGCATCTGCCGGTTGCATTGCAGGGGGCGTACGATCCGGCCAATCCGCATGGCGGGCACGTATTCAACCTGATCGCGGGCGTGATCGCGTTGGCGATTGCGTGGCTGCAGACCCGGCGCACCCAAATGGGCGCGCGCTTCAATACGGTGGTGGTCACGGCCAAGGTCATTGGGGTCATCGCCGTCGTTTGCGTTGGCGCATTCTATGTGAACCCCGCCAACTGGACGCCGTTCGTGCCGCACGCGATCCACCATGCCGGCGGGGCTCCCAGCTACGGCTGGGGCGGTGTCCTGGCCGCCTCCAGCATCGTGTTTTTCGCGGTGTTCGGTTACGACACGCTGACCACCGCCGCCGAGGAATCGAAAAATCCGCAACGCGACCTGCCGTTGGCGGTCGTCGCGTCGCTGGCCGTAGCGATGGGTATGTACCTGGCGATTTCGCTGGTACTGACGGGCATGGTGCCGTACAACGCCTGCGCCGGCGGCGGCGTGCCCGGCCACTGCCAAAGCATGATCCTGAGCGACCCGGCGCCCGTCAGCGCCGTGTTCCAGGCGCGCGGGCTCAACTGGGTCAGCGGCGTGATCAACGTAGCCGCCGTCTGCGGCATTATCAGCGTCGTGTTCGCCTTCATGCTCGGCGCCGCACGCATCTGGTTTGCGCTCGCACGCGACGGGTTGCTGCCGGCGTGGTTCGCCAAGCCGCATCCGAAACACGGCACGCCGCACCGTCCCACGTGGGTGCTCGGCTTCTTCACCGCGTTCGTCGCCGGCGTGCTGCCGATTCGCGAAATCGCGGAACTGGTCAACATCGGTACCCTGAGCGCCTTCATCCTGATCTGCGCGTCGGTGTTGATTCTGCGCATCCGCCGGCCGGACCTCGAACGCCGCTTTCGCACGCCGGTGCTGTGGCTGCTGGCGCCGCTCGGCATCATCTTCTCGCTGTTTCTGATTATCGGCTGGCCATGGGCCGGCCACGACGGCTTCCGCCTCATCGGCGGGCTACCATTCGTCACCATCGCCCGCTTCCTCGTCTGGATGGCAATCGGCTTCGTGATCTACTTCAGCTTCGGCATCCGTCACAGCAAGGCGGGCAAGGAACCGGTGGAACCTTCCGCCGAGCAAAGCGCCGTCACAAACGGCTGATTCGTAGAAAGCGCAAATTCAGCAGCACCGCCGCAACGCTCAGACCGGCGATGAATCCGCCCCAGACGGCGCGCGGGCCTAGCTGCCAATACACGCCGAGCAGCCAGGCGAGCGGAAAGCCGATGCACCAGTAGGCGAGGATCGTGATCCACATCGGCACGTGGGTGTCCTTGTAGCCGCGCAACACGCCCTGGCCGGCGACTTGTAGACCATCCGAAATCTGGAAGATCGCGGCCATGCCGAGCAGCGCAATGGCGACGTCGCGCACCTGCGCGTTATCGGTGTACCAGCCGGCGATAATGCCGGGGATCAGCGTCAGCGTGATCGCCGACGCGGCCATGAAGCTCATGCACAGGCCGATGCCGATCAGGGCGATGCGCCTCGCACCGGCCGCGTCGCCTCGGCCGCGGGCCTGGCCGATGCGCACCGTGATCGCCATCGCCACGCCCATCGGCACCATGAACATCGTGCCGGCGAAGTTCACCGCGATCTGGTGCGCGGCGACAATTTTCGTGCCCAGCGTACCCATGATCAGCGCGATCGCGGCAAACAGGCTGACTTCGGTGAACAGGCTGACGGCGATCGGCATACCGAGGCGCAACATCGCGGACAGCGGCGCGCGCCGCGGCCATTCGAACTGTGCGAAAAGCGCCAGCGGCCGGTAACGGCGCGAGCGGAGGACGTAGGCCAGCAGCGCCGCGCACATCAGCCACAGCACGATGGCGGTAGCGAGTCCGCAGCCGTAGGCGCCGAGTTCTGGCAAGCCCCAGGCGCCGTAAATCAGTGCGTAGTCTGCAAAGATGTTGACGACGAAGCCGGCGAGCGCCACGTACAGCAGTGGCCGGGTATGGGCGATGCCTTCGCTGGTGAAGCGCAGGACGAGGAACACGCACATGCCCGGCAAGCCCCAGGCAATGCCGTTCAAGTAGGCCTGCGCGGCGGGCACAACCGGTGCCGCGATGCCGATCCAGCCGAACACCGGTGCGGCGTGGCGCAACAACAAGAAGCCGCCCCAACCGACGGCCTGGCTCAGCCACAGGCTCTGGCGGAACTCAGTGCCGACCGCGCGCGCCTTGCCGCCGCCGTACAAATGCGCGACAGTCGGGCTCAACGCCATCAGCAGGCCGAGCGCGAACAGCAGCACCGGCATCCAGATCGTGCCGCCGACCGCGACGCCGGCGAGCGTGGCGGTAGACAACCGCCCCGCCATCAGCGTATCGACCAGTTGCATCCCCTCGTTGGCGAGGTTTTGCACGATCAGCGGCGCGGCGAGCGCGAGCAGCGCGCGCACTTCCGTACGCAGCGGCGGCCGGGTGGCGACGGGGGTGTTTATTTGGGCGTCCATGGCCAGACAGGCAGCGCTATGGCATCATTTCCGAAAGAACGCCGTATCATACACGGAGGCTTTCATGGCCGATAATCTGCCGCGCCGCGTCGCCATCCTCGGCGGCCTGCGCATCCCCTTTTCCCGCGCCCGTACCGCCTACGCGGAGTGCAGCAACCAGGATATGGTCACCGCCGCGCTCGAGGCGGTGGTCGACAAATATGGTCTCAAGGGTCAGCATCTCGGCGAAGTCGCGCTCGGCGCGGTGATGAAACAGGCCAGGGACTGGAATCTCGCGCGCGAGGCGGTGCTGGGTTCGAGCCTCACGCCGGATACTCCCGGCTACGATCTGCAGCGTGCCTGCGGCACCAGCCTGTCGGCGATCATCCAGGTCGGCCACAAAATCGCGCTTGGCCAGATCGACGCCGGCATCGGCGGCGGCACCGACACGATCAGCGACGTGCCGATCGTCTACGGCGAAAAGATGCGCAAGATCATGCTGCGCAGCGCGCGCGCCAAAACCTTCGGCGAGCGCATCAAGCCGTGGCTCAGCCTCAAGCCTGGCGACCTCAAGCCGTCGTTTCCGGGCGTGGTCGAGCCGCGCACCGGGCTGTCGATGGGCGAGCACTGCGAGCTGATGGCAAAGCGCTGGAATATCACCCAGCAGGAACAGGACGAACTCGCGCTCGCCAGCCACAAGAAAGCCGCGGCAGCATGGGACGAAGGCTTTTACAACGATCTGGTCGTGCCGTTCAACGGCGCGACGCGCGACAACAACATCCGCGCCAACACCAGCATTGAGAAGCTCGCCGCGTTGAAGCCGGTGTTCGACCGCAGCCCGTCCGGCACGTTGACCGCCGGCAACAGCACCCCGCTGACCGACGGCGCGGCAACCGTGCTGCTGGCATCGGAAGACTGGGCGCGCGAACATGGGCACACGCCGCTCGCCTATTTAAGCTTCGGCGAAGTCGCTGCGGTCGACTACGTGGACGGCCACGAGGGCCTGCTGATGGCGCCCGCCTACGCGGTGCCCCGCCTGCTCGACCGCGCCGGCCTCACGCTGCAGGATTTCGACTTTTACGAAATCCACGAGGCCTTCGCCGCGCAGGTCCTGTGCCTGTTCAAGGCGTGGGAATCGGAAGAATTCTGTCGCGAGCGTCTCGGCCGCCCTGCACCACTCGGCACGATCGACCGCGACAAGCTGAACGTCAAGGGCGGCAGCGTCGCGATCGGCCATCCGTTTGCCGCCACCGGGGCACGCATCGTCGCGACGCTCGCCAAGCTGCTCGCCGAAAAGGGCACCGGCCGCGGGCTGATCTCGATCTGCACCGCCGGCGGGATGGGAGTCAGCGCGATATTGGAACGGCCTTGACCGCTCAAAATTCCGTCATTCCTGCATGGAAGCAGGAATTTAATTGCCACGGACGGTACGTTAAAGGCGGCCGTCGCATTGGGCTTGCCATCCATGGCCCCTGGATTCCGGCTTCCGCGCCGGGATGACGAAGAACCCTTCGGACCCTATGCCTGATTCGACTGCACCCCTCGGCGTCCTCCTCGCGAACCTCGGTACGCCGGAGGCGCCGACGCCACGCGCGGTGCGGCGGTACCTGCGCGAATTCCTGAGTGATCGGCGCGTCGTCGAGCTGCCGCGTGCGGCGTGGTGGCCGGTGCTGTACGGCTTCATCCTGCCGTTGCGCCCGCGCCGGTCGGCGGCCGCCTACGAGAAGATCTGGCAGACGGCGGGTTCGCCGCTGCTGGTCTATTCGCGTGCGCAGCGCGAAGCGCTGCAGGCCGCGCTGGACGAACGCCTCGACGAACCGGTGGTGGTTGCGCTGGGGATGCGCTACGGCAACCCGTCGGTGCCGGCCGCTTTGAAAGAACTGCGCGACCGGGGCTGCCGTCGCATCGTGGTGCTACCGCTGTATCCGCAATATTCGGCCACCACCACCGGCGCCACCTTCGACGCGGTGACACGCTGCCTTCAAGGCTGGCGGGAACTTCCGACACTCGACTTTATCAGCGGCTATCATGACCGGCCAGGATACATCGAAGCGCTGGCCGCGAGCGTGCGCGAGTTCCGCGCCGCGAACGGCAGCGGCGAAAAGCTGCTGTTGTCGTTTCACGGTCTGCCGCAACGCAACGTCGACCTCGGCGATCCGTACGAACAGCAGTGCCGCGACACCGGCGCAAGACTGGCCGCGGCGCTGGGCCTGGGCGAAGACGATTGGCAGGTGTCGTTCCAGTCCCGCCTCGGCGCGGCCGCCTGGCTCAGGCCGTACACCGACGAGACGGTGCGCGAGTGGGGCCGCGCCGGCCGCAAGACTGTTGATGTGATCTGCCCCGGTTTTTCCTCCGACTGCCTGGAAACGCTGGAAGAAATCGCGATCCGCAACGCGGAATATTTCCGCGCCAAAGGCGGCGACACGCTGCGTTACATCCCCGCGCTCAACGCGCGCGCCGACCATATCGCCTTTTTGGCCGAAATGATTACGCGGTATACTGCGTCGTCCTGAAACTTACCGATTGTTCACTTATGGGTTCTTCAACGACCGATTCCGAGGAAGGGCGCGACCGCGTATTTGCCGAAGAGCAGGATGCCACCGACTTCGCGTTCGATAACCGCACCGCCGCCGTGTTCGACGACATGGTCAGCCGCTCGGTGCCGTTTTACGAAGAAATGCAGCGCATGACGACTGAGCTTGCGCTCGATTTCGCTGTAGCGGGCACCAACTTGTTCGACCTCGGCTGCTCGACCGCGACCACGATGCTGCACCTCGACCAGGCACTCGACCCGAGCGTGCGCTTCGTCGGTGTCGATAATTCGCAGGAAATGCTCGACCGCGCGCGCGAGAAGCTCGAAGCGCAGAAGGTCAAGCGGCCTTACGACCTGGTCCACGCCGACCTGCACCACGACACGGTGGTCGAAAACGCGTCGGTCGTCATCATGCTGCTGTCGCTGCAATTCATGCGGCCGCTGTACCGCGAGCGCGTGATGAAGCGCATTTTCGACGGCATGCTGGAAAACAGCGCGCTGATCCTGATCGAAAAGCTGACCGTCGGCGACAGCATGATCAACCGGCTGTTTATTCGCCATTACTACGATCTCAAGCGCCGCCGCCACTACTCCGAAATGGAAATTTCCCAAAAGCGCGAGGCGCTCGAAAACGTGCTGATTCCATACCGCAGCGAGGAAAATCGCGACCTCTTGCTGGGCTCGGGTTTCCGACACGTCGAAACGTTTTTCCGCTGGTACAACTTCTGCGGGATGCTGGCGGTCAAGTGAGTTCCAACCCCGCGTGCAACAAGGCGCCGCGCCACCCCGCGCCGCTGGTCCGTTGCGGGCAGGTGCTGTTCCGCTACCGCAACATCATCTTCCCGCTGATGCTGCTGATCCTGATGATCTGGCGCCAGCCGAACGCGCTGGCCGGCAACGCCGCGGCCGACATCTGGCTCGATGCCGCAGGCCTTGCGATCATCGTCGCCGGCCTCGTGCTGCGCGGCTGGGTGATCGGTCTGCAGTACATCAAGCGCGGCGGCGAAAACAACCAGGTCTACGCCGAGGGGCTGGTGACCGGCGGCGTGTTTTCCTGCTCACGGAACCCGCTCTACGTCGGCAACGTGCTGCTGCTGATCGGCCTGACGGTGATTTTCAACGATGCCATCGTCTACGCGGTCGCGATCCCGGTCGCGCTGTTCGCCTACGAGGCGATCGTCGCGGCGGAGGAGCATTTTCTGGCCGGTAAGTTCGGCCAGGCCTATGCCGACTACTGCGCGACCGTGAACCGCTGGTTCCCCAACCCGCGCCGCCTGGTCGCCGCCACCCGCGGCGAGCGGTTCGACTGGCCGCGTGTGATCGGCGCCGACTACAACACGGCCTGGACTTGGCTCACGGCCGCGGTGCTGGTGCTCATTTACGAACGCGCGTCGGCGCCGGGATGGCAGGCGGTCGAGGCCGACCTGACGCCGCTATGGGCAAGCCTGGCGGTACTGGCGGCCGCTTATATCGTCGCGTGGGTGATGAAAAAGAAGGGCTTGCTGGGCAAGCGCTGAGGAAGCTTATTCGTCCTGCATCCGCCGGTGCGACTCGGTGAGCACACAGCGGAAGATATCCTCGACAACGTCCGCCGACAGGCCGGCATCCGCGGCGCGGGCGCGTACCGATTCGATAATTGCCTGCTCACGCGCCGGCATCACGATCGGCAAGTCCCTGGCACGCTTCAATTTGGCCACCTGATCGACCAGTTGCGCGCGCTGGGTCAGCACGTCGAGCAAAGCCTGGTCCGTCGCGTCGATCAACTCGCGCAGCTCATCAAGTTGCGGGTCAGTCACGTCGGCGGAATCGGTCGGGGAAGAAGGTTGTCGCTGCCACATAATGTGGACAAATGTTAATCTCAACCGACGTGCCGGCGCAAGGAAACCACCTGCAAAAGTATGTGCCTGATCGCCATCGCCTGGAAACGCAAAGATCGCTGGCCGCTGATTCTCGCCGGCAACCGCGATGAATTCCACGCCCGGCCGACCGACCCGGCCGGCTTCTGGCCTGATGCGCCCGACGTGATCGGCGGCCGCGACCTGACCGCCGGCGGATCCTGGCTCGGCGTCAGCGCCGCCGGCCGCTTCGCCGCCGTCACCAATTACCGTGAGCGGCTCGACCCGCCGCCTGACGCGCGCTCGCGCGGCCACCTGGTCGGCGACTTCCTGCGCGGTCGGGAAACGGCGGAAGATTTCATCGCTGAAGTCGCCGCCGACGCGGACCGCTACGCCGGCTTCAACCTGTTCGTCGGCGACCGCGACACGCTGATGTACTACTCCAACCGCGACGGACTGCCGCGGGCGCTCGATGCGGGCCGCTACGCGCTGAGCAACGCCACGCTCGGTACGCCCTGGCCGAAAGTCGAACGGATGCGCGCCGCGTTCGCCGCAGAGTTGGACGCAAGGCCGGACCCCGATCCCAAAGCGCTGCTGGCCCTGCTCGATGACCGCGAGCCGGCTTCCGAAGCTGATCTGCCGACCACGGGCCTCGCACCCGAACGCGAACGGCTGGTATCAGCGCCGTTTGTCGTCAGCGCCAGTTACGGAACACGGGCATCCAGCGTGGTAATGATGAGGGACGACGGTAAAGCCATATTCATCGAACGAAGTTTCGATCCTGCGGGTGTTGCGCTTGAGACGCGCAAGTTTGTCTTTTTCGTGCCGCTGCAGGCGGCATCCCGATGGATGCCGGCCACGACGGCCGGCT
>DASSTE010000047.1:0-137671 GCA_035708085.1 Gammaproteobacteria bacterium | reverse complement strand
GTCGGATCGATCACCGCCATGATGTCGCTGATTGGCGCGACGCCAAGCAGCCCAGCGACGCGCGGCATTACGTCCTTGCCGAATGTCGTCGACGGCAACAGGACATGCGTGTACTCGCTTGCGAGCGCGGCAATCTGCGGTGCAAGCACGCTCGCGAGCGGGGCTTCGTTCTCAGGTCGTTCGACCGTCAGTACGCGCGTGACACCTTCCAGCTTGCTGGCTTTGTCCGCGACTGCGCCGACACTCGAGGCAAACACGGCGATGTCGATTTCGCCGCCGATGGCTTGCGCGCACGATACGGCTTTGGCAGTCGCCGGATTAAGCGACCGTCCGTCGTGCTCTGCAATCAGTAATATCTTCGCCATCAAAGCACCCCCCGTTCCTTCAGAGCAGCAACGAGTTCGGCTGCATTTTCGACTTTTTTGCCGCCGCCGGCGCGACCCTGCGGCGCTTCGTACGCGGTGATTTCGAGGGTTGGTAATTCGGGGGTTTCCAGCTCAGTCAATTCCATGATGTCGAGCGGCTTGCGCTTGGCCTTCATGATGTCCGGCATCTTGACGTAGCGCGGCTGGTTGAGGCGCAAGTCCGTGGTCACCACGGCCGGCAGATCGACTTCGATCGTTTCGAGACCGGCATCGACTTCGCGCGTGCAGCGTGCCTTGCCGCTGTCGATTTCCAACTTTGAGGTGAACGTCGCCTGCGGCCGTTGCCACAGCGCGGCCAGCATCTGGCCGGTCTGGTTGCTGTCATCGTCGATTGCCTGCTTGCCCATCAGCACCAGGTCGGGTTGTTCCTTCCGGATAACCGCAAGCAGCGTGTGCGCGGCGCGCAATGGCTGAACTTCATCGTCCGTTTTAACGAGCAGTGCGCGATCGGCGCCCATTGCGAGCGCGGTGCGCAGTTGTTGCTGGGATGCATCGCTGCCGATTGAAACAGCGACAATTTGGGCATCCTTGCCGCTTTCACGAATGCGCAAGGCTTCTTCAAGCGCAATTTCGTCGAACGGATTGATACTCATCTTGACGCCGTCGGTGACGATGCCGGAGCCGTCGCGCTTCAATTGAACGCGAACGTTGGCATCGATGACGCGTTTGATAGCTACGAGTATTTTCATGTCGTTTTTCCGTCGCTCCTACAAATTCTGATAATTCGGCCCCGAACCGCCCTCCGGCACGGTCCAGTTGATGATTTCATACGGGTCCTTGATGTCGCAGGCCTTGCAATGCACGCAATTCGCCGCGTTGATCTGCAAATGCCGCGCGCCGTATTCCTCGACAATTTCGTACACGTGTGCGGGGCAGAACCGCGTGCACGGGTTGCCGTACTCTTCGGTGCAGCGCGACGTGCAGATATCCGGCTCCAGCACATGCAGGTGTACCGGCTGATTTTCGTCATGCGACGTCGCGGCAAAATAGACCGACGACAGCCGGTCGCGTGGCGGCAGCGTGCGCTCGTAATCCACCGGCTGATTTGCCGAGGGCTCGTCCTGCCGGTGCATCTGCTTCCAGTCGGCGTGATTCGCCAATGTCCACGGCGTCTTGCCGCGCATGACCGTTTCCAGCGCCGCGTTGGCAATACCCGGCCAGAGGCCGCGATAGAAACCGGGGCGCATGTTACGCACGCGACGTAACTCGGCGGCAGCCGGCGACGCCCGGAAGCGCTGGTCGAAGCCGTCGCTCGCGCCGGTATCGGCCAGATGATCGGCGGCTTGCATCCCGCAGCCGATCGCCATGTGCACACCCTTGATCTTCGGTACATTCAACGTCCCCGCCGCATCGCCGATCAGCAGCGCGCCCGGCATATCGAGCGTCGGCAGCGATTGCCAACCGCCTTCGACGATGGTACGGGCCCCCGCCGACACGATCTCGCCGCCCTCGAGCAGCGGTTTGATGCTCGGGTGATGCTTGAACTGCTGAAACGCTTCGAATGGCTTGAAGTCGGGGTTGCCATAGTCGAGACCCACGACGAAGCCGATATAAACCCGATCCTCGTCCAGGTGATAGAGAAAGCTGCCGCCGTAGGTTTTCGCATCCAGCGGCCAGCCGAGTGTGTGCTGAATCAGTCCCGGCTCCACTCGTCCGGGCGGCAATTGCCAAAGTTCCTTCAGTCCGAGGCCATACGTTTGCGGCGAATGGCCATCCTGCAGCGAGAACCGCTGGATGAGCTGTTTGCTGATGCTGCCGCGGCAGCCTTCCGCGAGAATCGTGACGCCGGCGCGAATATCCACGCCCGGCGCATAATTCGGCCCCGGCGAGCCATCCTTCTCGACGCCCATGTCGGCACAGCGCACGCCCACGACCCGGCCGTTTTCGACCAGCGCCTCGGCAGCCGGGAATCCCGGGAATACATCCACGCCCAGCGCCTCGGCCTGTGCCGCCATCCACGCGCACAGGCTGCCGAGGGAAATGATGAAGTTGCCGTGATTGTTCATCTGCGGCGGTGTCGGCATTTTGAAGCGCCGCGTGCGGGTCAGCAGAGAAAACTCGTCGCGTTCGGCCGGCACGCAGATGGCCGGCGGCGTCTGCCGCCATTCCGGCAACAGTTCGTCCAGCGGCCCCGGCTCGATGACGCAGCCGGACAGAATGTGGGAACCGACTTCCGCACCTTTCTCCAGCACGCAGACCGTCTTGTCCGGATCGCGCTGCTTGAGGCGGATCGCCGCGGCAAGCCCGGCAGGGCCGGCGCCGACGACGATCGAGTCGTATTCCATTGTGTCCCGTTCGACTGACATGCCGGCGGGAACCTATTTGGGCTGCATACGGATCGCGCCGTCGAGGCGAATCGTCTCGCCATTGAGCATGGCGTTCTCGCAGATGTGGGCGACCAGCGCGGCGTATTCGTCCGGCTTGCCGAGGCGTGACGGGAACGGGACCATCTTGCCGAGCGATTCTTTCACTTCCTCCGGCATTTGCGCGACCATCGGCGTCTCGAATGTGCCGGGGGCGATGGTCATTACGCGGACGCCGAAGCGGGCGAACTCACGCGCCAGCGGCAGCGCCATGGCTGCGACGCCGCCCTTGGATGCGGAATAGGCCGCCTGGCCAATCTGGCCCTCGAACGCCGCGACAGACGCAGTGTTGACGATCAGGCCGCGCTCGCCATCGTCGTTCGGCGCATTCTCCTGCATAGCTTCGGCCGCCGCCTTGGCGACATTGAATGTGCCAATCAGGTTAACGTGGATGACCTTGGCGAAAAAGTCGCTCGGCATCGGGCCCTTACGGCCGAGCACCCGGGCGGCACCGAGGATGCCGGCGCAGCTTACGGCCAAGCGGATCTCGCCGAAAGCCTCGCGCGCCTGCGCCACGGCCGCATTGACGGCCTCTTCAGACGAGACATCCGTATTTATGAATCGCGCGGCCTCGCCGAGCTCGGCGACGGCGTGTTTGCCCTGTTCGTCATTGACGTCCAGCAGCGCGACGTGGCCGCCGGCGGCGATGACGCGGCGGGCTACCGCGAGTCCCAGACCCGAGGCGCCGCCGGTGACAATGGCATTAATTTTCTCGAATTGCATCCACAAGCTCCTTGCGCGCGTAACTACGGTAAAACGCCCAGTATAACGCGAGGCGGCACCGACGGCCGAGCCGGCCACTGGGCACTCAGCCTTTTCCGGTGGCAATAAAATGTACTAAACTTTGTCATAGTCTCATAAAGCCATGGATCCGGCGTGTCCGGACGACAGGGAAGGCGAAATCATGAAAACATCCCGAATCTGCCTCGTCGGCATTTTTTCGGCCGGGTTGCTATTGGCGGGTTGCAGCAGTCAGAACAGCGACTGGCAGCACGCCCAGCAGAAAAACACCGTTGCCGCCTATCAGCAGTTCATCAAGAAGTATCCCGACAGCAAGCATGTCGCGGACGCCAAACAGCAGATCGCGCACATCAAGCAACAGCGTGAAATGGAGCAGGCGCGGGTGGACTGGCAGCGTACCCGGAAGCTGGACTCCGCTCCGGCTTACCGGCAGTTTCTGCAGAATCACCCCAACAGCCAATATGCCGACCAGGCGCATCAGCGCATTAACGACATTCAGCGTATGAACCAGTGGGCATACGCTCGCTCGTCGAATAACGTTCAGGCGCTGCAGGAGTTCATCTCCCAGTATCCGAACAGCCCGCAGGCCGCGCAGGCGCACCAGGAACTTCAGAAATTGCAGGCTGCACAGGCGAAGCAGCAGCAACAGGTGGCCGCGGCCCAAAAGGCGCAGGAGCAGAAGCAGAAGGCGGCCGCCGCGCAAGCACAAGGCGATTACCAGGTCCAGCTGGGCGCCTTCACCAAACAATCGACGGCCAACAAGGCGCAGCAGCAGCTTCAGGCCCGTGTGGGAGACCAGTTGAACGGCGCGTCGATCAAGGTATACGCGCCGCAGAGCGGCAGTTCGCTCTATCGCGTCAAGACGACGCCTATGAGCCAGCAGGACGCGGCTTCATTGTGCCAGTCGCTGCAGAAGAACGGCACCGATTGCTTCGTCGTCAAGCGACCGCAGTCCGGCACCGAGTCCATCTCGAAGTAGATTTTTTAATGGCAATCGCTGAGGGCTTTGATGCCCGGCTAGTGATTGACGTTAAACCGCTCCGGCCGCTGGCGATTCTTCGGCGGAATCGACCCGATGCGGCTGGTTGTCGTACGGTTCAGCACGCCGTTGATAAAGTCGCCGACTTCGAGCAGTTTGAGGAAATCAACGCCGGTCTCAATGCCCATGCCGTGCAGCATGTAGACGACATCTTCCGTCGCCACGTTACCGGCTGAGCCCTTGGCGTAGGGGCACCCGCCGAGACCGGAAACGGATGCGTCGATCGTGCTTACCCCGAGTTCGAGGCAGGCAAAGATGTTGGCGAGCGCCTGGCTGTAGGTGTTGTGGAAATGCACGGCGAGACGATCCATGCCGGCACGTTCGGCGGCGGCTTCAAGCATCCGCTGCGCGCGTAGCGGCGTGCCGACGCCGATGGTATCGCCGAGCGAGATTTCGTAGCAGCCGAGATCGACGAGCCGCGAGACGACGTTCGCGACCTGCGCCGGCTTGATCGGACCTTCGTACGGGCAGCCGAGCACGCAGGAGATGTAGCCACGTACGCGCATGTCGTGCTGCGCGGCAATTTCGACGACCGGCTTGAAACGCTCGATGGATTCTGCAATCGACGCGTTGATGTTTTTCTGGTTGAAGGTTTCCGACGCAGCGGTGAACACCGAAATTTCCTTCACACCGCAGGCGATGGCGCGCTCGATACCTTTTTTGTTCGGCACAAGACAGGGATAGGCGACGCCGTCGATCTTGTCGATTTTCCGGTAGACCTCTTCGGCATCGGCGAGCTGCGGGATCTTCTTTGCCCTGACAAAACTCGTCGCTTCAATGGTCGCCAACCCACAGCGCGAGAGGCGATTGATGAAATCGACCTTGACGTCGGCAGCGACCGGCGTCTTCTCATTCTGCAGGCCGTCACGGGCGCCGACCTCGACCAATCTGACTCGTTTGGGGAAGCTCATGCCTCATTGTCGGACGTTGCCGCAGCAATTTCCACCAGCGGCGCTTCGGCTTCGACCATGTCGCCTTCCGCGCATAGCAGTTTTGCAATGGTGCCGGCGGTGGCGGCCTTCAACGTGTATTCCATCTTCATGCCTTCGAGCACCAGCAGCGCCTGGCCCGGTTCGACCGCATCCCCTTCGGTGACATTAACCGCGACCACGCGGCCCGGCATCGGGCTGATCGGGCGCGTGTCTTCATTGGCGGCCGCGGCGCCGGCGGCCAGGGGATCGACCCAGGCCCACGCGTGTCGCTCGTCGCCGATCGAAATGTGTACGGTCCTGTGGTGCCCCAGCAGCCATGCGCGCTCGACCCGATCGTCCAGGGTAATGGACCAGGTGCCGTCGTCTTCCCGCTTCGCCGCCGCCGCGTAATGCTGGTCGCCGACCTGCAGGCCGAATCCGCTCGATGTGCCCGAAACGCGGACCGTCATGTTCTCGGCGCCGCTGAAGACAAGCTTCATACCCGGGCCGCCATTGAGCTGCCAGCCGTCGTGCTGCGCCCACGGCGAATGCGGATCAGCAGCCGCATCGCGTACCGCCAGCCGGTGCAACACCCAGGCCGAAGCGGCGGCGAGCGCAACAGGCGAGGGCGAAGGCGTGTGCAGCAGCGCTTCCAGTTCGCTTTCGATGAAACCGGTGTCGAAAGCGCCGGCGGCAAAATCCGGATGCGCCGCAATCCCCTGCAGCAGGTCGAGATTGGTGACCAGACCGAACACGGCGGTACGACTCAAGGCCTCCTGCAGGCGCTTGATGGCCATCATTCTGTCGTGGTCCCGGACGCTCAGCTTGGCGATCATCGGGTCGTAATGAATGCTGATTTCGTCGCCATCACCGACGCCGGTATCGACGCGGAAATGCGTATCCGGCACGGGGTGGATGAATCGCTCTATATGACCGGTCGCGGGCAGAAAGCCGCGTCCGACATTTTCGGCGTACAGCCGTACCTCGACTGCGTGGCCGCGCTGTTTGATTGCCGCCTGTTCGAGCGGCAGCGGCTCGCCGGCGGCAACCCGGAGCTGCCATTCGACGAGGTCGAGGCCCGTGGTCATTTCGGTCACCGGATGCTCGACCTGCAGTCGCGTGTTCATCTCCATGAAGTAAAAGCTGCGATCCGCGCCGACTATGAACTCGATCGTGCCGGCGTTGACGTAGCCGACGGCACGCGCGGCATTGACGGCGGCCGCCGCCATCTTCTCGCGCGTCGCGTCATCCAGAAACGGCGAGGGCGTTTCTTCGACGACTTTCTGATAGCGCCGCTGCAACGTGCATTCGCGTTCAAACAAGTGCACGGCGTTGCCGTGGTTGTCGCCGAAAATCTGCATTTCGATATGACGCGGCTGCTCGACGTATTTTTCCAGCAGAACTTGGTCGTCGCCGAATGCTCCCTTCGCTTCGCGCTTGGCGCCTTCGAGCGCATCGGCGAATTCCGCCGCCGTGCGTACGATTCGCATGCCCTTGCCGCCGCCGCCGGCGACAGCCTTGATCATCAGCGGCCAGCCGATCTTTTCCGCCTGCTCCTTGAGAAAAACTGCATCCTGATTGTCACCGTGATAACCCGGCACGACCGGCACGTCGGCGTCTTCCATCAGCGCTTTGGCGCGGCTCTTCGAGCCCATCACTTCGATCGTGTCCGGCCTGGGGCCGATGAACACCAGGCCGGCGTCGGCGACGGCGCGGGCGAACGGGGCGTTTTCGGACAGGAATCCGTAGCCGGGATGGATCGCCTCGGCACCGGCTGTTTTGGCCGCTTCGAGAATGCGCACCGTGTTCAGGTAGGAATCCGCCGCACGCGCCGGGCCGATATGAAAAGCCTCGTCAGCCAGATGTACGTGCCGCGCATCCGCATCGGCATCCGAATAAACGGCTACAGTGCGAATGCCGAATCGCCGGCAGGTCTCGATAACGCGGCAGGCGATTTCGCCGCGATTCGCGATGAGAATTTTGCTGAACATCATTCGGCCTTCGCTTGCTTGTCCCAACTCGGTGGACGCTTGTCCAGAAATGCGCTGATGCCGCGTTGCCCTTCAGCAGAAATGCGCAGGCGCGCGATTAATTCGGCATTGGCTGCGTCGGTCTGCTCTGCGTGTTCCGCGGTCATGCCGGCCATGGCGAGCGCCAATTGCTTGGCTTCGCGTTGCGCGCCGGGGCCGCCTTTGGCGAGATAGTGCAGGCTGCGTTCGACGGCGTCGTCCAGTTCGCCGGCCGGTACGGCATGGTGAAGGAGACCGAGTCGCGCGGCCTCGACGGCATAGAAGACTTCGCCACTGATGAACAGCCGTCGCGCATGGCGCGCTCCGATGGCAGCGACGACGTAAGGTGCAATGACTGCCGGCACCAGGCCAAGCTTTACTTCAGACAAGGCGAACTTGGCGCCCTCGACGCCGATGGCGATATCGCAGCATGCTACCAAGCCGACGCCTCCACCGAAGGCTGCACCGTTGACTCGCGCAATTGTCGGCTTGGACAGGAAGTTCAGTGTGCGCATCAGCGCCGCGAGGCGCAGCGAGTCTTCCCGATTTTCCTGTTCGCCGGCCGCGGCCATGCCGCGCATCCAGTTGAGGTCGGCGCCGGCGGAAAACGATTTGCCGGCGCCGGTGAGGACGACTGCGCGGATGTCGTCGCGATTGTCGAGTCCCGACAGATACTCGGTCAGTTGCGCGATCAGCGCGTCGTCGAACGCGTTGTGGATTTTGGGCCGGTTGAGCGTTAGCGTCGCGACGCCGCGGGGGTTGATATCCAGTAGCACGCTGTCCGCCATGACTGCTCCTGCTTCTTGTCCTGCCAGCCCTCGCTGGCACGAGACATACTACATTCGGAAAATGCCGTAGGGCCGTTGTGTTTCGTACGGCGCATTGAACGCGGCGGAAATCCCCAGGCTCAACACGCGTCGCGTATCAACGGGGTCAATAATGCCATCGTCCCACAGTCGCGCCGTCGCGTAGTACGGGTTACCCTGTGTTTCATACTGACCGCGAATTTCGTCCTTGAATGACGCCTCGTCCGATTCCTGCCAGCTCTTGCCGCGCGCTGTCAGGCCGTCGCGCTTGACGGTGGCCAATACCGAGGCGGCCTGTTCGCCGCCCATGACCGAAATGCGCGAGTTCGGCCAAGTCCACAAAAAGCGCGCGCCGTAAGCGCGACCGCACATCGCGTAGTTGCCGGCGCCGAACGAGCCGCCGATGATGACGGTGAATTTGGGCACGGTGGTCGAGGCGACTGCGTTGACCATTTTGGCACCGTCTTTGGCAATGCCGCCGGCCTCGTACTTTTGGCCGACCATGAAGCCGGTGATGTTCTGCAGGAACACCAGCGGCACGCCACGGCGTTCGCAGAGCTGAATGAAGTGCGCGCCCTTGAGCGCGGACTCGGAGAACAGGATGCCGTTGTTGGCGATGATGCCGACGGGATAGCCGTTCAGGTGCGCGAAACCGCACACCAGGGTCTTGCCGTACAGCGCCTTGAACTCGTGGAACTCCGAGCCGTCGACAAGACGGGCGATGATTTCGTGCACGTCGTACGGGTAGCGCGTGTCGCGCGGCACGATGCCGTAGAGTTCCTCCGCGGCGTAGTGCGGTTCGACCGGTTCGCGCGTGGCGACCTGCAGCGACTTGCGCAGATTCAGGTTCGCGACGATGTCGCGCGCGATTGCGAGCGCATGAGTATCATTTTCAGCCAGATGATCCGTGACGCCGGAGGTGCGGCTGTGGACGTCGCCGCCGCCGAGGGTTTCGGCATCGACTTCCTCGCCGGTCGCGGCTTTGACCAGCGGCGGGCCGCCGAGAAAGATCGTGCCCTGGTTGCGGACGATGATTGCCTCGTCGCACATCGCCGGTACGTAAGCGCCGCCGGCGGTGCAGGAACCCATGACGACAGCGATCTGGGCGATACCGGCCGCGGACATGCGCGCCTGGTTGTAGAAAATGCGGCCGAAGTGCTCCTTGTCCGGAAACACTTCGTCCTGTAACGGCAGGAAGGCGCCGCCGGAGTCGACCAGGTAAATGCACGGCAGGTTGTTCTCCAATGCGACTTCCTGCGCGCGCAAATGCTTTTTCACCGTCAGCGGAAAATAGGTGCCGCCTTTGACGGTCGCGTCATTGGCGACGACCATGACTTCGCGGCCGTGGATCCGGCCGATGCCGGCGACGACACCGGCGGCGGGCGCCTGATCGTCGTACAGACCGTTCGCGGCCAGCGGCGAAAGTTCAAGAAACGGGCTGCCGGTATCGAGCAGCGTTTCGACGCGGTCGCGCGGCAGCAGCTTGCCGCGATCAATGTGCTTCCTTCGCGCCCGCTCGCTGCCGCCGAGTGCGGCTTCGTGCTGGCGGACTTTCAGTTCGTCCACCAAGCCGCGCATATGCTCGGCGTTGCGGCGGAACTCGTCGTCGTTTTTGTTGATTTGTGACTTTAGCGTTGGCATCGACGGCTCCCCCTCATCCAATCAAACCGTCTCCACCGCAATCGCCGTGGCTTCGCCGCCGCCCAGGCATAGCGAGGCGATGCCGCGCTTGCCGCCACGAGCCCGCAGCGCGTGAATCAGCGTTACCAGGATGCGCGCGCCGCTACAGCCGATCGGGTGGCCGAGCGCGCAGGCCCCACCGTTGACGTTGAGCTGGTCGCGGTCGAGCTTGAGGTCGTGCATCGCCGCCATCGCGACCGCGGCAAAGGCCTCGTTAATTTCGTACAAATCGACATTGTCCGGTGCCCAGCCCAGCTTGTCCTGCAGCTTCTTCACAGCGCCAATCGGCGCGGTCGTGAACCATTCCGGCTCGTGTGCAAAGCCGCCGTGCGCGACGATGCGTGCGAGCGGCGTCAAGCCGCGTTTTTCGGCTTCGCTGGCGCGCATCAGCACGACAGCGGCCGCGCCATCGGAAATCGACGACGAACTGGCTGCGGTTACGGTACCGCCTTCGCGACGAAATGCCGGCTTCAGTTTCGGAATTTTGGCGATGTCGAGCTTGAACGGCTCTTCGTCCTTGTCGACAGTGTCTTCGCTCTTGCGCGTCTTGACCGTGACCGGTGTGATCTCATCGTCGAATGCGCCGTTCTCATTCGCGGCGCGGGCGCGCTTGGTGGACTCGATCGCGAACTCGTCCTGGTCTTCGCGCGTAAAGCCGTACTTGTCGGCGCACAGTTCGCCGAAGTTGCCCATCATTTCGCCGTCGGCCGGGTTCTGCAGACCGTCGTAGAACATGTGGTCGAGGACGCGCTGATGACCCATGCGGTAGCCCTGCCGCGCTTTGGGCAGGAGATAGGGGGCGTTGCTCATAGACTCCATGCCGCCGGCGACTATCACCTCGGCGGAGCCCGCTGCGATCATGTCGTGGCCGAACATGATCGCTTTCATGCCCGAGCCGCATACCTTGTTGAGCGTAGTCGCGCCGGTTGAAATCGGCAGGCCCGCCTTGAGCGCCGCCTGGCGCGCGGGGGCTTGACCGAGACCGGCCGGCAGCACGCAACCCATCAGCACTTCGCCGACATCCTCACCGGCGACTTTGCTGTCGGCGAGCGCGGCCTTAATGGCTTCGGCAGCGATTTCGGTCGTGCTCAGCGGCGCGAGCACGCCCTGGAACGCACCGATCGGGGTGCGGCGGGCGGAGACTACTACGATTGGGTCGTGCGATTGATTCATGTCCTGCTCCAGTCCAGTCTGTTTAGTCGCTAGTCGCTAGTCGCTAGTCGCTAGTCGCCAGCCGCGATTCTTGCATTAGCTACTAGCGACTCAGCACTAGCGACTTATAAGTTCCCGGCCGATCAGCATCCGCCGGATTTCATTCGTGCCGGCACCTATGTCGTACAGCTTGGCATCGCGCAACAGCCGGCCCGTCGGGTATTCGTTGATGTAACCGTTGCCGCCAAGCGACTGGATCGCATCCAGCGCCACCTTGACGGCCGATTCCGACGCCAGCAGCAGGCACGCGGCGGCATCCTGGCGCGCCGGCTGGCCTTCGTCGAACGCTTGTGCGACCCGGTACGAGAACGCACGCGCTGACTGCAGCGCGGTAAACATATCGGCTATCTTGGCCTGCATGATCTCGAACGACCCGATCGGGCGGCCGAACTGCTTACGCTCGCGCAGGTAGGGCAGCACCACGTCGAGCGCCGCCTGCATGATGCCGATCGGGCCGCCGGACAGCACCAGCCGCTCGGAATCGAGCCCACTCATTAATATATAAACGCCCTGGTTGACCTCGCCGAGCACATTCTCATCGGGAATCTCGCAGTCCTCGAACACCAGTTCGCAGGTGTCTGAGCCGCGCATGCCCAGCTTGTCGAGTTTCTGCGCGGTCTTGAAGCCTTTCATGCCTTTTTCGACGAGGAAGGCGGTGATACATTGCGAACCGGCGTCCTTCCCCGCGGTGCGCATGTAAACCAGCAGCACGTCGGCGCGCGGGCCGTTCGTGATCCACATCTTCGAGCCGTTGGCGATCCAGACATCGCCCTTCTTTTCGGCACTGCACGTCATCGAGCCGACCACGTCGGAGCCCGCGCCGGGCTCGGACATTGCCAGTGCACCAACGAACTCGCCGCTGCACAGCTTCGGCACGTATTTCTGCCGCTGCGCCTCGGTGCCGTGGCGGAACAGGTTGTTCAGGCAGAGGTTGGAATGAGCGGCGTAGGACAAGCCGACCGAGCCGGACGCGCGGGAGATTTCCTCCATTGCGATGACGTGCGCCAGATAGCTCAGGCCCGAGCCGCCGTACTCCTCCGGAATCGTGATGCCGAGCAGGCCCATCTCACCGAGCGTCGGCCACAGGTCGTACGGGGCCTTGTTGCTGGCGTCGATCTCGGCGGCGCGCGGCGCGATGTCGGCCGCCGCAAAGCGGGCGACCGACTCGCGCAGCATGTCCAGCTCGTCATTGATCCGAGTGTTGAAAAGGCTCAACGATCGCTCCTTGACCGGTTGTTATTTTATCCGCGGCTGCGGTTGTACAATCGCGTGAAGTCCTGCTTCACGAACGGCAGCTTGACCTTGCCGAGGGCGTGGATGCGCTTCTCGGCGAGCCGGTCGGCGGCCTGCCAGCTGGGAATGTTTTCCTGCTCGGCGAGGCTGTAGATATTCATCATGATGTCATAAATGCCGTTGACCATGCGCCCGGCGCGCTCCTGGTCGTAGCCCTGCAACTCGATCGCCACGTTCATCACGCCGCCGGCGTTGATCGCGTAATCCGGCGCGTACAGCACGCCGCGCTTGTGCAGTTCGGTGCCGCAGTCGGTCGTCTGCAACTGGTTGTTGGCCGCACCGGCGACAATCTCGCACTTCAGCCGCGGCAGCGTCTTCTCGTTGATCGAGGCGCCCAGCGCGCAGGGGGAAAACACCCTGGCGTCGCAGTCATAGATGTCGTCCATCGATACGGCTTCGGCGCCCAGTTCCACCATCTCGTTGACGCGCTCCTCGTTCAGATCGCACACGAACACCTTCGCGCCCTCGTCGCGCAGATGCTTGATCAGGTGGCCGCCGACATGGCCCGCGCCCTGCACCGCAAAGCTCAGCTTGCCGAGGTCGGTGTGGCCGTATTTCTTCTGCACCGAAGCGCGAATCCCCTGCAAGGTGCCGAAAGCGGTGAACGGGGAGGGGTCGCCGCTGCCGCCGTGAACCGGATGCACGCCAACGACATAATCGGTTTCCTGAAAGATGTAGTCCATGTCCTGGACGTTCGTGTTGACGTCCTCGGCCGTGATATAGCGTCCGCTCAACGATTCGATGAAACGGCCCAGCGCGCGGAAAAACGCCTCGCTCTTGTCCTTTTTCGGGTCACCGATGATGACCGCCTTGCCACCGCCCAGATTCAGCCCCGCAATCGCAGACTTGTACGTCATGCCCTGCGACAGCCGCAGCACATCGGTCAGCGCGTCCTGTTCGTTCTCGTACGGCCACATCCGCAGGCCGCCCAGTGCGGGCCCGAGAACGGTATTATGGATCGCGATGATTGCCTTCAGGCCGGTCTCTTTCGAGTGAAAGAACACGACCTGTTCGTGCTCCATCTGCTCAACGGTAGCGAAAAGCTCCATGATTTCCTCCTAGGTGGGATAGCTTTGTAATAGCGCGTTCTGGCGGCGCTATATGTCGAATTCTGGCGCGATGAGACGGGAATACGTCCACTGCGAACGAGTCATTATAGCCTGACAGGGCGGTCCCGGTCAGCAGCGGGGGGTTTCTGGCTCCGGCGGCCGAGGCGGTATACTACACAGATGAGTACAGTAGCCAAGCACCTCCATTCCGTCCCGGCGCAAGATGCCGCTGCCCCGTTGCGCTTCATCAGCGCCGCGTCCCTGTTTGACGGCCATGACGCCGCCATCAACATCATCCGCCGGCTGCTGCTGCAGGAAGGGGCGGAAGTCGTGCATCTGGGACATAACCGCAGCGTCGCGGAAATCGTCGATGCCGCACTGCAGGAAGACGCCGACGGCATCGCGGTCAGCTCCTACCAGGGCGGCCACATGGAATACTTCAAGTATATGGTCGACATGCTGCGCGAGCGCGGCGCCGAACATATTCGTGTCGTTGTCGGCGGCGGCGGCACCATCGTGCCCGCCGAGCGTGCGGAACTGGAAGCGCACGGCGTCGAAAAGGTGTACGGCCCGGAAGACGGCATGGAAATGGGCCTCAAAGGCATGATCGAGGACGTCTTCAAACGCGTCCGCGCCTGGCAGAAGCCGGACTTCGACCCCGCTGAATGCAGCCCCGAGAATCCGGCCGTTGTCGGCCGCACCATCTCGATGCTTGAACTCGCCAAACCGGGCGACAAGCAGGTCTCGTCGCTGGTCGCCGCCTGGTCGAAGCGGGCGGGCGAAAGCCGCGCTCCGGTGGTCGGCCTGACCGGTACCGGCGGCTCCGGCAAGAGCAGCCTCACCGACGAACTGCTCAATCGCTTCAAGGCGAGTTTTCCCGACCTCGCCATCGCCGTGCTGGCGGTCGACCCGACCCGGCGGCGCACCGGCGGCGCGCTGCTCGGCGATCGCATTCGCATGAACAGCCTGACCAACTCCTCTATATATATGCGGTCGCTTGCGACCCGGCGAGCGCACGTCGCGACCAGCGAAATCCTGACCGATACGATCGATCTTCTGAAGGCCGCCGGCTACGGCCTCATCCTGCTCGAAACCGCCGGCATCGGCCAGAGCGACAGCGAAGTCGTCGACCTGGTCGATTTCTCGATGTACGTCATGACCAGCGACTACGGCGCGGCCAGCCAACTTGAAAAGATCGACATGCTCGATTTCGCCGACATGATCGCGCTCAACAAGTTCGAAAAGCGTGGTGCCGAAGATGCGTTGCGCGACATCAAGAAGCAGTGGCGGCGCAACCACGTTGCTTTCGATGTCGACGAAGCCGACATTCCGGTGTATCCGACGATCGCCAGCCAGTTCAACGATCCCGGCGTGAACCACCTGTTCCAGGCGCTGGTCAGGCGGCTGGTCGTCAAACTCAAGCTGGATGCGGAAAAGTGGCGGGTGCCTGAACACCTGGCTGAAATGGAGCGCGAGAAGCGCGCGCTGATTCCGCCGTCGCGCGAGCGCTACCTGGCGGAAATCGCCGAGGCCGGACGCGGCACGCACGGCGGCATCAATACCCGGGCCGAAGCCGCATCGCTGGCGCAAAGCTACTACGACGCGCTCAAGGCGCTCGACGACGCAAAGCTCCCGGAACCGCTGCAGAGTTACGATCCCGCCGCCGCGCTCGGAGAGGACGGCAATGCCGTCACCGTGCTGCGGCAGCGCTACAATGCCGCGCTCGACGAGGTGGGTTCCGACGCGCTCAAGCTACTGCGCAACTGGCCGGCGCTGAAGGCGGCGGTCCAGGCGGACACGTATTCATACAAGGTGCGTGGCCGCGAAATTACCGGCGAGAACTACACCGAATCGCTCTCCGGTACGAAGGTGCCCAAGATCGCCGCGCCCCGTTTCCATGATTGGGGCGACATCCTGCGCTTCCTGATGGAAGAAAACCTGCCGGGCGCGTACCCATACACCGCCGGCGTGTATCCGTATCGGCGTGCGGCAGAAGACCCGACGCGGCAGTTCGCCGGCGAAGGCACGCCGGAGCGCACCAATCGACGCTTTCACTACCTGTCGCAGGGGTTGCCGGCGACGCGGCTGTCTACAGCTTTCGACTCCGTCACGCTGTATGGCGAAGATCCGGACGAGCGACCGGATATCTACGGCCGCATCGGCAACTCGGGCGTGTCGATCGCAACAGTCGACGACATGAAGAAGCTGTACTCGGGCTTCGACCTCGCCGCACGCAACACCTCCGTATCGATGACGATCAACGGCCCGGCGCCGATGATCCTGGCGATGTACATGAACGCCGCCATCGACCAGCAGGTTGAACGCCACCTGCGCGAAACCGGCGGCTGGGACGAGGCGCAAAAGAAGATACAGCAGCTTTATCACGGCAGCACGCCGCCAATGTACGAGGCAGACCTGCCAGAAGGCCACGATGGCTTCGGGCTCGGTACGATCGGCGTCAGCGGCGACCAGCTCGTCGACGCCGAAACCTACGGGCGCATCAAGGAAGAAACGCTGAAGCAGGTGCGCGGCACCGTGCAAGCCGACATATTAAAAGAGGACCAGGCACAGAATACCTGCATCTTCTCGACCGACTTTGCGCTCCGGATGATGGGCGACGTGCAGGCGCATTTCATCGAGCACGGTGTGCGCAACTTCTATAGTGTGTCGATCAGCGGCTACCACATCGCGGAAGCCGGCGCGAACCCGATCAGCCAGCTTGCCTTCACTCTCGCCAACGGCTTTACGATCGTCGAGTACTACCTCGCGCGTGGCATGAAGATTGATGATTTCGCGCCCAACCTGAGCTTCTTCTTCAGCAATGGCATGGATCCGGAGTACGCTGTGATCGGCCGTGTGGCGCGGCGCATCTGGGCGCGCGCAATGCGCGAACGCTACGGCGCCAACGCCCGCAGCCAGATGCTGAAGTATCACATCCAGACATCCGGGCGCAGCCTGCACGCGCAGGAAATCCAGTTCAACGACATCCGCACCACGCTGCAGGCGCTGTACGCGCTCTATGACAACTGCAACAGCCTGCACACCAATGCCTACGACGAGGCGATCACCACGCCGACGGAAGAATCCGTTCGCCGCGCGATGGCGATCCAGCTCATCATTAATAAGGAGCTGGGCCTCAACAAGAACGAAAACCCGCTGCAGGGTGCGTTCATCATTCAGGAACTGACGGATCTGGTCGAAGAGGCGGTGTATCGCGAGTTCGAGCGGATTTCGGAGCGGGGCGGCGTGCTCGGCGCAATGGAAACCATGTACCAGCGCGGCAAGATCCAGGAAGAAAGCCTGATCTACGAGCGTCGCAAGCACGACGGCAGCCTGCCGATTATCGGCGTCAATACGTTCCTGCCCGAAGATGGCGAGGAAACGGAGCGCGAAGTGGCGCTCATTCGCTCCACGGAGGCGGAGAAACAGGCGCAGATCACCGGCATCAACCGCTTCCGCGAACTGCACCGGGAGACGACGCCGGGCGCACTGGCAGCCTTGCAGCAGACGGCGCGAACCGGCGGCAACCTTTTCGGCCAGTTGATGGAGACCGTCAAGGTCTGTTCGCTGGGCCAGATTTCGGGCGCTTTGTACGAAGTCGGTGGCCGATATCGGCGGAACATGTGAAATAATTCGTGGAAGTTCCGCCGAAACTGGCGGCAGATTATGTATCAGGTTCAGCCCGGTTTTAATGCTTTTCTTTTCAAGGGTTCTTTGCTAGAGTCGCAAAGCTGTTCACAGGGGCTACCCTGTGAACGTGCTGAATTTCCATTCAAGCCGAAGCAGACGTCAGGTTAGCCATGCAGTATTCCATGCGATATTTTTCAGCGCTGATTATCGGGTTCATTATCGCCGGCTGCCTGTTTTTGATCATGCGCGGCTTTATTTCCGGGGGCAGCACGGTGACCCAGACTGCGCGGTCCATCCAGTTGGCCAAGTTCGTGTCGACGCCGCACATCGAAAAGGTTCAGCGCAAGCAGCACCGGATTCCGAAGAAGCCCAAACCGCAGAAGGTGCCGACCACTCAGCCGAAGGTGACGGTGTCCCACAAGCAGAAAGTACAGAGGACGCTCGTCAAGTTCAATGTTCCGAATATTGGCGTTCCAACTATCGGCGGTAACGGCCTCTTCCTCCAGGGAGGCGGCTACAACGTCAGCAATCTTTCGGCAAACGGCCAGGCCATTCCGATTGTGCCTGTCCAGCCGCAGTACCCGGCCAAGGCGCTGTTCGGTAATATCGAAGGCTACGTGACGCTCGAGTTTACGATCCAGCCTGACGGCTCCGCGACCGACCCGCAAGTGATTGATTCCAAACCGCGTCGAGTCTTCGACAAGGCTGCGATCAATGCGCTGCTGCGATCCAAGTTCAAGCCGAAGGTCGTGAACGGCAAACCGATCGCAAGCCGGGCCACGTTCAAGTACACGTTCCAGCTGCCAAAGAATCGCAGGTAATTTATGAACAGGACATTTTTTGCTGCGGCCCTTGCCGGCATACTGGCGCTGGCAGTCGTGAATGCGCCGGCGCAGGCTGCGCAGAGCGGTCAAGACCGAAACGTCAAGGCGCTGGATCAGTACACGGCTGCCAAGCTTCAAAACGCGCAAAAAGAACTGAAAGACAAGAAGTACGCAGAGGCGCTCTCGGATCTGCAGGATCTGGCGAATGACGTCAAGGACAAGCCGTACGCGCTGGCGCTCACCGAGCGCATGATCGCCTATGTCTTCATTGAGCAAAAGGAATACAAGAAGGCATTGCCGTACTTCCAAAAGGCGGTCGACCTGAAATCCCTGCCGGACCAGCAACAGCACCAGGCATTGATGGCGCTCGCGCAGCTTTACGTGGCTACGGAGCAATATCGAGATGCGATCGGCGTTCTGGAAAAGTGGTTCGCGGAAGAAAAGAGAACGCAGCAGAAGCCGGATGCCGATGCTTATATACTCGCGGCGCAAGCCTATTATCAGGTCAAGGATCTGAAGAAGGCCCGCTACTATGCCAAAAAGGCAATAGCGGAGTCTGACGAGCCACAACAGGGCTGGTACACGTTGCTGGTTGGCGTCGACTATCGTCTCAAGAATTTTGACGAGGCGGTCGATCTGCTCAAGAAAATGATTTCATACTGGCCGGACAAGGCGGAATACTGGCACAACCTGTATGGCATCTATCTTCAGCAGGACAAGGAAAAGGAAGCATTGAGTGTAATGCGGCTGGCCTACAGCAAGGGAATGATCGACGACGAGGGCGATCTGCTTAACCTGGCCCGCCTCGAGATTACTCATGACATGCCTTACTACGCCGGAGAGGTGATTTCAAAAGGCATGAAGGATAATAAAGTCAAGACCAATATCGACAACCTTCGGTTGCTGGTGACGGCCTGGACGTCAGCTCAGGAAACCGACAAGGCGCTTGATACGCTCGACAAGGCGGCGAAGCTCTCCAAGGATGGCATGTTGTATCTCAAGAAGGCGCAGCTTTGCTATGTGCAGACCGATTGGGATTGCACAGTGAAGGCGGCCGAGGACGCCCTGAACAAGGGCGGTCTTGATAAGCCGGGGAACGCTTATATCTATAAGGGCGAGGCGCTGATGCAGAATAAGAAATACGACCAGGCAAAGGCGGCGTTCGTCAAGGCAGAGCATTACGACGAAAGCAAGACACAGGCGCGTCAGTGGCTCGATTATATTCGCAGATTAAGGTCAACCAGCTGACGTTTCAGACTAGCCGATCTTTTTCAGACATCCGGCTCGTCGCAGTGATCCAGGATCGCGCGGCGAGCCGTTTTTCTTAATAATTCCGCCGCCTGCCGATCGGGCGCTGCCGGCATGATGGCCGGAAGCAGCGTCACCCGTATCGGTCCGGCCTGCAGATAGCGATTGCCGGCGGGCAGGATGTAGCGCGTTCCGCGAATGGTTACCGGTGCAACAGGCAGACCAGTGCGCGCGGCGGCCAGAAACGCGCCGAGGCGGAAGCTTCGAAGGCCCGGTTCACGCCGGAACGTGCCTTCCGGAAATACGCCGATGGCATTGCCCTTTTTTGCAGCACGGATCAATCGTGCCGCGGCGCCCGCTGCCGCTTTTGGATCAGTTCGTGACACGAAAGCCATACCCAGCCGTCGCAGCAATAGCCCGACGAGCGGCACGGCGTTGATCTCCTCCTTGATCAAAAACGTGAAACGCGGGGGGAGCGCGGCCATTAGAACAACGCCGTCAAGGTAACTGGAATGGTTGGCGACGATAACGCAAGGACCCGGCGGCAGCCGGTCGAGATGTTCTACCGTTAACGGCATACCGGCAAGCGTAAAAACGACTCGGGCCGCACGACGTGCAAACGCGCGGCGGTGCCGCAGCTTCGGCAGGCAAATCGATATCAACGCCGCGGGTACGGCGACGGTCGCGATTACCAAAAATGGGCGAATTTGCGCCAGACATAGCCTCAATCCCATAGTGACAACTTTATTGCTTTAAATTAACATAATGGTTTTGTGAACGGTGTCACGGCGCTCGCCCCGCAACTCGGTCAAGCTGACTCGCAGAGAGTAAAGGTAAGCGGATTGAACGACAACAAAAACAAGGGCTCTAAACGACGAGGAGTGAATAATGGTTGCTAATGCCGGGCGGGTTCGCGATGCCGCGGCCAATGATGATTTCGGATATGTCGAGCGCTTCCTCGATACTGCCTGGATGGAGCGCGGGCTATCCGCCAATACGCTGATGGCTTATCGGACGGATCTCGTATCACTGGGCCGGTGGCTCGAGAGCCGTGGGATCGCGCTGGAGCATGCGACGACGGCCGATCTGCAGGCATTCCTGGCGCACCGGACGGAGAAGGGCGGCAGCCCGCGTTCAACGGCCCGTCAGCTTTCGACGATCCGGCGGTTTTACCGCTATCTGGTGCGCGAAGGCATCAATTCCGAGGATCCGAGCGCGTCGATCGCACGACCCAAGCTGGGCCGCCCGTTGCCCAAGTCGATGACCGAAGCGGAAGTCGAGGCACTGCTTGCCGCGCCGGATACGCGCAAGCCCTTGGGCGTGCGCGATCGCGCGATGCTGGAATTGCTCTATGCGACCGGGCTGCGTGTGTCGGAGCTGGTGACGTTGCGGCGCGAACAGCTCAATTTGCAGCAGGGCACGGTCCGGGTCACCGGCAAGGGCGACCGGCAGCGTCTGATTCCGCTGGGCGAGGAGGCGATCGTTTGGCTCGAGCGCCATCTGGCGGAAGCGCGGCCCGACATCTTGAACGGCCGTGAGACACCGTACCTGTTTCCAACGTCACGTTCGGAATGCATGACGCGCCAGGCGTTCTGGCATCTGATCAAACGCTACGCGAACAAGGCACGTATCAAGCAGGATTTGTCGCCGCACACGTTACGCCACGCGTTCGCGACGCATCTGTTGAACCATGGCGCCGATCTGCGCGTGGTGCAGATGCTGCTGGGGCACAGCGATCTGTCAACGACGCAGATTTATACGCATGTGGCCAAGCAGCGGTTGCAGGAGGTCCATGCGGAGCATCATCCGAGGGGATAAAAAGTCGCTAGTAGCTGTGCCCAGGACTAAGTGAAGAGAAGAAATCTTTACTCAGTCCTCGCGACTCAGCACTAGCTACTCTCATCTTTCCAGCATCGCCAGTTTTCCTGGCTTGCCCTCCCATTCCTTCGCGTCCGGCGGCGGGTCCTTCTGCTCGGTGATTACCGGCCATTCGGCGGCGAGTTCCGCGTTGATCTTGAGGAAACGCTGCTGGTCTTCGGGCAGGTCGTCTTCGGAGACGATGGCATCGATCGGGCACTCCGGCTCGCACAGGGTGCAATCGATGCATTCATCGGGATCGATGACCAGAAAGTTCGGGCCTTCGTGGAAACAATCCACGGGGCAAACTTCAACGCAGTCTGTATATTTGCACTTGATGCAGTCTTCGGTGACGACGAAGGTCATGGTGGCTCCGGGTTCGGAAATACGCTAATTCTGCCACAACCGAAGGTTGTAATCAGGAGATGCTGGTAGTCCGGAACCGGAAGGGACCGCCGGTGCGAAGATCGGCAAAGTAGTTCTCAAGCGTGAAGCGTACGCTCGGAAACGCGATCCGGCTCCACGGTACTTCCGCTTCAGTAATCAGCGAGACTTCGAGGCTTTCCGGCCCCGGAGCGAAGTCGGCGGATGTCATCTCGGCCCGATACATCAGGTGCACCTGGTTGATCCGGGGCACGTTTACCATCGCCAGCGGTTCGAGTATCCGTACGTCGGCAAGCGCTTCTTCCTGCGTTTCCCGCGCCGCCGCTTCTGCTGTCGTCTCGGCGTTTTCCATGAAACCGGCCGGTAGCGTCCAGTAGCCATAGCGCGGCTCGATCGCCCGCCGGCAAATCAGGATCCGGCCTTCCCATTCAGGGACACAGCCAACCACCAGCTTGGGATTTTGATAATGTACGGTTTCGCATGCCGTGCAGACGTAGCGGAGGCGGTTGTCGCCGGGCGGGACGATCTGCGTCACCGGTTGCCCGCACTGATTACAGTATTTCATCGTGGTCATTATATGCAGCCTTTATTTCGCCAGGCGAAGCTGGCCGATGTGGCGGCGATACATAGATTGGTCGAATCGGCCTATCGAGGCGAAGCCAGCCGCGTGGGTTGGACTACCGAGGCGGATTTCCTCGATGGTCAGCGCATCGATTGTGAAGGTATCCTGGATGCAATCGACAAGCCGGAAAGTTACGTGCTGCTGGCCGAGACTGATGGCGTACCGGTTGCGTGCGCGCATATTGAAAGGCGCGGCGACGCGTGCTACTTCGGCATGTTTGCGGTGCGACCCGAGATGCAGGGCGCCGGGCTCGGCAAGGCTCTGCTGACCGAGGCAGAATGTCGGGCTCAAGCATTGTGGCAGTCGCAGGCAATGCGCATGACCGTCATCGACCTGCGCGAAGACCTGATCGCATGGTACGTTCGGCGCGGCTATCGGCGCACCGGCGAACATGCCCCGTTCCCGTACGGCCAGGAGCGCTTCGGTATCCCGCGGCGCGATGATTTGCGCTTTGAATGGCTGGTCAAGGATCTGGTCTAGAGGACTTTCGCCACCGTTGCCAGATCCGCCGTCAGTTGCCGCCGCGCCCGTTCGCGCGATTCGTGATCGCGCATCCGGAGTACGGCCGAGGGATGAGCCGTCGCCAACGTGAAGTCGGCCCAGTCGGAGGTCACGAATCGGCCGTGTTGGTCGGAGACGCGGAAGTCCGGCCCCAGCAGAGCCTTGGCGGCCGTCGCGCCGAGGCAAACGAAGACTTCCGGTTTGACGAGCGCGATTTCCGCTTCGAGCCACGGCAGACACGCTCCGATCTCGCGCCGGTTCGGCGTCTTGTGCAGCCGTCGCCGTCCACGCGGCTCCCACTTGAAGTGCTTGACGACGTTTGTGATATAGGTGTTGGTGCGATCGATGCCGGCTTCCTTGAGCGCTTCATCGAGCAACTGTCCGGCGGGGCCGACGAATGGTCTGCCCGCGAGGTCTTCCTTGTCGCCGGGCATCTCGCCGACCAGCATCAGCCGCGAGCGCTTGAGCCCTTCACCAAAGACGGTTTGCGTGGCAGCCCGGTAAAGGTCGCAGCCGCGGCACGAGGCCGCAGCCGTCTTCAGCGCCTTCATTGATCGTTGTGCGGGCATGAAGTCTGCCGCGCTGATGTCGCTTTCCTTAGTCATCGTCTGCCTTCCGTTGCTGAAACGACAGTATAAAACGAGCCGCCGCCGATCATGATCATCCCGCTGCATGTCAAGAGCGACTACTCCCTCGGCTACGGCACCGCAACGCTTGCGGCGCTTGTCGAGCGTGCGGCTGAGCTTGGCTATCCAGCGTTCGCGCTGACGGATATCGACAGTCTCGCCGGTCAGCCGCACTTTCACGACCTGTGTCGCGCTCGCGGCATCAAGCCGATCAGCGGGGTCGAGTTGCGTCCGAATGCGGCGAAACAAAGTCCCGGCGATCGAGCCGGGCGCCTGGTGCTACTGGCCAGGAACCGTACCGGCTACCGGAACCTGTGCCGTATCGTCAGTCGCCGTCGCGGCGGGCTCGGAACAAGCGAGCAGCGCAGGGCCACCGACCCGGCGGCCGCGCTTGCCGGACTCGCGGAAGGTCTATTCGTGCTGACCGACGACGGGCAGACCCTGGCGCGACTGTGCGAAGGTCTGAAATCGCAGGATACGGGCCTGCTGCTCGTGCGGCCAGACGTGCCGGTGGAGCGGGAGGCGACGGCTTTGCGCACCGCGCGCCATCTGGGTGCCCGCATTGTTGCGGACCCGGAAGCGCTTCTGCTTGACCCCGCCGATCATCCTCTGCATGTTCTGCAGGTGGCGATTCGGCAAGGCCGCCGGGTTAGCGACATCGCCGGTTCAACCGCCGCCGAATCGGCCGAACGCCGGCTTCGACCGGCGGAGGAAGCGGCGCGGCTTTACGCCGATATTCCGGAGGCCGTCGCTAACGCGCGAGCGATGGCGGCTGAATGCCGGCTTGATTTGACGTCCGGTCCACTTGCGCTGCCGGGTGCCGATGCCTTCGGGGGAGCGGCGCCCTTCGTTCGCCTTGAGGCATTGTGCCGCACCGCGCTTGGACGGCTTCGTGAGCGGGGCCGGTATCAGGATGAGGCCTACGATGATCGCCTGGCATACGAGTTGGCGGTGATCGGCTCACTCAGGTACGCCGGCTATTTTCTGGTCGCAGCAGAGATTGCCGCGGTGGCGCACGAGCGTACCATTCCGATTGCTGCACGCGGTTCCGCAGTTGGGTCGCTGGTGGTCCATTTGAGTGGCGTCTCCAGCATCGATCCCGTAGCGAGCAATCTGCTGTTTGAGCGGTTTCTGCATCCGCGCCGCGCGGATCCGCCGGACATCGACATCGAGGTGTGTTCGCGCCACCGCGACGAGCTGATCGCCTGGGCCGGCCGCCGCTTTGGTCGCGGCCGGACGGCGATGGTGGGCGCTATCCACCGATTCCAGTTGCACGGCGCGGTGCGCGACGGGCTCAAGGCGTTGGGTGTCAGCCCCAATATGATCGCGGGTGTGAGCGCCCGACTTCCACCCGCAGTTGAAGCGGCGCCCACGTCGGCGGAAGCAATTTTTCCTGGCGCGACAGCCGCATTGCAGCGCAGCTTGTCCCTGGCTTTACGCCTCGTGGGCAAGCCAAGGCATGTTGCCTTGCACCCGGCCGGGCTGGTCGTCGGCGACGCGCCGATCAGCGACTATGTTCCAGTGGAAAACGCCGCGCGCGGTCTGGTCGTAACGCAATACGATTTACGTTCCATTGCGCGCACGGGTCTCGTGAAACTTGATCTCCTTGGCAGCAAACTTCTGACGCAACTGGATGATGCGGCAATGATCGCGGGCAAGCCGCGAGGTGCGGACATTCTCGATCTGCCGCAGAACGATGCGCCAACGCTGGCGCGCCTGGATAAAGCCGATACCATCGGCTGCTTTCAGGTCGAAACACCCGCGGTACGCGCGCTGCTGAAACAGCTCGATATTCGCGGCATCGAAGATTGCGTCGCCGCACTGGCGCTCGTACGCCCGGGCGCGGCCGGCGGCGCGGCCAAGCAGGAATACGTGCGGCGTGCGCATGGCGAGACGCCGACGCTGCCGGTTCACCCGCAACTGGCGGCACGCCTCCGGCACACGCACGGTCTCCTGATTTACGACGAGGATCTGATACGTGTACTCGCCGACGTCGGTGGGCTGTCGCTGGCGGCGGCGGACGAGTTGCGTGCAGCGATCATCTCGGCCGGAGAAAACGCCGATGCCGTCATGAAGCTGGAGCGCCACTTTCTGGGCGCAGCGCGGCAGGCGGGGCGCGATTCCGTGCTTGCCCGGACCGTCTGGCAAACCGCCCGGCAATTCGCCGCCTATTCATTTGCCAGGGCCCACTCGCTGAGCTACGCGGTTATGGCGTACGCCGCCGTTTACATGAAGGCGCACCATCCGGCAGCATGGGGCGCCGCACTGCTGAACGACTACGGCGGAGCATATCCATTACGAACCATCGCCGCCGATCTGCAGCGCCACGGCGTGCGCGTACTGCCGCCGACGGTGAACGATGCCGAACTTGCGGCAAAACCGCAGGGCGGCGTGGTGCGCGTCGGCCTCTCGCAAGTCAAACACCTGACACGGAAATCGGCCGAAGCAATACTGCGCAGCCGCCGCGACAACGGGCGTTTTCGTAGCATGAATGACCTACTGGAGCGGACCGATCTTTCCGCGCGTGAAATGCAGGCGCTGGTTTTGATCGGCGCGTGTGATGACCTGCCGCCGCTGTCGTCCAACGTTTATCCGTTCGTGCATGAAGCCCTGGTAAAGGGTCTGAAGGGCGAGTTGGGTCCGGCTGCTTTCGAGCACCTCGTAGTGAGTGCGAAAAATGCGCCGACGGATGATGAATCACAGCGGCGCTACCGCCTCCTGGTACGCATCCGCAACGAACTCAATTACCTGGGAATGCACCTGACTATGCATCCGATGCGGGTGCTGCGAGATGACGCGCGCGAGCAGGGTTGCCTCACCGCGCTGGAAATAGCAGACGGGGATTCCCTCTCCAGCTCGCTGCGCTTTGCCGGCATTGTCGCCGCCAGCCGCGTTCACCCTGTCGGCGGGGGTCGGACAATGCAATTCCTGACGTTGGAAGACGAGACCGGCCTGATCGAAACGATCATTCCGCCACCGGCGTATGCACGACTGGCGATGTACATTACGACCCCGGGACCCTACCTTGTCGAAGGTGCGCTTGAGAACAATTGGGGTAGCAGGCACTTGCTGATCACGTCGCTGCACCCGTTTCACGAACGCTAGTGGCGTGGCAACGCCATTGGCGTCATCGGAAATCCCGCGAACGCTGCACCAGGTCGCCCAGTAGCGCACTATGATCGGTGAGCCGACCAGCCAGCACGTGCAAGACCTTGCCCTCGCACTGCACGATGCCGGTTACACCCAATAGCTGCGCGTCGATAAAGGCTCTCCGATGTCGTTCCGCGATGCCAGGCCGGACGATGGCATTGACATAGCCAGTCTCGTCCTCCAGCGTAATGAATGTGACTTGGGCGCTGCCGGGGCGCTGTCGGTGCGTGACCAGGCCTGCTGCGTGCACCAGCCGGCCATGCGGCTGACGGCTGATGTCGGCGGCGGTTTTGATGTGTTGCCGATCGAGGTGCCGGCGTAGCAGCGCGAGCGGGTGGCTTCCCAGCGTGAGGCCGACGCTGGCGTAATCGGCGGCGATGTCGCGGCCTTCGCTAGGCGCTTCGAGCAACGGTTCCGCTTCGGCAACCGGCGTATCGCCCAATGCCAGCGGCGGCTCGACGCCCAAGGTCTGCCAGGCGCTGCGATGGCGGTGGCCGGCCAGGGACTTGAGCGCATCCGCATCGCCTAATGCCTGCAGTGCGCGGCGGTCGAGAGCGGCGCGATGGGCCAGATCGGCGATCGATGCAAAGGGCTTTTCATTACGCGCCGCCACCAGCGAGCGCGCAGCTTTTTCCGACAATCTCCTGACCATCGACAAGCCCAGCCGCACTGCCGGTGCTATGCTGTCGTCAATCGGTTCCAGCGTGCACTCCCAGTTGCTGATCGCCACATCGACCGGCCGTACTTCAACGCCGTGCCGACGCGCATCGCCAACCAGTTGCGCCGGAGCGTAAAAGCCCATCGGCTGGGAATTGAGCAAAGCGCAAGTAAATGCCGCGGGCTCGTAATATTTAAGCCAGGCGGAGGCGTAGGCGAGCAACGCGAAGCTGGCGGAGTGCGATTCGGGAAAGCCGTACTCGCCGAAGCCTTCGATCTGGTGGTAAAGCTGGCGCGCAAAATCTTCCGGATAGCCGTTGCGGCGCAGGCCTTTCATCAACTTCTGCTGAAACGGGCTGAGCGAGCCGGTGCGTTTCCAGGCGCCCATCGCGCGGCGCAGTTGATCCGCCTCGCCCGGCGTGAAACCGGCCGCATCGATGGCGATCTGCATGACCTGTTCCTGAAAGATCGGCACGCCCAGCGTGCGTTCCAGAATTTTTTCGATGGCTTTGCCCGGATAGCTGATCAGACCGGGGTCACGGCGCCGGGCGAGATAAGGATGCACCATGTCGCCCTGAATCGGGCCGGGCCGCACGATCGCGACCTGGATCACGAGATCGTAGAACGTCTTCGGTTTGAGGCGCGGCAGCATCGCCATTTGCGCGCGCGATTCGACCTGGAACAGGCCGATGGTATCCGCGTCCTGCAGCATCGCGTAAACCGCCGGGTCTTCCGCCGGAATCGTTGCCAGCGTCAGGCTGCTGTCGCGAATCGCATTCACCCCGTCAAGGGCTTTTTTCAGCGCCGTCAGCATGCCGAGCGCGAGCACGTCGACCTTGAGCAACCCGACCGCATCGAGGTCATCCTTGTCCCATTGAATGACGGTCCGCTCGGGCATCGCCGCGTTCTCGACCGGTACCAGTTCGGCCAGTGAGCCACGACTGATGACAAAGCCCCCGACATGCTGCGACAGGTGGCGCGGAAAGCCAATCAGTTCGCCAACCAGTGCGAGCAGCCATTTCGCCGTGGCGCTGCCGGGATCGAGCCCGGCTTCGCGAAGTCGCTCCGGATCGATGCCGCCGTCCCACCACTGCAGCGCCTTCGACAGCTTGTCGACCTGCAGCGCGTCGAGACCCAGCGCCTTGCCGACATCGCGAATCGCGCTTTTCGGGTGATAGGTGATCAGCGTTGCAGCGAGAGCCGCCCGCTCGCGGCCGTATTTCTGATAAATGTATTGAATCACTTCCTCGCGGCGCTGGTGCTCGAAATCGACATCGATGTCCGGCGGCTCGGCGCGCTCCTTCGAAATGAAACGCTCGAACAGCAGGTTGGAGCGTGCCGGATCGAGTTCCGTAATCCCGAGGCAATAGCAGACAGCCGAGTTCGCTGCCGAGCCGCGGCCCTGGCAGAGAATGCCGCGACTGCGCGCGAAGTGGACGATGTCGTGCACCGTCAGGAAATAGGCTTCGTATTGAAGTTCCGCGATCAGCGCCAGCTCGCGCTCGATTTGGTCGCGCGCTTTTTCAGGCGTGCCGGCCGGCCAACGATCCGCGGCACCGGCGTAGGTGAGGGCGCGTAAATGTGCCGTGGGCGTGGTGCCTGGCGGGACGATTTCTTCCGGATATTCATAGCGCAGTTCATCGAGTGAGAAGGTGCAGCGCGCGGCGATCGCGCAGGCCTCTTCCAGCAGCGCCGGCGGATAAAGTTGCGCGAGCCGCGCCCGTGGACGCAAGTGCCGCTCGCCGTTGGGATACAACCGGCCACGCACTGCCTGTATCGGCTGCCTGAGCCGGATTGCCGTCAGCGTGTCCTGCAATCTGCGGCGTTTGCGGACGTGCATGTGAACGTCGCCGCTCGCGACCAGCGGCAACTGTAATGAGCGGCCGAGGTTTTGCAGGTCGGAGAGTTGCCTGGCGTCCTCGCCCGACAGCAAAAGTTCGACCGCAATCCAGGCATGGTCGCCAAAGTAGTCCTTGACCCAGCGGGCGGTGTCGCGCCAGCGTTCCGGCCGCCTTACATCGGGCAGCCACAGTGCAAGACAATTCGATGTGCTGTGGAAATCATTCCTGCTGATCGAATAGGACCCCTTTTCGCTGCGCCGCCGCGCGCGCGTGATCAGCGAGCACAATGCACCGTAGCCTTGTTTGTTTTCCGCCAGCAAAACAAGTTTGGCGCCGTCATCCAGTCGAAACTCACTGCCTGCGATCAGGTGCAGGCCTTTTTCTTTCGCGGCGAGATGCGCGCGCACGAGTCCGGCAACGGAACATTCATCGGTCAGCGCCAGTGCGGTGTAGCGGAGCGCCACGGCGCGATCGACCAGTTCGCCCGGGTGCGATGCACCGCGCAAAAAACTGAAATTGCTGAGCGCGTGCAGCTCTGCGTAGTCGGGCAAGATGCTCATGCAAAATACCCATGCAGAAACCAGCGCCGCGAGTCATGCTCGCGATACACCCACAGCCGGGTGCCGGCGGGTGTGCGAGCAATGTAATAGTCCCGCCCGATCGCGTTCTCACTCCACCAGCCGGCTTCGATGCGTTCAGGGCCTTGCATCAGCTCCGGCTGTCGGCGTAAAGGTTGCGGTGTATCGAGCAGCCAGACGGGCCTCGGCGGCTGTTGCTGCTGAATGGACGTTGTCGTGCCGGGTTCGGCGCGCCGGGAAGCTTTCTCGGGCCGCGGGTCGGCCACTGCCGCCAGGCTGCAGACGGCATCTGGGCCCAGTCTCGCGCGCAGCGTTTCGACCAGCGTCGTTCGTTCCGCCGACGGTGCCGGCTGCGCCTCGAGTAGCGATGCCGTGCGGGACGTGTTCGGCTTGAAAGGCCCGCTGAGCAGGGTGATCGTGGTGACGGCGGCCGGTAGCCGCAACCGCTCCAGTCGCGTGCGCGTCAGCCGCTTCAGATGCTGGAGATCGCGGCTGACGGTCAGCAGTCGCATCTCGATCTGCGTCGGCTTCAGCCGCACGTGCTCAAACATGAGCGCCAGGTTGTCGATGCCGGCATCGTGATGGCGCAGCGCCGCCACCAGTTCAGTCAGCAGATCGTCGATGAAAATGTCGAGGCGGCCGGTTTCGCGCAGCGCAATCGGCAGTTCACGGGCGGCCGTAAACTCGTGATCCGCGCGCCAGTGCCGCCGCGCTTCCGGCAGATGTCCCAGGGCGCGATCCCAGTCACGCAGTAGCGCGCCATCAAATCGCCGGGCGAGCCCATCGCGCGGCAGTCGAAAAGCTTCGCGCAGCGTCCGCACACCCAGCCGCTCGAAATCCCGCACCGCGCGTTCCGGCAATTCCAGCGCGGCCAGCGGCAGGGCGCCCAGTTGGGCGGCAAGATCCTGCCTGTCGATGATCGGTGTTTCCGCGCCGGCGCGCGCCAGCCACAGCGCCGCCCGCGGCGTGGGCGCAAGCGCCACCATGGCCACGTGACCCCGTGCTTTGAGTTGCGTCCGCAGCCTTCCCTGCAATGCTTCAATGCCGCCGAACAGCTTGAGGCTGCCGCCGATTTCGAGCAGCAGTGTCGCCGGCGGCTCGGTGCTGACGACGGAAGTAAAATCCTGGCTCCAGCGCACCAGCCGGTCGAGCAGCGCCGCTTCCCGGGCCGGATCACGCACCCGTAAATCCAGCCCGGCAACACGCGCGGCGGCCACGCCGGCAGTCATCTCCGGGCGAAGTCCGGCAGCGTGCGCGCCGGCGCTCAGGGCAATCAGCGGCGCGCGCGGGTTGTCGTTTTCAATAACGGCGACGGGGCAGGCGGTATCGGCATATTCTCCCAACGCTTCAAGCGGCAGCGCGGGCAGGTGAACGGCAGCCCAGAGCGCGGCGGGAACAGATTTGCCGCGAGAACGGGGGCGCGCCGGCGGCGCCGGGCGCACGACCGGCGGAGACGGCGGAACAGGAAACGGAAGCGGCAGGGACTGGGGCATGGCGATAGCAAGGATCAGTCGCTCAGGCGAAGACCGGATCCGACAGATGCACGCTGCGCGGCGGCCGGCCGCGGCACTTCAGCAGATTTACCGTTACGCCGGCGTCCGGTCGCGGCTGAACGGCCAGCCGCAGCACCGCCGGTGACGGCTGCGCGGATGCCCGCATCGGGCGGAACAACAGGGCGAGTGCGTTACCTTCTTCCGCTGCCAGTTGCAGCCGCCGCAGCGCCCGGTTCGTCAGCCGGATCAGCCAGCACAATACGGCACCGCAGCCGGCGCGCAGGCAGGTTTCGGTCGCCCAGAGGCTATCCGCGTCGGTTTGAGCTTCAACCAGCATCAGTTGATCGGGCGGGCTCCAGCGTGTCAGCGCCGGTGCGTACGGCAAAAAAGGCGGATCCACGCAGACGATCTGTCGTTCGGCTGCCGCCAACGCGCGACAGAGCGGCGCGAACAGGGACAGTTCGCCGCCGCCGTGCTCTTCGTGCAGCACTTCGATCAAGCCACGGGAAGGCCAGCCGCCGCCTAGGCAGGCATCCAGAGCGGCGAAACCGGTGGACTGTTTTTCGCCTCGATCCGCGGTGCTGCCGTAACGGATATCCGGGCGCGCGAGCAGGGTCTCAAGCGAACTCATGGCCGCGAATCACACCCACGCCCAAGCCTTCGATTGTCAGTGCCTGGCGTTTCAGATCGACTTTGATCGGCTCGAAAGCAGGATTGGCGGGCAGAAGTTCCACGTGCCGGCCGTGGCGCCGGAAGCGCTTTACGGTAACCTCGTCGTCGAGGCGCGCCACGATGATGGCGCCGTTGGCGGCTTCGGTAGCGCGATGCACGGCCAGCAGGTCGCCGTCGAGAATGCCGGCATCGATCATGCTCTCGCCGCGCACCCGCAGCAGGTAGTCAGCCTGCGGCCGGAACAGGCGCGGGTCGACCTGGTACTCGTCTTCGATATGCTCGATGGCCAATATCGGCGCACCGGCCGCGACCCGACCTACCAGCGGCAGGCGAACCTGCTCGCTCCGCGCCGGCGGTGCATCGCGCAGACGAATACCGCGCGACGTGCCCGGCAGCATGTCGATGACGCCCTTGCGCGCCAGCGCGCGCAAATGAGCCTCGGCGGCATTGGCCGAACGAAAGCCCAGTCGGGTGGCAATTTCGGCGCGGGTCGGTGGCAGGCCACGCTCGTCCAGCATCTGGCGGATGAAGGCGAGTACTTCGGATTGTCGGGGAGTAAGGGCGGGCATGGTGGGCTCCTGGAGATACTGTATATTTGTACAGTATCCGACAGGAGCGACGCAAGCCCGAAATGGAAAGTTTTACTGCTGGTTTGAATTCCCGAAAGTCGCGAATACTTCGCTGATCGCGCTGCGAGGCGCCGCATCGGCCGTCCAACCGAAATCGCCCCGCTCGCGCAGGGCATCGCCGGCGCGTAGCAGAGCGCCGATCGCGACATTCGCCAGCGCGCCGCCCGTACTGATGCGTCTGACGCCGGCCACCGCCATGTCCGCCACCGTCCCTTTCACCATCGGCCCCAGCACATTGACCGGCTTGCCGACGGCGCCGATAACCGTGCGGACTTCATCCAGCGTTTTGAGCCCGGGCGCGTACAGCACGTCCGCACCGGCCGCTTCAAAAGCCTGCAGGCGGCGGATCGTATCGTCAAGGTCGTTCACGCCGTGCAGCAGATTTTCGGCCCGGGCGGTCAATGTAAACGGGATATCCAGCGTACGCACCGCTTCTACGGCCGCGGCCACCCGTTCCACGGCCAGTTCAAAGTCATAGATCGGTTTGTCGTCGTCGCCGCTGTAGTCTTCGATGGAACAACCGACGATGCCGGTTGCGGCCGCCCGCAGGATATTGGCGGCCGCAAGTCGGGGTTCTGCCGCAAAGGCGTTTTCGAAATCGGCGCTGACGGGCAGTTGCGTCGCGCCGGCCAGTGCGCGGCAATGTTCGAGTGCCCGTTCCAGCCCCACGTCGCCATCGAGCCGGCCCAACGAATAGGCGTGACCGGAACTGGTCGTTGCGAGGGCTTCGAAGCCGAGCGAAGCGAGCAGCCGCGCCGAACCGATATCCCACGGATTGGGAATGATGAAAGTTCCGCGCTCGTGCAGCGCCTTGAATCGGTTCGCTTTTTCTTGTTGGTTCAGCATGATGAGTGAGAAGGTGGAGTGGTGCCGGGAGCGAGAATCGAACTCGCACTCTGTTGCCAGAACCGGATTTTGAGTCCGGCGCGTCTACCAGTTCCGCCACCCCGGCAGCGGGAGCCGCATTATAGCAAAGGCACCAGCGTATTTACGGGTGTTCAAGCCGGTGCAGGTTGAGTTGGGCGGCGGTGTATTTCGACGCCGGGGCAAACTGCGCGAGCGCCTGCGTGAACGGCTTGAGCGAGACGGCGTTCCCGCTGGTCGGCACAATGCCTTTCAGCGCTTCTTGCGGAAGAACGTTCTGGCCGTATATCTGCCGGTTTTCCGTGGCGGCGATGCCGTTGGTCGAGATGTTCGCATCGGCGATGTCCTGTCTGGACCAGCCAGCTCCGGGATTCGAAATCCAGGCTTGTACTATGATGGGTGACGATCCGCTTGCGGGAGGCACGACGCCGACTTTGGGAGGCTTCTTGCCGATTGTTGATGGGGGGCGGGCAGTGGCCTGATTCGCTCCCGGAACGATGAACAGCACGATCAGATCGCTCGGCGCTCTCTGCGGACCACGGTTTGCCGCGGGCCGCTTATGGAGACCTGCTAGGTCGTTGCTGCCGGGAGTCACCGGCGTGTTCAAATGCCTGATCGTGACGAAAACCGGCGAGCTGAGTTGCCACTGGCCGTTGTTGCGGCGACACGCCTTCAGGCCAAGACTGGTTCGCGCGTTGTTGATTGATCTGGTCAACCCCTGGTTTGATTGGTTCAAACTCTGGCCGGAGGCGTTCCCTCCGGCAACGAAATTCGGGAAGACGGCGATACAACTCGCCCGGTTGATATAGCGCGGCGGGATGCGCTTGCCGGGCGGTGCATTATGCTCAAGAGCGGCCGCCGCCTCTTTGGCGAAGGCCTGCGGATTTATAGTCGATTGAATCGGTGGAGTCGCGATTTGCGGTCCCAACTGCGGCGGCACCGCCGCCACCGCCGTAACGGACATGGTCGCAAACAGACAGGCGTTCAGGGCAGACAGTCGCATAATGAACCCTCCGTGGTCCAGGTAAATGCCCCACTTTAACGCGTCGCACGCGCCGGCGAAATCGGTAATAACGCCCATTTTTACGCCCGGTGGACTCTCCTGCGACCTTTTCCGCGCTTGCCGCATCTATACAGGTAGCCATGCCCAATCTGTTCGACCAACACATCGACGAGACGATCGTGCAGCAAGCCCGCCGCGGCGACCGCAATGCGCACGAGACGCTCTACACCGTTTTCGCGGCGCCGGTGCACACGCTGGCCTGGCGGCTGACGGCGCGCCGCGAAGTGGCGGACGAGGTGATGCAGGAAACCTTTATCGAAATGATCCGCAGCATTGCCGATTACCGCGGCGACGGCACGATCGGGCCGTGGATCCGGCGCATCGCCGTCAGCAAATGCCTGATGCACTTTCGCTCCGCCTGGCGGCGGCTGCGCGACGATCGCGAGCCGGTCGAACTGGACCAGCTTGCCGCCACATCGGTGGACGGCGCGGTCGAGCTGGAACTGGAGCGCCTGCTGGCGCGCCTGCCGGAGACGCCGCGCACGGTGGTCTGGCTGCATGACGTCGAGGGTTACACCCATCGGGAAATCGGCGAGTTGATGAACAAGACGGCCAGTTTTTCCAAGTCGCAACTGGCGCGCGCGCACGCGGTGCTGCGAAGCGCGGTTGCGCCGCAGAGTGAAAATTCGCAGGAGGTGCCATGCACGCCACAATCGCTGAGCTACTGAGCCTGCGCGACGGCGAGCCGGTAGCGGTGGACGTCAGCGCCCACGTTGAGGGCTGCGAGGGCTGCCGCGAGCAGCTTGAACATCTGAGGGTGGTGCGTACCGGATTGCAGGCGCTGCCGCCGGTGCCGCCGCCATCCGACCGCTGGGCCGAGATCGCGGCCGCGGCGTATGCCGCATCGCCGAACCGGCACAAACCGGCACGGCGGCATCTTTGGGCGGCCGGGCTGGCGGCGGCGATGGCAATCGCCGTCGGCGCGGCCTGGCTGACGATGAGCGGCTCGCATTCCCTGCCGGTTACGCCGGAAATGCAGGTTGCCACGGCTGCGCCACACACGCCGCCGGCGGACATCGTCGCGCTGCAGCGCCAGTCGTCGCAGCTCGAAATGACGCTGCGCAAGCTGCGCAGCCGCGATGCAATCTTGAGCGCGCGCGCCGCCAACACGATTGCGAATTTGGAGGACGGCGTCGCCGCGATCGACTATCGCCTCAACCAGGGTGCCATTCAAGGCATGCCGCCGGCCCAGGCCGAACGCCTGTGGCGTCAGCGCGTCGGCCTGATGCGCTCGCTGGTGACGGTCCGCTACGTCCAGGCGTCCGCACGCGAATAATCAGGAGATCAACCATGAAATTATTTAAAGGTATCGCTGCCGCAACACTGATGGGTGTCGCGGTCGCCGCCACGGCGGCACCGGCCGCCACCGGCCACCAGCCGGCGCAGCCGGATGTAAGCCGACAGCTCGAACAGGCGCAGCAGGCGCTACAGGCCGCAGCAGCCCGCGTCGCGGCCCTGTCGCTGGCGACCTTCGATCACCAGTTTCACCACGGCCTGTGGCAGATGAACATGAGCCTCGGCTGGGCGCGGCTCGGGATTAACGTGGGCGAGCCGGTGAATGGCGGTCTTGCGGTGCAGGCGGTGACGCCGGGCGGCGCAGCCGACAGGGCCGGCATCCAGGCCGGCGATACGCTGCAGTCGATCGCCGGGATCCCATTGAGCGCGGAGAAAGACGACCGGCACAAGCTTGCGGATACTCTGGATGACCTCGAGCCGGGCGATCGGGTGAATGTCGCCTGGGCGCACGCAGGCGAGGTGCGTCATGCCGACCTGACCGCGCAGGATCTGTTCGCGTCGGTGCGGCAGTGGGCCGCGCGTGAAGGCGAGCTGGCGGCGAAGCAGAGCGCGGTCGCAGCGCAGACCGTTGCGTCTACGTTGGCCGACTCAATGCCGCAATACTTCCGGTTCTCCCTGCCGAACCGCTGGGGGGACATGGAACTCGCCACCCTGACGCCGCAGTTGGGGCAGTATTTCGGTACGAGTTCCGGTCTGCTCGTCGTGCGCGCGCCGCATGACGACGCGCTCCAGCTGCAGGACGGCGACGTCATTCTGAAGATTGGCACGCGCCAGCCGGGCAGCCCGACTCAGGCGATGCGGATATTGCACTCCTACCTGCCCGGCGACACGCTCAAGCTGACGATATTGCGCGATCACAAGCAGCGCGAGTTGAAGATCAAGCTGAAACCGCGGCATGAATTCAAGGTCATGCCTGCCGGCGACTGATTCCCCCCCCCGTTCAGCGCCGACGCATGGCGCGACAGTAGCAGCTTAGCGAGCCCAACAACCCCCTCCCGGCTCGTCACCTGGCGGTCAAGCTGCTACCATCGCGCGCCATGCGCCGGCGCGACTTCTATTACGACCTTCCCGACGAACTGATCGCTCACTATCCGCTCCCCGAGCGCAGCGCGAGCCGTCTCCTGTGCCTCGACGGCGCGAGCGGCGCCTTCGCCGATCGGCATTTCACCGATCTGGTCGAGCTGTTGCAGCCGGGCGACCTGCTGGTGCTCAACGACACCAAGGTCATCCCGGCCCGGCTGCTGGGCCGCAAGGCGGAAACCGGCGGCGCGGTGGAAATTCTCGTCGAGCGCATCGTCTCCAGCCGCGAATTCCTGGCGCATGCACGGGTCAGCAAGCCGCTCAGGGCGGGCGGTCGCGTCGCGCTCGAAGGCGGCGGCGAAGTGACCGTCGCCGCGCGTGAAGGCGAGCTGTATCGGTTCGAGGCCGAGGACGTCGCCGCCCTGATTGAACGCTCCGGTCACGTGCCGCTGCCACCCTATATCGATCGCGCCGACGAGGCGCTCGACCGCGAGCGCTACCAGACGGTCTACGCGCGCGAAGCCGGCGCGGTGGCGGCGCCGACAGCCGGGCTGCATTTCGACCAGGCGCTGCTGGATGCGCTCGCCGCGCGCGGCGTCGAACGGACGTTCGTGACGCTGCACGTCGGTGCCGGCACGTTTCAGCCGGTGCGCGAGGACGACGTGCGCGATCACCGGATGCACGCCGAATACGCGGTGGTGCCGGAAGCGGTTTGCAACGCGGCGGCGGCGGCACGCGCCCGCGGCGGGCGCGTGGTCGCGGTCGGGACCACCGCGGTCCGCAGCCTCGAAACCGCCGCGGGCGACGGTGAATTGACACCGTTCGCAGGCGACACGCGATTGTTCATTTACCCGGGTTTCCGATTCAACGCCGTCGATGCAATGATCACCAATTTCCACCTGCCCGAATCCACGCTGCTGATGCTGGTGTCTGCGTTCGCCGGCCGCGAGCACGTGCTGGATGCATACCGGCACGCCGTCGCCGAACGGTATCGTTTTTTCAGCTATGGCGACGCGATGTTTATAACGCCGCAATGAAATTCGCGCTCACCAAAACCGACGGCCGCGCGCGCCGCGGCCGTTTGACCTTCGACCGCGGCACGGTCGAGACGCCCGCGTTCATGCCGGTCGGCACCTACGGCACGGTGAAGGCGATGACGCCCGAGGAACTGCGCGCGGTCGGTGCCGAAATCATCCTCGGCAACACGTTTCACCTGATGCTCCGGCCGGGCACAGACATCATTGCGCGCCACGGCGACTTGCACGACTTCATGCACTGGGATGGCCCGATCCTGACCGATTCCGGTGGGTTCCAAGTGTTCAGTTTGGCCGAGTTGCGCAAGATCACGGAAGATGGCGTGCGTTTCCGCTCGCCGGTCAACGGCGACCCGATTTTCCTCGGCCCGGAGGAGTCGATGGCGGTGCAGCGCGCGCTGGGCTCGGACATCGTGATGATTTTCGACGAGTGCACGCCGTATCCGGCCACCGAGGCCGAGGCCCGCATGTCAATGGAGCTGTCGCTGCGCTGGGCCGGGCGCTGCCGCGAGGCACATGGCGACAATCCGGCCGCGCTGTTCGGTATCGTGCAGGGCGGCATGTATCCGGGCTTGCGCGCCGAATCGCTCGCCGGCCTCACCGGCATCGGCTTCGACGGCTACGCGCTCGGCGGGTTGTCGGTAGGCGAGAGCGCGGCGGAACGGTGGATGGTCGTAGACGCGGTTGAGCCGGCGATGCCTAACGACCGGCCGCGCTACCTGATGGGGGTCGGCACCCCGGAAGATATCGTCGAAGCGGTCTGCCGCGGCATCGATATGTTCGATTGCGTGCTGCCGACACGCAACGCGCGCAATGGTTATCTGTACACCTCGCGCGGCGTCATCAAAATCCGTAACAGCCGTCATCGCGACGACATAAATCCGGTCGATCCCGATTGCGATTGCTACACCTGCCGCCACTACAGCGCGGCCTATCTTGCTCATCTCGACCGCTGCGGCGAAATTCTCGCCCCGCGGCTGGCGACGATTCATAACCTGCATTACTACCAGACGCTGATGCGCGGGCTGCGCACGGCAATTGCGGCCGGCGAGCTTGCAACTTTTGCGGCGGATTTTTATCAAAAGCTCGGGAAATCACCAGTACCTGTGCCATAATAGCCCGCTTTGCCAGGGAGGCAGCGGTTTTGGATTTGCCAGCCATGCGGCTGTGATATTCGAGGGTCGTATGACTTTAGCTTTTATGAACGAAGCGTTCGCGGCGACGGCCGGCGGCGCAGGCGCCGGCGCGCAACATGCGGGCGCCGGCGGCTTGATCAATATCGGTCTGCTGGTCCTGATCTTTGTCGCCTTCTACTTCCTGTTGCTGCGACCGCAGTCGAAGCGGCAGAAGGAACACCGCAAAATGGTCGACGCGCTCTCCAAGGGCGACGAGGTCATTGTCAGCGGCGGCATGCTGGGGCGCATCACCCAGATCGGCGAGCAGTTCATCAAGGTGGAAGTGGCCGACGGTGTCGAACTGACGGTGCAGCGCTCTTCGGTATCGGGGCTGATGCCGAAAGGGACGATGAAAAACGCTTGATTGATTAAGACGCTGATTTAAGGGGCGCGCGCTTCTCATGAACCAATACCCAGCCTGGAAATACATCCTGCTGATCGCCATTGTGGCCGCGGGCCTGTTGTTCGCGCTGCCGAACATTTACGGCGAGGACCCGGCGGTGCAGGTGGCGATGGCCAACTCTGCGGCGACGCTGCCGACGGACACCGCCGCAAAAGTCAGAAAGGCCCTGACCGCGCATGATCTGCACTTCAAGTCAGTCGAGCGCGAGGGGGACCACATTCTGGCGCGCTTTGATAACACCGAAACGCAGCTCAAGGCGGAAGCTGTGGTCAGGGCGGCGCTCGGCGACAACTACTCTGTTGCGGTGAATCTCGCGCCGCGCACGCCCGAGTGGCTGCGGGCGATGGGCTTGCAGCCGATGAATCGCGGCCTCGACCTGCAGGGTGGCGTGCATTTCCTGCTGCAAGTGGATATCCAGGCGGCGGTCGAGCAAGCGTTGACCAACTATCGCGCGGACATCCAGGACTGGCTGCGGGAAAAGCTGGGTCCGGCGCAGGCGTCGGTGCAGCGCGTCGGCAGCCAGATCAATATCCGCTTTCACGATGCCGCGACCCGGGACCGCGGCGAGTCGATTATTAACGACCGGTTGCGCAACGACGTGGTTCTGAACGAAACGCAGATCAAGGGCGATCCGGCGCTGGTCGTGCGCATTCCGGAAAGCAAGATTGCCGACCTCAAAACGGGTGCGGTAGATCAGAACATCGCCGCGCTGCGTAATCGCCTGAACGATCTCGGCGTGGCCGAGCCGCTGATTCAGCGCCAGGGCCGCAACCAGATCGTGGTTGAGCTGCCGGGCGTGCAGGATATCGCCCAGGCCAAGGATCGCCTGCATGCGAAGGCGACCATCCAGTTTCGGCTGGTCGACATGACCGACAACGCGCAACTGGCGGCGCGCACCGGTCACGTGCCGCTGAACGCGCAGCTCTATACGAAGACGCCGCGGGGCGTGCCACTGCTGCTGAAGCGCGGAGTGATTGCGAGCGGCAAAGGTCTCGCCGGTGCGAGTCCCGCCCCCAACCCGCAGGGCGCCGGCTGGGTGGTCAACGTCAACCTGAACTCGGAAGCGGCCTCCCGCATGCTCGAGGCTACCCGCAAGAACGTCGGCAAGAACATGGCCGTCGTGCTGATTCAGGATAAGACCACGCTTAAAAAAGTCAACGGCAAGACGGTGCGCGAACACCACAAGGTTGAGAGCGTCATCAATAACGCCGTCATCCAGGGCGTGTTCAGCAATCGCTTTCAGATCGAGGGGCTCACGCAGGCCGAGGCCACCCAACTTGCGACGCAGTTGAAGTTCGCGCTGGCGGTGCCGATGGATATCGTCGGCCAGCGGGTCGTGGGCCCGAGCCAGGGCGCGAAGAACATCAAGCGCGGCATGCAGTCGCTGGTGATCGGCTTTATTGCCGTCGTCGTGTTCATGGCACTGTACTACAAGGCGTTCGGCCTGATGGCGGATGTCGCGCTGCTGATGAACGTCGTGCTGATCGTCGCGCTGCTGTCGATCCTGCAGGCGACGCTGACGTTGCCGGGCATCGCCGGTATCGTGCTGACCGTCGGTATGGCGGTGGACGCCAACGTGCTGATTTACGAACACATACGCGAGGAGCTACGCAACGGCGCGACGCCGCAGGCTGCGATTTTCGCGGGGTACGAGCGCGCGTTCCTGGTCATCGCCGATGCCAATATCACCACGCTGATAGCCGGCGTCGTCCTGTTCATGTTCGGCAGCGGGCCGGTGAAGGGGTTTGCGGTCACGTTGTCGCTCGGCATCCTGACCTCGATGTTTACCGCCATCGTCGGCACGCGCGCGATCGTCAACCTGACGTACGGTCGCAAGAAGCGCGTCAAGAAACTCCTGGTGTAAAAGGTTAATCATGGAATTTTTCCACGACATTCCGCGCATCAACTTCATGGCCGCGCGCAAGCCGGCCATGATCGGCTCAATCATCGTGCTGATCATCGCGATCGGCTCGCTGTCGATACAGGCGCTCAATCTGGGTATCGACTTTACCGGCGGCGTGGTTACCGAAGTGCATTTCCCCAATAATGCCGATGTGACGCAGGTGCGCGACGCGCTGCACAAAGGCGGGTTCCCGGATGCGACCGTGCAGCAGTTCGGTACGCCGCGGGATGTGCGCATCCAGATGCGGGCGAAGGGGCAGGTAAAAGCGACCGAGACCACTGCCATCGGCAACGATGTCATGGCGGTTTTGCACAAGGTCGCGCCGGATGCGAAGCTGAGCACGGCTCCGACATTTGTCGGCGCGCAGGTCGGCAGTTCGCTTGCGCGCAAGGGCGCCATCGCAATCCTGGTGACGCTCGCGCTGATTCTGATCTATCTCTGGTTCCGGTTCGAGTGGCGCCTCGCAGTCGGCGCGGTGGCGGCGACGCTGCATGACATCGTCTTCGTCATCGGCTTCTTTTCGGTATTCCAGTTCCAGTTCGACCTGACCGTGCTGGCGGCGGTGCTCGCGGTGATGGGTTATTCCGTCAACGACACCGTCGTCGTGTTTGACCGGATTCGCGAGGATTTCCGCAAGAAGCGGCGAGCGACCGCTTTCGAGGTCGTCAACTCGGCGATTAACGAAACGCTGTCCCGTACGATCATGACCTCGGGCCTGACGCTGCTGGTGGTGATCGCGATGCTGGCGGTTGGCGGCCCGGTCTTGTTCGGCTTCGCTCTCTGCCTGTTGGTCGGTATCATTATCGGCACCTACTCGTCGATCTTCATCGCCAGTGCGACCGCGCTGATGCTCGGCGTCAGCAAGCAGGACCTGATGGTGAAGAAGAAGGAAGAGTTGGTCGACGACAGGCCGTGACGAGAGAGCGGTTAGTTGGTGCTACCGAACCACTAACCCCTAACCGCTACGATTTCGTATCCGCCTGTAATCGTTTCGCAACGCCTGCGCCATCGCTTTGAACAACCGCGGATTTGCGGCCATGATGTCGCCTTCCCCGGTGACCTCGGCGCCGCCGTCCGGCGCGCCGACGAGGCCGCCGGCTTCCTGGATCAGCAGCGTGCCGGCGGCGACATCCCATTCCTTGAGTCCCAGCTCGAAAAACCCGTCCAGTCGGCCTGCCGCGACGTAGGCGAGATCCAGCGCCGCGGCGCCCGCACGCCGCGCGCCGGCAGTACGGCGGATGACGGTGTTCAGCATTGAGAAGTAACCGTCGAGATGATCGAGGTTGCGGAACGGAAAGCCGGTGCCGATGAGCGAGCCGTCGAGCGCGCGCCGGTTGCCGACGCGAATGCGCTTGCCGTCGAGCTGTGCACCGCCGCCGCGGCTGGCGGTAAACAGTTCCTGGCGCATCGGATCGTAGATGACGCCGTGTTCGAGCCGACCGCGCACTTTGAGTGCGATCGACACCGCGAACACCGGGAAGCCGTGCAGGAAGTTGGTAGTGCCGTCGAGCGGATCGATTACCCAGACGTATTCCGAATCCGCTTCGTCGCGGCCACTTTCCTCCGCGAGGATCGCGTGATCCGGATGGTTGCGATGGATGGTTTCTATAATGTCGCGTTCGGCCAGGCGGTCGACTTCGCTGACGAAGTCATTGTGGCCCTTGGCTTCGACGTTCAGGTTGTCGAGGCGGTCGACGTGACGGACGATCAGGTCGCCGGCGCGCCGCGCGGCGTGCACGGCGATATTCAATAATGGCGGGAGGGCCATGGGATTCCGAATGAGGTGTGAATAGTGGAAGGTGCAAGGATAACAAATCCGGCGGACCGGGTCCGCATCGTGCTGGTCGGCACGACGCATTCCGGCAACGTCGGCGCAACGGCGCGCGCGATGAAGACGATGGGGCTTTCCCGGTTGTGGCTGGTCGCGTCGCAGTGCGAGATCGACGATCAAGCAATGGCCCGCGCCTCCGGTGCAACCGACGTGCTGGAGGCGGCTCAACGGGTGGCGACGCTCGACGAAGCGCTGGCGGATTGCCGACTGGTCATGGGGACGACCGCGCGTCTGCGCACGCTCGATCTGCCGGCGCTCACGCCGCACCGGGCGGCGGAACAGCTTGCCGCCGAGGCGGGGCAGGGTGACGTGGCGCTTATTTTCGGCCCCGAGCGGACCGGTCTTGCCAACAGCGATCTGGATCGCTGCCACTACCGCGTTACGATTCCCGCCAATCCCGACTACAGCTCGCTCAATCTCGCCGCCGCGGTGCAGGTGCTGTGTTACGAGCTGCAGCTCGCGTTGAACGAAACGGGCGAACCCGAGTCGGAAGATGAAGAAGCGCCGCCGGCGGGCGCCGACGAGATGGAACGTTTTTATGCGCATCTCGAAAGCGTTTTGCTCGCGAGCGACTTTCTCGATCCGGACAACCCGCGCCACCTGATGCGCCGTCTGCGGCGCTTGTTCAATCGCGCGCGGCCGGACCAGAACGAGATCAACATTCTGCGGGGAATTCTGACGGCCGTCGCGCCGCAGGCGCGCGAAAACCGGCCGCCTGATGCACGCGACGACTGGCAGGTATAATTACGCGGTTAAACCCGAGGCAAATGCGAGCTGAACAATGGCGGAATCCGACATCATCTACATGGATTATGCAGCGACCACGCCGGTCGATCCGCGCGTCGCCGAACGCATGGCCGAATGCCTGACCGCCGACGGGCTGTTCGGCAACCCCGCGTCGATTCATCACGATGCGGGTCGCGCGGCGCGCGCGGCGGTCGAAAAGGCGCGCGGCGAAGTCGCAGCGCTGATCGGCGCGACGCCGCCGGAAATCATTTTCACGTCCGGCGCGACCGAGTCCATCAATCTCGCGTTGCGCGGCGTCGCAGCAGCACATGACGGCCGCCACATCGTCACCTCGCGGATTGAGCATGCCGCGGTGCTGGATACCTGCCGCGCGCTTGAGCGCCGCGGCTACGAGATCACCTACATTGAGCCGAATCCGGACGGCGTGCTGGAGCCGGAGCGGTTCGCGGCGGCATTTCGGGACGACACGGTGCTGTGCTCAGTGATGCACGTGAATAACGAAATCGGCGTGTATAACGATATTGCTGCGATCGGCGCCGCGGCCCGCGAGCGCGACATCCTGATGCACGTCGACGGCGCGCAAAGCCTCGGCAAGCTGGCGATCAACCTCGCGGAATTGCCGGTCGACCTGATGTCGTTCTCCGCGCACAAGATTTACGGGCCGAAAGGCGCCGGCGCGCTGTATGTGCAGCAGCGCCCGCAGACACGAATCGCGCCGATCATGTTCGGCGGCGGTCAGGAGCGCGGCATGCGTTCCGGCACGCTGGCGACCCACCAGATCGTCGGCATGGGCGCGGCCTGTGCGCTGGCGGCGGCCGATCTCGATGCCGAAGCCGCACACATCGCCGCGCTGCGTGAGCGCCTGTGGGCGGGGCTTTCAAGGTTGCCGGGCACGCAGATCAACGGCCATCCAACGCAGCGCGTCTGCGGCATTCTCAATGTCAGCTTCGACGGCGTCGAGGGCGAGAGCCTGCTGCTGGCGCTGACCGGCCTCGCCGTATCCACCGGTTCGGCGTGCAGTTCGGCGAAGCGGCAGCCATCCTACGTGCTGCGCGCGCTGGGGCGGGATTCCGCGCTCGCCGAGAGCAGCTTGCGGTTCAGTCTCGGCCGCTTCTCGACCGAGGCCGACGTCGATGCGGCGATCGGCATCGTCGGCAAGGCAGTGGCGGATCTCCGGGCGCTGTCGCCGCTCGCCGAACAAGCGTAAAAGTTTGTTAAAATAAGGACTTGCGGTCGCCATGGCCTATAGCGAACAGGTTCTGGCGCATTTCCGGCAGCCGCGGCATGCGGTTCCGCTCGATGGGCCGAATGTCCGCACCGGCACGGCCGGGTCGCGGCGCCAGGGGACCTTGGTGCGGTTTCAGGTCGCGGTTGCGGACGGCCGCATCGCCGACGCCGGCTACCACGTGTACGGCTCCCCGTACGCGATCGCGGCGTGTTCGCTGGCAGCCGAATCGATCATCGGCCGCCCGGCTGAAGCGGACGCGCTGCCGCCTGGCCGCGAGCTGGCGGAGGCGCTTGAATTCCCGGTCGAGCAGACCGGCGTCGCGCTGATCGTCGAGGATGCGATGCGGGCGGCGCTGGAGCAGAGGTAACAGAGACGATGGCCATCACATTAACCGAATCCGCCGCGGAGCGCGTCCGCAACTACATCGCCGGCCGGCCCGAGGCCGTCGGGTTGCGTCTCGGCGTGCGCAAAACCGGCTGCTCCGGGTTTGCCTACGCGATCGACTATGCGCACGAAACCCGCGCCGACGACGCCGTTTTCGAAGAGCGGGGCGTGCGCATCGTCGTCGACCGGAAGAGCCTGCCGATGCTGGAGGGCGTCGAAGTCGATTTCGTACGCGAAGGTCTCAATCAGGCGTTCAAATTCCACAACCCGAACGTCAAGGACGAATGCGGCTGCGGGGAAAGCTTCAGCGTCTGATTTTGCGCGGACTTGCGCGAAAACTACCCGAAAGCGTTTGCCAGCCGGCCTGCGCGTCAGTAAACTTGAACGTTTAATTTCGACCGCATCCGCGGGTTTTCCCCATCATTCCCAACGGGAGCATTCATGGCCATCGAACGGACCCTGTCGATCATCAAGCCGGACGGCGTCGCCAAGAACATTATCGGCGAGGTGTATTCGCGCTTCGAAAAGAACGGTTTGAGGATCGTCGCGGCGAAAATGCTGCACCTGTCGCGTCGCGAGGCCGAGCACTTTTACGCCGTGCACAAGGAGCGCCCGTTCTTCACCGCGCTGGTCGAGTTCATGACCTCGGGGCCGGTCATTGTGCAGGTGCTGGAAGGCGACAACGCAATCGCGAAAAACCGCGAGGTGATGGGGGCGACCAATCCGGAGGAGGCCGACGCCGGCACGATTCGCGCCGATTTCGCCAATACGATCGACGAGAACGTCGTTCACGGATCCGATGGTCCGGAAACCGCTCGCACGGAAATCGCCTTCTTCTTCGCCGAAACGGAGATTTGCGCCCGCACGCGCTGACTCCCGAATGACGCTCGACGCCAAAACCAATCTGCTCGGCCTGGATCGCAATGGGCTGGAGGCGTTTTTCGTCACGCTGGGCGAGAAGCCGTTTCGCGCGCGCCAGGTCATGAAGTGGATGTACGACCGCGGCGTCGATGACTTCGAGGCGATGACGGACGTTGGCAAGGCGCTGCGCGCGAAGCTGGCCGACTGCGCCGAAATCCGCGGACTCGAAGTTGCCTCCGAACAGCGCTCCGACGACGGCACGCATAAATGGCTGTTCGCGATGGATGCAACCAACGGCATCGAGACGGTCTTCATCCCGGAGCCGGATCGCGGCACGCTGTGCATTTCCTCGCAGGTCGGTTGCGCGCTCGACTGCGCGTTCTGCTCAACTGCCCAGCAGGGTTTCAACCGCAACCTGGAGACGGCCGAAATCATCGGCCAGGTCTGGACCGCGAACCGGCTGCTGGGGCGCAGGCCCGATGGCGGCTGGCCGGTGACCAACATCGTTTTCATGGGGATGGGCGAACCGCTTGCCAATTACCGGCGGCTGGTGCCGGCGCTGCGCATTCTGCTCGACGATCTGGGCTACGGCCTGTCAAAGCGCCGCGTGACGGTCAGCACATCCGGTCTCGTGCCGGCACTCGACCGACTCACGAACGATTGCGATGTGGCGCTGGCGCTGTCGCTTCACGCGCCCAACGACGCACTGCGCGACGAGTTGGTGCCGATCAACAAGAAACATCCGATTGCCGAGCTGATGGCCGCTGCGCATCGCTACGTCGCCGCGCAGCCGCACCGCCACGTGACCATCGAATACGTGATGCTCGACGGCGTCAACGACAGCGAGCGCCACGCGCAGGAACTGGCCGCGTTGCTGGCAGGCCTGCCTTGCAAGGTCAACCTGATTCCGTTCAACCCGTTCCCGGAGACGCGCTATAAGCGCTCGCCGCGGCCGGTCATCGACCGGTTCCGTGACGTGCTGATGGCACGCGGCATATTGACGATCACGCGGCGCACGCGCGGCGACGACATTGACGCCGCCTGCGGTCAGTTGGCCGGCCGCGTCGACGACAAGAGCCGACGACGGGAACGGCATCTGGCTGCAGCGGTGGGGGCGGGCGCATGAAAACGTTATCGATCGGCATGGCAATAGCGGCTGCCTGGCTGCTCGCCGGTTGCGTCAGCACGGGCACGCCGCAGTCCCAGGCGCAGCCGAAGCTGGCGGCGAAGTACAACGTCCAGTTGGGCGTGGCCTACATGCAACAGGGTCGGCTTGATCTCGCGCTCAAGAAACTGCAGCGGGCGTTGAAGCAGGACCCGAACCTGGCCGAGGCCCATACGGCCATTGCGCTGGTGTATGAAAAGCGCGGCGATATCGGACTTGCCGATCAGCATTACCGCCGCGCGCTCGATATCGCACCGCACGACCCGAAAACGCTGAACGCCTATGGCGTGTTTCTGTGCCGACATAACAAGGTCGACCAGTCGGAAAAGTATTTTCTCGCCGCGGCGGCCAATCCCGATTACGACACGCCGGAAGCGGCCTACACCAATGCCGGCGTCTGTCTGCTCAAGATCGGCAAGCAGACCCGTGCCGAGGCCGATTTCCGCCAGGCGCTGAAGGCGCAACCGGATTATCCCGACGCGCTGTGGCAGCTCGCCCGGCTGAGCTTCGATGAAGGCAAGCACTTGCGTGCGCGCGCCTTCCTGCAGCGATTCATGGCGCACAACCGGCAGCCGCACGCCGAGGTATTGTGGCTCGCCGCGCGCAACGAGCGGGCGCTGGGCGATCAGGATCAGGCGCGGAAATTCGCGGGTGAACTGATTGCGAAATTCCCGCGCTCGGCCGAAGCGCGTCTGGCACGGAAAATGACCGGCAATGGCGGCTGACGAACCCGAACGCGCACCCGAGGACAACGGCGGCGTCGAGTCGCTGCCGATCGGCCAGCGCCTGCGTGCCGGCCGTGAACGCGTCGGCTTGAGCGAGGCGCAGATCGCGCAGTCGCTGAATCTCGATCAGTCGGTTGTGATTGCACTTGAAGCCGGCGACTTCGACTCGCTCGGCGCGCCGATTTTCGTTAAGGGTCACCTGCGCAATTACGCGCGCCTGGTGAAGCTTGATCCGGTTGCCATTGTGGCCGATTACGAGGCGCTGGAAAGGGGCGCCGCGCCGGCATTGCAGACGCAGGTGCATCACGGCGTCAGGATGGACGAAAGCAGCGGCTGGGGTTCACGGATCGCCTGGCTGGTGCTGGCGCTGATCGTTGCTGCAATCGGCTGGTGGCTGTATCAGAACCACGAGCTGTCCGGTCTGCGGCAGATCGCGCACCAGCCGCAACAGGGCGGGACGGTGCAACCGCTGCCATCGACACTCAACGCGGCGCCGGCGGCGCAAAGTCATGCCGTCGTGCCGCTGGCGCAGTCGAAGACGGCTGCCGCGCAAGGTGCCCGGGCCGGCGTCGGTCAGCCGGCGACGCAGGCGCCACCGACGATCGCCGGCAGCGCCGCCGGCAAGTCAACAAACGCGGTAACGCAGCCTCCAGCCGCGAAGCAGCCGGCGACGGCGGCGGTCACGCCGACGCCGGAGAACAAGAAGGCGCAAGTCCCGGCGGCGGACGTGCCCAACGGTCTGCCGCTCGCGTTGCGGCTGACCGGCGATTCGTGGGTCGAAGTTGACGATGCCAATGGCAAGCGGCTGTACTACGGCCTCGCGCACGGGGGCCAGACACTGTACCTGAACGGCGAGCCGCCACTGCACGTGTTTCTCGGCAACGCGCCGAACGTGCGCGTGCTGACTGCCGGCAACGTCATCGATACCAAGGAATACACACGCTCCGACGATACCGCGCGATTCACGATTCGCAAGCTCGGCGACAATCCCCCGTTTGCCGACAATCCATCCTCTCCCTGAATGACTGAACGCATCCAACCCGTCCGCGGCATGAATGACATTCTGCCGGACGAAAGCCACGTCTGGCAGTACGTCGAGGACACGATTCGCGCAGTGCTCGAAAACCACGGCTACCGCGAGATCCGCGTGCCGGTGGTCGAAAGTACGGAATTGTTCGCGCGTTCGATTGGCGCGGCGACCGATATCGTCTCGAAGGAGATGTACACCTTCGAGGATCGCAATGGCGCGTCGTTGAGCTTGCGCCCGGAAGCAACCGCGGGCTGCGTACGCGCGGCCCTGACGCACGGCCTGACCTACAACCAGACGCAGCGGCTCTGGTACGCGGGGCCGATGTTCCGCCACGAGCGGCCGCAGAAGGGACGCTATCGCCAGTTCTACCAGATCGGCGCCGAGGCCTACGGGTTCGAAGGACCGGACATCGATGCCGAGTTGATCGCGATGTCGGCGCGCATGTGGGCGCGGCTCGGCATCCGCCACGCGCGCCTGCAGCTGAACTCGCTCGGCACGGGCGAAGCGCGCGCCGCTTATCGCGACGTGCTGGTCGAGTATTTCGGCGATCATCGCGACAAGCTGGATGCGGACGCGCAAAGGCGCCTGGAGATCAATCCGCTGCGGCTGCTGGACAGCAAGGATCCGGCGCTCGCGCCGTTGATCGCCGCCGCCCCCAGCCTGCAGGAACATCTCGACAGCGAATCGCGGGAGCACTTCGACGCGCTGTGCGGTCTGTTGGATGAGATCGGCGTCGCCTACGACATCAACCCGCGCCTGGTACGCGGGCTCGACTACTACAGCCGCACCGTGTTCGAGTGGGTGACGGACCGCCTCGGCGCCCAGGATGCGATCTGCTCCGGCGGCCGCTATGATGCGCTCGTCGAGCAACTCGGCGGCCGGCCGACGCCCGCGATCGGCTGGGCGCTCGGCGTCGAGCGGCTGATTGCGCTGCTGGCCGAAGAGGGCGTCGAGACGCCGCCGCGCACGCCGGACGTCTATCTCGTGCGAGTTGGCGAGGCAGCCGAACGCGCCGGTTTCAAGCTGGCGGCGCAGTTGCGCGATGCGGTGCCGGATCTCGCGCTGATACTGAATTGCGGCGGCGGCTCCTTCAAGTCGCAGCTCAAGAAGGCCGATCGCAGCGGCGCAGGGTTTGCGCTGATACTCGGCGACGACGAAGTAGCAAATGAATCGGCGACGCTCAAGCCGCTGCGCACGGACGAGGCGCAGCGGCCGGTCGCCTGGACGGCGCTGATTGACTGCTTGGCAGACGAACTCAAGAGACTCAGGAGTAACGACTCGTGACAGACGGTTACATTTCCGACGACGAACAGTGGGAAAAATTCAAAGCCTGGTGGAAGGCCAACGGCACGTTCATCATTGTCGGCCTGGCGATCGGCCTCGCGATCATCGGCGGCTGGCGCTGGTGGCAGCACTACCGGGCGCAGCGCGAATACAATGCATCGGCGCTTTACGCGCAGTTCGAGCAGGCGCTGAACAAGCCGGCCGCCAGCAACGACAAGAACAAGAGCGGCGAGGCCGAGGCCATCGGCAAAAACCTGATCACCAATTACGACGACACGCCGTATGCGGCGCAGGCGGCGTTGGGTCTGGCCGCCACGGAAGTCGTCGCAAACAGGGCCGATCAGGCAATCCAGCATCTGCAATGGGTCGTGCAGCATAGCGACGACGGCAGCCTGAAACTGCTCGCCCGGCTGCGGCTCGCGCGCGTGCAGATCGCGAACAAGCAGGCCAAGGACGCGCTGAAGACGCTGTCGGTGAAGGATGCCGGCGGATTTGCGTCGCTGTATGACGAAGTCCGCGGCGACGCGTATCGGGCGCTGGGCGAGATCGCCAAGGCACATCAGGCGTATCAGGCCGCCCTCGCGGCACAGGCCGACGGGACAGGCAGCGACGCGTTGCTCAAGTTGAAGCTGCAGCACACCGCGAGTGCCAAGCCGGCAACGGCGGGCAAGTCATGAAGCGGCTTCTAATCGTTCTGGCCGCGGCGCTGTTTCTGGCGGCGTGTGGCGCGAAGGATAACTCCGAGCCGCCGGCACCGCTGGTCAAGTTCACGCCCAAGGTCAAGGTCAGCGAGGCGTGGAGTTCCGACGTCGGCGCGGGCGAGGACGGCATCTTGCTCGGCCTGGTGCCCGCGGTGGACGGCAAAAGCGTGTTCGTCGGCGGCCGTGACGGCAGTGTCAGCGGCTGGGACGTGCAGTCGGGCTCGCGGCTGTGGCGCACCGACACCGGACTCAAGGTCGGCGGCGGTCCCGGCGTCGGCGACCATGTTGTCGTTGTCGGTTCGACCGAGGGCTACGTCGAGGCGCTGGCCATAAAGGACGGGCATGAGCTGTGGAAGCATTACGTGGACAGCATCGTCATTGCCGCGCCGGCGGTGGGCGACGGTGTCGTTGTGGTGCGGACGGGCGATGGGCATCTCATTGGCCTGTCGGCGGCGGACGGCCACCAGCTCTGGACCCTGTCGCGCGACGTGCCGCGTCTGAGCCTGCGCGGCGATGCGACGCCGGTGATCGACCGTGGCGTTGTCTATGCCGGGTTCGACGACGGCACGCTGCTCGCGGTGTCGCTCAAGGACGGCAAAGTACTCTGGGAAGCGCCGATCGGCCAGCCGAGCGGCGAAAACGAGCTGCAGCAGTTGATCGACCTGGATGGCCGCCCCGTCGTCGGCCTCGGTTTCGTGTACGCCGTGACGTACCATGGCAAGCTGGCGGCGCTCAGCGCAACCGGCGGGCAGCCGTTCTGGAGCATCCCGATGTCGAGTTACACCGGGGTCAGCTACGCCGACGAACAGCTCTACGTGACGGATTCGGACAGCGTGGTGCATGCGGTCAACGCGGCGAGCGGGGATATGGTCTGGAAGCAGGCTGCAATGCGGGCGCGGTCGCTGACCCGGCCGACGCCGTTTCACGGCACGGTCGCGATGGGCGACTTTGCCGGGTATGTGCATTTTCTGTCGCAGAAGACCGGTGAGCTGGTTGCGCGGGTGCAGGCGGATTCGGCCGGGATTTCGGCTGCGCCGGTTGTGGCTGGGGATACGCTTTTGGTTTTGACTGATGATGGGGAATTGGTGGCATATCGGTTTCCTGCGGCTCAATAGGATTTATTTGTGCCGCCTGCGGCGGCGGGCTTATTGGGTGCCGGTATCCCGGCCCGGCGGCTTGGTCCGCAGCACATCCTGTGCAGCGGACTGCCCGATCTTCGGCTGCGCTCGATGTCGCGGGAGAAGAACCCGGCCGTCGTGCCGGCAAGAGAAGATAGAGATGGCCGTTTCTGTTCGCCCTGAGCTTGTCGAAGGGCTCTTTCGGTTAACCTAATACGCATGCTTCCCGTAATCGCCCTCGTCGGCCGCCCTAACGTCGGCAAATCCACGCTGTTCAACGTGCTGACGCGCAGTCGGGATGCGCTTGTCGCCGACGAGCCCGGTCTTACTCGTGACCGGCAGTACGGCTACGCGCTCGTCGGCTCGCGTCGCTATGTCGTGATCGACACCGGCGGGCTGCAAGCCGAGGCGGACACGCTGGCCGAACTGATGGCGCGGCAGACGCGGCGAGCGGTGACCGAGGCGGATTCGGTGGTGTTTCTGGTCGACGGCCGCGCCGGGCTGACGCCGGCGGATGAGCGGATTGCGTCGGAACTGCGGCGGACCGGCAAAAGCGTTTTTCTGGCGGTGAACAAGACGGAGGGGGTTGCCTCCGATCTGGCCGTGGCCGAGTTTCATTCGCTGGGACTGGGTTCGCCATGGGCGATTGCGGCAGCGCACGGCCGTGGCATCGAGGCGTTGGTGGATGCCGTGTTGGCCGAATTGCCCGAGACGGAGGCGGAGCCCGAAGATGAGGCGGCGCCGGCGATCGCGATTATCGGGCGGCCCAATGTCGGCAAATCCACCCTGATCAACCGCCTCCTGGGAGATGAACGTGTCGTCGCTTCGGCAGAGCCCGGCACTACGCGCGACAGCATTGCGATCGAGCTGGAGCGCGGCGGCCAGCGTTATACACTGATCGATACCGCGGGCGTCAGGCGGCGCAGTCGCGTTCAGGCGGCGATCGAGAAGTTCAGTATCGTCAAGACGTTGCAGGCGATCGATCGTGCCGCGGTCGTGATCGCGCTGATCGATGCGCAGGAAGGCGTGACGGACCAGGATGTGTCGCTGCTGGGGCTGGCGCTGGAGCGTGGCCGGGCGGCGGTGATCGGGATCAACAAGTGGGATGGGCTCGATACGAACCAGCGCAACGAGGTGCGCCGGCTGATCGACGTCAAGCTGCCGTTTCTGAACTTCGCGCGCATTCATTTCATTTCGGCGCTGCACGGCAGCGGGATCGGCGACCTGTTTGGCGCGGTCGACGAGGCGCGCCGGGCGGCCGAGGCCGATCTCAATACGAACGAGCTGACGCAGGTGCTGGCCGAGGCAGTCGCGGCGCATCCGCCGCCGTTGATCCGCGGGCGGCGGATCAAGCTGCGTTACGCGCACCAGGGCGGCCGACGTCCGCCGCTGATCGTCGTGCACGGTAACCAGACCGGCGCGGTGCCGGACACGTATCGGCGCTACCTTGCCAACGCGTTTCGGGAGCACTTCAGGCTCTTCGGCACGCCGATCCGAATCGAGTTTCGCAGCGGCGAAAACCCGTATGCCGGCAGGCGCAACAAGCTGACGCCGCGCCAGATCGAAAAGAAAAAGAGATTGAAGAAATGGGTGAAGGGTAAAAGGTGAAGGGTAAAGGGAAGCGGCGATTCTTGCCCTCTACCCTTCACCTTTAACCCTTGACCCCTTATCCTTCCCCCGCCCATGAATAAGAACCGAAAACTCGTCACGCTGGATGAGCCCTACCGAATGCGCCGCGGCGGCAAACTGCCGGCTGTGGAGATCGCGTATGAAACCTGGGGGGGGCTGAACGCCGACCAAAGCAACGCGATTCTGATCCTGACGGGCCTGTCGCCGGACGCGCATGCCGCGTCGGCGCCGGCCGATCCCGCGCCAGGCTGGTGGGAGCCGATGGTGGGGCCGGGCAAGCCGATCGACAGCGACCGCTTTTTCGTGATTTGCGTCAACTCGCTCGGCAGTTGCTTCGGCTCGACCGGCGCCGCATCGATCAATCCGGCGACCGGTGAACCGTGGCAGCTCGATTTTCCCGAACTCACTATCGAGGACATCGCCGCGACAGCGCACGCCGCGCTGGCAAAACTCGGTATCGACCATCTGCACGCGGTCGTCGGCCCGTCGCTCGGCGGAATGTCGGCGCTCGCTTTCGCGCTGCAATTTCCCGGCGCGAGCGACCATCTGATCCTGATTTCGACCGGCCCTTATTCCGTCCCGATGACGATCGCAATGCACTCGCTGCAGCGCGAGATGATCCGCAGCGATCCGGCCTGGCGTGGCGGTTATTATCCGCCGGCCGAGCAGCCGATCGCCGGCATGCGCGATGCGCGCAAGCTCGGCATGCTGTCGTACCGTTCGGCGGCGGAATGGAAGGAGCGTTTTGGCCGCCGGCGAACGAAGAAGCCGCCGGCCGAGCCATTCGGCATCGAGTTCGAGGTCGAGGCGTATCTCGAGGCGCGCGCGCGCGATTTCATCGGCGGCTTCGATGCCAATTGCTATCTGTACCTGTCGCGCGCGATGGATCTCTTCGACGTTCGCGAACACGGCACCGCCGCCGAGCTTGCACGTAAGCTCCACTGCGATGGCGCGCTGGTTATTGGCGTCAAGACCGACTTTCTGTATCCGATCGAGCAGCAGCAGGCGCTGGCCGGCCTGATGAAGCGCGCCGGGGCGACCGTGCGCTACGAGGCATTCGACTCGCTGCAGGGACACGACGCCTTCCTGGTCGATTACGATCGGTTTACCGCGGCGGTCGGAAGTTATCTGTAGTCGGTGCCGTTATCGGGCTATACTCCGCCCATGGCCGTCTCCCAGACAAATGCATCTTCCGCGGGTTTTCCCGGGAGCGAGCGGCTTGTTGATGCGCTTGATGAAGCGATGGGAGGTTCCGACGCGGCCACCGTCACGGGTGCCGTCAAGCGGGTATTGAGCAGCCTGATCGGCAATGGCGATTTCGATCTGCCACCAGTGTGCTACCGGCCTTCCGCCGACCATTATCAGCGCCACGAACTGTATCGCAGCGACCGCTACGGCTACTCGGTCGTGGCGATGACGTGGGCGCCGGAGCAGGGCACGGCGCTGCACGATCATGCCGGTTTGTGGTGCGTTGAGGGCGTCTGTGCCGGCTGCATCGAGGTGGAGCAGTACGAACTGCTTGAGTGCGAGGAGCGGGATCGTTACCGCTTTGCGCGGCGCCGGAATCACGTCGCCCGCACCGGCACCGCAGGGTCGCTGATCCCGCCCTACGAATATCATCGCATCGTCAATGGCAGCGCGTCGGAGCCGGCGGTATCGCTGCATATCTACGAACGCGCGATGACGGAGTGTCACGTTTTTGAGCCGCTCGGCGATGGCTGGTTCCGTCGCAGTTCGCGGCAACTGTGTTTCGACGACTGACGGGAGAGGGGCGATGATCGACTGGGATGGGCCGGCCGGCGGCACGGGCTTCCACAGCGAAGACGTGGAAACTTTCGATATTCAGGACGAGGACCTCGACGCAAGCGCTTTCGAAGCGCCGGCGCCGGCGGCGCTGCCGGCATCGCGACAGGAAGTGCTCGATCGGGTGCACGACGAGATCTTGCGTTACTGGCGCCAGGGCGATTTGCTGTTCGAGGTGTTCGAACTGGACGCGGGCGGCGCGAGCCAAGTAACGCCTGCCGACGCGCTGGCAGCGCTGTGGGATATCGCCGCGAATGGCGATTTGCCCGCGCCGATTGCCGGCTGCTCGCTGGCATACCTGATGGAGGAGGGGATTTGGCACGAAGATGTGCAGCAGTTTCTGGATGCCATTTATTTCGCGTTAACATCGGCCGGATTCGGTGGTGCCGGGGCGGAGCCCGATCAGGCAGCCGAGCTGGTACGCGATTATGCGGATGCGTTATTCGAGGATGCCGAGCCGGACGAGGTCTGGCTGTTTGGGCTGGATCCCGGTTTTTCGTGCTGGTTCGCCGGCGCCGGCTGCGATCTGGCTTACTTTTTCGTTAATTTGCACGAGTCGCGGTGCGGGTTGTTGCTGGCGACTGATACGGACTGACGGGGTTAAAGGTCAAGGATCGCTGCCCCTCAACCCTTAACCATTTACCCATTACAACCAGCCTTTCCGGCGCGCGATTCGTGCCGCCTCGACACGATTGGCTGCCCCGAGTTTGCCGATCGCTTCCGAAAGATAATTGCGGACGGTGCCTTCCGACAGGTGCAGCTGGTCGGCTATGCCGCCGCTGCTCATGCCGTCGCCGGCCAGGCGCAGTACCTGCCGCTCGCGTTCGCTCAACGGATCGTCGGATTCCCACGCTTCTGCGGCCAGTTCCGGCGCGATAACTTTGCCGCCGGCATGCACGGTGCGGATCGCGTCGGCCAGTTGCTTTGCCGGTGCGTCCTTGAGCAGGTAGCCGCGCACGCCCGCGTCGAGTGCGCGGCGCAGGTATCCCGGCCGCGCAAAGGTCGTCACGATGATGACTTTGGCGCGTTGGCCGCGCAACGCGCCCGCGAGTTCCAGCCCGGTCATCGCAGGCATTTCGATATCGGTGACGACGACGTCCGGGTCGTGCTCGCCCGCCAGCGCCAGTGCCTTTTTTCCATCGCCGGCGCGGGCAATGACTTCGATGTCGGCTTCCATGTCGAGCAGCGCCGCAAGCGCGCCGAGGATCATCGACTGGTCCTCGGCGATCAGTACGCGGATCATGCCGACAATTCCCGCATGGCGGTCTCTCTCTCAGGTTCCCGCCCCGGAATCGTCGCACGCAGACGAGTGCCATGGGCGCCGAAGTCGAGCGTCAACGTGCCGCCAATAGCCTGCAGGCGCTCGCGCATGCCGCGAATGCCGTTGCCTTCGTCGCGGTGTTGGGCGGAGCCGTCGTCGGTTATTTCGAGGATCACGCTGTCGGCCCGGCGCTTGAGCGAGAGCCGGCATTCATGCGCACCGGCGTGGCGCAGGATGTTGGTGACCGCCTCACGCACGATCATCGCCAGCGCCGCGTCTTTGTCCGATTCGCAGCCGGCTGCGGCGGTATCGGCTTTGAATTCGACACCGGCGGCGCGCAGGGCGGCACCGGCATTGGCGATCTCGCCGGCGAGGTCGCCGCGATAACCGCCAACCGCCTGGCGAACTTGCGCCAGCGCATCGCGGGCGATGCTTTCGAGCTCCCGGATTTCGGCGGCCGCGCGCGGCAGATCGCGCGCCGCGAGTGTGCCGGCGAGTTCGGCTTTGACGGTGATCAGCGTGAGCGTATGCCCGAGCAGGTCGTGCAGGTCGCGCGCGATGCGCTCGCGTTCCGCAATCGCCGCCAGCCGTCTCACTTCGTCCTGGGAGCGTCGCAATTCGCGGTTTTGCCGCATGCGTTCCGCGGCCCAGACGTTTGCAAGGCCGGCGACGATGGTAATGGTGGGCGCCCATATCCATTCCAGTGGCGAAAATCCTAGCGCCACATACTCGATGATGGCGATGATGGCCAGTCCGCCTACTGCCGCCAACGCCTTGCGCGGTCGAAGGCTGAATCCGGCGAACGCGCCGGCATAAATCAGCAGGCCGCCGCCGGCGAGGTTGAACGGTGTCAGCGCGATCCCGAGTGCCGCAATGAGGATGATAATCGAATGGCGCTCCCAGCCGTGCGCCCAGTAGTAGCGGAAATACAGCGGGAAGAACGCAGCAAGGGCGAGCAGGGTCGCCGCACGCGTAGCGGCGGTGGTCGGCGGTACCAGCGAAAGAAAATAGAACCCGGTCCACACCAGCCACAGGTATGGCGTCCAGTCCGCGTGATGATCGGGTGGCAGCAGTCGGTGATGGATGCCGAGCGCCATTCGCTTCAGTCGATTGGCGAGATTCGGGAGGCTGCGATTCATGCCGCTATTCTATCGCCGTTGGACGAGTCGCAGGCATCAACGATCCTGGATTCGGCGCCAGGCGCGCGCCGCGATCAGCAGGCACACGGCAGTGAAAACCGCCAGGTAGGCCACGTGGACGGCGTTGCTGCCATCGTTGCCCTGGCCGATGACGGCGAGTACGAGCTGGCAGAAGTGGTAGGCCGGCAGTGAGACCGCAAACTGCTGCAGGAAATGCGGCATGTACTGGAGCGGCACCCACAGGCCGGACAAAAACGACATCGGCAGGTAAACGAGGTTGATAATGGCCGGCGCAGCCTGGCCGCCCACCGACAGGCCGATGACCAGTCCCAGCGCGCAAAAGGGCAGCGCGCCGGCGACCAGCAGTGCCGTCATGCCGAGCCACGCGCCGAACGCCAGGCTGACGCCGCCGAGCGTGATGCCCAGCAGTGACAGAATCAGGACGATCAGCAGGGCGAACAGCATCGCCATCCCGATGCGGGCACAGAAGTACGCGCCGACGGGCAGCGGGAAGACGCGCTTCAGCGCGAGAATGCCTTTTTCGCGTTCTACCGCGATGCCGACGCCGAAGCCGAACAGCGCCGGGCCGATGACGCCGAAGGTGCTGTAGGTGGCGAGTCTATACGTCGCTTGTTGGGCGCCGTGGCTGAACAGCACACCGAAAAAGAGATAAAACATCGACGGAAACAGCAGCGTCGGCAGCGCGAAACCGGGGCTGCGCAGCATGCCGATGAACTGAAAACGGACTTCGCGCCAGTAGACGCCGAGCGTGTCGCGGCCGCGCCATTGCGTCACCGCATTCGTTGCAGCGATCGTTGCTTCGGGGGCGATGGCAGTTGCTGTGTTGTCGCTGTTCATGCCGCTTTCTCCTCTTCCCGCGTCAATTCGAGAAACGCGTCTTCCAGTCTGGCTCCGCTGACTTCAAGTTCGCTCAGCGACGGATCCTGCCAGAGCAGTTCGCGCAGTACCTGCTCGGGACGCGCGGTCGCAATTTCCAGCCGCGACCCGTCCGCCTGCACCGAGTGCACGTCCGGCAGTGCAGCGATGATGTTGCCATCAAGTTCCGTGACGCAGCGGATGCGTCTCAGCGCTACCCGCGACTTGATCTCCGTCGGCGTGCCTTCGGCAACAACACGGCCGCGGTTCATCACGGCGATGCGATCGGCCAGCGCGTCGGCTTCTTCGAGGTAATGCGTGGTCAGGACGATGGTGCGGCCGTCCGCAGCCAGCGTCCGCAGTGCCGTCCACAGCGCGCGCCTGGCTTCGACATCGAGCCCGGCGGTCGGCTCATCGAGAAACAGCAGCGGCGGATTACCGCACAAAGCGAGCGCAAACATCAGCCGCTGTTTCTGCCCGCCCGATAACTTCGTCACGGATCGCTTCGCCAGATCTTCGATGCCGGCGTGCCGCAAGGCCGTGATGACGCTCATCGGCTGCGGGTAATAGCCGGCGTATTGTGCGACGCATTCCGCGACGCGGACGTGGCTCTCAAGCACGCTGCTTTGCAGCATCGCGCCAATCCGCCGGCGCGCATTGAGGTCGCTCGGCGGCAGGCCGAATAGCGTCGCGCTGCCGGCGCTCGGTTGGACGAGACCCAGCAGCAGATTGATACTGGTCGTCTTGCCCGCACCGTTCGGCCCGAGCAGCGACAGGATTTCGCCGGCGCGAATTTCGAGGTTGAGATTATCCACGGCCGTCACCGCGCCATAACGCTTGGTGACGTTGTCCAGTTCCGCTACGACGTCGCAATGTATATTCATGCCATCACTCCCGAATCGTGACGTCACAATGCAGCGTCCCGCGCCTGGCGAACAGTCGAAAATGTCAGCAATCCGGCATGACAACTGTCATCGGCGGGCGCCGCGGCCGGTTGTTCCTCTTGACATACCACCCCGTTGGGCCCGACCCTTATCGGCCGCTGCCTGTCGCAGACGTTGTCGTTAGAGGAGGATGCCGGTGAGACGATCCATATTGACCATTGCAGCCGCGTTGGCGGCTTTCTCGATCGGCACGGCATGTCCAGCGGCACAGATCCAATCCCGGCATACCTCAGGAACTTACGACCAGGCGCTTTTTTCGCAGTTGCACTGGCGGGCGATCGGTCCCCTGCGCGGCGGGCGCATGCATGCGCTCGATGCCGTGCCGGGCAACCCGCCCGTGTTTTACGCCGGCGCCGACAACGGCGGTATCTGGAAGTCCAGCGATTACGGGCGGACCTGGAAGCCGATCTTCGACAAGCAATCCACCGGCTCGATCGGCTCCATTGCGGTGGCGCCGTCCGATCCGAATATTATTTACGTCGGCAGCGGCGAGGGGATCATCCGTCCCGACGGCGCCATCGGCAACGGCATGTACAAGTCGACCGATGCGGGCAAGACCTGGACGCACCTGGGGCTGCGCGACACGCAGAAGATCGCCAGGGTCATCGTCGATCCGCACAATCCGAACCGTTTGTTCGTCGCCGCGATGGGGCATCCCTACGGACCCAATAAACAGCGCGGCATTTTTCGTTCGACCGACGGCGGCAAGACGTTCGAGAAAGTGCTCTACATCGACGCGTACACCAGCGGCGACGACGTCGACTTCGATCCGTCCAACCCGCAGATTCTGTACGCGACGATGTGGCAGCAGCAGCAGGCGCCGTGGGAAAGCGATTCGTTCGGCGGCACGTCGGGCGGCATCTTCAAGTCTACGGACGGCGGCGATACCTGGCATCGGCTGACCGCCGGACTGCCGCCAAAAGTCTCCCAGGTTCAACTGGTCGTGGCGCCCAGCGATCCCGCGCGCCTGTATGCCTCGGTCGCGACCGGCCACGACGTTTACATTTATCGATCCGATGACGCCGGCGCGCACTGGCGCAAGATCACAACCGACCCGCGCCCCGCCGCCCGCGTCGGCGGCGGCGATCTACCGACGTTGACGGTGGATCCGAAGAACCCGGATATCGTCTACAGCTGCACACCGGTCCTGTGGAAATCGGCCGACGGCGGCAAGACCTGGACCGGCCTTCGCGGCGGGCCGGGCGGCGACGATTACCAGCGCCTGTGGATCAGCCCGAACAACCCGAAACTGCTGTTCGCGGTGGTCGACCAGGGCACCATCATCAGCGTGAACGGCGGCAAGTCGTGGAGTTCGTGGTACAACCAGCCGACCGCGGCAATGTACGACGTGGCCACCGACAACCATTATCCGTACCGCGTCTGTGGCGGCGATCAGGACAGCGGTTCCGCCTGCGTACTGAGCCGCGGTAACGACGGCCAGATTACGGCGCACGACTGGCACCCGGTGGGCGTGATCGAATACGGTCGGGCGGCGCCGGACCCCCTCAATCCGGACATCGTCTACGGCGGTCGCGTCACGCGCTACAACCGCAAGACCGGCCAGATCCAGTACGTCGGGCCGCCCAAGGGCAAAAACTACCGCATCCTGCGCACCATGCCACTGCTGTTTTCGCCCGTCGATCCGCACATTCTGTACTTCGCGTCGAACGTGGTCTGGAAGACGCGCGACGGCGGCAATCACTGGACGCAAATCAGCCCCGACCTGACGCGCAAAGGGCACTGGAAGGTGCCGGAAAACGTCGGCAAATACGCGAAGACGATCAAGGCAAAGTCGAAGAATCGCGCGGTGGTGTATGCACTGGCGCCGTCGCCGCTGGACATCAATGTCATCTGGGCCGGCACCGACGACGGCTTAATTCAGCTGACCACCGACGGCGGCAAGCATTGGCAGAACGTTACGCCGCCGAAGATGAAGCCGTGGTGGTCCGTGTACGGCATGGAGGCTTCGCACTTCGACCGCGGCACCGCGTATGCGGCGATTAATACGATGCAGCTCGACGATCAGCGTCCGCATTTGTTTCGGACGCGTGATTTCGGCAAGACGTGGACCGAAATCGACACCGGCATCCCGGACGGCGCCGCCACCAACGTGATTATCGAGGATCCGAAGCGCCAGGGCTTGTTGTTTGCAGGCACGGAAACGCAGGTGTATGTATCGTTCGACGACGGCGATCACTGGCAGTCGCTGCGCCTGAACATGCCGGCGATCTCGGTGCGCGACCTTGAAGTGAAGGCTAACGATCTGATCGCCGCCACCCATGGCCGGGGCTTCCAGATTCTCGACGACATCACGCCGCTGCGCCAGATCGATGCGAGGGTAGCCAAATCCGACGTCACCCTCTACAAGCCCGAACTCGCGACCCGCGTACGCTGGGGCATGAATCCGCCGACCCCGTGGCGGATGCCGTTTATGGACAATCCGCCTCCGGGCGCCGTCATCGACTATTATCTCGGCAAAGACGTGCAAGGCCCCATCACGCTCGACATTCTGGACGCCGACGGCAATGTGGTCCGGCATTATTCGAGCGACCATCCGGAGAAGCCAATTCCGCTCGATGAACTGCGAGTGCCGGCCTGGTGGCCGCGCCCGCCGCAGCATTTGTCGACTACGGCGGGCCATCACCGTTACATCTGGAACATGCATTACGCGCCGATCCCCGGTCTGACACGGCGCCTCGATGCGGACCAGGCGGTGCGGGACAACGAAACGCCGAAAGTGGCGATGGCGCCATGGGTGCTACCGGGCGCCTACACGGTGAGACTCACCGTCAACGGGCACAGTTATACGCAACCGCTGAAGGTGCGCATGGACCCGCGTGTGACAGCGTCGCAGGCCGATCTCAAGCAACAGTTCGACCTGGCCAAGCGCGCCTACGACGAGACCATCAGCGGCCTGAAAGCGCTGGGGAAAATTCGCGACCTGCAGAAACAACTGGATCAGCGCAAGGCGCATTCCGGCCCGTCGACGGCGATCGCGGCCTACCAGAAGCAATTGACGGCGCTGGCCGGGCCGCGTGACGCCGGGCCGTATTTTTTCTATTCGTATGACGGCCCGCCGATCATCTCAGGGGTCGCCTACAAGCTGAGGCACCTGATGGGTCAGGTGGAAAATGCCGATCGCGCGCCCACGGACGGGCAGGCGGCGGCATTCCGGCAGGCCAGCCGGTCGATGCAAGCGCTGCTGGCCCGCTGGCACAAGCTCAAGGGCAAGCCGCTCGCCCGGCTGAATGCACAGTTGCGGAACCTCAACATGAAGCCGCTGGCGATCGTGGCGCGTGCGCCGGTACCGGCGCGATGGGACGAACCGTGGGTCAAGTACTACCGCGCGGATCAATAACGGGGTTTCAGCGCAAGGACTCGAGTGCCGCTTGTGACAGCAGCAACTCGGGATTGACCTTCGTGCCGTTCAGCGTCACGGTCCAATGCAGATCGGCGCCGGTGGTGCGGCCGGTCGAGCCGACCTGCGCGATGATCTGGCCACGTTTGACGTGCTCGCCGTCCTGGACCTTGATCTTGCTCAGGTGGACGTAGACGCTGACCAGGCCTTCGCCGTGATTGATGATGACGGTGTTGCCGTTGAAGAAAAAATCGCCGACCTCGGCGACGACGCCGTCGGCCGGCGCGCGAACCGGCGTGCCGGCCGGTGCCGCGATGTCGATGCCTGAATGCGGCGAGCGCGGCTTGCCGTTCAGAATGCGCCGGACGCCGAACGGGCTCGATTCGATGCCGTCGACCGGCAACGCAAATGGCAGCTTGGCGTAGAGCGACGGGGTAAAGTTGTCGTAGACGGCGTCGATGATCTTGCGCTCGCGATGCACGCGCTGAAGATCGGCTTTCGACAGCGTCACCATGCTCTTGTTCTTGATCGTCAGGCGCTGCGTTGCGTATTGCTTCGGGTTCACCTGGAACGACACGCGGCGCGCGCCGTTGGTGGTTTTCACCGTCAACGTCTGTGTGCCCGGTTGCGTGTCGAGCGGCACGCCGATGACGGCGTAGCGCTGCCCGTCGTGCGGCATGACCATCACGCGGCGACCATCGAAGCTCGCCTGTTCAGCGTGCGCCGGCAATGGAACGATGGCGATGCCGCCGGGCACGGCACTCTGGCGAGGCAGCGTCGCGCTCCAGGCCGGCACGCCCAAGAGCAATGCGGTGAGGATCGCAAGCAGTTTCATCAATCGGCCTCCTTTCGAATCTGTTGGACCTTGGCGGTCAGTTCGCCGCGCGCGAGGCGGGCGCGAATGGCTGCACCAGGCTGGATCACCGCGACGTCCGTCAAAACCTTGCCGTCGCCGTCGCTGACGATCGCGTAGCCCCGTTCGAGCGTCGCCAGCGGGCTGACGGTGTCGAGACCACGCGCGGCCAGCAGGTAGCGGTTGCGCAACGCGGTCACGCTGTGCTGCATCGCGAAGCGCAGCCGTTCGCGGTAGCCGCACAGGCGCTCGTTCATCGTTTGCAGCCGGTGCCACGGCGTGTGCTGGCGCAGCTCGGCGGTGACGCGCGCGAGGTGCTGGCGGTGCTCGTTGAGCCTCACTTTTGAGCATTGCCTGAGGCGCGCCGTCAGCTCATCGAGCCGTTGCGCCTGCTCCTGCAGCTTCATGCGCGGATGAAGCTGGTCGAGTCGCCGGGACGCCCAGTCGATCCGTTCGCGGAAGGCGCACAAGCGGCGATCGAATTCGCGTAGCAACCGCGCCTCGCGTTCCGCCAGTGCTTGCAGCACATCACGCTGATCGGGCACGGCGTGCTCGGCCGCACCGGTGGGTGTCGGCGCACGCAGATCGGCGGCGAAGTCCGCAATCGTGAAGTCGATTTCGTGGCCGATGCCCGAGATCACCGGAATCGCCGAGGCGCGAACCGCCCGCGCGAGCGCTTCGTCGTTGAACGCCCACAGGTCTTCGAGCGAGCCGCCGCCACGGGCGAGAATCAGCAGGTCGCAGATGGCATCGGCCGACGCGCGGGCGAGGGCGGTGCAGATTTCGGGCGCGGCATTGGCGCCCTGTACGGCAGTCGGGTACAGGCGCACCCGCGCCAGCGGCCAGCGCCGGGCGAGGGTGCTCAGGATGTCGCGGATCGCGGCGCCGGTCGGTGAGGTGATCACGCCGATGATGCGCGGCAGCGCCGGCAGCGGCCGCTTAATGGCCTCGTCGAACAGCCCCTCGGCCGCGAGTTTCTCCTTCAGCGCCTCGAACGCCTGGCGCAACGCGCCTTCGCCGGCGGGTTCCATCGACTGGCAGATCAGCTGGAAATCGCCGCGCTGCGGATACAGGCTGACGCGCGCACGCAGCAGGATCAGCATGCCGTCCTTCGGCGTGAACCGGACTCGCCGGTTGTCCATGCGAAACATCGCGCAGCGCACTTGCGCGGCATCGTCCTTCAGCGTGAAGTACCAGTGGCCGGAGTTGGGACGGGCGAGATTGGAAATTTCCCCCTGGATCCAGATCGACGGGAAGTGGTCTTCGAGCAGCATCCGCGCCGCGGCGCCGAGTTCGGAGACCGAGTAGATTTTGCGCTCGAAGAGGTCGTTCATGGGCGGGGCCCATCATAGCGAGGGCGCGGTCCGGACACAAAAGGGCTCTAAAGATCGAGGTGCAACTGCTGGTGTCCGCGCCCGTGCCGGCAAGGCTGAACCAAACCTAGTAATAACCCTTGCGCCGGTAGGTTGGCAGGTTATAATCGCGCGACAATCATTGGGGGGAATGGGATGAGGGAGATCAGTAAGCTGCTGCTGGCATTCGCCGCGGTTCTTTCGTTGATGCTACTAACCACAACAGCGTTCGCCGGCAGTTTGGGCGGTTGCGTCGATTCGCCGGAAAACCCAACGCTGCTGCTGGGCCTGCTCGGAGGCGGAGCCGCCTCGGTGCCATGGTTGCGGGCGCGCTTCAAGCAGCGTCGGCCGAGCCAACGCAACAGTTTGCCTGACTAGCCAATGGCTGTGCCCGAAGCCCTTCTGGAGGGCGCAACGGGGCGGTCGCTGTCTTCCGAACGGCGGGCGTTCACTGCGATCGCTATTGTCGTGCCGGTCGCGGCTGCCGGCCTCTATTTCTGCTTCCTGCAGCAGCTTTTCGGGCTTTGGACGCTGTGGTGGAATGAGCCGCTTCGCTCGATCGGGATGGCCATCCCGCCAGCGTGCCTGATGCTTTGCCTGCGGGTTTGGCGACTCGAAGATTTTTCGCGCGGCGGCACCTGGTGGGGGCTCGCTCTGGTGCTGCCGTCGCTCATCCTTGCGCTTGCTTCTTCCGTCGGGCTCTTCCGGCTGCTGCATCTCATTGTCCCGTTGGGAGCGGACACCCCGCCGGCCATCCTGGTGCCGAATGGCCTGCTGCTGGCTGCCTATATCAGCGGCATCGTGCTCCTGTTCGGCGGCGCGCAAACGTGGCGCAAGGCCTGGTTTCCGTTGCTGCTGCTGATCTTCGTCAACCCGGTCCCTCACTTCTTCCAGGCGTTGGTCGACCTGCCGTTGCAGCAGTTCGCCGCGCACACCGCCCGATCTTTCGCAGCGCTCATTGGCGTGCCCATATCGGGGGGCACGCTGGTGATGATGTTCTCGCCGGACCTCGGCATGTTCATCGCCCACGGTTGCGACGGGCTGCGCGGAGCGGTCGCGATGGGTTACACCGCGCTGGTGGTTGGCTATCTCTACGAGCTGTCGTGGCGGCGCTGGGCCGTCTATGTGCTCGCTGCGGTGGCGCTGGCCTACTTGTTCAACCTGCTGCGCCTGTGCGCGGTCGTGATCTACTACTGGTTTGCCAAGCAGGCGCCGGCGCTGGCCGGCCATGCCGCGCTGGCCGACTACATCATCGGCGGCATCCTGTTCTTCTGCGCCGCGCTGTTCCTGTTTTCGCTTCCGCGCCGGTGGCGCTCATGTACGCCAAGCTTCTCGTCCTGAGCGCCTGCGTGCTCGGCTTCGGCGTGCTCGCGCACGGCCTGACGCCACGGCATTTCGCCGTCGCCAACGTGAACACCGCGCAGGTGGTGCTGGTACCGACGACTCTCGGCGGTGCGGCGCAAGTCGAACGGTGGCGCAATCCGGGCGCCGGATCGATCGTCGAGGTCGGCGCGCTGTTCGCCGCCGGCGTCCATGGAGCGGCGCCGGTGATCCTCGATTTCTTTCGCGGTTATCCCCACGGTCACAATGGCATCGGATGCTTTCTGAATCACGGCGAGACCCTGATCAGCGAGCAATTGCGTCGAATTGAAACAGCGAACGAAAGCGCGCTTTTCGATGTCGCACTGCTGCGTACCGAAAACCAGCTGCGGCTGGTGGCCGCAACCGAATGTGCCGCCGACGGCTGCGCCGAGCGGGCGGTGCTGACGTGGAAAGCGCTGTGGCAGCAGGGCTTGAGGGCGTTGACGCGCTCCGCTCCCGATGGTGTGGTGCCCGCCGCCATCATCCTGACGCACCCGCTCGACGCCGGCATCAGCAAAGCTCAGGAAGCGGCCGTTGCCATGCAATTGCGGGCGGAGTTGGAGCGTGTCATCGCGAATGTCGATCTGGAACCCGCGATGCGCCTTGCGAAAGCGCAGGCGGGCCAATAAGGGAGAACACAAAATGAACAAGCACAACTTGAAAGCAAATATCGCCGCCCGCTGGCCGATGGTTGCCTGGCTGATCGTCTTTGCGGCGATGCTGGGCCTGACGGCCTGCCGGCAGGACGGCGCTGCCCTGGCGTCAGGTCCGCAGGCTACGACGCCATCGGGTGCGCCCGCAATGTCCGGCTCCATTTACGGTGGGCGGCAGCCGGTCGCGGGGGCCACGGTGGTCGCCTACGCAGCCGGACTCAATCCCGGCGACCCGGCGGTTGAACTCGGTTCGGCAATCAGCGATGCCGCCGGTAACTTCAGTATCAGCGTTTCTTCCATGCCGGCCAACGGTCAGATAGTGTATTTCATCGCAATGGGCGGCGACGCGGGTGCCGGCGTCGCCAACAGCGCCATCGGGTTGATGACTGTCGCCGGCGGCTATTGCGATCCGTCTGTAACCGGCTGCACATTTCCCGCGCTCCTGAATATCGATGAACTCACGACAGTTGCCGCCACGGCGGTGCTGCAGAAATACATTGCCTTTGTGGACTGCACCACGATCGGCGGCAATGACCAGAGCGGCACCTGCGTTGCAATTGCCGGCAAAACCGGGCTGGACACCCGCGCGGCGACTGTCCGCAATCTGGTGGATCCGTCCAGGGGTCAAGCAGCGGCATTCCTGACGGAGCAGCCGTCTGACTCCCCCATTCACACGACGCTCGAGAAATTGAACACGCTCGCGGATGTGCTGGCCGGATGCGTCAATTCGTCGGGCCCGGATTCAACCGCGTGCAGCAGTCTGCTCTTCAACGTCGCGGTGAGCGCGCCCGATACGCTGCAAGCCAGTTTTCGCGTCGCGGCGTACAAAGGCGTCAATGCCAAGGGCAGCGAGATATTCGGCCTGTTGCCGCCGAACCCCGTCTATTCGCCGGTGCTCGCTGCCGCGCCGGCCGACACCGCCGACGCATGGACGCTATCCGGGCGCCATTATGCCTATGTGGCCAACGCCAACGACGACAGCGTTTCCGGTTACCGGCGGCTTGACGTCACCGTGAGCGCACTGACCGACCTGGGTTCATGGGGCTCGGGCAACGCGCCGAAGGCGATCGGCGTCGACCCGGGCGGCCGCTACATCTACGTGCCCAACAGCGGTGGAAACACGTTGACGCCGTACACGATCGGCAGCGACGGCTCGCTTACTGCCGGAACAAATATCAATACCGGGAGTAAGCCGATCGGTGTCGCCGTCGACCCAACGGGTCAATTCGTTTACGTGGCGAATTCAGGTGGCGATTCGGTTTCCGGTTACACGATAGGTCCCGGTGGAGTGCTGACTGCAATGGCGAATTCACCGTTCCCTGCCGGCAGTTCGCCGAACGGTTTGGCAATAGATCCGACCGGCAGTTTCCTGTACGTCACCAACAACGGCGGCAACGATGTGTCGGCGTATAGGATCGATACCGCCACCGCCACAGCGGGCCAGCTTTTACCCGTTACCGCAAGCCCCTGCGGCGGTGCCCCGAGCGTCGATCCGGGCAACTGCTTCGCCGCCGGCAGCGGTCCGTCCGGCGTGGCCGCGGCTCCAAGCGGCGGATTCCTGTACGTCACGAACCAGACCGGCAACAACATTTCGGCCTATTCGATCGACGGCACGAGCGGCGCGCTCAGCGACGTCAGCGGCAGCGCCTGTGGCAGCGGGTTGCCCGGCAATTGCTTTGCGTCCGGCACAACGCCAGTGGCGATCGCAATAGATCCCGGTTCGCAGTTCGTCTACGTCATCGACGGCTGCACGCATTGCGTCGGCAACATTTCGGCCTACACGATCGGCAGCGGCGGTGTACTCGTGGACCTCGGTGGAAGTTCGTGTGGCGCCGGCCTGCCGAGCAACTGCTTCGCCACGGGGAACGACCCGCAGTCCATTACAGTCGATCTGAGCGGCGAGTTCCTGTATGTCACCAACTCTCAAGACGATACGGTTTCGACGTATGAAATCGACGGTACCACCGGTGCTCCGGGTGAGGTGAGCGGTTCTCCATTCAGTACCGGCAAGAGTCCGCTGGCCGTCGCGGTCGATCCTACCGGTCGCCATCTTTATGTTGTCGTGAACAACGGCAACGTTTACGGGTACAGCATCGGCAACGCGCACCCGATGGGGCCTGTGCTTAATTCGCCATTCTCGGCCGGTGCGGTGGGTTCCGCGCCGGCTTTTCTCGCCGTGGCGCCGCGCGGGCGCTTTTTGTTCGTCGCCAACAAGTCCGGCAACAGTGTCGCCGCTTTTGCGATCGATCCGGCGACCGGCACGCTCGTGGAAACCGCCGTCTCGCCAGCGGTTTCCGGCAACGCGCCCGTTTCACTGGCAACCGATCCTGCAGGGAAGTATCTGTACGTCGCCAACAGCGGCGATGGCACCGTGTCCGCCTTCAGCGTCGACGGCGGCACCGGTGCGCTGACCGCATTAACGAGTTCGCCGGTCGCCGCCGGCTCCACGCCGGTTTCGGTCGCGGTCGATCCGGCTGGCAACTTCGTCTACGTCGTCGACGCCGGCGATGCCACCGTAACGACTTATCAGCGCGACACCTCTACCGGGGCGCTGACCGAAATTTCCGCCGGATCACCGTTCAGCGTCTCCGCGAGTCCCAACACCATTGCCATGGACCCCGCGGGGTTATTCGCCTATCTCGGCGCGCAGCCCGCGGGATCAAACGGTGACGTGTCGGCAATGAGTGTGAATGCCGGTACCGGCGCTTTGGGTGCGATTGCGAACTACACCATCGCCCCGAGCAATGATCCTGTATCGATCGCCGTGGATCCCGCCGGCGATTTTCTCTATGTCGCAAACAGCGGCAGCAACGACATTCTCACCTACCAGATCAACCGTGCCGACGGCACGCTGACCGCTGTCGGCACGGCCGTCGCGGCCGGCGCTAAGCCCAGCCAATTGTCGATCAATCCCAATGGGCGGCTGCTCTATGTGACGAACAGAGGAGAAAACTCGGTATCGGTTTACGCCATCGACAGCAGCACGGGTAGCCTGACGCCGGCCGGCAACTCGCCGTTCAGCACCGGCGGTGCACCGAGCAGCATCAGCATTTCGCCTTAACCGGCGCCCTGATCGGTGGTGCTGTCGGGAGAGAAATGGCTGACGGGGCAATCACCGGCTATCGCGGTGGGGCAGTGGCGCAGATGCGCCGGGCGAATTTTGGCGGCATCCATGCTGGCGGTGGCGCTGACGGGGTGTGGCGGGAGCGGCGGCAGTACGTCCGCGCCGCCGCCATCCGGCAGTTCTCCGCCCGACACCAGCCCGCCTGCGGATAACGGCTCAACTCCACCAAACGGCCCGTCGCTTAGCGGTGATGTTGTCGGCGGCCGCCACCCGATTGCTGCGGCTACTGTCACGGCCTGGGCTGCCAATCCAACGCCAGGCGCGCCCGCCACCGAACTGGGCAAGGCAGTCACGGACGCAGCCGGACATTTCAAGATCGCGTTCGCGGCGGAGCCGGGGACGGGGCAGATCGTGTACGTCACCGCGGCCGGCGGCGATGCCGGTGCGGGCTCAGTGAATCACGCCACCGAACTCGTGACCGTCGCCGGCGTGTACTGCGTCGACACGGCCGGCTGCGCCTTTCCTGCCAGCGTGACGATTAACGAAGTGACCACCGGCGCTGCGGCCTACAGCCTCGCGGCGTTTATGTCGCTGTCCGCGGGCCGGGTGAACGTCGCCGGCGCTTCCCCGGGACTGGACAACGCAGCGGCCACTTTTGCCAGCATGATCGATGTTCAGACGGGCATACTGATATTTCAGGACGCAAGCGCCTGCACCGGCGACAGCGAGCCGGTGAACTGCGATGCCTTGCGCAAGCTCAATACCCTCGCCAACTTCGCGGCAGCCTGCGTCGACAGCAGCGGCGCCGATTCAGATGTCTGCAGGGCGTTGTCGCAGGAGACCGGGGCAACTACGGTACTGGCGGCATGGCTGGCCATTGCCGTGCAGCCGGGGGTGCGAAATGACGGCGCCGGCATTTTTGCCCTGGCGCCGCCGCCGACCGTCTATGCACCGGCGCTGGCTGTCGCGCCCAACGATTGGACGCTGGCGCTGAGCTACACCGGCGGCGGCATGCAACAACCAGCCGGAATCGCGGTGGACGGTGCAGGCAACGTGTGGGTGGCGAACTTCAAGCAGCCGGCCGGGACGGTGAGCAAATTCGCTCCGGACGGCGCGGCACTGTCGGGCGACAGCGGCTTTACCGGCGGCGGCCTGCAAGGCTCCTGGGGTCTGGCGATCGATGCTGGCGGCGACGTGTGGATTGCCAACTGGAACGGCGGCGACGGCAAAGGCGTGACAGAGCTGGCGGCGGACGGCACGCCCTTGTCCGGTCCAACCGGTTTCGTCGACGGTGGCGAAGGGCCGATTTCGGTGGCCGTCGCGCCGGATGGCAGCATCTGGGTCGCCAACTACGGCGACAGCACGCTCAGCCGATTCGATGCCGCCGGCCACGTCAGTGGGCCCTATCACGATGGCGGCCTGGCCTTTCCAGTTGCCGTGGCGGTGGACGCGCAAAACAACGTCTGGATTGCCAACCAGGGCGCCGACAGCGTCAGCGAGTTTACCACCGACGGCACGCCGGTCTCGCCGGCCGACGGCTACACCGGCGGAGGGCTGGACACACCCGACGGGCTGGCACTGGATGCCCGAGGCAATGCCTGGATCAGCGACTTCTTCGGCGATGCGGTGAGCGAACTGGCGGGCGGGGACACGCGGCCGGCGGATTGTCCGGCGGCGCCCGCTACAGGCGACACCGGCTGCCCGCTTTCGCCTGCCGACGGGTACGCCGGAGGCGGCATGGCGGGCGCGAACGGCGTGGCGATCGATGGCGCCGGCCACGTGTTCGTCAGCAATTTTCATAGCGACAGCATCAGTGAGCTGGCCCCGGATGGCAGCCCGCTCAGCCCCACTTCCGGCTATCGCAACGGGGCGCTGGTTCAGCCGCAGGGGCTTGCGGTCGACGCCTCCGGCAACCTGTGGGTCGCTGATTTCGGCGGCGATGCCGTCACCAAGTTCATCGGCATTGCCGCGCCTGTCAAGACGCCGCTGATCGGCCTGCCGCGTACATTCTGAGCCACGCTTCATGTTACAATTACGCGATTTACCACCGTCCTGCGGGGTAGGTCATGCGCATCGCCCAAGAGGCTCTCACCTTTGATGATGTCCTGCTGCAACCGGCCTTTTCGGCCGTCTTGCCGCGCGACGTCGATCTTCGTACCCAACTGACCCGCGACATCGCGCTCAACATCCCGCTGCTGTCGTCGGCGATGGATACCGTCACCGAGGCGCGGCTCGCGATTTCGCTCGCCCAGGAAGGCGGCATCGGCATTATCCACAAGAGCATGACGCCGGCCGAGCAGGCGCGCCAGGTGCGGCTGGTGAAGAAATTCGAAAGCGGCGTCATCAAGGATCCGATCACGGTCGCGCCGACGGCGACGATTCGCGAGGTGATGGAGCTGACGCGGGCGCACCAGATTTCCGGCGTGCCGGTCGTCGACGGTGAGGACCTGGTCGGCATCGTCACCAGCCGCGACCTGCGTTTCGAGACGCGCTACGACGCGCCGATCACGCAGGCGATGACGCCGAAGGAGAAGCTCGTCACGGTGGGCGAGGGCGCCGACAAGGACGAAGTGGTCGACCGGCTACACCAGCACCGGATCGAGAAGATCCTGGTCGTCAACGACAAATTCCAGTTGCGCGGCATGATCACTGTGAAGGACATCCAGAAGGCGAAGGACTACCCGAGCGCCTGCAAGGACGAACACGGCCGGTTGCGCGTCGGCGCAGCGGTCGGCACGGCCCCGGACACCGAGTCGCGTGTCGCGGCGCTGGTCGATGCCGGTGTCGACGTGGTCGTTGTCGATACCTCCCACGGCCATAGCAAGGGGGTGATCGACCGGGTGCGCGCGATCAAGCAGGCGCACCCGGACCTGGCCGTGATCGGCGGCAATATCGTCACGGCCGAAGCGGCGCGCGCGCTGGCCGATGCCGGCGCCGACGGCGTCAAGGTCGGCATCGGCCCCGGATCGATCTGCACCACACGCATTATCGCCGGCGTCGGCGTGCCGCAGATTTCCGCGGTCGGCAACGTCGCGGCGGAACTGGAAGGCAGCGGCATTCCGCTGATCGCCGACGGCGGCATCCGGTTTTCCGGCGACGTCGCCAAGGCGATCGCGGCCGGCGCGTACTCGGTGATGCTCGGTGGCCTGTTCGCCGGCACCGAGGAAGCCCCGGGCGAAGTCGAGTTGTACCAGGGTCGTTCGTACAAGTCCTATCGCGGCATGGGGTCACTCGGTGCGATGGCCGGCAAGTACGGCTCCAGCGACCGCTATTTCCAGGATCCGACCGAGGAGATCGAAAAGCTGGTGCCGGAAGGTATCGAAGGACGCGTGCCGTACAAGGGCAGCGTCGTCGCGATTATCCAACAGTTGATCGGTGGCCTGCGTTCGAGCATGGGCTACACCGGCAGCGCCACGATCGAGGAGATGCGCACCCGGCCGAATTTCGTCCGCATCACCGGCGCGGGGTTCAAGGAGAGCCACGTGCATGACGTCACGATCACCAAGGAAGCGCCGAACTACAGAGTGGAATGAAGTTGCTAGTGCTGAGTCGCTAGGACTAAGTTAAAGAATCTCCTTTCTTGACTCAGTCCTGGCGACTCAGTCCCCGGTACTTATCCAAGTGAGCGAACTGTGACTGAGCCTAAAACAGATGGTGCCCGGAATCTTCATTCCGAACGCATCCTCATCCTCGATTTTGGGTCCCAATACACGCAGTTGATCGCGCGCCGGGTGCGCGAGGCCGGCGTTTATTGCGAATTGCACGATCCGGACATTGATGCCCAGACGTTGCAGATTTTCGCGCCGCGCGGCGTGATTCTCTCCGGCGGACCCGAATCTACAACTTTCAGTGACACGCCGCGCGTGCCGCAAGCGGTGTTCGAGCTGGGCGTGCCGGTGCTCGGCATCTGCTACGGCATGCATACGATGGCGGCGCAACTCGGCGGCCGCGTCGAGGCGAGTAGCGAGCGCGAGTTCGGCTACGCGCGGCTGCGGGTGGCGGGCGAGTCGAAGCTGTTCGCCGGCATTGAAGATCACGTCGACACCGACGGCTCCGCACAGCTTGACGTGTGGATGAGCCACGGCGATCGCGTCGCGGAACTGCCGCAAGGCTTCTGCACCGCCGGGATCAGTGACAATGCCCCGGTTGCGGCGATGGCGGACGACAAGCGCCGGTTTTACGGCATCCAGTTCCATCCCGAAGTGACGCATACCCCCCAAGGCACGCGCCTGCTGCGCCGCTTCGTGCGCGAGGTTTGCGGCTGTAGCGGGTCGTGGACCTCGGCCAACATCATCGAAGACGGCATTCAGCGCGTGCACGAGCAGATTGGCGAGCACGGCAAGGTGCTGCTGGCGCTGTCGGGCGGGGTCGACTCGTCGGTGGTTGCGGCGCTGCTTCACGAAGCGATCGGTGACCGGCTCGTCTGCGTGTTCGTCGACAACGGCCTGCTGCGCCTCAATGAAGGCGATCAGGTCATGGCGACCTTTGCCGAGCACATGGGTATCAACGTCATTCGCGTTAATGCGGAAAAGCGTTTCCTTGACCGGTTGGCGGGTGTTGCAGACCCCGAGCAGAAACGCAAGATTATCGGTCGGACCTTTATCGAAGTGTTCGAAGAACAGGCCGAACAATTGAGCGGCATCGAGTGGCTCGCGCAGGGGACGATTTATCCGGACGTGATCGAATCCGCCGCCGCCAAAACCGGCAAAGCGCACGTCATCAAGTCGCACCACAACGTCGGCGGTCTGCCGGAGACGATGCGGCTCAAGCTGATCGAGCCGCTGCGCGAGCTGTTCAAGGACGAGGTGCGCAAGATCGGCGTCGAGCTGGGTCTGCCCCACGAGATGGTGTATCGACATCCCTTCCCCGGTCCCGGCCTCGGCGTGCGCATCCTCGGCGCAGTACAGAAGCCGTATGCCGATCTGCTGCGGCGCGCCGATCACATTTTCATCGACGAACTGCGTCGCCAGTCGCTGTACGACAAGGTCAGCCAGGCGTTCGCGGTGTTTCTGCCGGTCAGGTCGGTCGGCGTGATGGGCGACGGCCGGCGCTACGACTATGTCGTCGCGCTGCGCGCGGTCGAAACAATCGATTTCATGACTGCCCGCTGGGCGCATCTGCCGTACGAGTTTCTCGACCATGTGTCGCGCCGGATCATTAACGAAATCGACGGCATTTCCCGCGTCGTCTACGACGTGTCCGGCAAGCCGCCGGCAACGATCGAGTGGGAGTAGACGACGAAGCCTTCATGCGCCGTGCGCTGAAACTCGCGGCGCGCGCCGAAGCCGATGGTGAAGTGCCGGTCGGTGCGGTGCTGGTGAAGGATGGCGAGGTCGTCGGCGAAGGCTGGAATCATCCGATCGGTGCACACGATCCGACGGCCCACGCGGAGATTGCTGCGTTACGGGACGGCGCAAAGGCGCTCGCCAACTATCGGCTTCCGGGTGTCACCCTCTATGTCACGCTCGAGCCCTGCACGATGTGCGCGGGTGCAATCGTGCACGCGCGGGTCGCGCGGCTGGTATATGGGGCGACCGATCCGAAGGCCGGCGCAGCCGGCAGCATCGCCGACATTTTTGCGCTGCCGCAGCTTAACCATCGAGTTACCGTCGAGGGCGGCGTCCTCGCGGATGAGGCGAGTGCGCAACTTCGGCTTTTTTTTGCCGCGCGGCGATAGGGAAGCTTCAAAATTCCGTTCGTGCTGAGCCTTGTCGAAGTGCGGGCGGAATTTCCGAAGTGAAGGCAGTGGTTTCAAGAGCCCTTCGACAAGCTCAGGGCGAACGGTCATATAAATCAGAGGTTATTTCGACGCCGTGGCGGCAGTTTCGATTTCCGGCGGCGGCTGCTGCGGGCGGGTCGTAATCCAGTTCAGAATGCTGTAATAGCTGCGGATGTTGGCGACGTAAATCAGGGGCTCCTCGCCGCGCGCATAACCGTACGTCGTCTGCGTGTACCACTTCTTTTCCGTCAGCAGCGGCAGGCTGGCCCGTACGTCCATCCAGCGGTTCGGGTTGCCGCCGCGTTCGCGCGTAATTTCGCGTGCGTCCAGGATATGGCCGAGGCCGATGTTGTAGGCGGCCAGCGCCATCCACGTCCGGTCCGGCTCCTGCACTTCGTCCGGAATGCGCGACTTCATCAGCGCGAAATACTGCGCGCCGCCGAGGATGCTTTGCTTCGGGTTGATGCGGTTGTCGATGCCGAGATCACCGGCGGTGTCGAGCGTCAGCATCATCACGCCGCGCACGCCGGTCGGCGACACGGCATGCGCGTTCCAGTGCGATTCCTGGTAGCCGATCGCGGCAAGCAACCGCCAGTCGATACCCGTGTTTTGTGCCGCCTCCTTGAACCACTGGCGGTAGGTCGGCAGCAGCGACTTGACGTCGTGAATGAAGGTGCGCGTGCCGACGTAATCGAAATTATCGCTGTGGCCGTAATAGCGCTCGGTGATCTGCGCCAGCTTCCCATTGGCGCGGATGCGCGCGAAGAACGCAATCGCGGCGTCGTAGAGACTCAAGTCGTCGCCGCGGCGGAACGCCCATGCGACCGGCTCCGGCGGCTTGAGATTGAACGCCGCGCGCAGTTCCGGGTAATAGCGGCGGTCGAGTTCGAATTCATTGGAATCGGCGATGGTGTAATCCAGTTCCCCGTGCGCCACCCGGCCCAGCAGTTCCTCGCTTTCGACATCGTCGCTCGCGGTCCATTTCAACTGCGGATACGTGTGTTGCAGCACTTTCAGCCGAGCCGCGTGCGAACTGCCGGCCAGCACGACCAGCTTGTGGCCGACAAGGTCCGCGGGCGAATCGGGTCGAGGTTCGCCGTAACGGTAAATGACTTTTTGCGTGACGTACTGGTAAGGCGGCCCGAAGCGCAACCGCTGCTCACGCGTACGGGTGACGCTCAAACCTGCCGCCGCGATGTCGGCGCGGCCGTCTCCCACCGCATCAAGCACATTTCTCAGACTGAGGGGTGCGTAAATCTCAAGCCGCACGCCGAGGCTGTCGGCAAACAGCTTGGCAAGATCGTATTCGAAGCCGGTCGGCCCGTGCGGGCCGAAATAAAACGTGGTGGGACTGTTGCGCGTGACCACACGCAATACGCCGAGCTGCTTGATCTGCGCCAGCAATGAAGGCCGTTGCGCACAAGTCGCCAGCATCAGGGCGACCGCGGCAGCACAAGCGAGGCGCGCAGATACCCCTGTTGCGCAGGACACAACAGTCCTGGCGATGGATCGTCCTGTTCGCAGCCCCATTGTTATCTGGCTCAGACGCATAGGCTACCAGGTACAGTTGTTGTAGAATGGCGACCCGGCCGGTCTGCAACATTATATCGGTTGCAAGTGAAGAGGTGCCGGACTGGGCCATTGGGATGATTTCGGCAAATTCGCCGGGAGCGAATTTGAACCGCCGAAGGCGGGCCCGAAGGGATGGAGGGCAGGAAGCCCGGAATAATCCCACCCTCTCGCGCCGCGAAGCGGCGCTGATTAAAAATTTAGGTTTTCTGCGGAGAGGTGCCGGAGTGGTCGAACGGGACGGTCTCGAAAACCGTTGTACCCTTACGGGTACCGTGGGTTCGAATCCCACCCTCTCCGCCACCTATATTTAACGCAGCCGGGCCTACTAAACAGCAAGCTCTGCAAACACAAGATTCGAACCCACGGGAAATCTATAGGCCGGGTTCGACAAAATCGCCGGAGCGATTTTGAACAGCGCCGCTACGGCGCTGGCCCCGCAGGGGCGGCGGGCAGGACAGCCCGCCGTAATCCCACCCGCCATTTACCAAATCTCAACCCGAAGCACCATTAACAAACGGCGCGGCAAACTGCGTCATCACCCACCCATATTGCCCATTCGGCAACTGCACGTAATACCAGCCCGGCGCATTGCCGTGAACAGGCAGGCTGGTGCCCATGTTGACCTGGCCGACGATCGAAAATGACTGGCCGGGTCCGGAACGGACGTTCAGTGTCTGTACCTGCACAATCACGTTGCCGGTAGCTGTGGCGACGGGCTGCGACGCGGGCACCGGTACCTCAACGATTTCATAACCGGCAGGCACCGGACGATAGTACAAACCGCCGAAGGTGAAATAGCGAACCCCGCCGATGTGGACGGTGAGGTATCCAACCGGCAGCCGCGCGACGATCGCACCGAACGGCGCTCGCACCAGCACGAAGCCGCCCGGCCGGCGGACGTAAAAGCGGCGGCCGTGAAAAAAGTAATCGCGGTGACCGACCCACACGTGGCGATAGCCGTGAGGCAGCACACGAATGATGTGCCGGTGGTGAAAGTCGTGACGGCCGTGTTCGCCGCGGGGTGTGGCGGCCCAGACCGGCGCCGCACAGGTAGTCGCGGCCAGCAACGCCGCCGCCGCGAGTGCAAACTGCTTGCGTTTCATAATCTCCTCCTCCGGAACCCTATTTTATTCCGACGCGAGAGCCACCACAGGATCCAGCCGCGCCGCCTGGCGCGCCGGCAGAAAGCCGAACAGCAGTCCGGTCGCGAAGGCGCATGAAAAGGCCAGTATTGCCGGCGGCGCCGACAGTGCCGCGGGCAGACCGAAGAAGCCGGCGAGCAACGCGGCGGCGACCCCCAGCGCCACTCCGATCAGCCCGCCGATCCCGCACACCACCAGCGCCTCGGTATTGAATTGCAACAGGATGTTGCCGGTGCGCGCGCCGGTCGCCATGCGGATGCCGATTTCGCGCCGCCGCTCGGTGACGCTGACGAGCATAATGTTCATCACGCCGATGCCGCCGACCAGCAGCGAGATCGCGGCCACTGCGCCGAGCAGCACCGTCATCGTGTTCTGCGTCGCCTCCGCCATGTCGAGAATCGAGGCAGTGTTGCGGATCTGGAAGTCCTCGGTGCGGTGGCGGTTTTTCAATAGCGCCGTCATCGCGTTTTCGGTGGCGTCGATGCTCGCGGCATTGGCGACCTTCACCGTGATGCTGTTCAGATACTGGTGCCCGAACAGTCGCATAAAGCCGGTGGACAGCGGCACCATCGCGACGTCGTCCTGATCCGAACCGAAGGCCGTCGCGCCTTTCGGCGCGAGCACGCCGATGACCTCGAACGGCACGTTCTTGACCAGCACATAGTGGCCGATCGGATCGCCGCCGTCCGGGAACAGGTTCCTCGCCACGGTCTGGCCGAGCACAATCACCGGCGCGTAGCTTTTCACGTCGTCGGCGGTGATGAACCCGCCCGACGCCATGCCCCAGTCGCGTGCGGTGGCGTACCCCGGCCATGCGCCTTCCACCGACGTGTTGTAGTCGATGTCGCCATAGCGCACGGTTGCCTGCGTGCGGCGTTCCGGACTCACGACAGCAACGTTCGGCAACGCCGCGATCGCGGTCGCGTCGGCGGGCGTCAGCGTGGCGATGTCGCCGGAGCCGCGCACACCCGGCGCGCCCGGGCGCACCAGCAGCAGGTTGGTGCCCATCGATTCGATGCGCCGCATCACGTCCTGCTTGCTGCCGTTGCCGATCGCGAGCATCGCGACGACCGACGCGACGCCGATCATGATGCCGAGCAGCGTCAGAGCCGAGCGGAACAGGTTGGCGTTGAGCGAACGCAGTGCCATTTTCGCGGCTTCGCCGAAGTCGGCCACGACATTGCCGCGCGCCGCCGGGCGCCGTGCGGGCGCCGCCGCCGGCGGCCACCGATGCACCATGCCCGAATCCTCGACGATACGGCCGTCGCTGATCTGGATGATGCGTTCGGCGTGCGCCGCGACATCGGCGTCGTGGGTAATCAGCAGAATAGTGCGGCCTTGCGCATGCAACTCGCGTAACAGGGCTAGAACCTCTTCGCCGCTGTGGCTGTCGAGCGCGCCGGTGGGTTCGTCGGCGAGAATGACGTCGGCGCCGTTCATCAGCGCGCGCGCGATCGACACGCGCTGCTGCTGGCCACCGGACATCTCGTTCGGTTTGTGCGCGGCGCGTTCGGCGAGGCCCAGCGACGCTAACAGCTCGCGTGCGCGCCTGGCGCGTTCGCGGTGCGGGCGGCCGGCATAAATCGCGGGTATCTCGACGTTCTCGGCGGCGGTCGCCGTGGCGAGCAGGTTGTAGCGCTGGAACACGAAGCCGAAGGTGTCACGGCGCAGGGCCGCGAGTTCATTGGCATCGAGCGCCGCGACATCGCGGCCGGCGACGCGGTAGCGGCCGGCGCTCGGCCGGTCGAGACAGCCGATCAGGTTCATCAGCGTAGATTTGCCCGAGCCGGACTGCCCCATGATCGCGACGAACTCGCCGGGAAAAACAGACAGCGTCACGTCGTCGAGCGCGTGCACTTCGACGCCGCCGTGCGCGTAAACCTTGCTGACGCCGGTCATTTCGAGCAGCGGCATCACGTCGTCGAAGGTGGTCATATGCGTGCCCGCATGTGATAGTGGCCACCGCGGGCCGCGGTCCGGCCGCCGGCTTGGCCGCCGACGATGACGCGGTCGCCGACGGCCAGGCCGGAGACAATCTGCGCATCGGTGCGGTTTTCGAGACCGGCGCGTACCATCCGCGGCCGCGGCCCGTCCTTCGTCAGCACCAGGGCGCGATAACTAGCGGCCGGCATGCCCTCATGGTGCTTGAGCGCCGCGAGCGGCACCGTCGGCACGTTCTGCGCGCGGCCGAGCACGAAGAACACCTGCGCTGTCATGCTCGTCATCAGCGCGTCGTCCGGGTTGGCGACGTCGATGAGCACGTCGTACAACACCACGTCGTTGACGATTTCCGGTGTCGGCAGAATTTGCTGCACCGTCGCCTGCCAGCGGCGCTGCGGCTGGCCGAGCGTGGTGAAATACACCGGCATGCCGACCTTGAGCTTGGGCACGTCCGCTTCCGCAACCTGCGCCCATACGGTCATCGTGCCGAGGTTGGCGATGCTGAGAATCGTCGGCGCCATCTGGTTGGCATTCAGCGTCTGGCCGACGACCGCCGGCTCCGACACCACGGTGCCGCTCATCGGCGCATAGATCTTTGTGTAGCCCAGCTTGGCCATGTCGCCGGCGAGTTTCGCCTGCGCGGACACGATCTGCGCCTTGAACGACGTCACCCTGGCGGTCGCGACCTTGACCGCCGTCGCCTGCGTGTCGAGCGCATCCTTGCTGACGGCTTTTTGCTTGTACAGGCTGCGGTTGCGCGCGAGTTGCTGTTCCGCCAGCGCCAGGGTCGCCTGCTGCTCGGCGAGCTGCGCCTGCAGATTGGCGAGATCGGCCTTGTCGGTATTGACTTGCGTCTCATAAACCGCCGGATCGATCTCTGCCAGCAGCTGGCCCTGCTGGACGCGGTCGCCGATCTTCACCGTCAATTGCTTCAACTGCCCGGAGACCTGTGTGCCCACGTCGACCGATTCCTTCGGCTTCAGCGAACCTAGCGCGGTGACGGTTTTTTCGATCGTGCCCGTTTGCACGGTCACGGTCTTGTACGCCAGCGCGGACGGCGCTGCAAAGCGGCCGTAGGCGAGGGCACCGCCACCCGCCACGGCCGCTATGACAGCCAGAATCAGCCAGCGCCAGCCGTGCCGGAGCCCGCTGAGCGGCCAGCGGCGCGTCGGTTCGCGCTCCGGGTCGGTGATTGCGTGCATGGCTTCAACTCCCGGCAGTTATCCACGATGAAAACGGGCGCGGAAATGGTGCTGCATATCGGAGAGATGCGTGTCGATAATCGCCCGCTGCGTCGGCGTCAACGCCGAGTACAGCGCTTTCATCGCCTGCGCCCGCGCTGCGGCGCGCTGTGCCCATGCCTGCATTCGCCGGGCGCGTGCTTCAAGCACTTCCGGCGCCGGCGTCAGCGCGCCGGGCTGGTGATGCATCGCGCGATGGGCATGCTGCGGCCGCGTGTTCGCCATCGCCTGAACGAACGCGTTCCAGGCGCCTTCCTGCGCCGAGGTAATCTTCAACTGCGCTTTCAGGTGCGCGAGGCGCTGCGACGGGCCGTGGTGACGCTTCCAAGTGTGAGCCGCCCTGGCGGGTGCGTTTTGGGCGAATACCTGCGGCGCGCCGGCGGCGAAACTCGCGGCCAGCATGGTGGTGAATACGGCTTTGGAAATGGTGTTCATGGCTTTAACCTCTATGGGCCGGCGTAGTCCGGCACGCATAGTAGATCGCCCGTATGTAAACGGGATGTGTCGAAAGAGGGCGATTTTGTAACCGTTTGTTGCCGATTCCGACGCGGTAACATTGGGTTACAAACGCGGGGGCGCAGCGGGAGATTTGCATGTATAAAGTCGGGCCATGAGCGATCACATCCTGGTCGTCGACGACGACGCCGAAATCCGTACGCTGCTGAGCACGTACCTGCGCAACAACGGCTATCGCGTCAGTGCCGCGGCCAATGGTCGCGAGATGCGCGAATTGCTCGAAACAGCCGCGCCGGATTTGATCGTGCTCGACCTGATGCTGCCGGGTGAGGATGGTCTGTCGCTGTGTCGCGACCTGCGCAGCCGGTCGAACATCCCGGTCATCATGCTGACCGCGCGCGGCGAGGAGGTGGACCGCATCCTCGGTCTCGAGATGGGCGCGGACGACTATCTGCCCAAGCCGTTCAATCCGCGCGAGCTGCTGGCGCGCATCAAGGGCGTGCTGCGGCGCACACGCAGCCTGCCGCCGGCGGCGCGGACGGCACAGCCGGAAGGCAACCTGCGCTTCGCCGGCTGGACACTGGATACGCTCGCGCGGCAACTGCTGTCGCCTGACGGCGTAGCCGTCCCATTGAGCGGCGGCGAGTTCCGGCTGCTGAGCATCCTGCTGCAGCACCCGAATCGGGTGCTCAATCGCGACCAGATCATGGACCTCGCCAAGGGCCGCGAGGCGGAGCCGTTCGATCGCAGCATCGACGTCCAGATCAGCCGCCTGCGCAACGCGCTCGGTGATGATGCGCGCAATCCGCGCATCATCAAGACGGTGCGCAACGAAGGCTATGTGCTGGCCGTGCCGGTAGAACCAATATGAAATTGGTACCGCAATCGCTGTTCGGCCGGCTGGTGCTGGTGCTGGTCGTCGGGCTGCTTCTGGCGCAGGCGCTGAGCGCTGCGTTCAATTTGCGCGAGCGTGCCCAAGCGATCGAGCGCGTGAGCGGATTGCGCTGGGCGCAGCGCGCCGCCGACGCGATCCACATTCTCGACACGCTGTCGCCGGCGCAGCGCCCGCGGGTCTCCGCCATCCTCTCCAGCCGCCACTGGCGCATCGAGCCGGCGGGGCGTCCCCCCGCACAGGCGCCGGGTCCGGCTTCCGTTCCGGAAGTACGCGAATTGCGGGCGGGGCTGCGCGAACTGCTGGGGCCAGGCCGTCATTTCGTTGTCCGGGCCGTGGAAACCGCGCGCGAACCGTCCGGTTTCGCACCGCTGCGCTGGCTGACGGGCCGGCAGCATCCACCGGGAGTGCGCATCGACGCGCAACTCAGGGACGGCGCGTGGGTGCGCATCGCGCAGCGACGGCCCAACTTTCCGGCGCACTGGCCGCACGGCCTGCTGGTGAAGCTGGTGGTGCTGTTTTGCGCGGTGCTGCTGCTGGCGCTGCTGGCGGTAACCTGGATTACGCGGCCGCTATCGGTGCTGGCCAGCGCGGCTCTCAAGTTGGGGCGGAACATTCACCGTCCGCCGCTGCCGGAGACCGGTCCGCGCGAGGTACGTCGCGCCGCGCGTGCGTTCAATGGCATGCAGGCGCGGCTGGTGCGCTACATCGACAGCCGGGTGCAGTTGTTCACCGCAATTTCCCATGACCTCAAGACGCCGATCACGCGCCTCCGGCTGCGGGCGGAACTGCTGGACGATCCGGCGCTACGCGAGAAGATTACGCAGGACGTGGCGGAAATGGAGTCGATGGTGGGGGCGACGCTGGCATTTCTGCGCGACGCCGACGCTTATGAGGCGGCGCGCCCGGTCGATATCGACGCGCTGCTGCACAGCCTGCAGGCGGACGCCGAGGAACTGGGCCGCCCGGTGAGCGTGACGGGGCAGGCCGCCGCGACGTATACGGCGCAGCCGCAAGCCCTGCGGCGCTGCGTCACGAACCTGGTCGACAACGCGCTGCGCTACGGCGGCAGCGCGGCCATCAGCGTCGAGGACGGCCCGGAGTGCCTCGTCGTTCGCGTGCGCGATAGCGGGCCCGGCATTCCGCCGGATCAGCTCGAGCGCGTCATGGAACCGTTTTACCGCGTGGACAATTCGCGCAGCCGCGATACCGGCAGTACCGGCCTGGGGCTCGCGATCGCGCAAAATATCGCCCAGGCACACGGTGGCGCGCTGACGCTGCGCAATCATCCGGAAGGCGGGCTTGAGGCGACGCTGGCGCTACCGCGAGATTCGGGCAACAGACTGGAATAAACCGACCCTCTCCGTTACATTGCATTGCCGTAACATCGGCCCGTCACTTGCGTTAAAATTGCCGGTTTTCCGGCGGCGGCTGCACACTTTGATTCATCAGAAAACGCTCAATTTTGACACCCGCGGGCGCGGCACGCTGGACATTACCGCGGCCGTGCGCGAGGTGGTGCGCGAATCCGACGCGGGCGCGGGCCTGTGTTCCGTCTTCATCCACCACACCAGCGCGTCGCTGATGCTTTGCGAAAACGCCGATCCGCAAGTGCGCGCCGATCTCGAAACCTTCATGAGCCGGCTGGCGCCGGATGGCGATCCCATGTTCAAACACACTGCTGAAGGACCGGACGACATGCCGTCGCACGTGCGCGCCGTGCTGACGGACTCGAGCTTGACCATGCCCGTGCGCGACGGCAGCCTTGACCTGGGAACGTGGCAGGGCGTGTATATCTGGGAACACCGTCATCAGGGACATTCACGACGGGTGACGATTACAGTCAATGGCGACTGAAGCCGCGGCCGAACCGATGGTCGAGATTTCCGTCGTGGTGCCGGTGCGCGACGAGGCCGACAATGTCGCGCCGCTGATCAGGGAAATCCGTGCGGCGCTCGATCCGCTCGGCCGGACTTACGAAATCATCTACGTCGATGACGGCAGCGGCGACGGCAGCGCTGCCTGCGTCGCGGCGGCCGGTCGCGAACCGGGGGCGCCGGTGCGCTGCATTGCGCACCGGACCAACTACGGCCAGAGCGCCGCGCTGTGGAGCGGCATTCGGGCGGCGCGCGGGACGGTCATTGCAACACTCGATGGCGATGCGCAGAACGATCCGGCGGACATTCCGCTGCTGCTCGACAAGCTCGAAGCCGGCGGTGACAGCGCCCTCCGCATGGTCGCCGGCCACCGCGCCACCCGGCGCGACAGCTGGCTCAAGCGGCTGTCGTCGCGCATCGCCAACGGCATTCGTTCGCGGCTGCTGGGCGACGACACGCCCGATACCGGCTGCGGGCTGAAGGTTTTCCGGCGCGATCTGTACCTGTCGCTGCCTTATTTCGATCACATGCACCGTTTCCTGCCGGCGCTGGTGCTGCGCGAAGGTGGCACCGTCGTGTCCGTGCCGGTGCATCATCGGCCGCGCGAGCGTGGCCGCTCGAAATACGGCGTCGGCAATCGGCTGTGGGTCGGCATTGTCGACCTGTTCGGCGTCATGTGGCTGAAGCGTCGCGGCCAGCGGCCGCCGCCGGAGGATATCGTCGATGGAGGCTAAGGTATGGCTGCCGGACGGAGCCATTTCAATCAGACTTAAGAAATTGAGGTAATGCCTCTATGACGGATTCAAGTGGGTTCCTGCAGCCGCTCATCGGCCAGATTGTTCCATGGCTCTACGCGAATTCCGTTGTCTGGACGGCTGTCGGATTGCTGGGTAACGCTCTTTTCGGTTCCCGGTTCTTTATACAGTGGCTATCGTCCGAGCGGAGTAAGAAACTGGTCGTTCCGCCCATATTCTGGCACCTGAGTTTCTGGGGCAGCCTGATTTCTCTAGTCTATGCTTTGCACATCGATAAAGTGCCTTTTATTCTCGGCTACGTTTTTCTGCCCATCATCTACGCTCGCAACCTCATTTTCCTGCGGCGAACACAGATATCGACCAGTGGCAAATAGCCGCCAGGAATCAAGTTGAGGATGGCCGGTTTCCGCTACCGTGCGCCCGACGCGCCGGGCCTCGACCGCGCCTTCTGGCTACTGGCGCTGGTCGCGCTGGTCGTCATCGGCGCGGGGCTGGGCCTGCGCGATCCGTGGCCCGTCGACGAGCCGCGCTTTGCGCTGATCGCGCGCGACATGGTGCTCACCGGCGATTGGCTGTTCCCGCACATCGCGGGTGTCCTGTATCCTGACAAACCGCCGCTGTTCATGTGGACGATCGCCGCGTTCTACTGGCTGACCGGCTCGTTGCGCATTTCGTTCCTGTTGCCGTCGCTGCTGGCCGGCCTCGGCAGCCTGTGGCTGATATTCGATCTCGGCGAGCGGCTCTGGAACCGTCGCGTCGGGCTGATGGCCGCGACCGCGCTGCTCGTGACGCTGCAGTTCACGCTGCTGATGAAGCGCGCGCAGATCGACGGTTACGAATGCTTGTGGACGACGCTGGGCCTCTACGGCGTCCTGCGCCACCTGCTGCGCGGCCCGGCGTGGGGCTGGTACTGGGCCGGTTTTTTCGCGATGGGCCTCGGCATCATCACCAAGGGCGTCGGTTTTCTGCCGATCCTGGTGTTCATTCCGTACGCGTTCGCGCGCGGCTTTCGCTGGCCGCTGCCGAAGCTGAAGGGCAATGTCTGGCGGTGGGCGCTGGGGCCGGTGGCGCTGATCGCGGCCGTCGCGATCTGGCTGGTGCCGATGCTCACGGTAGTGGCGCTGAGCCACAATCCGGCGCTGGACGCGTACCGCGACAACATTCTGTTTCACCAGACAGCAGACCGATACGCCAACGCTTGGCATCATTTTCATGCCTGGTGGTATTACCTCATTGAAACCATCCCGTTGTACTGGCTGCCGCTGAGCGTCGCGCTGCCGTGGCTCGTGCCGGCGTGGGGCCGGCGCTTGATGCGCCGCGACTCGCGCTACCTGCTGCTGCTCGGTTGGGTGGTCCTGGTGGTCGCGTTCTTCAGCCTGAGCGCCGGCAAGCGGAACGTGTACCTGCTGCCGGCGGTGCCGGCATTGGCGCTGGCTTCCGCGCCGCTCCTGGTCGGTTTGATTCGGCTGCCGACGTTTCGATTGACAGGGCTGGCACTGACGGCTGCCTTCGGCCTGTTGCTCGGTCTCGCGTTGATCTATTACCTGGCTGTCGCTCCGGAACAAGCGGCGCGGCTCGTGACCCGCTTCAATGTCGAGCCTTGGGGCTTTATCGGCGCATTAATGGGGGCGGCGTGGCTGGCGGCGCTGATCGGCCGGGCGCGTCACGGCGCACACGCGCTGGCGGGATTTTTTCTGTCGATCTGGATTATCTACGGCTTTTACGGCTACGGCCTGATCAATGCGGACCGCTCGGCCGCCGGCCTGATGCAGCGCGTCAATGCGGCGCTGCAGCCGGGCGACCAGCTCGCCATCGTCGACTGGCGGGCGCAATACATTCTGCAGGCGCATCGCCCGATCGTGCACTTCGGTTTCCGGCGCGGCGGCAAGCCGGGCGAGATGGCCGACGCGTTGGCGTGGGCGGTCGAATCGCCGAATCATTGGGTACTGGTCAGTCTTCACGCGCTGAAAAACGGCTGCGCGAAGCCGCGGCAAGCCGAGGATATCGGCTACCGCAGTGGCGACCACTGGTACCTTCTCAACGCGTCGATGCTGTCGCCGACGTGCCGGGCGAAAGCAATCGCCGCCGGCGGCCCGTCGGAGATTTATCACTCAGTTCCCGCACCCTAATCAGTCGTCGTAATACTCCTTCAGAGCCTGTTGCAGGCGCCGCTCTTCAAGCCACGCCTCGACGTTGCGCCACGCGCCCGGATTGCGCGGCTTATGTGCCTTGCGGGGCGTTTCGTGTTCAAGGTCGAACCAGGAGTCGTCGTAGTCGTTATCGACATCGTTACCCATGTCGGAAGGTGGATTGATGTGCATGTTGTCCTCTCAGGGCTGACCAATTTTGAAAGCTATATACAGCAGGATTTCAAAAAAGCCAATAGCCTGATTCGCATTTTTTGATCGACGGCATGCACGCCGGAAATTGTGGACATGAATGATTCAGTCGAGGGTGAAATCGACCTCCAAAAGGTCGTAATGCGTGACCTCCATGCCGAGGCGCCGATAGACCGTCATGGCGTTGTCATTCGCCTTGTCGACGTACAGTCGGACGCCGCAGACGCCGTCGCATCGGCGCGCCTCGTCGATGACGTATCGGTAAAGCGTCTTGAATATGCCGGCGCCGCGGCGGTCGGGCACTACGTAGACGCTTTGAATCCACCAGAACGTGCCGTTGCGCCAATCGCTCCATTCCCACGTCAAAGCGAGCTGACCGACTAGCCGGCCGTCTTCTTCGGCCACGTAGTACACGCCGCGCGCCGGGTCGGCAAGCAGTGCGGCAACCCCTGCGCTGACGGTCGCTTCGTCGAGTCGCTTCTGCTCGGTCTCCTGCGCCATCGCCAGATTGCCGGCAACGATGGCGTGTTGGTCGGCGGCAGTGGCCGGCCGAACGATGGTGGCAGTCATCGGCGTTTCTCCCGGCGGCGCAGTGCCGCTGTCGACAGCAGCACAAGCAGCGCCGGGAAGCTGAGTGCGCCACCGCCACCGCCGGACCCGGAGGAGGGCGGCGGTTGCGGTTGCGGTTGCGGTGTCGGCGTTGGTGGCGGCGGCTCGCTGCCGTCGCCGCCACTGGTGGTGGATTGGGTCTTGTCGGGACCGGTCAGGCTGACGGTGGTCGCATTCAGACAGCCAAACTTGATGTCGCCGGTCGGGTTGGCCAGCACCACCTCGAAGCGCTTGATGTCGGACGCGTCGCTGCCGATCGCGCCGCTGTCGATGATCGGCACGCTGATGGTTTTGGTCGTGTTGTCGCCGTCGGCCCAGGTCAGCGTGCCGGAGACGCTTTTATAGTTGGTGCCGGCCAGGGCCGTCCCGTCCTGCGTCGTGTAGTCGACGCTGGCCGCACCGCTCGTACCGGACCGGGTGACCGACAACGTGACGGAACCCGTTTTGTCGTTTTCCAGAATTTCGGTGTTACTGCCGGTAAAGCTGACCTGGTCGCTGCCGGCCGGCGAGTAGCAGGCCGTGATGTTGTAGGGGTGCTCGAAATCGGCATAATTGACGGTTACGATCTGGTAGACGCCCGCTTGCGTCGCATCCGCAAAGCCGATGCTTTCATCGCCGGATTTGTTGCCGCTGATTTTGGTGTGGTCCTTGGGATTGGCCGTGTCGTTGTCAACGTAAAACATCGCGTCGTCGCCTTCCGGGTCCACGCCCAGCGCGATGTTGAAATTCGGGTGTTGTGCGTAGCGCGCGAGCAGATCGATGTCGGTGTTGTTCGCGGTGTGCGTGTAAATCACCAGATCCGTAGCGCCCGTCGGCACGTCGAGGTGGAAGTTCTGGAACTCATCCCAGTTGGTGCGCTGCATCGTCAGGTCCAAAGTCTTGTTATTGTCGAGGCGGCCGACGTTCAGGTAGAAATATCGCTTGAACGTGTTGCCGCTCGCGGTAGTGATATCCAGCTCGAACAGCAGGTGCTGATTGCCGGTGAAATCGTCGACCGTCACCGGAAAGGATTGCGTTGCCGTACCGTCCTGGTCGCCCGCGGCGACGATCGCGCCGAAGTCCTGTGCAGTGGGCGCCGCGGTCGTGAACGTATTCTGCGAAATCAACGTGCCGCGCACGTCGCTTGCATCCTCCCAGACGTTGTCGAGCGTGATGTTCAGGTTGACGGTCTCGCCGGGATCGATCAGCCCGTCGCCGTTGTCCGCGGGATATAGCGTCGGATCGTCACTGATCGTTACGTTTTTGATCACCAGCAGCCCGCCGTCTTTCACGTTCTGCAAGGCTTTGTAGGCATTGATGCGCCCGGTCGCGACGCGGCCCTTGAGCCCACCCTGGCCGCTGTCGCCGGCCAGCTCCGCACTCGCGAACAGGTGCGCCTTGATCGCCCGGTAATCCGGCAGCGTACCTGTCTCGTCTTTCAGGTGCTGCGCAACCAGCGCCGCTACGCCGGCGGTCGCGGGGCTCGAAAACGACGTACCGCTTGCGGACACATAGCCGCCATTGACGTCGGTCGTCAGCATGTCGACACCCGGCGCGGCAACATCGACCGAATACGAGCCCCACTGGCTGAAGTAGGCGACATCGTCCGACTCGTCACTCGCGGCGGCGGCGATGATGTTGGGCAGATCGTAATTGGCCGGATAGGCAAAGACGGAGTAGTCGATATCGGAGTCGTGGTTGCCGGCGGCAGCGACGACCAGCACGCCGTTCTGCCGGGCGTAGTCGATCGCGCTTTTTTCATCGTCGGTGGCCACCGGCCCGCCAAGGCTGATGTTGATGATCCGTGCGCCGTGATCGACCGCATAGCGCACCGCCGCCGCAAGCGAATCGCTGCGCAGATCGGTGCGAATCGGCAGCAGGTTGCCGTGCCAGATGGCGCCGGCCACGCCGGTGCCGTTATTGCCGACGGCGTCCAGCACGCCGGCGACCAGCGTGCCGTGAAACTCTTTCTTGGTGTCCTGTTCCGCGGCCGTCGTGCCGTCCGTGCAGGTGCCCTTGATGCAGCTCACGCCACCGCTCGGGTCGAAGTTGCCCTGCAGGTCTTCGTGAGTCAGGTCAAAGCCGTCGTCGACGATCGCGACCTTGATATCCGGCGCGTCGTGCAGAATGTGCCAGGCCTCGGGCATGTCCATGTCCGCATCGGGCACTGAACCGACGTCAGCGCCCGAATTATCCCACGCCCATTGCTGCGAGAACCGGGGATCGTTCGGAACCGTGCGGGCCAGCGACTGAGGGTAGCGGTAATAGACGCGCTCGGCATAGCGCACTGCCGGATTGGCGCGCAGCGCCTGCAGCACCGCCTTGATGCGTTGTCCCTTGTCGAGATGCAGCAGATCCGGGTTGGGTCCGCGCGACACGAGGCGGCCGCGAATGCCCGCCTTGCTCAGTGATTGGCGAATCTGGTCGCGGCTGGCGGATTCACGGTATTTGACGACGATCTGGTTCGGCACCACGAGCGGCAGCGGTGCGGCCTGTTCCGATCGCACGGCATCGGCGCGTGGACACAACAGAACGATGCCCGCGAATATAACCGCCGCTCTGATCCCCGCTGTCGCTATGTTCACCTGTAACCTCGAGCGGCCGCGCAGCTTTGGACGCGGCTAAAGCGAGCTTACCCGCCGCGCGAGGGCCAAGTCCAGAGGCAGAAATCGAGGATGGTGCCCGAGCAGGCAACGAAAAGTAACGGCAAGAAGTCGCCAGGACCGATGGCGGGCCTCATGCTGTCGCCTTTCATGATGCCGAATGCGAGATTGGCGGGCGCATCGACTCCGAGTGTTTCGGTCAACGCTCCCGGCGTGGGCGTAACACGTCGGGGGCCGCTTGAAATCTTAAATAGCCGCGGCACTCACTCCAGGCGCAGGCACGGCAGGCTTGATGAAGCCGCGATTCATGAGCTTGGCGTGAGGTGGCAAGTCCACGATGTAAAACCGAGGATTGCCGGCAAAGGAGTCCGTCAGCGACTCCATGTAATCTTCCGCTTCGCCTCTGTTGTCGAATTCCGGGCTCATGCGAAAGGTCTTCTGCTTTTCCTCGGCAAAAACCACGTAGCGCATCATTCTTCCCTCCTGCTATCCGGCTGCGCGGATCGGCTCAATGTCAGCCAGCCGTTCCGGCGCCTGAGCCACGCGCCAGAGATCCAGCGCGGTTTGCATGGCAAGCCACGACTGCGGCGTCGTATCCAGCAGCTTGCCGATCCGCGCCGCCATTTCCGGCGTCAGCGCCCGCTTCTCGTGCAGCAGCTCGCTCACGGACAGGCGCGACACGCCCAGCCGCTCCGCGAATTCAGTCTGCGTCATGCCCAGCGCCGGCAGCACATCCTCGCGCAGGATTGCGCCGGGATGTGTCGGCGGCCGGTTGGGATTTCTCAAGCTCTTGCTCATCAGTGGTAATCCTCCAGGTCAACGTCCGTGGCGTCTTCGCCCTCGAAGCGATACGTCAGCCGCCAGTTGCCGGAAACCTTCACGGCAAAGGTACCTTTGCGCTGGCCTTTCAATTCATGAAAGTCGTAGCCCGGCAGGTTCATATCCTCAGGTCGGGCCGCGGCATCCAGTCGGTCCAGCAGTCTTTCCAGCCGGGGCGCGTGCTGCGGTTGAATTCCGCGATAGTCGCCGCGCATGAAAAAGCGCTTCAAGCCCCGGTGTCGGAATGAACGTATCATGTCATGAGATAGATTACACTGTATGGTTATGGATTACAACAATGTCAAGCGTCACGCGCCGCGCTTAAATGCCACCACGTCCGCACCCGCTTTCAGGCTGCTGAGGTAACAGCCCAGGCTTACATCATTTTTGGGCTCGGTAATCGCGGCACGGTGCTTGGTCTTGGGTGTTTTCAGCGCGCCCTTGAGGCTTGCCGTGGGATCGGCTTCAGCCCGGCCCTCGACGATCGGAAACCGGAACACCTGCGCACTTTTGCTTGAGCCGTTGCGCCGTTTCGAGCTTGCCGCGCACCTCCACCTTGCGCAGCACGTCCAGCAGTTGGGGCGGTGTGATCGCAGCGATCGACGGCGGCCGATGTAAGGGAAGGCGAAGGTCTCGAGCAGCCAGCGGTTTTTGTTCGCCGTGGCTTCGGCCACCTGCTGACGCTTCATCCATTGGCGGCCGATCGCTTCGAAGGTGTTCTCCGCAGCCGCGGCGGCTGACCGCTTGTCGATCTGGCGTTGCCGACTGGGGTCTATGCCGTCGCGAAGTAATCCCCGGGCATCGTCGCGCCGAAGCCGGGCTTCCGCCAGTGACACCTCCGGGTAGACGCCCACAGACAGCATCTTGGCCTTGCGGCGTAGTTGTAGCGAAAGCGCCAGTACAGGGCGCCGTTCGGCTGTACCTCGATCGCGAGCCCGGCGCTGTCTGCCATGCGGTAAAGCTTGTCGCGTGGCTTAAGGTGGCGCAGCTTCGTGTCCGTAAGCATGAGTAACTCCGACGCGTGAAGGCCCAAACCAGCGGGTTATTCACGATGACACTCACGCTTTATGTCCGATCCAACTGGACGGCATTGGACGGGGATAAACAAATAAGCCAGAGAAACCAAGGGCTTAGATGTAACTACCGGACGGGGTAGGATTAGCTTGGAGTGGTATTTGGTGCCCCGAGCAGGATTTGAACCTGCGACCTTCCGCTTAGGAGGCGGACGCTCTATCCAGCTGAGCTACCGGGGCATGTGACAGAATATAAAGTACCGGGGCGTAAAACGTGAAGGCCGGGCATAGCCCGGCCTTCAGTAAATGGTGGAGCGGAGGAGGATCGAACTCCCGACCTTCGCATTGCGAACGCGACGCTCTCCCAGCTGAGCTACCGCCCCATTTTGCGACAGCGGCCCGTGACCGCGGCGCGTATTCTAACACTGGCCAATCGTTCAGGGGAAACTTGTTTATGGCGACCCGTCCGGGGCGCAAAGCACCTTGCCCGGATTCATGATTCCCCGCGGATCCAGCGCTGACTTAATCCGCTGCATCAAGACCATTTCCACCGGATCCTTGTAGCGCGGCAACACATCGCGTTTGAGTTGGCCCACGCCGTGTTCCGCGCTGATCGAGCCGCCGACGGCGTGCACGCGGTCGTGCACCAACGCGTAGACGTCGTCCTGGCGTGCCAGCAGTTGTTCTTCCGTCCACTCCGGTCCGCGCGCCACGTTGTAGTGCAGGTTGCCGTCGCCCAGGTGCCCGAAGATCACATGCCGGATGCCAGGAAATGCCTGCTGCAGCGCCGCATTGGTGCCAACGACGAATTCTGCCATCCGCGACACCGGAATCGACACGTCGTGCTTGATGCTCTTGCCGATGTCCTTTTCCGCCAGCGGGATACTTTCGCGCAGGTGCCACAGCGCGTGGCTTTGCGCGAGCGACTCCGCGATCACGCCGTCCTGCACGCAACCCGCCTCGACGGCGTCGCCGACGACCACCTCGAAGCGCTCGCGCGCATGGTCTTCTGACTCGCTGTCCGACAATTCCAACAGCACATACCAAGGCATGTTCGCGGAAGGTCCGTCGAAGGGCAGGCGCTGCTGCGGAAAGCAGCGAATTACATCCTGCAGGCAATCTCCGGCCATCAGCTCGAAGCCGGTCAGCGATGCGGCAAGACCGGCCCGGGCGCGTCCCAGCATGGCGATGGCGGCCTCGATCGAATCGACGGCCAGTAGTGCCGTGACTCCCGCCACCGGCAGTGGATACAGTTTCAGCGTCGCCGCCGTGATCACGCCCAGGGTGCCTTCGCTGCCGATGAACAGGTCGCGCAGATCGTAACCGGTGTTGTCCTTGCGCAGACCGCGCAGCCCGTGCCAGATGTCGCCCCGCGCGGTGACGACTTCGAGTCCCAGCGTCAGTTCGCGCATATTGCCGTAGCGCAGCACCTGCGTGCCGCCGGCGTTGGCAGCCAGGTTGCCGCCGATCGTGCAGCTGCCTTCGGCAGCGAGGCTCAAGGGGAAAAGGCGCCCGGCATCGCGTGCGGCGTCCTGCACCGATTGCAGAACGCAGCCGGCCTCGACTTCCATAGTGTCGTTGTCGGTATCGATGCCGCGAATCCGGTTCAGGCGCTGCAGGGAGAGGATGACGGCCCGGCCGCTGTCGTCGGGCGTGGCGCCGCCGCACAGGCCTGTGTTGCCGCCTTGGGGGATCACGGGGATGTCGGCCTGCGCGCACAGGCGAACGACGGCGGCGACCTCGTCAGTCGAACCGGGCCGCACGACGGCCAAAGCCCGCCCCCGGTAACGTTCGCGCCAGTCGACCGAATATGACTCTGCATCCTCGCCGGTCAATACCTGCGATGCACCGACAGTCGCAGTCAGAGCGTTCAGGTAATCCATGAGCCGGAAATCCTCGTGCGTTTGTCAGAGAGATTGCACATGATAGCCGGCTCATGCCCAAGCTGGTGAGGCTGCGTAATCACAGCTTTGGGGGTGGTTGCAATTCGACGGCGATGCCAAGAAATTTATTTTCAAAGTCTTGGCGGGCCGCGCGCAGCTCGGGCGTGTAATAGCCATTGCGCGGCGTCACTGCGAGGTAGTGTTCGAGCGCCAGCGCTGCCCGCAGGCGTTTGTATGACCGCAAATAATCAACAATCTGGTCCAATAAGGACAGCGCTTTCCGATTTGTGAGCTTATAGACGTAGCTGGGGGTGTGCTCGTCGGAATAGGTGCATTTGTTGGTGATCTTGCCTGCACCGATGGCTTCTCGTGCGAACTTCAATATCGGCATTTCGGTGTTGCTGATGCTTACGACTAACCGCCGATTTTCATTGCGGTGTTCACGGGTGAGGGTGATGGTGCCTTCACCGTCAATCAACCCGGCGATATAGGCGGCATTCTCCGGTGATAGCGCATTGACCGTTTCCGACGCCATACGCAAGCCCCTGTTTTTTTGATTCACTAAAAGAGCCGCCGGCTTTGGGCCGGCGGCTTTAGTTGGTGGAGGCGGCGGGACAGCTTGATCCGCCTCTTTCGAGACGGGCTGGACTATGCCTTCATCCTGCGTGCAGGATGCGGGGCGTGTTATGCACCAATATCGGCGCATCCTAGTGCCTGCTCGCCATTATGGTCAGCAGGTCTATGAGTCTCTACAGGGCAGGCCTGAGGTTGGCCCTCTTCCTACCCCTCGGCGTTGCCATACCTTTCGGTTTAGGTTTCGCCGATGTGAGCCCCGTTGTCACTTTGCCCTTGCGAGCAAAGGCGACCCTTGTTGATCGAACCCGCGTCCGCGAGCCCTCTGCCTTCGGCTCTACATGCTTAGCCCGGTCTTTAAGTTTCGCCGCAGGCTACCCGACGGGCAGGGAAGACCTGTGACTAGCCCGGTAAGGGTTTTAACGACTCAGCGCCGGACGCGCCTCGCCGCGATCTTGTGTGGGTATGACCTTTGGAATCCGGCGCGCACAAGCACACATCCGGTCAAAGGGCTTTCGCGGGTGTTTAGGCCGCTAAAGCGTAGTTGTCGTCGTTGGCAACTATGATTGTACAGTCGGTTTTACGAGGTGGACTGTACCTCGGCATGCACCTCGGGTTTCGCGACCCACGTCGAAGCCAGGTCGCCCCCAGAAGCGTTTCCAGTATAGCAATATCGGGTGATATTGCATCTTTTCAAGGGCACAAAAAGTCGCCAGGACTGAGTCGCCAGGACTGAGTCCAGAGAAAGACCGGCATTTCTTCACTCAGTCCTGGCGACTAGGCACTAGCTACTTTTGATTAACCGTTGCTTTTGCCGTTGCCAGTCGCGGGCCTTTTCCGTCGCGCGTTTATCGTGCTGCTTTTTGCCCTTTGCGAGGCCGACTTCGAGTTTGGCGCGGCCCTGCTTCCAGTAGAGAGCCAGCGGGACAAGCGTATAGCCTTTGCGCTCGACGGCGCCGATCAGGTGGTCCAGTTCGCGGCGGTGCAGCAGCAGTTTGCGCGTACGTGAGGGGTCGGGCTGGATGTGCGTGGACGCGGTCGGCAGCGGCGTGATGTGCGCGCCGAACAGGTAGGCTTCGCCGTCCTTGATCAGCACGTACGCCTCCGTCAACTGGCCTTTCGCGGCGCGCAGGCTTTTGACTTCCCAGCCTTCGAGCGCCAGTCCCGCCTCGGCGCGTTCTTCGACGAAATAATCGTGGCGCGCCTTCTTGTTGAGAGCGATGGTGGCGGTTCCGGCGGTGTTTTTGGCCTTGGCGTTCATGGGCGCATTATACGGAAGCGAGACGTGCTTGCTTGTTACGAAGCACTTTTTCGCCGAAAATGGCGGGTTCTTGCCGTACCCTCGATCGGATTCCCGATGCAGAAAATCTACAAATCGGCGCTGGTGCCGTTTTCGGCGCCGCAGATGTTCGATCTCGTCAATAACTTTCAGGCTTATCCGGAATTTTTGCCGTGGTGCCAGGATGCGCGGGTCGAATCGCGTGTGGATGATGAAGTGCATGCGAGCCTGCGTTTCGGCCGCGGCGCGGTCAGCCGCTGGTTTACGACGCTCAATCGCCTGCACGAGCCGGACCGGATCGACATTCGGCTGGTCAACGGGCCGTTTCGGCATCTGGAAGGTCACTGGAGTTTCACGCCGCTGGGCGAGGACGGCTCCAAGATCGAGGTGAACATGGAGTTCGAGTTCGCCAACGCTCTGGTAGGCATGGCCTTCGGGCCGATTTTCAACGAAGTCTGCAATACGCTCGTCTCCTGTTTCACCCGCCGCGCCACCACCATTTACAGCCGATGAAAGTCGAGGTCGTTTACGCGCTGCCGGAGCGGCAGTGGCTGGCATCGGTCGAGGTAGAGGCGGGCGCGAGCTCACTGGAGGCGGTGCGCGTGGCGGTCGCCTCAGGCGCCCTGCCGCCGCTCGATCTCGACAGCCACATTCTCGGCATTTTCGGCAAAAAAATTGAACCGGATCATCCGGTGCGGGCGGGCGACAGGGTTGAAATTTACCGGCCACTCAAGGCCGATCCGAAGGAGGTGCGCCGGGCGCTGGCGGCCGCCGGCAAAACCATGGGCAAAAAGTGACCGAGCGGCGCATCAAAAACCGCGGCTGGATTACGGTCGTCGTCATGGCGGCGGCGATCATGCAGATCGTCGACACCACCATCGTCACGATCGCGCTGCCTCACATGAAGGGGTCGCTGTCGGCGACCACCGACCAGATTTCGTGGGTACTGACCAGCTACCTGATTTCTTCGGGCATCTTCATGCCGCTCACGGGCTACTTCACCGACCGGATCGGCCGCAAGCGCTACCTGTTGATCAGCATCGTCGGCTTCGTCGCGGCGTCGATCATGTGCGGGTTGTCGACCAGCTTGCAGGAGATCGTTCTGTTCCGCTTGTTGCAAGGCGTCGCGGGTGCGGGGCTTGCGCCTTCGGCGCAGGCGATCCTGGTCACCGTGTATCCGAAAAAGGAACACGGGCGCGCGATGGCGATATTCGGCCTGGGTGCGATGATCGGGCCTATTCTCGGGCCGACGCTGGGCGGACTGCTCACCCAGATCGCGACCTGGCGCTGGACTTTCTTCATCAACGTGCCGATCGGCATCGCCGCCTTCGTGGGTGCGTGGCTGTTTATTCCGGAAACCGAGACGAAAGAACGGCGCATGGACTGGTCCGGCTTCGTTTATCTCGCTATGGCGGTCGGCTGCCTGCAATTCATGCTCGATCGCGGCACGCGCTATGACTGGTTCAGCTCGCATCTGATTCAGATACTCGCGATCGCGAGCGTTATCGGGTTCGTACTGTTGATCAGCCATTGCCTGAAGCTGGGCAAGGGGGCGGTTTTCGACATCAGGCTGTTCACCAATCGCAACTTCGGCTTTTCGACGCTGACGTTCGCGTTGTTCATGTTCAGCATGTACGGGTCGCTGACGCTCCTGCCGCAGTTGGTAGAAGGGCTTTATCATTATCCGGTATTGACCACAGGGCTGGTGTTTGCGCCGCGCGGTCTTGCCGCCATACCGGGCATGCTGCTGGTCGGCCGCTACATCAACCGCGTGGGCGCCAAGCCATTTATTTTCGTCGGCACCCTCCTGGTTGCCTACGGCACCTACGTCACGACCGGCTACGATTTGCACACCGGCATGTGGTTCCTTATCTGGCCGCAGTTACTTCGCGGCTTCGGGGTGGGCATGACGTTCGTGCCACTCAGTACTCTGGCGTTCTCGATGCTCAAGCCGGAGGACAATGCCGAGGCCGCTGGCATGCGCCAGCTCGGGCGCACGATCGGTGCGTCGATGGGCGCGGCGCTTTCGAGCGCGATCATCACGCGCATGACGCAAGTGTCGTGGAATCAGATCGGCGGCCACGTTACCCGCTCGAATCCGGCCCTCGAGCATCTGCTGAGTCAAATGCACATGTCGCTGAACAGCGAAGCCGCTGCGCTCCTGGGCGCGATGGTCGGTCGCCAGGCGGAAATGCGCGCCTACCTGGACTCGTTCCTGGTGCTGGGACTGAGTGTGCTGGTCACGTTGCCGTTGCTGCTGTTCATGAAGGAGATCAAGGAGAAAAAGAAACAGCGCAACGCCGGCGGAACGGCGGACGAGGCCGCCTGACGATCGGGCTAGCCTAGCTTTGCTTCTTCTCTTGCGGCGTCTTCATGCCCAGTTTGACGATCCGCGTGACCTTGTTGTTCTGAAAGTAGATCACGACGTGCTTGCGCTGAATCGGGTCGCCGTTGTTCGGCTGCAGGTAATACACGTAGTCCCAGCGATGGCCGTGGAATACGTCGTTAAGCATCGGGGTGCCAAGTGCGAACTTGACCTGCGCCTTGGTCATGCCTTTTTCGACTTTGCTGACGCTGTCCTGGTCGATGAAGTTGCCCTGGCGGATGGGCGGCGCATAGGCGCAGCCGGCCGCGACGGCGGCGAGGATCAGGATCGGCACTAGTTTGAGCATGGGATCGATTTGGCGCTGGTTGAAGAGTGGGCGATAATACAGCAATTCGTGTTTGTCCGGCCAGCGATCGGATATGCGGGGGGAGTATGGAAAATCAGGAGCTGCGCAAGGCGGGGCTGAAGGTCACGCTGCCGCGGGTGAAGATTCTCGAGATCCTCGAAAGCAACAATGTCCGGCACATGAGCGCCGAGGACATGTACAAGGCGCTGCTTGAATCGGGTGAGGATATCGGGCTTGCCACTGTCTACCGCGTGCTGACGCAATTCGAGACGGCGGGGCTGGTGACGCGCCATCATTTCGAGGGCGGCCACTCGGTATTCGAAATCAACGAAGGCAGCCACCACGACCATATCGTCTGCGTCAAATGCGGACGGGTGGACGAGTTCACCGATGATGTCATCGAGCAGCGTCAGCGCGCCATCGCCGATCGGACCGGCTACGAGATGACCGATCATTCGCTGTATATCTACGGCATCTGCCCGCGGTGCCGGGAAGAATTGCGGAAAAAGGGAGTCTAGATTAGTAGCTAGTGCTGAGTCGCTAGGACTGAGTGAAGGAAGACCAGCTCGGGTTGTAGCATCTAGTGACTACCGACTACCCACTGTCCATCTCCATCATTTCGCGGGCATGTTTGCGCGTCGTGTCGGTGATCTTCACGCCGCCGAGCATGCGCGCCAGTTCCTCGATTCTCTCGTTTTCATCCAGCGCTGCGATCGTCGTGCGGGTCGTGTTCTTGCCGGTCTGCTTGTCGACGCGGAAGTGGCAATGCGCCTGCGATGCGACCTGCGGCAGGTGAGTCACGCATAACACTTGGCGGGTTTCGCCGAGTGCGCGCAACTGGCGGCCGACGATTTCGGCGACACCGCCGCCGATGCCGGCATCGACTTCATCGAACACCAGCGACGGCAGGGCGTCGGCACGCGCGCCGATCACCTGGATGGCGAGCGCGATGCGTGACAGTTCGCCGCCGGAAGCGACCTTCGCCAGCGGACGCGGCGGGTGGCCCGGGTTGGCGCTGACCGTGAAGGTGATGCGGTCCGTGCCGTGGGCAGTGAATTTGCCGTCCTCTCGCGGCGTAACTTCCGTCACGAACCGTCCGCCCGGCATCCCGAGTTCCTGCATCGCCGCGCCGATTTCGGCATCCAGCTTGCGCGCGGCCTTATCGCGCGCGGCATGGAGCGCTTCGGCCGCTTCGCGGTAGTCCGTCTCCAGCTTGTGCACGGCCGTCTTCAGCGCGTCCAGGCGTTCTTCAGACTGATCGAGGTCTTCCAGTTCGCCCTGCAGGCGTTCGAGCACGGCCGGCAGTTCGTCCGCCGCGACGTGATGTTTGCGCGCGAGATCGTGAATGCTGCCGATGCGGTTTTCGACCCACTCGAGGCGTGCCGGGTCGATGTCGAGCGCGTCTAGATGATGGCGCAGTTCGTCTGCGGCTTCGGCGGCGCTGACGGCGGCGCTGGCGGCCAGTTCGGTGGCCGGCCTGAGCGCGGGGTCCAGTTCAACCAGCCGGCGCAATTCGCTTTCGGCCGCGGCGATGAGTTGCTGCGCTGAGGCTTCGTCATCGTCGAAAAGCAGCCCGAGCGCGCGCTGACAGCCTTCGATGAGCCGGCCGGCATTTGCGAGGCGGGCGTGCTCGGCGTCGAGTTCAGCCGGCTCGTTGGCTTCCAGTGCCAGCGCCACCAGTTCGTGCACCTGGTAGCGCAGCAGATCCAGCTTCTCGGCGCGATTTTCGTTCGCGGTCGTCAGCGCGGCCAGCTTTCCGGCGGCGGTTTTCCAGTCGCGATACAGCGTCGCCACGCGGTCGCGTTGGGCCTCGCAATGGCCGAAGCCGTCCAGCAGCGTCATCTGGACATCCGCGCGCAACAGCGACTGGTGCGCGTGCTGGCCGTGAATATCGACCAGTTGCTCGCCGATCGCTTGCAGTGTCTGCATCGGCGCCGGCCGGCCATTCACGTAGCCGCGCGAGCGGCCCTCGGCGGTCAGCACGCGGCGCAGCAGGCAGTTGTTGCTGTCCGCGTCCGGATCGCTCAAATCGTGTTCGGCCAGCCAGGCCACAGCCGCGGACGCATCGGCTAGATCGAATTCGGCGCTGACTTCCGCCTGGGATGCACTATCGCGCAGCACGGCGGAGTCGGCGCGGTCGCCGAGCACGAAGCCGAGCGCGTCCACGAGGATGGATTTACCCGCGCCGGTCTCGCCGGTCAGGACGCTCAAGCCGTCGCTGAGTTCCAGTTCGAGCGCATCGACGATGGCGAAGTTGCGAATGTGGATGTAGGTCAGCATTGGCGAGGCATTTTAACCTGTCCGATCGTGGCCCCAGTGCAGTTTTGTGCGTAGCGTCTTGTAGTAATCGTGGTTGAGCGGGTGCAGCAGGTGGACGCCGTCGGCAGCGCGCTGCACTACCACACGGTCGCCGGGCGTAAGCGGTTGCCAGTCCTGGCCGTCCCAGCTCACCTGCGCCGCCGGTTCGCCGTAACCGCGTGTCAGCACGATCTCGACGACGCTGCCGCCGCCGATCACGATCGGCCGGTCGCTCAGCGTGTGCGGGCAGATCGGCACCAGCACCAGCGCATCCAGCGCCGGGTGCAGAATCGGTCCGCCGCCGGACAGGGCGTAGGCGGTCGAGCCGGTGGGCGTCGCGACGATCACGCCGTCGGCACGGTGCGTGCAGACGAAGCTGCCGTCGACGTGCGTCTCGAACTCGATCATCCGGCCGCTTTCGGACTTCTGCATCACCACGTCGTTGAGCGCGATGTGGTCGTGTACCGGCCGGCCGTCGCGATGAATGGCGCCGGTCAGCAGGAAGCGGCGTTCCTCGGTGTAGCGGCCTTTTAGCACCCCGCCGACTTCCTCGCGCACGCGGTCGAGCGGAATATCCGCCAGAAAGCCGAGCCGGCCGACATTGACGCCGAGCAGCGGCGCGTCGTGCGCGGCCAAAAGATGAGCCGCGTTCAGGATCGTGCCGTCGCCGCCGACGACGATCACCAGGTCCGGCTGTGCCTCGCCGAACTCCTGCACGATACGCTCGCGATCGTCGCGTACCGACAGTGCCGGCGCGTCGGCCGCGGGCACCACGGCAAAGCCCAGCTCGCGCAGCCACGCGCCCAGCTCCGCCAGCATGGCGGCGACTTTCGGGTCCCGGCCGCGGCCGAGCAGGCCAATGGTTTTGAAGCTCATCGTTATCGCAACCCTTATAAGTGCCCGCAAGGTAGCACGCCGCCACGCGCCCGCCAACCGCCCCCCGGCTACCGCTGATATAGAAGCCGCTTGACAGCGAAACAGGGTGATTGCTAGTTTCCATGTCGCCCGCCATGAACACCGTACCGGCCGACAAGCATCTGAACGAACGCGCCCGCCACCTGCTGCGGGCGCTGGTCGAGCGTTACATCCGCGAGGGCCAGCCCGTAGGTTCGCGCATGCTGTCGCGCGATTCGGGTATGGACGTCAGTCCCGCAACGGTGCGTAACGTGATGGCGGACCTCGAGGACATGGGCTTCGTCAGCTCGCCGCATCCCTCGGCGGGCCGCGTGCCGACGGTCAAGGGGTACCGCTTCTTCGTCGACTCGCTGCTCGAAGTCCAGCCGCTGACCGAAGGCGAAATCAAGTCGCTGCGCGACAAGCTGCTGACGAACCAGGACAACCCGCAGATTTTGCTTGCCAGCACGTCCAATCTGCTGTCCGCGATTACCCGCATGGCGGGCGTGGTGACGCTGCCGCGGCGCGATGACCCGTCGTGGCGCCAGATCGAGTTCCTGCCACTGTCCGACAACCGCGTGCTGACCATCCTGGTGCTCAACCAGCGCGAGGTGCAGAACCGGATTCTGTACCTCGACCGCAGTTACAGCGCCGACTTCCTGAGAGAAACCGCCAATTACCTGAACGAGCAGTTCAGCGGCTGCAGCCTTAGCGAAATCCGTACTCGGCTGGTCAACGAGCTACGCGAGACGCGCGCATCGCTGAACGAAATGATGCTGACCGCGGTTCACATGGCCGAGCAGGTCTGCGCGGGCGATGCCCGCGAGGACAGCTACGTGATGGCCGGCGAAACCAACCTGATGGATTTTGCCGAGCTGTCCGAGATCGAGCGCCTGCGCCAGTTGTTCGACGCGTTCAACGAAAAACGCGACATACTGCACCTGCTAGACCAGTGCGCGTCGGCCGAGGGCGTGCAGATTTTCATCGGTGAGGAATCCGGCTACAACGTGCTCGACGACCTGAGCGTCGTCACTGCGCCGTACAGCGTGGACGACCGCGTCGTCGGCGTGCTGGGCGTGATCGGGCCGACGCGGATGGCCTACGATCGGGTGATCCCGATCGTCGACATCACCGCCAAGTTGCTCGGCGCAGCCTTGAACTCGCGCCACTAACCCCTATTTTATCCCTTAGATGCAGGCTGCCCGCCCGGAGCGGGTCGGCTCCTTATTGACTTTCACACGGAGATACGCATGGCAGACGAACGCAACGCCGAGGCGGCCGCGCGGCCCGAGGTTGACGAACCCCTCGACGAGGTGGCGCCGGAAGCCGCGCCGGGCGGCTCGCATCTCGAAGCAGCGCTGGCGGAGGCCGAGCGCAAGGCCGAGGAGAACCGCAACGACTACCTGCGCCTGGCCGCCGAGCTCGAGAACGTCCGCAAGCGCATGCAACGGGATCTCGCGCAGGCGCACAAGTTCGCGATCGACAAGTTCGCGATCGAATTGCTGCCGGTCAAGGACAGCTTGGAACTCGCGCTGAGCGCGCATGAGCAGGATGCGGACGAAGGCCTGCGCGAAGGCGTCGAAATGACGCTCAAGTTGCTGACGAGCGCACTCGAAAAGCACGGCATCACTGAAGTCGATCCCGCCGGCGAGCCCTTCAACCCGGAATTGCACGAGGCGATGGCGATGCAGCCGTCGGATGACGCCGAGCCGGATACGGTGCTGAACGTGGTACAGAAGGGCTACGTGCTCAATGGCCGGCTGCTCCGGCCGGCACGGGTGATCGTCGCCCGCGCCGCGGGCGACGTGGGTTAAAGGTTAAAGGTTAACGGTTAACGGTTAAAGGTTAACGGTTAACGGCAGGAGGAAGATTCTTGCTTTTACCTTTGACCTTTTACCTTTGGCCGGCGGGGCGCGGCGCGCCCCGCCGTCTTGAAACCCGCGGGTTTGCACCCCATTTAATGGATATCAACAATTTTTCGGTTTTTATGGAGACGACAATATGGCCAGAATGATCGGTATCGACCTCGGCACGACGAATTCCTGCGTCGCGATCATGGAAGGCGGCCACGCCAAGGTGATCGAGAACAGCGAGGGTGATCGCACCACCCCGTCGATCGTCGCGTTCAGCAAGGACGGTGAAGTGCTGGTCGGCCAGTCGGCCAAGCGCCAGGCGGTCACTAATCCGACCAACACCCTGTTCGCGATCAAGCGTCTGATCGGCCGCAAGTACGAAGACCAGGTCGTGCAGAAAGATGTTGGCATGGTGCCGTACAGCATCGTCAAGGCCGACAACGGCGACGCGTGGGTCGAGATCAACGGCAAAAAGATGGCGCCGCCGGAGATTTCTGCGCGCGTCCTGCAGAAGATGAAAAAGACCGCCGAAGATTATCTCGGCGAGGAAGTGACCGAGGCCGTAATTACGGTGCCGGCCTACTTCAACGATTCGCAGCGGCAGGCGACCAAGGACGCCGGCAGGATCGCCGGTCTCGAAGTGAAGCGCATCATCAACGAGCCGACCGCGGCAGCGCTCGCCTATGGCATGGACAAGCAGCGCGGCGACCGCAAGATCGCGGTGTATGACCTCGGTGGCGGCACGTTCGATATTTCGATCATCGAGATCGCCGATATCGACGGCGAGCACCAGTTCGAAGTGCTGTCGACCAACGGCGACACTTTCCTCGGCGGCGAGGACTTCGACAAGCGCATCATCGACTACCTGGCCGAAGAGTTCAAAAAAGAGCAGGGCATTGACGTGCGCAAGGATCCGCTCGCGATGCAGCGCCTTAAGGAAGCCGCCGAGAAGGCCAAGATCGAACTGTCGTCTGCGCAGCAGACCGAAGTCAATCTGCCGTACATCACGGCCGATGCGAGCGGGCCGAAGCACCTGAACATTCGCATCACGCGCGCCAAGCTCGAATCGCTGGTCGAGGATCTGGTCGCGCGCACGATTGAGCCGTGCAAGACCGCAATCAAGGACGCCGGCCTGTCGGTCGGCGACGTCAACGACGTGATCCTGGTCGGCGGCCAGACCCGCATGCCCAAGGTGCAGGAAGCGGTCAAGGATTTCTTCGGCAAAGAGCCGCGCAAGGACGTCAACCCGGACGAAGCCGTCGCGATCGGTGCCGCGATTCAGGCCGGCGTGTTGGGCGGCGAAGTCAAGGACGTGCTGCTGCTCGATGTCACCCCGCTATCGCTCGGCATCGAGACACTCGGCGGCGTGATGACCAAGCTGATTGAGAAGAACACCACGATTCCGACCAAGGCGACGCAGACGTTCTCGACCGCCGAGGACAATCAGACCGCGGTCACCGTGCACGTGCTGCAGGGCGAGCGCGACCAGGCATCGGCCAACAAGTCGCTCGGCAAGTTCGACCTGAGCGACATCCCGCCGGCTCCGCGTGGCGTGCCGCAGATCGAGGTGGCGTTCGACATCGATGCCAACGGCATCCTCAACGTGTCCGCCAAGGACAAGGCTACCGGCAAGGAGCAGTCGATCGTCATCAAGGCCTCGAGCGGCCTGAGCGATGAGGAAATCGACCAGATGGTCAAGGATGCCGAAGCACACGCCGAAGAGGACAAGAAGTTCCAGGAAATGGTGCAGGCGCGCAATCAGGCTGATAATCTGCTGCACGCGACCGAGAAATCGCTGGCGGATCTCGGTGACAAGGTCAGCGGCGAGGACCGCGCGAAGATCGAGTCGGCGATGAGCGACCTGAAGACCGCGCTCAAGGGCGACGACAAGGCCGCTATCGACGCCAAGACCAAGGCGCTGGCCGAAGCGTCCGGCAAGCTCGCCGAGCAGGCTTATGCGCAGGCGAGCGAACAGGCCGGTCAGCAGAGTCCGGAAGGCGCATCGGGCGCTGCGGGTCATGGCGCCGACGAAGGCGTCGTCGACGCCGAATTCGAGGAAGTCAAGGACGAAGACAAGAAGTAACAGCCGCTGAGGCTGACTTCTTCAAGAGAGAGGATAGGTGAGGGGTGTTTATCGGCACCCCTCATACTTTGGTTTCCGGGAGATCCATGGCCAAGAAAGACTATTACGATGTCCTCGGCGTGAGCCGCAGTGCCGGCGATGCCGACATCAAGAAAGCATACCGCCGGCTGGCGATGAAATATCATCCCGATCGCAACCCCGGAGATCAGACCGCCGAGGCGCGCTTCAAGGAAGCCAAGGAAGCCTACGAAGTTCTGAGCCATGCCGAAAAGCGCGCGCGCTACGACCAGTTCGGCCACGCTGGCGTCGAGGGTATGGGCGCGGGTGGTCCCGGTTTTCAGGGCGGCTTCGACCCCGGCGACATTTTCGGCGATATCTTCGGCGACATCTTCGGTGGCGCGCGGCGCGGCGGCGCTCGCAGCCGGGCATTTCGCGGCGCGGACCTGCGCTACGAAATGCCGCTCGATCTCGAACAGGCCGTTGCCGGCTACGAAGCTTCGATCCGTATTCCGGTCATGAGCGTCTGCGAAACCTGCGACGGCAGCGGCGCGGCGCCCGGCAGCAAGCCGACCACATGCCCGACCTGCCAGGGCCAGGGCCAGGTGCGGATGCAGCAGGGCTTTTTCTCGATTCAGCAGACCTGCCCGCAATGCCGCGGCAACGGCAAGATCATTTCCGAGCGCTGTCCGGACTGCCATGGCGACGGCCGTGTGCAGCAGCAGCGCACGCTGTCGGTCAAGATTCCGGCAGGCGTCGACAGCGGCGACCGAATTCGTCTCGCCGGTCAGGGCGAAGCCGGCGAGCAGGGTGGCCCGCCCGGCGACCTGTACGTCGAAGTACACGTCCGGCCGCATCCGATTTTCACCCGCGACGGCGCCAACCTCGCCTGTGAACTGCCGATCAGCTTCGCGACCGCCGCACTCGGCGGCAAGATCGACGTGCCGACGCTCGACGGCAAAGTCTCGCTGAGCGTGCCGCCGGAAACGCAGAGCGGCAAGGTCTTCCGGCTGCGCGGCAAGGGCGTCAAGCCGGTGCGCGGCGGCGCGACCGGCGACCTGATGTGCCGCGTCGAAATCGAAACGCCGGTCAAACTGACGCCGGAGCAGAAGGAACTGCTGGAGCAATTCGAAGACTCGCTCAAGGCCGGCGGCGAACGCCACAATCCGCGTTCGGAGACGTGGCTTGACGGCGTCAAGCGCTTCTTCGACCGTATCGCTTCTTGAAGACCGGCCCACTCAAGTTAGCCTTGTTCGGCGCCGCCGGCCGCATGGGCTGCGAGATCATTGCGGCACTACGCCAATCCCCTGATTTCCAGTTGATTGCAGCCGTCGGCCGACACGGCAGCGAGGCTATTGGGCACGACATCGGCGAGATTGTCGGCGGCCCGCCGCTCGGCGTAGCGCTTTCGGCGGATGCCGCGACAGCGGCCAAGGCCGCTGACCTGGTGATCGATTATTCCAGCCCCACCGGTTTTACGACGGCACTGGCCGCGAGCCGCGCCGCCGGTTGCGCCTTCGTCAGCGGCACGACTGGCCTGGAAGCATCGCATCATGCCGCGCTCGAAGCGGCCGCGAATGACATCCCTGTCCTCTATTCCGCCAACATGACATTTGGTATGGCGGCGCTCAACCGCCTGGTCGGCGCAGCCGCGGAAATGCTTGGCGACGAGTTCGATGTCGAAATCGTCGAAATGCATCACCGCCACAAAAAGGACGCGCCATCAGGCAGCGCGCTGCGCCTCGGCAAAACCGTCGCCGCCGCGCGGGGCACAACTTTGGAAAAATCCGCTGCCTACGGCCGCCATGGCGAAGGCGCCCGCGTGCCCGGCAGCATCGGCTTCGCCAGCCTCCGCGGCGGCGACGTCCCCGGCGATCACACCGTCGTCTTCGCCGGCGACGGCGAACGCCTCGAACTTACTTTTCGCGCCGGCAGCCGGCGCATCTTTGCCAATGGCGTGCTACGCGCGGCGGCCTGGCTCGCGAAGCAACCGGCAGGGCTTTATTCGATCGACGACTTGCTGGATCAAGGCTGATCCTGGCCCTGTTCGCGCAAGGCGATTCGATCCAGCTCCGCCACCATTCCCGCCGGGAGCTGCAGTTCTGCAGCTTCGATGTTTTCGTGCAGATGAGTGACGGACGAGGTGCCCGGGATGAGCAAAATGTTCGGAGCGCGCTGTAACAGCCAGGCGAGGGCAACGGCCATCGGCGGAACGTCGAGATCGGCGGCGACTGACGCGAGCGTGTCGGATTGAAGCGGCGTGAACCCGCCGAGTGGGAAGTAGGGCACGTACGCGATGCCCTGTGCGGCAAGGTCGTCGATCAGATCGTCATCATTCCGGTGCGCGACATTGTAGAAGTTCTGTACACACACGACCGGCGCGATCGACTGCGCTTCAGCCACCTGTTCGGCGGAGACGGTGCTGAGGCCGAGGTGCCTGATCAACCCTGCTTGCTGCATCTCGGCGAGCGCGGTGAACGGTTCGGCGATCGAACCGGGTTCCGGGCTGTTAAATCCGCCGACGCGAAGATTAACGACATCAAGTGCATCGAGGCCGAGGCGGCGCAGATTGTCATGTACGGCCTGACGCAACTGCTCCGGTGAACGCGCATGCGGCCAGCCGCCCTCGGCATCCCGCAACGCGCCGACCTTGGTAACAATGTGCAGGTTGTCCGGATAGGGATGCAGAGCTTCCCTGATGATCTGGTTGGTGATGTGCGGACCGTAAAAGTCGGCCGTGTCGATGTGGTTGACGCCCAGCTCGACCGCCTCGCGCAGAACTGCGATCGCCGCCTTGCGGTCTTTCGGAGGCCCGAACACGTGCGGCCCCGCCAGTTGCATGGCGCCGTAGCCCATGCGCTTCAAACGGATCGATGTTCCCGGTAGCGTAAACTCGCCGCCCCGATTGACTTGATTTGTCATGGCGCTATTCGATACCTCCTTCGGACGTCACTACCGGCTTGCGCCGCGGTTCGACCGCGGCCAGCACGATGCCGGCCAGAATGATCAGCATGCCGATGAGCCGCGCGCCGGCCACCGACTCGCCGAGGACCATCCAGCCGAGCAGCAGCGCGATCGCTGGATTCACGTACGAAATCGTCGTCAGCTTGTCCGGCGTCACGTACTTTAACAGCCAGATGTAGCTCGTATAGGCGAAGCAGGACCCGAACACGATCAGGTAGGCGAGTGCACCGCCGGCAGTCCACGTCCAATGCCATTGCGCCACTTCTCCGCGACCGAAGCCGACGGCCGCCAGTGCTGCGCCGCCGAACAGCATTTCCAGCGCGGTGAACATCAATGCCGGCGTCGTGATGCGCGCCACGCGGCCGAACATCGCGCCCCCGGCCCAGCAGATCGCGGCGAGCAGGATTCCGCTTTGCGCCCACAAATGCGTGATCGTAAAACCGTGCCCGGGCAGCAGCATCAGCGCGACCCCGCCGAAGCCGACTGCGACGCCGATACGCTTGCGCCACGACAACGCGTAGCCGTGCGCGCCGAACGTGCCGAACCAAGCCACCCACAGCGCCGAACTGGAATTGATCAGCGCGGCCTGGTTCGACGCGATCCATTGCTCGCCCCAGGTCACCAGGCCGTTGCCGAACGTTACCATCATCAGACCCATGAAGGCCGCCGCCAGGCAGTCGTATCGGTTCTTCGGCAGCCGCTGGCCCCGCAGCGTTGCGAATACGCCCAGCAGGCAACCGGCAATGAAGAATCGCATTCCGGCAAACAGCGCCGGCGGCAAGTCGCGCACCGCGATGCGAATCGCGAGGTAGGTCGAGCCCCAGACGACGTAGACGACGGCGAAGGCGAGCGCAATCCGGGTGCGGGAGGCTGGCGGCATGCTGCGTAGTGTACGGCGGAATCGGCTAGCCGATATCGGCGATCGCGCCGCGGCCGGCTTCGCGGCCGGAAAACAGGCAACCGCCGAGAAACGTACCTTCGAGCGACGCGTAGCCATGCATGCCGCCGCCACCGAAACCCGCTGCTTCGCCGGCTGCGTACAAGCCCGGCAGCGCCTCGCCGCCGGCACGCAGCACGCGTCCGGAGAGATCGGTTTCCAGGCCGCCGAGCGACTTGCGCGTGAGGATGTGCAGGCGCACCGCGATCAGCGGCCCGTGCGCCGGATCGAGCAGGCGATGCGGCTTGGCTGCGCGTATCCAGCGGTCGCCGCGATAGCGGCGCGCATTGTGGATCGCCATGATCTGCCCGTCCTTGGCGAACGGGTTGTCGAACTGCCGGTCGCGCGCCTCGATCTCGGCGCGGATGCGGTCGGAGTTCAGCAAATCGTTACCGGCCAATTCGTTCATGCCGGCGACCAGGTCGCACAGGTTGTCGTGCACGATGAAGTCGCGTCCATGTCGTTTGAATGCCTCGACCGGAGCGGGTGCGCATTTGCCGAACGCACGCCCGATGACCTTCCGCCACTGCTTGCCCGTAAGATCCGGATTCTGTTCCGAACCAGACAGAGCGAATTCACGCCGGATGATCGACTGGTTGAGGATGAACCAACTGTAGTCGTGGCCGGTGGTGCGCAGGTAAGCGAGCGTTCCCAGGGTATCGAAGCCCGGCCACAGCGGTGGCGGCAGCCGCTTGCCCGTCGCATCGAGCCACAATGACGACGGGCCCGGCAGGATGCGTATTGCGTGCTGCGGCCAGATTGGATTGAAGTTTTCGATGCCTTCGACGTAGTGCCACATCCGGTCGCGGTTGATAAACCGCGCGCCGGCCGTTTCGCTGATGCCGAGCATGCGCCCGTCTACGTGCGCCGGCACGCCGGTCAGCATCTGCTCCGGTGGCGTGCCCAGCCGCTCCGGCCAATACCGGCGTACCAGTTCGTGGTTGCCGCCAATGCCGCCGCTGGCGACAATCACTGCCGGCGCATGCAGTTCGAAGTCGCCGGCAGGGTCGCGTGAACTGGGCATGCCGCGCGCGGCGGAGTCGGGGGCAAGCCGCGTGCCGCGGACGCCGGTGACGCGGCCGTTATCGACGACGAGTTCGTCTGCGCGATGGCGGAACGCGAATTCAAGCTGCCCGCGCGCCTCCGCGTCGCGCGCACGCTGCACGAACGGTCCGACGACGCCGAGGCCGGTGCCCCAGGTGACGTGAAAGCGGGGTACCGAGTTGCCACGCCCGCTTGCGCCGGCGCCGCCGCGTTCGGCCCAGCCGACGATCGGAAACCAGCGCATCCCCAGCGCGTGCAGCCAAGCGCGTTTCTCGCCTGCGGCAAAGTCGATGTAGCGCTCCGCCCACAGCCGCGGCCAATGATCTTCCGCGCGATCGAATCCGGCGGTGCCCTGCCAGTCCGCCCATGCCAACTCGCGTGAGTCGCGAACGCCCATTCGCCTCTGCTCCGGCGAATCAACAAAGAACAGCCCGCCAAACGACCAGAATGCCTGCCCGCCAAGGCTTTGCTCCGACTCCTGGTCAAGCATCAGTACGCGCTTCCCGGAGCTCGTAGCTTCGGTCGCAGCGACGAGGCCTGCCAGGCCCGCGCCTATTACGATCAAGTCGCTGTTTTGCACCGGCTTAGTTGTGCGACAGGTTCAATGACGCATTTGACCGGCGCACAGGAGCGCAGCCCTGACGCCGCACGCCCCATCATTCAGCGGCGGCGAAGCCGGTAGACCGCCCTGGTTATGCCAGCCGGTGCGTTCTTCACGCCAGCGCGTAATCCAGTATTCGGGTTTCATGTTCGATCAACCTCCATCGGTGAGGTTTATGATCCGGGCGAACCCACAGCTTCGTCGATCACTGCATCCATATCCAGCATTTCGATCGCGCCGATCGCCGCTTCCCACGCGCCGTCATGGCACAATCCGGCCATTGCCGCGTTCTCATAACCGGCTTTCGCAGCGTTGATGCAGGCGGCCCGAACGGCCTCTGCCAGATCGCGTTCGGCTTGAATCGTCATACCGCCACCATTTGCGTACAATCCGGCGTTTCAGCCTACACCGACCCCGAGTTATTGGGAATCGCGATGATTTACCTCGAAGCCCTGGTCTCGCTCGCCGTCATTCTTGCCGCCGCGCTGATCTTTACCAACGCGCTGGAACACCTGGGCGACAGGCTCAATATTTCCGAAGGCGTGACCGGCTCGGTCTTCGCGGCTGTGGGCACGGCTCTGCCGGAAGCAATGATTCCAATCCTCGCGCTGTTCGCGGCTGGGCAAAATGGCAATGCCGCCCATGCGATAGGCGTGGGCGCAATTCTGGGAGCGCCGCTGCTTCTGACGACGCTGGCGATGTTTCTGATGATGCTCGCGGTTATCGGTTCGCGCGGGCTGCGCGGCGTCATGCAGCCTGAGCCTTCGGGCGTGATACGCGATCTGGACTTTTTCCTGGCGGCCTATGTGATTGCCACCGCGGCTCTATTTATCCCGCCGGGGCTGACTTGGCTGCGCGTTGCCGTTGCTTTGCTGCTGGTGGCGATTTATTGCGTGTACCTCGTCGCCACGCTCCGGGCGTCGTCGGAACTGGTCAAGGCCGGTCACGATACGGACGCACCGGGAAGGATGTACGCAAACCGGCTGGGATTGCCCATCAACCTGGCGACGATCGGCCTGCAAGTGCTTGTCGGGATCGTGCTGCTGGTCCTGGGTGCGGAGGGCTTCATCCAGGGCATCGAAGGGATTTCGCACCAAGTGGGCATTTCGGCGCTCCTGCTGTCCCTCGTGATTGCCCCGGTCGCGACGGAGCTGCCGGAGAAAGTGAATAGCGTCCTGTGGATGCGGCACAACCGCGACACGCTCGCCTTCGGCAACGTCACCGGCGCGATGGTGTTTCAGGGTACGCTGCTGCCGGCACTCGGCATCGCCACGATGCCGTGGGTGGCACAACCGACCGTGCTGGCATCGGTATCCGCCACATTGGCGGCCGCCACGTGGATGCGTGTGCTACTGCTGCGCGGGCAATTGAAGGTCTGGCATCTCGTTGCCAACGGCGTGCTCTACGGCGGTTATCTCGCCACTGTATTGGCGTGATCGATTACATCACGCACACGATCGAGACGGGCGGCTATCCCGGCATCGTGCTGCTGATGTTTCTCGAGAACGTGTTTCCGCCGCTGCCGTCGGAAATCATTGTGCCGTTCGCGGGTTACGCCGCAGCGCAAGGCAAGCTCACGCTGATCGGCGTGGTCGTCTCCGGTACGCTCGGCTCGGTCGCGGGCACTTTCATGTGGTATCTCGTCGCACGCCTGTTCGGAGAAGTGCGCCTGCGTCGCCTGATCGATAAGTATGGCCGCTGGATCACCATCAATCAGAGCGAGGTAACCGGCGCCAAAAACTGGTTCGACCGCTATGGCAGCCGCGCAGTCTTCTTCGGCCGCCTGATTCCGGCCATCCGCACGCTGATTTCGATTCCAGCGGGACTCGTCTGCATGCCGCCGCTGAAATTCCTGCTGTTCACGACGCTGGGATCGCTGCTTTGGGTGAGCGTATTGACGTGGTTGGGCGTCATGCTTGAAGCGCACTACCAGCTCGTCGATCAATTCCTGACGCCGGTCACGGATTCCATCGTCGCGGCGATTGTCGCAGGCTACATCTGGCGGGTGATTCGCTACAAGCGCTAATTCGAAGATCATACGCGAATCCGGCTCAATGGATGCTTTGCCCTGGATTCGGCAGCGTGCCCAGCAGGCGGCGCAAGTCTCCGTGCGCCATCGCGGCGCCCGGTGACTGTTGCAGTAGCGCCGTGTAACGCTCGCGGAACTTCGGCGCCGATGCCTTTCGCGGCCCGACCAGTTCTTCGAGCGTCACCCGGAAAGCACCGGCTTGATCGGCAGCGACCGGGCAGTTCGCGTCGCGGCGGTCGTCGATGTCAACCATCAGCTCTGACAGGTGCCGCAGCCACGCGAAGTGCTCGTGGTTCGCCACCAGGTTGAGGAGTTGATAAGGGCTGCTCACAGGCCCGAAATTTTCCGCTTCCTTGTCGAGCAGCGCCTTGTGCAGGCGGCGCAGGACGGCGGATAGATCGTTCAGCGCTGATTTGTAGTCGTCCATCTCAGTTCACCCTTTCCATGCCATCCCAGGGTCGCGGTTTTCCGGCCTCGCCGCGTGTGCCATCCAGCGCTTGCCGATCCCAGTCGGCGGTATTCGCTGCAGCTTCGTAGGTGCTTTGCAGAAAATCAAGCAGCATCCGATCGGGATTGGCTGCTGTTCGTACTGCATCATAAGGTAGAACAAATTCGCCGGCTTGGGCGTGGAAAAAGGCGTCCGCAGGTTGCACCGGCTGCTCGCTGAAATCTTCAGGCATCGGATAAGCGTACGAATAAAACGCGGCATAGTCGGTCGGGCCACCACCGGGCCAGAAGCCGGCGCTGCTGACTTCGTGGGAGTAGGCTTCGCGGCAGACGCTGTCGGGCAAGTTGGGAATGCCGCCGGGATGCATTGGCGCGCGACGGCCGGAGAAGCGGGTGACGGCAAGATCGAAGCTGCCCCAGAAGAAGTGGACGGGGCTCGCCTTGCCCAGAAAGCCGGTCCGGAAATGTTTGAACACGCGATCCGATTGCAGCAATACGCGCCAGAATCGCCGCACGTAGTCTGAATCGTAGGAAGCGTGAACCGTGTCTTTATGAAACGGAATGGCATCGGGCACTTCGTTAGGTAGGCGATCTATGGTGACTCTGATGCCGAGTTCGTTCAGTGCCGCAAAAATGGCGGACTCAAACGCGGCGACAGACTGGGGTTTAAGCGGCAGCCCGCCTTTCGAGCCGTCATCGACCTGGATGAGCAGTACGTGGTCTATGAAGTCGAAGTGGATCTGGAACAGGCGCGTTTCGTACGGAATGGGCGACGTGGTGAGGCCGCGAGTTGTCAGGTACAGGGTGGTGTGCCAGGAATGATTCAGCCACGGCGTTTGCGAGAGCCTGATTTTGCCGGCGATTTGCGTCCAGAGTTGCAGCGTCGTGCAGGTATCTTTCCAGGCCGGGTAGGGCAACTCCGGCCAGACCGGTTGACGTTCCATCGTCTCGATCTCCTTGGTTTTCGTTCAGCTACAAATGCTGCGGCAGCGGAATGAACTCATTTTCATCTCCCGGCACTTTCGGGAAAAGCCCTTCGGCCCAGTCCCGCTTCGCTTTCTCGATTCGTTCCTTCGAACTCGAGACGAGGTTCCACCAGATGAAGCGTTCGCTTTCCAGTTGCTCGCCGCCCAGGATCATCAATCGCGTCGGGTCGTGCGCCCCGATTTCCACTGCTGCCCCGCTTTTGAGTACGGCGAGCGACCGCGTGTCGCAGACGACGCCATCGGCGGTGACGGGCGCGTCCACAGCATAGAGCGCCCGTTCGCTGTAATCGGCAGGCAGTACAAAGCGGCTGCCGGCGGACATCGCGATGTCGAGGTAAAACAGCGGCGACTGGATCGCGACCGGCGAGGTTTCGCCGAAGGCCGTGCCGGCAATCAGCCGCATCGTTATGCCGGGCTGCTCGATTTCCGGCAGTGCGTTGCGCGCGTGATGCTGGAAGCTCGGCGCAGCATCTTCCTGTGATTTCGGCAGTGCGACCCATGACTGAAGGCCGTACAGACGGTGGGCGTGCTGGCGTTCCGCCGCCGGCGTGCGCTCCGAGTGGACGATGCCGCGGCCGGCGCTCATCCAGTTGACCGCGCCCGGTTCCACGAGTTGTTCGGAGCCGAGACTGTCGCGGTGCAGGAATGATCCGTCGAAGAGGTAGGTAACCGTCGCGAGCCCGATATGCGGATGTGGGCGCACGTCGGCACCCTGGCCGGGATCGAACTGCGCCGGGCCGATGTGGTCGAGAAAAATGAACGGCCCGACCATGCGGCGCTGCTGCGCCGGCAGCACGCGAGCCACTTCGAAGCCGCCGAGATCGCGCGGCCGCGGCTTGATCTCAAGAGCGACCGGACCTGGCTCATCGACGCACTCGGGCTCGTTGTAATTACGCCAGCTCATCGCATCGTGCTCCTTGCCTGCCGTGCGCGCTGCAGGAAATCAATGGTCCTGCAATATGTCCTCTGCAGTGCGGCTGCCCATGGCACTACTTCGAGCGCGCCTCTGCCTTGATTGCCTTTTCTTCCTTGGCCAGCGCCGCCGCCTCGACGCCTTCCGCGGTAATGTGGATATGGACGAGATCGCTGACCACGGGAATATACGCGTTGAGTCCAAATTCCGAACGCTTGATGGTCGCCGTCGCGTCAAAGCCGATCGCCGGCGCGTGAAGCATCGGTTGCTCGCCGATCTTGTTGAGCGTCGCGCGCAGCGTCACCGGCCTGGTGATGCCGTGTACGGTCAACTTGCCGTGGACGCGATAGTGATTCGACAGGCCGATGCGATTGACCTTGGTACTCTTGAAGGTGATGGTCGGGTACTTGTCGACTTCAAAGAACTCCGATTTGAAGCGGGCGTCGAGTGCCGGCACTTGCGTATCCACGCTCGCAACCGGAATCGTGACCGTCACCGATGACTGGGTCGGATCCTTCGCATTCCAGATCAGCGTGCCCTTGCTGATGTCGAAGGTTGCGCCGGGATTCGAGAAGCCGAAGTGACTCCAGTTGAAATGCACCTGCGTGTGGTTGGGGTCGAGTGCGAAGGTCCGGGTTGCAGCGAACGCCGGTACGGCAAGCGCGCCGAGCAGGCCGGCGAATATCAATATCGATAGCGGTCTGGCAATGCGTTTCATGACTTTGCTCCTTCTTTGATGTTGGTGCGCATGGCTTGGAGGCCCTCGGCCCAGCGCAGCAGCTCGTCAAGCAGCGTCTGCGCAGAGCGGTCGATTAACTCGTTTGAGCTGAAGACGCCGTTTTCGCTCAGGTGGCTTTCGACCATTGGCACGACCACGCCTTCCATCATCGGCATCATCTTGAGCGTCGTCACCAGTAGCTTTGCGGTCTGCACCGCGCGCATCCCGCCCGAAACGCCGCCGTAGCTGACGAAGCCGCAAGGCTTGTAGTTCCATTCCCGATAGACGTAATTGAGCGCATTGACGAATGCCGGCGACGGATTGTAGTTGTACTCCGGCGTCACGAACACGTAGGCATCGGCCGCCGCGGTGCTGGCACTCCAGCGCCTGGTGTGCTCATGCTCGTACTGCTGAAAGCGCGGGTGCACCGGCTCGTCGTAAATCGGCAGGTTGAAGTCGGCCAGGTCGACCAGCTTCGCGTCGAAACGGCCATGCTGCTTGGCGAACTCGTGAAACCAGCGCGCGACCGACGGGCCGACGCGGCCGGGCCGCGTGCTGCAAATGATGACGTGAAGTTCGGGTGACGCCAACGGGTTCTCCTTATGAGGCTCGGCCTTTACCGTAACCCGGGAACGGCGCCGGGACTAGAGCGGTTTCCCCGAACGCGGTGTTTGTCTCAGGTGGACAGCAGCCGTTCCCAGGGCGGGTCGCCATCCAGGGCGGCCTGCAGATGCGCGACCACGGCCTTGATTTTCTTTGACGGCTGGCGCGCCTTGGCATAAACAGCGTGGATCGGAATCGGCGTCGGACGTGTTGCCGGCATCGCGTCGATCAAACGGCCATCGGCCAATGCTCCGGCAGCGATGAAGGCCGGTAACACGGCAAGACCCAGCCCGGCGACGGCCATGTCTCGCATGATCTCGCCATTGTTGGCGACGATGCGGCTGCGGACTGTCAGCGACCGGGGCTCATCGCCGGGCCGCGCCGGCTCAAAGCGCCAGACCTGGCTCGAGCGCACGTTGGCGTAGCCGATGCAGTCGTGGTTCATGATGTCATCCACCGAGGCGGGAAGCCCGGCGCGCTCGGCGTATCCGGGGCTGCAACAGACGATCCGCCGCGTCACGCATAAACGGCGGGCGACGAGCGATGAATCCGGCAGGTGGGCGACCCGGATCGCCAAGTCATAGCTGTTGGTCTGAAGGTCGACCACGCGGTCGTCGAGATCAAGTACCGCGTCCAGTCGCGGATGGTGCTGCAGAAACGAGGCCAGCAGCGGCCCGAGGTACAGCGTGCCGAAACTCATTGGTGCGGAGATCCGCAGCGAGCCTGACAGCTCACCGTCCGTGGCGGAGACTTCTTCGGCCGCCTCGTCAAGTTGCTGCATGATGGCGCGGCCGCGGACGTAGAAGGAGTCGCCCTCGTCGGTCGGCGTCACACCGTGGGTGGAACGATGCAGCAGCGCCACGCCCAGCGCCTGCTCCAGATCGGCGACGCGCTTGCTCACCACGGATTTCGACAGGTTCAGCTGCGTCGCGGCCGCGCTGATGCTGCCCGTCTCGACCACGTGCAGGAAAGCGTCGATATCGTCCAGCCGGTAACGCATGATGCGCAGTGTACCCTGTTGGCATCGAACGCGGCGTTCGCCACCCGAACGGTTCCAAATGGCATGAACCGCCCTTATGTTGTAGTCAACGGCCACTTTTCGGAGATTCGACATGGAACCAGGCAAAGCCAGCAGCAGCCCGCGGGGTGTCGTCAAGACGGTCCGCGGCCGGCCGACCAGCGACGGAGCCGGCGTGCGCCTGAACCGGGTGATGGGTACGCCGCAGCTGCCCGATCTCGACCCGTTTCTGATGCTCGACGAGTTCCGCTCGGACGACGCCGGCGACTACATCGCCGGTTTCCCGAACCATCCGCACCGCGGCTTCGAAACCGTCACCTATATGCTTGCCGGGCGCATGCGCCATGGCGACAACCAGGGCAACAGTGGGCTGCTGACCGCCGGCAGCGTGCAGTGGATGACCGCCGGACGCGGCATCGTGCACTCGGAAATGCCGGAGCAGGAAGACGGATTGATGTGGGGTTTTCAGCTCTGGGTCAACCTGCCAGCCAAGGACAAGATGACCGCGCCGCGTTATCAGGACATCGGGCCGGAGTCGATTCCGGTGGTCGAGGTTGCCGACGGCGTGCGGGTCAAGGTGGTCGCGGGCGAGGTGAACGGTGCGCGCGGTCCGGTGTCGGCCGTGGCGACCGAGCCGGTCTACCTGGATATCGAGCTGCAGCCCGGTGCCGAATACGTCGCCGACTTGGCGCCGGGGCACAACGCGTTCGCCTACGTGTACGCGGGCACGGCCGACATCGGTTCGCGGGCGGAACGCATAGCCAGTCGTGAGCTGGCGGTGCTGGAGCAGGGCGGCGATTCGGTGTACCTCGCCGCGGCGGGTAACGAGCCGGCGCGGCTGCTGCTGGTCGCCGGCCGGCCGCTCGGGGAGCCGGTGGCGCGCTACGGGCCTTTCGTGATGAACACCACCGAGCAACTCCACGCAGCCGTCGCCGATTTTCAGGCGGGCAGACTGTAAGTTCAACCGGCCGCCGGCTGACGCCGGCGGTTCCCTTCATGCGATCAAGCGACTAAGCTTCTTCCCAGATTTTGGGGAGGAGCGCGATGGCGGACGAACCGGAGCAGAACGAACCCGAACAGCTCAAGCTCATGAAGCGCATGGTCGAGCTGGCGATCGAGCAGCGGGACTTGTCGGCGGAGCGCACCCGCATGTCCGCGGACCGGTCGACGATGTCTGCCGATCGATCGAGAATGTCGGCGGACCGGTCGCGGATGTCGGCCGAGCGTTCGGAGTTTTCGGCCGAGCGCTCGTACCAGAATGCGGAGCGCACGCTGTCGGTCTGGATCCGCACCTCGCTCGCACTGATGATCTTCGGCATCGCAATCGACCGCTTCGGACTAATGCTCCGGGAATTGCCCCACGTCTTGCCGCCGGCGCACTACACGAACGATCTGTCTGCTTATACCGGCGCCGCGCTGGTCGCGTTCGGCGTGCTGATGGCGATCACGACCGGCGTGCGCTTCCTCGCCTACGTCGCGGTGTGGCATCGCAACCACGAGTTTCCGCCGCGCCACGGCCCGTATCTCGCGCCGTTCTTCGCGCTGATGGTTTCGCTGTTCGGCATCGTCCTGCTGATCCTCATGTTGGCGTTTTTGTGATCTGCAAGTTTCTAATCCGCGCCGGATAAGCTAAAATTTGCATTTTGACTTCCCGCCACACCAACGCCTACGCCCCAAAAATGACGGCAACCAATGAGTGAGCCACTCGATAAGCGATACCTGACATCTCCCCTGTTCGGCGGAAACGCGCCGTTCATCGAAGCCATTTACGAACAGTACCTGGAAGATCCGGATTCAGTCGAAAGCCACTGGCGCGACTACTTTCGCGGCTTCCGCACCGGCGTCGGCGACGGCCGCGAGGTGGCTCGCGGGGCGATCGAGGACGAGCTCCGCGAGCGGGCACGCATGCCCCGCCAGGCTGCGGCCGGAGAAATCAGCCCCGACCTGACCGGCAGGAGCGCTGCGGCGATCCGGCTGATCAACGCCTATCGCAGTCGCGGGCATCTGTGCGCGAAGCTCGATCCATTGGGCTTGAAGACGCGGCCGGATCTGCCCGATCTCGCGCTGGCATCGCACGGTCTGAGCCAGTCCGACCTGACGACGACATTCGCGGGCGTCGCGCTGCCGGGCAACGGCTCTATGCAACTCGGCGAGATCATCGGCGCGCTGGAAGACATCTACTGCGGCCCGATCGGATTCGAGTACATGCACGTCAGCGATGCCGAGCAGCGCGAGTGGCTGCGCGAACAGATCGAGCGCCCGCGCGCGCGTGCCGAACTGAGCCGCGACGAGCGGCTGACGATTCTGGAAGAGCTGACCGCCGCCGAAGGCATCGAGCGCTATCTTCACACGCGCTACGTCGGCCAAAAGCGATTTTCGCTCGAAGGTGGCGAAAGTCTGATCCCGATGCTCGACGACCTGATCGCGCGCAGCGGCGGCTCCGGCATCGAAGAAATCGTCATCGGCATGGCCCACCGCGGGCGCATCAACGTGCTGATCAACGTCCTCGGCAAATCGCCGCAGGAGCTGTTCAACGAGTTCGAGGGCAAGTACGACCCGAAGGTCAACGAGCGCTCGGGCGACGTCAAGTACCACCTCGGTTTTTCGTCCAATATCGATACGCCCAGCGGCAAGGTGCACGTGGCGCTGGCCTTCAACCCGTCGCACCTGGAGATCGTCGACCCGGTCGTCGAAGGCTCGGTGCGCGCCCGCCAGGATCGGCGCGACGGCTACGGCTTCGACCGCGTGCTGCCGGTGCTGATTCACGGCGATGCCGCGTTCGCCGGCCAGGGCGTGGTGATGGAAACGCTGCAGATGTCGGAGACGCGCGGCTTCGGCACCGGCGGCACCGTGCACATCGTTTGCAACAACCAGATCGGTTTCACGATCAGCGACCTGGCGGATGCGCGTTCGACGCCGTACTGCACCGACATCGCCAAGATGCTCGATGCGCCGATCTTCCACGTCAACGGCGATCATCCTGAATCGGCTATTTTCGTTACGCGGCTCGCGCTCGAATATCGCAAGCGCTTCCACAAGGACGTGTTCGTCGATTTTGTCAGCTATCGGCGCCACGGCCACAACGAGGCCGATGAGCCGTCGGCAACGCAGCCGGTGATGTACAGCGCGATCAAATCGCATCCGAGCGTCGCCAACCTCTATGCCGGGCGCCTGCAGAAGGCCGGCATCGTCGAGGACGACGTGGTGAAGGCGATGGAAGATCGCTATCGCGACCGGCTTGGCGAGGGCCGCACGGTCGCGCCGGGCGTCGGCGAGTCGAGCGCCAGCGAATATGGCGTCGACTGGAGCGGCTTTAACAATATCGAATGGGATGTCCGCACCGACACCGCCATACCGGCTGAACGGGTGCAGAAGCTGTCGGACGCAATGAACCGCATCCCCGACGACTACAAGCTGCAAAACCGCGTCAAGAAGCTCTACGACGACCGCCGCAAGATGGCGGCCGGGGAAATGCCCCTCGACTGGGGCTACGCTGAAACGCTCGCCTACGCGAGTCTGCTGACTGAAGGTTATCCGGTGCGCCTCACCGGCCAGGACAGCCGCCGTGGCACGTTCTTCCACCGTCACGCCATGGTCTACAACCAGGAGAACGGTGCGCAGTGGATGCCGCTCGCCCATCTCGCCGATGACCAGGCGCCCATCGCGATCATCGACTCGTTCCTGTCGGAAGAAGCGGTGGTCGGTTTCGAATACGGCTATTCCAGTGCCGAGCCGAACCACCTGGTCATCTGGGAAGCGCAGTTCGGCGATTTCGCCAACGGCGCGCAGGTCGTCATCGACCAGTTCATCAGCTCCGGCGAAGCCAAGTGGGGCCGCTACTGTGGCCTGGTCATGTTCCTGCCGCACGGCTACGAAGGACAGGGCCCGGAGCATTCTTCGGCGCGTCTCGAGCGCTACCTGCAACTGTGTGCCGAGAACAACATGCAGGTGTGCGTGCCGACTACGCCCGCGCAGTGGTTCCACATGCTGCGCCGGCAGATGATCCGGCCGTACCGCAAGCCGCTGATCGTGCTGACGCCGAAGAGCCTGCTGCGTCACAAGCTGTCGAATTCGTCGCTCGACGACATCCAGTCGGGCCGCTTCCACCCGGTGATTCCGGAGATCGACGGCCTCGAGGCGGACAAGGTACGCCGGATCGTGTTCTGCAGCGGCAAGGTGTATTTCGACCTGCTGCAGGCGCGCCGCGACGCCGGTATCGACGACATAGCCATCGTCCGACTGGAGCAGCTTTACCCGTTCCCGCAGGACGACTACCAGGCGAACATTGAGAAATACGGCCACGCGAAGGACATCGTCTGGTGCCAGGAAGAGCCCGAAAACCAGGGCGCGTGGTACCAGATCCGCCACCGCCTGCAGGGCCCGCTGAAGTCGAAGCACCGGCTGAGCTACGCCGGCCGCCCCGGATCGGCATCGCCGGCCGCGGGCTACCTCGAACTGCACAAGCAGCAGCAGCAGGCGCTGATCGAGGCCGCGCTGGATATGGGCAAGCAGAAGCAGAAGAGCGTCGCCTGATTTTGCATTCCGTCACCCCGGCGAAGGCCGGGGTCCAGTCAGAACAGGTGCGGCCGCCGGCCGCGCTTGATTAGGCTGGGTTCCGGCCTTCGCCGGAACGACAAGAACTAGAACGCGAGAGATTTGGAGCCGAGAAAAGAATGAGCATCGAAGTCAAAGTTCCGCAACTACCGGAATCCGTGTCCGAAGCCACGCTGGTCAACTGGCACAAGCAGCCGGGCGACGCCGTCAAGCGCGACGAAAACCTGGTCGATCTCGAAACCGACAAGGTGGTACTGGAAGTACCGGCGCCGGCCGACGGCGTATTGAAGGAAATCAAGGCCGAGGATGGTGCGACCGTCGGCGGCGGCGACCTGATCGCGATTCTCGAGGAAGGCGAGGCCGCGGCGGAGAAGAAGGCGGAGCCGGAGAAGCCGGCCGAGGCAGAGCCGCAAAAGGCGGAAGCCGAGCCGGAGTCCGAAGAAAAGCCGCAGCGCGGCAAGAGCGCGGCGCGTTTGAGCCCATCGGTCCGCCGGCTGGTCGAGGAACACGACCTCGATCCGAACGACATCGAAGGCAGTGGCCGCGATGGCCGGCTGACCAAGTCCGACGTCATGCAGTACATCGAGCAGGGCGGTGAGAAGCAGGCGCCGGTCGCAGCGGAACAGCCGCAGGCTGCACCGACCACGCGCGCACCGGCACCGCGGGGCGGCGCGCGCGAAGACCGCCGCGTGCCGATGACGCGGCTGCGCGCGCGCATCGCCGAGCGCATGGTCGAGTCGCAATCCAACGCCGCGCTGTTGACCTCGTTCAACGAAATCGACATGACCGAGGTCATGGCGCTGCGTAGCAAGTACAAGCAGAAATTCGAGGAGCGCCACGGCGTGCGCCTCGGTTTCCAGTCGTTCTTCGTCAAGGCGGTGATCGAGGCGCTCAAGCAGTTCCCGATCATCAACGCGTCGGTCGAAGGCAGCGACATCATTTATCACGACTACTGGGACATCGGCATCGCCGTGTCCACCGACCGCGGCCTGATGGTGCCGATCCTGCGCGACGCCGATCAAATGAGCTTCGCCGAGATCGAGCAGGGCGTGATCGACTACGCGACCAAGGCGCGCGCGGGCAAGCTCGCGATCGAGGACCTCACCGGCGGCACGTTCACGATCACCAACGGTGGCGTGTTCGGTTCGCTGATGTCCACGCCGATCATCAACCCGCCGCAAAGCGGCATCCTCGGCATGCACAAGATTCAGGAGCGGCCGATGGTCGTGAATGGCGAGATCGTGGCGCGGCCGATGATGTACATCGCGATCACCTACGATCACCGCATCGTCGACGGTCGCGAAGCCGTGCTGTTCCTGGTTGCCGTCAAGGACGCGCTGGAGGATCCGGCGCGGTTGATGCTGGAGATATAAGTCGCTAGGACTGAGTCGCTAGGACTGAGCGAAGTAAGGCTTTGTTCTTGCTTAGTCCTAGCGAACTAGCGACTAGCGACTACTCATTCGCCTTAAAGTGACCTAAAGAATTTAGAGGACACCTCATGCCCAATTCCTCCTATGACGTTGTAGTCATCGGCGGCGGCCCCGCCGGTTATGTCGCCGCCATTCGCGCCGCACAAAACGGCCTCAAAACCGCCTGCGTCGATAACTGGAAAAATACCGACGGCAGCTTCGCGTTCGGCGGCACCTGCCTGAACGCCGGCTGCATTCCGTCCAAGGCGCTGCTCGAATCGTCCGAAATGCTGCACAAGGCGAATCATGAATTCGTCGCGCACGGCATCAAGACCGGCAAAGTCGAACTCGACCTAGCGGCGATGCAGGAGCGCAAGACCAAAATCTGCAAGCAGCTGACCGGCGGCGTCGGCCAGTTGTTCAAGGGCAACGGCGTCGACGGCATTCACGGCACGGGCAAGCTGCTGAAGAACGGCAAGGTTGAAGTCACCGGCGCCGAAGACGGCAAGAAGCAGACGCTGGAAGCGAAGCACGTCATCCTGGCGGCCGGCTCGCAGCCGGTTGAATTGAAGGTGGCGCCGTTCGACGGCGAATACATCATTGATTCATGGGGCGCGCTCGACATGAAGGCCGTGCCTAAGCGCTTCGGCGTCATCGGCGGTGGCGTCATCGGCCTGGAACTCGGCAGCGTCTGGAAACGCCTGGGCGCCGAAGTCACAATCATCGAAGCGCTTGACGACTTTCTCGCGATTGCCGATAAGCAGATTGCCGGCGATGCGCAGCGGCAGTTCAAGAAGCTCGGCCTCGACATCAAGCTCGGCGCGAAGCTCACCAGTGCAAAGAAATCCGGTAAGGTCGTCAAGGTCAAGTACGAAGACAAGGGCGGCGAGCACGAGATCGAATTCGACAAGCTGCTCGTCTCCGTCGGTCGGCGCCCGGCGACCGAGAACTTGTTCGAGGACGGCTGCGGCATCAAGCTCGACAAGCGCGGCTTCATCGAAGTCGACGACGAATGCCGTACCGGCGTTAAGAACATCTGGGCCGTCGGCGACTGCGTGCGCGGCCCGATGCTTGCGCACAAGGGCATGGAAGAGGGCGTCATGGCTGCCGATCTGATCGCCGGCAAGATCGCGGAGGTCAATTACGAAGTCATTCCGTCAATCGTCTACACCGCACCGGAAATCGCCTGGGTGGGCAAGACCGAAGAGCAGTTGAAGCAGGAAGGCGTGAAGTATAAGGCTGGCAGCTTCCCGTTCGCCGCCAACGGCCGCGCCAAGGCGATGGAAGCGGCGGTCGGGCGCGTCAAGATGCTCGCCCACGCCGACACCGACGAAATTCTCGGTGTGCACATTTGCGGCCCGATGGCGTCCGAAATGATTGCCGAAGCGGTCGTCGCGATGGAATTCCGCGGCAGCGCCGAAGATCTGCAGCGCACGATGCACGCGCACCCGACGTTGTCCGAAGCAATGCACGAAGCGTCGCTCGCGGTCGACAACCGCATGATTCATGCGCTCAATAAATAGTCGCTAGGACTAGTCGCTAGGACTGAGTAAAAGGGTAAGAGAGGGCGCATCTAATTCTGACTCAGTCCTGGCGACTCCGCACTGGCGACTTCCCACGGAGCAAGCCGTGGGCCGCCCAGCGCCGCAAGCCCATTGCGCCGAATCAGTTTCTGCACCGCATCCACGTACCGCGCCCCGCGCGCGGAATAATTCTCCAGCGCCTCTGCCAACTGCAGCGCGGTCGGCCTGTCGCCGTGCGCACGCAGCTGCGCACGCATCTTGCGCAGTTTCAGATAGGCATGCCCCACGTCGATGTTATAGAGGTAGTCGCGCACGGACGCGCGAATATCCGGAAACGTCCGCACGTAATGATTTGCATCGTCGGGCGCACCGCGCGGCGCGATTCCCGCATCCGCATTCCACGTCCAGACGCCGAACAGGTTGTTGCCTTCGCGCGCGAATCTTGACGTGCCCCAGCCGCTTTCTTTCGCCGCCTGCGCGAGCACCAGCGCGGCCGGCACTACGTCCACGCGTCGCAGCAGCCGTTTTTGAACCTGGGGATCGTCCAGATCGCCGCTGATGCCGTAATGCGTTGCCAAGCGTTGCAGCACCCCCGAACCGGCGCCGCCGTTGGCGAATTGCGCCTTGATGAACGCGCGCTGGCTGGCGATGCGCGCATTCTCCGCCAGTACAATCGGTAGCAGCGCCTGGAAGAACACGCGCTTTCTGACCTTTGGCGCGAGCGTGTCCATGTCGTTCGGAAAATGCTGCAGGGCCAGCGCAGGCACCGCGTCCGTCGGCGGCCAATCGTAGTCGATGCCCGTATACAGCGCCGCGAGTACCTGTGCATGGGCAACGTTCACCGGTTGCAGATGCTGGCCTTCGAACAGCAGCGGGTGGGATTGATATTCAGGAGACAGCAGCTTGAAGCTTAAAATCGCCGCCAGTACCAGCGGTACGAGCACCAGGGCAATACCCCACCATTCAAGCCGCTGACGGGTCAGCGCGACGCTGCTCATTCACTTACCTCCGCTCGACAAGGTATCATACGCGCTTGATTGACCAGTCCCTCCCTCAGGAAGTCAGGAGCGATCATGAAATTTTACCGAGTAGCGCTGGGTATATGCGTTTTCGCGGCAATGATTGGTACAGCCAGCGCCGAGAGCACGCTGGATCTGAATCTCGACGACAACTCGGCCCGCATTGCGTTCAACACGCCGATTACGCCGACCGGACTGTACGCAAACGCGGCATTCCTGTACAACCAGGATCGCGGCGACGTGTTCAATGCCGGCGTCCACTTGATCGGCGATGCCGGCGTGGGGCCGAATCCGCTGCACGCAGGGCTCGGCGGGCAGTTTTATTACATCAATCCCGACATTTCGGGGCCGCCGATGGATTGCCCGGCCGGTTGCATCCCCTTTGAAGGACCCGGCAGCGGCGAAGCCATCGCCATCGGCGGTTTCGTGCAGTACCAGTTGCCGCGCTACAACCGCATCGGTTTCGGCGCGCACATTTATTACGCGCCGGGCATCATTTCCTTCGGCGGTCTCGACCGTATGTTGGAATATGGCGTGCGCGCCGATTACCAAGTGCTGCGTAACGCCAACGTTTATATCGGTTACCGGCAGATCAAGGCGGATTTCGGGCCGGGCTTTCTGGACATGGACAGCGGTTTTCACGTCGGTATGCAACTCAATTTTTAGCTTATGGCCGGACACAGCAAGTGGGCGAACATCCAGCATCGCAAGAACGCGCAGGACGCCAAGCGCGGCAAGCTGTTCACGCGCCTGATCCGTGAAATCACCACGGCCGCGCGCATGGGCGACGCGGACCCCGCTACCAATCCACGGCTGCGTCTCGCGGTCGATAAGGCGCTGGCGGCGAATATGCCGAAAGACACGGTCGAACGCGCGATCAAACGCGGCGGCGGCGAACTGGAGGGCCAGGCGTACGAGGAAATCCGCTACGAAGGCTACGCGCCGGGCGGTGTCGCAGTGATGGTCGATTGCCTGAGCGACAATCGCAACCGTACCGCCGCGGAAGTTCGCCACGCGTTTTCCAAGCACGGCGGCAATCTTGGCGCCGACGGTTCGGTGTCGTACCTGTTCAATCAGGCCGGTGTCCTGAGTTATCCACCCGGTACCGGCGAGGACAAGCTGATGGAAGCCGCGCTGGAAGCGGGCGCCGAGGATATCATCAACAATGAGGATGGCTCGATCGACGTGCTGACCGATCCGAACGATTTCCACGCGGTGCGCGACAAGCTGACGGAGCAGGGGCTGGCGCCGGCGGATGCCGAGGTGACGATGCGGCCGTCAACGACAGTCGATCTCGATGTCGAGACGGGCGAAAGCGTGCTCAAGTTGCTCGACGTGCTGGAAAATCTCGACGACGTACAGACGGTCTATTCGAACGCGGACTTCCCGGAGGAAGTGTTTGCGGAGGCGTAGCCGGGCAGGGGGCGTAGCGTGACCCGGATCCTGGGTATCGATCCGGGCTCGATCGTCACCGGCTATGGAATCATCGATATCGGCGCCCGTGGCGAAAGCGCCGTAGATTGGGGTTGTATTCACGCGCAGGCCGAGGACTGGCCGACGCGGCTCAAGATTATTTATGACGGTATCGGCGCCGTGGTCGCCGAACACCAACCGGACGAGGTCGCCATCGAGAGCGCCTTCATGCACCGCAACGCGGCGAGCGCATTGAAGCTGGGGCAGGCCCGCGCGGCCGCCCTGTGCGCGGTGTTCGCGGTCGCGGGCGGAGTGGCAGAATACGCGCCGCGCGCGGTCAAGCTCGCGGTGGTGGGGACGGGCGCCGCCTCGAAAGAACAAGTCCAGCATATGATCAAGGCCCTGCTCAAACTGGATTCCGCGCCGCCGAGCGATGCCGCGGACGCGCTCGCCGTAGCGCTGTGCCATTCGCATGGTCGGCAGACGCGTACGCTACTTGCGGCCGCAGGCGTGCGGCGCGGCGGCCGAAGGCGGCGGCGATGATCGGCCGGCTCAAGGGCACGCTCGCCGAAAAGCAGCCACCGCGCCTCTTGCTCGACGTCAACGGCGTCGGCTACGAAGTTGAAGCGCCGATGTCCACCTTTTACAGCCTGCCGAAGCCCGGCGAGCCGCTCACGTTGCTGACGCATCTCGCGGTGCGCGAGGATGCGCACGTGCTATACGGTTTCGCGACGGCCGCCGAACGTGACCTGTTCCGCAGCCTGATTCGCGTCAGCGGCATCGGCCCCAAACTTGCCCTCACAATACTCTCCGGCATCAGCGTCGACGCGTTCCAGCGCTGCGTCGAGGCGGGCGACAGCGCTGCGCTCACACGCTTGCCCGGCGTCGGCAAAAAGACCGCCGAGCGGCTGGTGATGGAAATGCGCGATAAAATTGCCGCCGATGCGCCTGCCGGACTGCCCGCCGGCGCCATCGCCATGACGCGTCCGGCCGACGAAGCCCAAGGCGCGCTGATCGCGCTCGGCTACAAACCGGCCGAAGCCGCCAGAATGGTTCGCGATGTGGAAGGTGACGATCTGGCCGCCGAAGACATTATTCGGCTGGCGCTGAAAAACGCGGTGCGCGCATGACCGAAACACCCGAACGCCTGATAGACGCCGAGACTCGCGACGACGACGACAACTTCGATCGCGCGATCCGCCCGCGCACGCTGGCCGACTACCACGGCCAGCCGCCGGTACGCGAGCAGATGGAAATCTTCGTCAGCGCTGCACGTAACCGCGGCGAAGCACTCGACCACACGCTGATCTTCGGCCCGCCGGGACTTGGCAAAACCACACTCGCGCACATCGTCGCCAACGAAATGGGTGTCAACCTGCGACAGACTTCGGGTCCGGTGCTCGAACGCCCGGGCGATCTCGCCGCGTTACTCACCAATCTCGAGCCGCGCGACGTGCTGTTCGTCGACGAAATCCACCGTCTCGGTGCGGTTGTCGAAGAAGTCCTGTACCCGGCGATGGAGGACTACCAGCTCGACATCATGATCGGCGAGGGCCCCGCGGCGCGCTCGATCAAGCTCGACCTGCCGCCGTTCACGCTCATCGGTGCGACCACCCGCGCGGGGCTGTTGACCTCGCCGCTGCGCGATCGCTTCGGCATCGTCCAACGCCTCGAGTTCTACAACACGGACGATCTGGCCGGAATCGTGCGCCGCTCAGCCGGCATCCTCGCTCTTACCATCGATGCCGGCGGGGCGCGCGAGATCGCGGCACGCTCGCGCGGCACGCCCCGTATCGCCAACCGGCTGCTGCGCCGAGTGCGCGACTACGCCGAGGTCCGCGCCGACGGCAATATCACTGCCGAGGTCGCGCAGGCCGCGATGGACATGCTCGACGTCGACATCAACGGCTTCGACGTGATGGACCGCAAGATGCTGCTGGCGGTCATCGAGAAATTCGACGGCGGCCCGGTCGGCGTCGACAGCGTTGCCGCCTCGATCGGCGAAGAACGCGGCACCATCGAGGATGTTATCGAGCCGTACCTGATTCAACAGGGCTTCCTGAAGCGCACCGCGCGTGGGCGCGTGGCGACGCGGAATGCCTACCTGCACTTCGGGTTGAAGGCCCCGGCGGGCAATCAGGCGCCGGACCTCTTCGGGGAATAGGAGAATTAGCGGCCACGACTGAGTCACCAGGACTGAGGATAAGAGAGAAATTGTTGATTCTTACTCAGTCCTGGCGACTCAGCTACTAGCCACCTCGCGGACGCCTAGGGAAACTCCCTAATCCGTGGACTGCGTCACACTTCGCTTAATGTAAACTGTCGGATTTTCAGGAATAATTGCGTGGCGATGGAATTTAGTTGGCCCGTACGCATCTACTACGAAGATACCGATGCGGGTGGCGTGGTGTACTACGCCAATTATTTCAAGTTCATGGAGCGGGCGCGCACCGAGTGGCTGCGCAGCCTGGGCTTCGATCAACGCGAGTTGGCCGACGGGCTCCGCCTGGCGTTCGTGGTCACCGAGGCGCACGCGCAGTATGTGCGGCCGGCGCGCCTCAACGATGCGCTCAGGGTGGGCGTGGACGTGGAAGCCGTGCGCGGCGCGCGCATCCGGTTTCGCCAGGAGATTCGCCGCGAGGACGAATTGCTGTGCGCCGGCGAAATCGGCGCGGCCTGTATCGATCTCGACTCGTTTCGCCCCCGGCTGATTCCCGACAACATCCGCGCGCAAATAGAACATTAGGTATTGATAGATGACGACTGATTTTTCCGTATGGCAGCTTGTGGCCGAGGCCAGCATCGTGGTGCAGTGCATCCTCGGGCTGCTGCTCGCGGCGTCGATCACCTCCTGGGCGATTATTTTCCGCAAGCGCCGGGTGCTGTCGAAGGCTCAAGCTGCGGCGGACGCTTTTGAAAAGCGCTTCTGGTCAGGCGGCGACCTGTCGGCGATTTACCGCGAAGTCAGCGCGAATGGCGACGACAAGCCGGGCATGGAAACTGTCTTCGAAGCGGGTTTCCGCGAGTTCAGCCGGCTGCGCAAGCAGGACGCCGACACGGGTTTTGTGCTGGAAGGCGCGCGTCGCGCGATGCGCGTTTCGCAGGTGCGCGAGTTCGATCGGCTTGAAGAGAATCTCTCTTTTCTCGCCACTGTCGGTTCGACCAGTCCGTACGTCGGGCTGTTCGGCACGGTCTGGGGCATCATGAGTGCGTTCCAGGCGCTCGGGAACGTCCACGCGGCGACGATCGCGATGGTCGCACCCGGCATTTCCGAGGCGCTGATCGCGACCGCAATGGGTTTGATCGCGGCAATCCCGGCAGTCGTCGCCTACAACCGTTTTTCCAACCAGGTCGAGCGCCTCGAAACCCGCTTCGACACCTTCGTCGACGAGTTCTCGTCGATCCTGCAGCGGCACGTCCCGGCCCGCAGCGCGGCATGAGCGGCGATTCCGGAAAACGCGCGCGGCGGCGGCCGATGAGCGAGATCAACGTCGTGCCTTATATCGACGTGATGCTCGTCCTGCTGATTATTTTCATGGTGACGGCACCGCTGTTGACCGAAGGCGTCAAGGTGAACCTGCCGCAGGCGGCGGCCAAGCCGCTGACCAATCCCAGTGGCAAGAACCCGACCAATGTCATTTTGACGGTCGACGCGCAGGGTCGGTATTACCTCAACATCGGCGAAAATCAGAAACAGCCGTTGAAACCGAAAATCGTGGTCGCGCGCGTTGCGGCGGTGCTTGAGCACAACCATGACGTGCGTGTATTGGTCAAAGGCGACAAGGACGTTCCGTATGAGCGGGTTCTTTTCGGCATGACGCTTCTGCAGGCCGCTGGCGCACCGAGCGTCGGCCTGATCACGAAGCCGCCGCAAAAGCCGCAAGTTAAACGAGTTCCATGACGCCGAAATTCCATGAGCCGAAGAGCGTCAGGAGCGACGCGCGCTCCTGGGCGTACTCGCTGCTGCTGCACGGCATCGTGCTGACGATCCTGGTTGTCGGCGTAGGCTTCGGCGCCCACACGATGATGAGCGCACCGCCCGGTACCGGCAACGACATGAATCCGGTCACGGCAACGGTGGTCAGCCAGAAGCTGATCGACCAGCAACTGGCGCAGATCAAGGCGGCCGAAGCGAGAAAGAAGGCGGCGCAGGAAGCGGCGGCACGCAAGCGCCAGCAGCAGATTGAACAGGCGCGCAAGGAGCGCGAGGCCGAGGAGGCACGCCTGGCGAAGCTCAAGCAGCAGCGCGAGGCGGCGCAAAAGGCAGCCGCCGCGGCTGCGGCGCAGCGCAAGCAGGAAGCGGCTGCCGCGCAGGCTCAACTGGCCAAGCTGCAGGCGAAGCGGGAGGCCGAGCAAAAGGCGGCGGCCGCGGCCCAGGCGAAAGCCGAAGCGGCGCGCAAGCAGGCTGCCGCCGCGGCAGCCGCGCGCAAGAAGGCGGCCGAGGAGGCGCGCCGGCGCAAAGAGGCCGCGGCGAAAGCAGAGGCGGCGCGCAAGGCGGAACTGAAGAAGGAACTCGAGGCCGAAGAGCAGCAGCGCAAGGAGGCGGCAGCTGCGGCACAGCGCAAGCGCGAGCGGTCCCGCGCGATGGGTATGTACACGGCCGGGATCCGGCAGGCGATTTACAGCGCGTGGAACCCGCCGCCGTCAATGCAATCAGACATGAAGGCGGTCGTCGTGGTGACGCAGGTGCCGGGCGGCGACGTGGTTAACGTGGAATTCAAATCGTTCAATGGTAATGACGCGGTGAAGCAATCGATCATCAGCGCCATTTACAAGGCGTCGCCGCTCCCGACTCCGAGCGATCCAAGCTTGTTCGAGCGGCAAATCAACATCACGTTCACACCCCCGAACTCGAACGGTAACAGCCAATGAGAATATCAAGGAAAAGTGTCTTACCGGTGCTGCTCGCGCTTGTTCTGATCGCCCTGGCGGGCGCGGCCGACGCGGCGATCCAGATCACCGTCACCAAAGGCGCGCAGGGCGCGACCCCGATTGCCATCGTGCCTTTCGCGTGGGAGGGTCCGGTTGGCCAGCAGCCGAAGACGAACGTTGATGGCGTGGTCTCGGCGGATCTCGCCCGTAGCGGCCGGTTCACGTCGCTGCCGACGGGCGACATGCTGGAAAAGCCGAGCACGCCGCAGCAAATCAACTTCGCCAACTGGCGCGCCGTCAATGTCAACGATGTCGTGATCGGCCAGATACAGCCGAACGGCAACGGCGGCTACACGATCGACTTCCGGCTGTTCGACGTCTATACCGGCCGGCAACTGCTCGGCTATCGCCTGCCCGCGCGGGTCGGTGCGCTGCGCCAGGCGGCGCATCGTATCAGCAACATGATTTACAAGGAGCTGACCGGCGAGCGGGGAGCATTCGGCACGCATATCGTCTTTGTCGAGTCGCAGCGGTCGGGCAAGCAGACGCGTTATTCGTTGATCGTGTCGGATGCGGATGGCAACAACGCCAAGACCATCGCCGTGTCCCACGGGCCGATCCTGTCGCCCAGCTGGTCGCCGGACGGCACGCGGATCGCCTACTCGGCGTTCGTCAACCATCACCCGGGCATTTATGTCCAGACGCTCAGCACGGGGCAGCGCGTGCAGGTACTGAAACGCGCCGGCCTGAACAGCGCGCCCGCCTTTTCGCCGGACGGCAGCCGTCTGGCGGTGGTGCTGTCTTCGCAGCCGGGTAACCCGGACATCTACATTCTCGACCTGCGTACGCATAAACTGCGCCAGATCACGTCCGATCCTGCGATCGAGACGGAGCCGGCCTGGGCGCCGGACGGCGAGCATGTCTTTTATACGTCTGATCGCGGCGGCAGCGCACAGATTTACGAGCAGGATCTCAACGGCACGAGCGCCCGTCGCTTGACATATGACGGCAGCTACAACGCCCGTCCGCAAGTGTCCCCGAACGGCAAAATGCTCGCGATGGTGCATCGCGAAAATGGCGACTTGCACATCGCGGTCATGAATCTCCAGACAGGCGCGCTCAGAGTGCTGACGGACGGTGAGCTGGATAAGTCTCCCAGCTTCGCGCCTAACGGTAGTATGATTATTTACGCGGGCGTGTTCGACGGCAAGAACGAATTGGCAGCCGTTTCCGTGGACGGCAGCGTGCATCAGCAATTAACTTCGGAAGAGGGCGAAATCAGCGATCCCGCGTGGGGACCGTTCCCGCCTTCGGAGCGATAGGTTTTTTTTGCGACGAAATATAAGGAGCTTCAGATGAAATCATTGGCAATGTGGTTCGGCGTGGTGGCGCTCGGAGCGGCGTTGGCCGGTTGCGGCGGCCAGAGCAACGTGCAGCCCGCGCCCGCGCCCGGCGGTGCCACGGGAAATGGCACGCAAACCAGCGGCATGAACCAAGGCACGCAAAATCAGGGGCAGGAACTCGGTTACCAGCAGCAGCAACAGCCGCAGCCGGGCCAGACGCGTCCGCAGCAGAATGTCGTCTATTTCGGTTTCGATATGAGCGATATCAAGCCGGAGTACACCGACCTGCTGACGCAGACCGCGAACTACCTGGTCGCGCATCCGAACGTCAACGTGCGCCTTGAAGGGTACACCGACGAGCGCGGCACCAAGGCTTACAATATCGCGCTCGGTGACCGTCGCGCGCAGTCGGTGAAGCGCTTCCTGATGCTGCAGGGCGTCTCGGCGGATCAGATCCAGACCGTCAGCTATGGTGAGGAAGATCCGGCCGATCCCGGTCATAATGAGGCCGCGTGGGCCAAAAATCGTCGCGTGGTGATAGTATATCTGCAATGATCAAAGTTGCAGGTTTCAGTCTGATGCTGGTGGCGCTGGCCGCTTTGGGCGGCTGCGCCACCGGCGTACAGCCAAACGATCCGTTCGCGATCAAGGTCGACCGATTGTCGCAACAGGTCGATCAACTGAGTCGTGTCGTCAAGAACCAGAACCAGGTATCGCTCGCCCAACGGCTCGACGATCTGGCCGGGCAGGTGCGCGATCTGCGCGGGCAGGTGCAGGAACTGGCGCACGCGGTCGATGAATCAAACCGCCGCCAGCGCAACCTGTATCAGGATCTCGACAGCCGGCTGCGCGCGCTCGAAACCGCCAACGGCAATGCCCCGACTACTGCGGCTGGCACAATGCCGGCGGATAATGGGCAAACGGCGTACGACCACGCCTTTAACCTGTTGCAGCAGGGCAATTACAGCCAGGCTCAATCAGCCTTCGAAGCGTTCCTGTCCCAGTATCCCAAGAGCAAGCTCGCCGACAACGCTGAATACTGGCTTGGGGAGTCGCGCTACGTATCGCGCGATTTCAACGGCGCAATTGCCGCCTTCCAAACCGTTGTCAGCAGTTATCCCGATTCGCAGAAGGTACCGGGTGCGCTGCTGAAGATGGGCTACAGCTATGACGAGCTGTCGCAGGAAGACAAGGCGAAGCAGGCGCTTTCGGAAGTTATCAAGAAATATCCGCAAAGCACCGAGGCGCGCCTCGCGAAGGATCGGCTCAAGCAGATCAAAAACAAGTCTTGAACCGTGACCAGATCCCGGCCGAAGAACGCCTGCGGCTGACGGAAATTTTTCACTCGCTGCAAGGCGAAGCCGACACCGTCGGATGGCCGACGGTGTTCGTGCGTCTGACGGGCTGTCCGCTGCGCTGCCGGTACTGCGATACCGAGTACGCCTTTCACGGCGGCGACTGGCATTCCATCGATTCGGTTATCGACGAGGTCGGGCAATATAGCGCGCGCTACGTTACCGTGACCGGCGGCGAACCGCTCGCACAGAAGAACTGCGGGCGGCTGCTGACGCGTCTCGCCGATGCCGGCTATCGCGTATCGATTGAAACCAGCGGTGCAATGCCGGTCGCGGATCTCGACGAGCGCGTTGTCAGGGTGATCGACGTAAAAACGCCGGATTCCGGCGAAGCTGAACGCAATCTCGCCGAAAACTTCGACGTTCTGCGACCGCAGGATCAACTCAAGTTCGTGATCTGCTCGCGCGCCGATTACGACTGGTCGCGCCAGTTCGTCACCGAGAGCGGTCTGGCTGATCGTTGTACGGTGCTGTTCTCGCCCAGCCACATGCAGCAGAGCGCGGCCGATCTCGCCGACTGGTTACTGGCCGACCGTCTGCCGGTGCGCTTCCAGGTCCAGCTCCATAAGTATCTGTGGGGCGACGTGCCGGGGAGGTGAAATAAGTCGCTAGTGCTAAGTGGCTAGGACTGAGTCAAGAATAAAACAAGCTGTCTTATACTCAGTCCTAGCTACTCAGTCCTAGCTACTCAGTCCTAGCTACTCAGCCCTACTCGATAACGATGAAAGCCGTGATTTTATTGTCCGGCGGCCTCGACTCCGCCACCACTCTCGCGATCGCCAAACGCGACGGTTATGCCTGTCACGCGCTGTCGGTACGCTACGGCCAGCGTCATGATGCGGAACTTGCAGCGTCACGACGCGTCGCGGCAGCGCTGGGCGCGGCGGAGCACAAGGAAATTGCCATCGACCTCGGCGCCATCGGCGGCTCGGCGCTGACTGACGATTCCATCGCGGTGCCCGAGTCACCGGGCGAGGGTATTCCGGTCACCTACGTGCCGGCGCGCAACACAGTGATGCTGTCACTCGCGCTCGGCTGGGCGGAAGTGCTGGAAGCGCGCGATATCTT